>NZ_JACVTM010000003.1:0-633822 GCF_016624415.1 Paenibacillus sp. S28 | reverse complement strand
TTATCCGCTACCCTAATAATATTACTTTTTAATCATATACGTTCTTGTCTTCTTTTCAGCTAAAGATATAAAGAAGAAAGTTCAGTTTAAATTAAACTATCCTGCCCGTTAGCTTAGCGAAAGATGTACAGGGAATGAAGAAGCACATGCAACCATTGATTTGTTTAATGCGTTTAGATTGTATCCAATTTAAATTAAGGAGACCCTAGTATGAAGATAGTCGTAGCTGCCAAACTCCAAAGGAGATCCCAGTGCGATTCCGCGATAACTGACCGCACGAGCGACATGGGTCTCCTGGGCAATATCTACGCCGACAACCAGATGCGATGAGGAAATGTTTTCAATGAGTTGATTTTGCTTGTCTTGAGCTTTAAACTTCATAGTAGAGCGACCTCCTAGATGGTGAGATTAAAAGGGCTGTAGACCCGTTTCCAACTCCCATGTTACAGAGGCGCTCTTTTTTGTACAAAGTCCAAATTATTCATTCTACAGGAATTCTAACGGGAAACGATAGCTCAACAAAAACAAGAAGCCAGCCGGTCACTTTGACCGGCTGGCTTTGTTCAACTAACGGGCAGATTTGTGCAGTGAAAGTACATTTAGGGAAGGACAGTTTATGGTAAAATATCCTCATATTATTGTTGCAAGGGAGATGCTCTTTAGATGCCAATTGTCTGCCTTGAAGGTACCAGCGCAGTCGGGAAGTCTACAACTTGTAAAGCCTTCGCAGAGATATACGATACATATATTGTGGAAGAAACTCGTTTCCTGTTTGGTCCAACTAATTTAAAAGGTATTGAACTTGTCGAATGGCATCTTGAGTGCCAAATAAAAAGATGGCAAATCGCGTTGGAGAAGAGCAAAGAACATGAATTTGTTTTGTTGGATGGAGATGTGTTTAAGCTTTGGTATGATAGGACTTATGGGTTTGACGAAAAAATGTTTGAGTATGAATCAGACTATTTCCGACGAAAGATTATCTTAAACGAAATATCTTTTCCACATTGTTACGTAGTGTTATGGAGCGATGAAGCAAAACTAAGAAAACAGAAAGAGTCGGATAAAACAAGAAAGAGAGGAGGATTCGAAAAACACCTCAAGCTCGTGGAACCACAGATTAAATATTTTACAGCACTCAATGCTTTCGTACATAACTTCGCGGGGATATACAAGGCAGAAACCATAGATGGGAATTTACTCAACATTAGAAATCAAATCCTAATTTCACCAAGACTATCGAAAGAAAACACTCTACACCTGTATGATTTTATGATTAATTTTCTAAGAACAACAAACCCCTAACGCATTAAACTAACGGGAACGTTAGCTAATAAAAACAGCAGCGATCGGTTTAGATCAGCTGCTGTTTTTTATTAATATAACCGGCTGAGTGCGGGATCGTGGAAATGTTATCAAGTTCTTGTCATCCAACACGAACCTGATTGGATACATGAACGCCTTGATAACCTAGATAATAAATTACGTCAAAATTAAATTTCACGTAATTTAAATTCAAGCGTTTATGGACGTTAGTTCTTTCACTTCTCACCTCCTTTGTAAACTGATCCTGGTTAACTCTCTCTCCGCCTCAACCAACCGCATGCCGGCTTACTTTATGCGAAAGGCTTCCTTGCACCGGGTACCCACAGTGCGCCAAATATCCAGGCGATCTGGAAGATCGCTTCCTTATAGCGCAAAACGTCCAATGGAACCGGCGCTATTCCCGGGTCGCTTGGACGTTTCGTGGGTGGTCTGCTGCGGGATCCGAATTACCGATCAAATCAGCATATAACGTAGGAGACTTGAAAAAGCCACCCAGGATCATCTGCTTATCGCGTTCAAACGCATCTAGGATCATGGGAACAATCAAATACCGCTTTACTAGGGCGTTATCCTCTGCTGAGATAGGTCTAGGTTTATTCATAACTTCTCACCTCGAAATATACACGCACAAACGTTCTCTTGAAATCAAGTTATCACAGCTCCGAATGCTGGTCAATCCGGTGCAATTCCACGGATGAGAAACCACCCACTGACCGGCACAATTCAGGCCTGCTAGGACGATCCGAGGATTCTATTCTGAAGGTTAAAAAATAATTAGATAACATTTGTATAATCACTGATCTTATGACTTCATTATCTTACTGCAAGTCAACCCGTTCATTTAAGATGATACTTGTTATAATAGAAAAATATAGAAGATTATATGGTTCTATACGCTTTTATTTATGTACTAAAAGGAGGTCGCAGCATCGCAGTCAAAGTAACAAATCACAAGAAATAGAGGATGTGTCGATTATGAAAAAAAGCACCATTATCTCACTAATACTAATTGTCGTAATCATTATTGCTGGAGGCATTTATCTAACGAATCTAAATACCTCATTCCAAAAAGTGGTATTAGATCATATGAATGTTGATCAAATCACTACGCTCCGAGTTGAGAAATATACATCAGCTGACGTCCAAGAAGTCAACGTAACGGATCAAAACGAAATAAAAAAAATTATGAATGATCTTTCTGAGGTTAAACTTAAAAAATCAAATGACATAAACTCTGATCAACCGTTACCGTTTTATGTTATTACATCAGATGAAAATGGAACTCCTAAGTTCAGAATCACGATTCGGAATAATAATACGATGACAATATCGGATGTGACAGCAAAAAAAGGTGGAACCAATAATTATAAAATCAGAAATGATTTTAACGATGAATCTATAAAAGGATTATTTAAATTGTAGACGATATATAGGGCCACATAAAAGCGGCTGTTTCGGAAAAATACCGAAACAGCCGCTTACTTATAGTGAACCGTAATGATATGTGCTTAATCTTTCTTCTTCACACTACTTTTTATTACGAAAAATAACAATGACAAGAAAAATAAAGCCTGTGAAGTTTTAACCAACAAACTGACGCTTTCTCCTAAATCCTTAATAATATCAACGATGGATACTAAACCTGTAATAATAAGTATAATCAGTGCTAGTAAATACACGTTTAGGCCTCCTAATGTTCGTTTTTACAGCAGAAAGAAGACAATGGCTCTGGCCGCAGGATCTGCTAACCACGCAGGCAACCCAACATCTCGCCCCCTCAAAACGGGCAGAAATCCATTGGTGCCTTCATCGATAAACCTCCATTTCCTGACCATTGACCATCAATTCGCTATTGAGCACGGAAGATGATTTCGAATCAAAGGATACGTCAACTAGCGATTCAGCCGAAAGCAAGTCCGGTAAAAAAACAGGCGATAACTGATTGGCGGCAAATTTCGAGTGATCAGCCAAAACGAATAAGAAAAACAATATTGGGCATTATCAAACGCCGTAAACGTATTGAGAACTCCATTCTGAATCATGGGCTTACAAGAATTATCTCCATTAGATAAAATACCCCGGCCTTTAAAAAGAGGCAGGGGTTTTGGCTTATATGCTCTTTTAAACATCTTCCAGAGAAAATACAATGCATTGATGCACACTACATCCCTCTCAGCTATCTTCCAATCGATGGAGATATATCCTTAACTATGTGCTGACCTGAGAGTACGCACGTTGCAACTTGCTGGCCATCATTTGATTTTGAACGGCAAGGGATTGATTAACTACCCGACACCAAGCTGTCTAGTGTATTGCCCAGGGAAGTGACACGGTTCTGATTTATCGGGATATTCTTTGGCAGCTGCCGATCGATATGTTCGATTTTCTTTTCAATCGAATTAAATGTTTCTTCAATTTGCTTCAGACCGACCATGGTGTAGCGGCCTCACTCACCTCCCATGTGAAAATAAAAAAAGTCCCGATAATCATTTATGATTATTGGGACTCAAAGTTCAGTGTGCCGGTTTTATTTTTTTGTAAGTGTCTCCTGCCGGTTAGTTAATAAAAGGGCGTCTGCCGCCGTCGATGAAATCATATCGGGAATGTAACAATGTTCTTGTCATCCGTCGGGAATGTTATCAAGTTCTTGTCATTGTGTTTTGACAAGAACTTGATAACATAAATATAAAAAGCCGCATAATCAGCGGCTTCTAATGTTACTATGTTTTTGTCACCCGACACCTCCACCTCCTTTACATTAAAAAGGCCACCAAACATCACATACTGCAGCTATTCAACTCATAGCCTTCACTGGACATGGACAGGATTTCTTTTTCATTCATGTGGTACCAAACCCTGTTATTGGACAAGTCCTCAACCTTTTTCTTGGAAAGGAGGATATAATCCTGACCTGTCGGGAACTTGATTCGAACGTCAACGAAGTCGCTTTTCTTCAATTTGGACTATCGTTTCCTGACGCGCTTTCCTTAATGTTCATGTTCGGCATGTTCATTCTAGCGCTTTACCTACATTAAAAAGAAATAGACCGCCCTCTGCAAAGGTTTGCGGTCTATCTCTCGACTAATTACATATTTAGCTAACCTCCTTTAAAGCGGCTGTTGTCATGAGTAAGGATGCTATAAAAAGGACTTCATTGAGTTCAGGGGATTAAGAAATCTGTAGACTTACAAAGGAACCTTTTTCTCTTTTGTATTCCTCATTGATCTGGATTGAAAATTGGAAAGTATGACACCCATTATTACAAAAGTTCCGCCCCAAAGTTGACCCTGGTAGACTGGATCACCAAGAAAAAGATGGCCGGTGATCAGCGAAATAATCGGCGGGAGGTTCATGAACATGGCAGCCGTCCCCGGACCCGTTAGGGCTACTCCCTTCGTAAACCAGATCCCCGAAACTGATGTGATTAAGGCAAGAATGATTATCAGCAACCATGCACCAAGTCCACCTGCTAGCGTAAAATCACCAAAGCCAAGTTCCCAGCTAGCCATGGGAGCCAACAGGATCAGACCCAAACCTCCCGAGTAAATGTTCATATCACGGATGGAAAGAGTTCGGGCTAGCATAGGAGTAAACATCATACCGGTCGTCAGGCCCAGCACAGCGATTACTAGTAAAAGGTTCCCCACCGACATCCGAAGTTCTCCGCCGCCGAGGATGATAATGATGGCCACTCCGCCAAATCCCAAGACACTTCCGCCCATTTTGGCGGCGGTAACTGGAGACCTAAATGCCAGCCTTTCCATCAGCACTGCAAGCAGCGGCGCAGCTGCATAGATTAGTGATGCGTTCGCGGCTGTCGATAGTCGTAGCCCGACAAAGTATAGAGGCTGTTGGATCAGTGTGCCGAATATCGCCGAGGCGATTAACAACAACCATTCGCGACGGTTTGGACGGCGCCCTTGCTGCTGTTTTCGGCCTAAGAAAATCAGTGTCCAAGCCCAGGTCAGGGTCATCCGTACAAACGATAAACACAGGGGAGAAAATTTATTCAAGAGATAAGCGCTGATTACATAACTGATCCCCCAAAGAATGGCCACGCCCGTTAACCCGATTAGGGCCTGGTTGCGGGCGGTCATCGGTGATTCGGTTGCTGATCCGCAGAGTCATACACCATTTCAACCTTTAATCTTCTTATAAGGCAGCCTATCACCGCTCTGCAGCTCCCAACGCTCGCCATCAATATAGACGGCATCAACCTGTTCATTGTAAAAACTGTATCTTTCGGCAATCTCATGCACCTCCGGCAGCGGCTTTGCGTAGCTCCAAACCACATCGTCATATCGTTTCCCAGCGACCACTACGGAGTGATAGGACGCAATTCCTTTGTAGGGGCAGCGGGTCACGGTATCGGATGGAATCAGGTATTCAAACCGGATATCTGCAGGAGGTAAATAGTAACGCGGTGTTAAGCCTGTTTCAAATAGCACGACCGCGTTCCGGCTTTCTGCCACGACTTTACCGCCGACGATTATTTTTACATGTCTTGAACTTGGAATCGCGTCAACTCTGGTATAAGGGTCCCGTGCATGGACGAACACTTCCTCTTCTTCTTCATACCAGGCATCGGCTTCTCTCCAAACGAAGGAAATATAGCCTTCTAGCAGTGTGCTTTCGGCAATCGGCGAAGCATAGCTCCAGGCTGCATTTTCGATGATGCGATCGCCGATATCTACATGCCAGTACT
This sequence comes from Paenibacillus sp. S28, assembly GCF_016624415.1. NCBI lineage: Bacteria > Bacillati > Bacillota > Bacilli > Caryophanales > Paenibacillaceae > Paenibacillus > Paenibacillus sp. S28. Next base: position 627,794 of record NZ_JACVTM010000003.1, on the reverse strand, counting down.
GTGCTTCTCCTTTATGGGGGTCAACCTCCGTGTGAATCGATCGAATGAGAAGTTCAGAGCGAACATCCTCGAGTGGAAAGTAGTATACCGGAAGCTTGCCGGTTTCGGTAATCACGAGAACACGCTTACTATTGCCCACGTAAGTATCTCCGAATTTGACGCGGATCCAGCGCGGACTGATTTCTCCGCGGATTTGCCAATCGCTGCTTTCATTATCCCGCAAGGACCACTGCGGATCTCGGTGGACCATATACATTTCCCCTTTACGGTAAGATTGATAGATTTAGTGAGAGGGAACCTTGGTTTGCTGCCTGAAGCAGTTCCCCGCTCTTCACCAATTCGTATGCGGCTTCTATATCGGTGCTTACATTACGGTCCTTTTCCAGAAAAGGAACACGGCTTCTTAAAGCTTCATAAAGAGCGCGGGTAGCACTGCCAAGTCGCAGTCCCTTTGCGCCTACTCCCCCGCGCAGATCGATAGCCTGAGCAGCGTGCAGGACTTCGATGCCAAAGATGTATCGAAGACGATCCAGAATGGCACCCGTTTTGGAGACGACATAGGGCGCATTCGATGCGTGATCTTCTATATCACCTGCCAAGGCAAAATAATCGGCTGATGCCGGATTGGACAAATGGCGGATCTCTGCATCAAGCGAGGTAACGGTCTTCTGCACCGTACAGTACCCAATGGACGTCTTGTCGTCTGCTGTTAAAAAGCGGCTCAATCCGGTGAATGCCGGTGTACCCAGTTTGATGACACGGTAGCAGGAGCTTCTGGACACGTGATGCAGGGCGCTGCCCAGCATTTCGAAACCCAGTGTCCAAGACAATGGCTCAAAGTTGGCACAGGACAAAATCCGCCGTTCATCCACCAGTACACAAGGGTTATCGTCGGAGCTGTTTAACTGCAGCTCGAGCGAATCCGCCGTGAATTTCAAACTGTCGAGTGCTGCCCCGTGGATATGGCAGGCATTGCGGAAACTAAGCGGATCCTGAAGGGAATCAGGATTGTAAGTGTCCCACAGATCACTTCCCGATAGAGCTTCCCGTACCCGGGCGGCACTTTCCAGTAGTCCTGGATAAGGTCTCACCCGCAGGATGCCCTCGTCCAGCGGACTGACATTTCCGCGCAGACCTTCGAGCGACAAGGCGTACACGAGATCTGCAAGCTCCAGCAGTTTGCGGATCTCGTACAGTACAAGCGCCCCCATCCCTGCAGATAATGCATTGGAACTGACAATAGCCAAGCCGTCTTTGGGTCCAAGTAGCAGCGGGACAAGACCGGCTAACTTCAGCGCTTCCGCACCCGAGACCCTCCTGCCTCTATATTCCGCCTCCCCCTCACCCAGCATCACCAGCCCGATATGTGAGAGAATCGTAATGTCCGCTGCGCCGACAGAACCCTGAAGCGGCAGAACCGGATGTATGCCAAGATTCAGGAATTCTGCGTATCTCCTTACTACCGAAGGGTCGACCCCCGTGCAGCCAAGCAGTAGGGTATTTAGCCTGGCTAGCAGGACTGCCCTCACCTGTGGCAAGGTTGCAGCGGGACCAACGGCTGCTGCATGCGAGCGGATCAAATTCCGATTGAACGATTCTAAAAAGGCTTTGTCGATGATTCTGTCCTTGTTCCACCCTACGCCGCGGTTCAGGCCATAGACAGGTACATCCTCTTCTGCCAGTTCGAAGATCAGGCGGCGGGATGCTTGAATCCGTTTCCATGCAGCCGGGGAGATCTCTACGGGTTTTCCGTCATGGGCCACATCATGGACATCCGTGACGGTAAGCCCCTTTCCGTCTAATAGGAGGACTTCAGGCATGGGCTTTCTCCGATGTTGGAAAGGCGTACCGATATAACTCGATGCCAAGCACCTCCTCGACTTCCGGATATACGCTCGGATCTTTCACGCTTGAGCTGAGCGGAACTCGGGATTTATCAATAACAAAGATGCCGATGGACTGGCCATCCCGCAAATCGCCCACACTTACAGGAGCCCCCGTTTCGAGCGAAAATGTTGTGATGACATCAGGAAACGTGCTGTGCCGGGTTCCCTTCTCGTCCTCCACAGCCATATATTCGTTCATAACATGCAGCGTGTAGGTGTCTCCATCTTCAGATGCCACTGTGATCGTGCCGATGTCGAAAGCCCCGGAATAGCGGACGCTCTTTTGTGTAACCGTTCCGCGGGCAATGACAGCTCCCCCCGTTTTCTTCTCGATGACGTTCAGGATGCCTTCCGCATCGGCTCCTTGCGCTTCAGCATTTAAGATAGCGCGACCCAGATCAATCGCTAAGGAAATGCCGCCGATTGCTGCATGCTCTTTTACGTAGCTGGCCGGCAGCGGATGACGGGCTGCTGCTATAAAACCGCCAGCCATATCCGACGCCGTCCGCAGGATGTTCGACGTTTTGGCTGGCGAACCTGTCGTCACCAGCTCTATATAAGTGCCGATTTCAGGTTTACCACCGGCAACAGCCTGAATCGTTTCGAAGTCGGTACGGGAAGCGAGTCCAAGCGAGCCCATTTTACCCGTCGGGTGCGCCCGGATATCGCCCGTCGCATCGACGACGACAAGACCGAGCGCTGCTGCCGGTAGCCAGCCGTTGATCGAGCTGGACATTCCGTTCTGCGGTGTGATTACGCCAGCGATTTGTCCATCGAATTTTTCCTGTACCAGCTGGACTGCCTTAATGTAATCTTTACCCAGCATCTGCCAATCTCGGCCGGCCGGTGCCCCGATGGCCGTACAGGTGAGAATGATAGCGTCATCCGGCAGCTCGTCGATCGAAACAAGCTTTGGCCGGCCTAAAGCGATGGCGGCCCCGCCGATTTCCAGGCCATGGTCCACCCAGCCGCCGCCGCCCGAAGCAAAGACGGATCCTCCTTTGACGGCTGCAATCACGTCTTCTTGAGTCAATTCACGCATATGGGTTCCCTCCGTATTCCTCCGTCGCAATGCGCCGGATGCCTTTGTTTTGAATTTCATCGATTGATTCCTCGTATCCGGCATCTGCATATCGCAGAACGCCGAGGGTCGTATCGTTGGTGAGCGCGCTACGGATTCGCTGATCCGCTTCATCCGTGCCGTCAGCCACAACCGTAATGCCGGCGCTCGTCATATACCCGGCATACCCGCCCCCTCCGGAGTGGATCGCCACCAGGTCCGCCATCGAAGAGCAGCTCATCATGGCGTTGAGCAGCGGCCAATCCGCGACGGCATCGCTGCCGTCCTTCATACGTTCCGTCATAATATTGGGGTGCGCCATGGCGCCAGCGTCCAGATGATCCCGCGAAAACGCGACAGGACCAGACAGTTTGCCTTCACGGACCATTGCATTGACCGCTAGGGCCAGCTGTGTGCGGTCTCCGTGGCCAAACCAGCCGATGCGGGCGGGCAGCCCTTCGACTGGAACATATTTTCGTGCCAGACGGATCCAGTTCGTCGCGATATCATGATCGCTGAAGGCCTCTAAAATATGCTCGTCGATAAGGGAGATGTCCTCTGGTTTACCGCTAAGGGCAATCCAGCGGAAAGGACCGATCGCCCGGGCAAACAATGGGCGGAGAAAAGCCTCCGTGAAAATATCGATATCAAACGCGTTATCCACGCCATATCGTTTTGCCTGGGTACGAATGTTGTTGCCATTATCGAAAACAATGACCCCCTGCGCTTTAAATGCCAGCATGGCGAGGACCTCCTGAGCGATGGAAGCTCCAGCGTCTTCCTGGAGCTTAGCCGGATCCGCCACTCGCTGCTCAGCAGCCGTACCGGGTGTATAACCTGCAGGAATGTACCCGTACAGCAGGTCGTGTGCCGATGTTTGGTCCGTCACAATGTCCGGAAGTATTCCTCGGCGTAGTAGCTCGGGATAGACCTCCGAAGCGTTGCCTAACAATCCGATTGAGATGCTCTCTTCTGACACCTTCGCTTGATGCACCCAGGCAAGCGCTTCATCCAAATCGGCCGTCTTCCGCTGCAAGTATCCACTTGCAAGCCGTTTATCGATTCGATCCTCGGAAACTTCCACGCAGAGAATTATCGCATTCGCCATCGTTCCAGCAAGCGGCTGGGCACCGCCCATTCCGCCTAGACCCGCGGTCAGAATCCATTTACCGCGCAAACTGCCATCAAAATGCTTCCTGGCAATGCTTTGGAAGATTTCGTAAGTGCCTTGGATGACACCCTGTGAGCCGATGTACTGCCAGGCAGCAGCCGTGAGCCCTCCCCAAATAATCAAACCCTTCTCTTGGAGGTCATAGAAATGCTCGCTGGTTGCCCAGCGGCCAACCAAATTACAGTTCGCCATGATGACCAAGGGGGCACGCTTATGCGTTTTAAACACCCCGATCGGCTTGCCGGACTGAATGACCAATGTTTCGTCTTCTTCCAACTGCTTTAAGGTATCGACAATGGCGTGGTAGGCAGGCCAGTTTCGTGCCGCTTTTCCGAGGGAAGCGTAAACGATCAGTTCTTTGGGATTTTCACCATTCTCAAGAACGTTTTCGAGCATACGGAGCAGCGCCTCCTGGCGCCACCCCTTGCATCTCAGTTCTGGTCCCCGTGCAGCCAGCAGACGCTCGCCATTCGTATGAACCGTCAAATGAATCACCTCTTTTTCTCGATAGTAGTGAGAGTCAATAGGATTGAACCTTAGCGTAGCGGCTCTGCGGCCGTTCTAAACCAAGATGCTCACGCAGCGTCGTTCCGGCATATTCTTGCCTGAATAGTCCCCTGCGCTGCAGTTCCGGTACGACCATGTCCACGAAGTCGTCAATCCCTCCAGGTAAATGAGGGAACATCACATTGAAACCATCGGCTGCTCCGGCAAGGAACCATGCTTCCAACTGATCGGCGATCTGAACAGGCGTACCGGCAATTCCTCTTGAATTTACCCGTTTATACAACTCCCGGATAGTCAACGGTTCCCTCTCGAGAAGCTGCAGAATTCGCGCTAAGTTACTCTTGCTTTGATTGAATCCATCCATTTGGGGGACAAAAGGAAGCGGCTCATCCAGTGGTAAATTTGAAACGTCACGTCCCAGATAATGCGACAGAAGGTCCAGGCCAAGACGTTCCGGCGTAAGCTCCTCGACGATAGCCAGTCTTTCTTTGGCTTCCTCCTCCGCGCGCCCGATGATCGGCAGAACGCCGGGCAATATTTTTAAATCGTCCGGAGACCTGCCGTATTTCGCCATACGCCCCTTGATGTCATCATAGAGCGCTTTCCCGTCTTCAACCGATCCAAACGGGCCGAACGCTGAACCCGGAGCAAATACCACTTCGGCTGAGGCGGCAGCCAGTTCTTTCCCCGCCTCCGAGGCACCGGCTTGTATGAGCACGGGATAGCCCTGGGGTGGCCGAGAAACGTTCAACGGACCCCTTACTTTGAATTGCTCCGATTGATAATTCAGCGTGTGCAGCTTATCAGGGTCCGCAAAACGCCCTTTCTCCTTGTCAAACAGCAGGGCATTGTCATCCCAGCTGTCCCACAATCCCTGTGTTACCTGAACGAATTCCCCTGCTCGGCCATATCGGTCGGCATGCTGAGGATGCTCATCTTTCCCGAAATTGCGCGCCTCTTCATTCGTTTGCGAGGTCACGATATTCCAGCCTGCTCGTCCTCCGCTGAGATGATCAAGTGTCGCCAGCTTACGCGCAATATGGTATGGCTCGTTGTATGTCGTTGATACGGTAGCTGCCAAGCCAATCCGGTCGGTTACCGCCGCCAGTGCTGACAGCAGGGTGAACGGTTCGGGGCGGATGCTGTTCGACTGCTCAATTCCTGAATCGAACCGGTCCCACACATAGAGTTCATCGGCATAGAAGAACATATCGAATTTGCCCCGCTCCGCGGTTTGAACGATATGCTTGTAGTAATTCAAATCCATAAGCCCCTCAGCATTTGCTTCCGGATGCCGCCAGCTGGAAATATGCTCCCCTGCCGGAAAATACATCATCGCTCCAAGCGCCATTTGGCGCTCCCCTTTCGTCTTGTCGGACATGGTTCTACCTCCTCATTATCTTTTTGTTATTTCAGCAACCCTTCACCCTGCAGCCATTCCTTGGCGACATCGAGCGCAGGGCGCTTTTTCTGCTCGACTTCGCCGTTCAGCTTCTGCATTTCAGCATCATCGATTGTACCGGATAACTTATTGATAATATCCTTCAGCTCCGGGTGCTTGCTTAGCGTTTCTTCCCGGACAACAGGTACTGCGAAGTAAGGCACAAACACATGCATATCGTCGTCCAGCACGATGAAATTGGCCGTCAGAATTTTGCTGTCCGTTGTGTAGACGGCGGTGACGTCGATAATGCCCTGCTCAATGGCTTGGTAACCAAGCGAGTTATTCTGAATCGTCTTGATTTCCTTGAATTTTGGATTGTACACATTTTCCACCAACGGCCAAGTATCTTCCCTTTTCAGAAATTCCTGGCTGGTTCCGAACACGAGATCCCCAGCATGTTCCGACATTTCGGATGTAGTCTTGATATTCCATTTCTCCGCGGCTTCCTTCTGAAGAACCAAAGCGTATGTATCGTTAAATCCGATTTGATCCAGCACGTCGATCCGATGCTTCTCCTTCAGCTCTTTCTTCACGATTTCGTAGGCCTGCTGTGGATCATAAACAGGCTTTTCCTTTAAAATGTTGAGCAGCGCTGTGCCCGTATACTCCACATAGGTGTCGACTTCCCCGGTATCGATCGCTTTCCACAACAGATTGTTGTCCAGTGTGGTCACTTTCGTCTTCAACTTGGTGTTGTCCTCGATCAGAAGCTTGATGGCATTGGCCAGAATATCCGATTCGGCGAATCCTTTAGTCGCGATGGTGATAGTATCCGCCCCCTGAGAGGATGCTCCTTCCGATTTGCCGCAGCCCGCCACGGCGAGCATCATGACCAGCGCAAGCATTCCAACCGCCATTCCTTTCCGCCAGCCGCTTCGGATGGAGGTGGCCCGCAACTCATTAGTTCTCATGGTTATTTCCCCTCTCCTTTGTTTCTATAATTTGGTCGTTTGCCGAAGACCTTTTGGTGTTAGCGCTCGGTTCAGACCAAGCAGCAGCACATTGATCACAATGACAAGCAGGGATACAGGAATGGCGCCCTCCATAATCGTGGTTGTATTGATCATAGAAATGCCGCGCGTGATAATATCCCCAAGCCCGCCGGCTGCAATATACGTGGCGATGGTCGCCAGACTGATCGTCTGTACCGCAACCAGGCGCACCCCTGCCATGATGACTCCTCGTGCAATGGGCAGCTGAACCATCCACAACATTTGCCAACGGGTCATCCCCATCCCCGTTCCTGCTTCGATCAGCGACGGGTTTACACCGCTGATGCCCACAAACGTGTTCTGTAAAATAGGAAGCAGCGAGTACAGCGTGAGTGCGATGATGGCGGGTTTGGTTCCTATCCCGACAAGCGGAATCATAAAGCCAAACAACGCTAAGCTCGGAATGGTCTGGATGACCGATACAATCGTGATCACGGTGTTCGCAAGTTTGCGGTATGCCGTAAGCACGATGCCTGCCGGGACGGCAAGCACACAGGCAATCAGCACCGAGATGAGCGACAGCCTGATATGTTCTCCCGTTTTTTGAATAATGAGCGGCCAATCGGCGGCAAGCGTGTTCCATACTTGATCCATGGTAGTAACCTCCTTTCATCAAGCTGAAGAATCATTAAATGCTGTATTGGCTGAACCGCTCCGGACCAAGAAACTCCAGCACATAGGGTTCAGACGGATGTTCCAGAAGTTGTTCCGGCGTGCCTGTCTGAATGATTCGCCCCTCTTTCAATAACACCACCAGATCGGCAATTTTTAGCGCCTCATCAATGTCATGCGTTACAAAAATAATAGTCTTTCGAACGCGCTGGTTCAGGTTGATCAGTTCCTTCTGCAGCTGAACGCGGCTGATCGGATCCAAGGCACTGAAAGGCTCATCCATTAGAATGATGGATGGATTCGCGGCAAGTGCCCGAGCAACCCCAATCCGCTGCTGCTGCCCTCCGCTCAGTTCATGCGGATACCGGTTTCTGAACTGGGCTGGATCTAGGCCGATCAGCTCCAGCAATTCACTGATACGGGCGGTCAAGTCCTGCTTCTTTTCTCCCTTAAGCCTGGGAACGATGGAAATGTTCTGCCCGATCGTCATGTGTGGAAACAGCCCTATTTGCTGGATCACATAACCAATGTTGCGTCTAAGCGTGACCGGATCCACAGTTGCAACGTCCTCCCCTTCCACTAGAACGGTGCCAGATTCGGGCTCGATCAACCGATTGACCATTTTTAATAGCGTCGTTTTGCCGCAGCCGGAAGGACCGATAATTGTCACGATCCTGCCTGCGGGAATGATCAGGTCAAAGCGTTCGAGAACATTTCCGGAACCGTAGTTTTTGGTTACTTGTTTGAATTCAACCGCTGCTGCTTGACTCATCGTCATTCCTTCCTTTCATTAAGTCGACTAAACATATGTACTTAGTCAGATTAATGGATATAATGGCCTATCACTACCCAGCTTTTGTTCCAAGCCAGCACAGAACTCTGTCTTCTTGCTGGGTCTTTATGCTATGACGTCATCCTCCTTTCATCAACAAAAAAGGCCTCATTTTCCTTACGGAAAATGAGACCTCCATACGACCGGTCAGTCTCTGTATTATTACATTGTGATAATTAAATACTGTAATTTAATACTAATATGAACAATGAAAGGTGTCAACGGGAATTTGCTAGTGTTCTTATCGGAATTCATAATCAATGTCGTTCCCTAAACGTCGTGACAACTGCGATGCTGCATCGAGAGTTAGGCTTATAATCCGCTGGTCATAAATCGGATTGCTACGGAAATAAGGACCGCATGTAGACAGGCTGGCGACAATCAGTCCATGAGCGTCCCGGATAGGCGCCGCTATGGCATAAATATCCGGATCGACTTCGCCATGGGTTATGCTGTAGCCCTTCTTCCGAATTTCCTCCAACTCGATCAGCAGCGCCTCTTTATCGGTTTCAGTCCCTAAAGTGTCCGCAACTCGATGAATAATTCGTTCATTTTCGTAAGCCAGAATGCACTTACCCGATGCCCCCGAGGTCAACGGTAGAACCCGACCGTTTTCCACGGCGAATTGCAGGAGCGCCTGACTCCGAACGTTTTGGATGCAAACACAGTCCAAACCGGTCCGGACAAACAATATGGATGTCTCCTGCGTTTGAGCGGTCAATTTCTCCATGATCGGTAGCGCAAGCGGCAGCAGCTCGCGATGCATTTGCTGGCTTAATCTCCTGGCCAAATCCAGGATTCGCAGACCCAGGCCAATTTGGCTTTTGCCGCGCCGCTCTACGATCCCGTTCTGCTCAAGCGTTTGCAAAAAACGGTATGTCGTGCTCTCGGGAATGGACACTTTTTCGGCAATTTCACTAACTGTCAAGGTGTCTGGTGCTTCCGACAAGGCAAATAAAATGTCTAATGCTCTGTTTAACGTTTGCGTTCCGTTCATGTCGTTCCTCCTTATATATGGCCAAGCTGCTTTCCTCATTATATCGAAAGTGTTTTCTAAAAAAACAGACAGCGGAAGAGTCGTCTACCCGTAAACAACACTGTTGGATGCTGCTCCTAAGTCACAGTCTTATGTATATAATCTAGCCCGATCAGTTTGCATAAAAAAAAGACCTCCTGATGCCAGGTCAGTCCTGTGTAACATTAATGGAATGCCTATATCACAAGTAGTCTGGTCATCACTCAGACATGTGCCGGTTTGACTTCACTTTCGTTAAAAAAGTCCAGCGCAGAGCGATACCAGCTGACTTCGCCTTCACGCTCGCCGTCAATGTATATCTCCACCCGCTCGTTGTAAAAGGAGAGGAGGCCTTTGATTTTTGGAATTTCCGGAATCGGATTCAAATAACTCCACACGATGTTGTCATGAAATTGGCCATTGATGTTCGCCTTCCAGTATGAGGCTTTTCCTTTATAAGGGCAGCCGGTCTGCAACTCAGTTTGCGTCAGAAGATCCATCCGGACATCTTCTTGCGGCAAATAATACCGCACTGGAACCCCGGTCTCAAACACAATTACGGGACGGCGGCTCTCGGCCACGATCACTCCGTCGATTTGCACGCGGATGTGGCGCGAGCTTTGAAGCGCATCCACTCGTTTATACGGATCCCTAGCATGAACGAAGATCTCTTCCTCTTCCTCGTACCATCCATCCACTTTGTCCCAGTAAAAGGAAACATATCCTTGGATGGCTTCGGAGGGCGCGATCGCATTGGGGTAGCCCCATACTGCGTTCTCGGAAATCCGGCCATTGACCTGGATCGTCCAATAGGAAGCCTCACCTTTCAGCGGGCAGTAGGTGGAATGTTCAGTTGGTACCAGCAAGTCAGTTCGCACATCTTCGAGCGGGAAATAATAGACTGGCAAATGCCCTCGCTCATGCAGCGTTAACACTCTCTTGCTGTCGGCGATGGTCTCGCCGCCAAATTTGACATGAACCCGGCGAGGGTTGACGTCGATTTTAATATTTTTTACTGTACCCAAAAAACCGCCTCCTCCATTAAAATATCAATATTAAGTAAATAATTATCACAGAAAGATAATATCATCTGGTATATGGAAATTCAATCCATTGCTTACGTGTGATTTATAGATTTTTTTGATTTATAAGAACGACTATCCGGTTGAAGGGGTAACAACCAATATAACGCATTAAAAAAGCCGCTGCTATGATGGCAGTGGCTTTTTGACTCTATATACAAAGGGGTTCTTGGTAATCTCATCTGTGCGCACAATCAATTGAGTACAGCTTTCCTACGCTGATTCCTATTCGTCAACTTTGCCAAAACTCTTCACATAAGCCATGTGCTTTTCCTTTTCTTTAGTTGAAATTGGAAACTTATTAAAAAAGTCTTTAAGACTAAATAAATCCGAATTAGGATATTCTATCTCAAATTCGTACATTTTCTTTTCTCCATTAATTATCTTAGTGCAAACATCTCTAAGATCACGAGAATATCTAGTGCCACCATCTTTTAGAAGAAAGCCTTTTATAGCTTGTTTCATCAAATTAACAATTTCATTGTGAAAATCTAGAATATACGCTATTGCAATGTGACAACGTAATATTTTAAACACTTGTCCCTCGCTTTTTAAGAGATATTCATAAGATTTTCCATAGTTTCCATTGGCGAGCTCCATTATTGCTAAGTTAAAATATGACTCAACACTCTTTTCCTTCATAACCTTTGTTTTACCTGACGCGAAAATCTTCTGATGTGCGTTTATCCTAGAAATAGCTTCATTTATTAATCCATTTGCACGAGAATCTACTCCGAAAGCGAGAACGCTAGACAGAAGCAGATCGATTAAAGCTGTATGTGGCATCTCTATTGTTGGGTCATTGTTAATTCGATTCGTTAATAGGATATATTTTTCTGAATCAAATAAAGGCGATTGCATGAATCCGTTTGTCTCTGCACTGATAATTGTATTATTGTTCATTGAGATACTCATTTCAGAAGCATTAAGCAGTTCCTTTAATTTTGCTCCATCGATTAACTCAAGATTTTTACCTTTGCTAAATTCTTCTGCTTGCCTTGTAAAAGAACTTGTTGTGACCAGGATACCTTTTAATGCATTTTCCGATATTACAGTACCGTATAAATCTCTTATTTCTGGTTCGCCTACTTTCCCTTTCCACCTCTTACATTGAATCAAATATTTACCTTTAAATAGTAAACCATCATAGTTCGCTATAATATCGATTCCGCCATCGCCGCTTGCTTTTGTGATTTGAGCTCTAAATCCAAGTTTAACAAACAGGTTATAGATTAACTTTTCAAAATCTAAACCGTTCATGTTCTCAAACAAAGTCATTTCTTCACCCTATATGTTCATTTGGTTTTGATTTTCTATACTGCATGACAACAAATCGATTGGCGTAATTTGAGCATTGTCTCGCACGGCTCGGCACACCTGGAAGTCGCGTTTTGTTTCTAAAGGATCGAATACCCAAACGCCATGAAATTGGGAGAGCCCTATGGTCTCTCCCTTTCCAGTAAATAATTATTAAATTCAAATTTTGAGTGGTTACTGCTTGAGCTATACTCAATCGTAGGTACTAAACCTTCAGTAATCTCACGCTCAGTTCTGGATCCATCCTGGTCAGAACAAAGTAAATCCCTTTTTACTCTAATCTTTCCAATCAGATACCGCGATACTAACGGTCGTTACAATGTCCTCGCTATATATTATCTTTATCGCTACTTTCCCACGCTCAAAAAGCATTTTGTCATAACGATAGAGATCTGTTGCTCTTTGTTTTATCCCTTCACTGGTATACTTCAAAATCACTGTCTTCTCATTTGGATCATCCGAAAGCCTACCAGGTCCCAACAAATCTTTAGAAGCAAATATAGCATCGACTGGGAGGTATTGTTTAGACAAATCCACATAATCATCCACGGTAAGTTCTCTAAATTTACCAGTAGATTGTTGCGGATAAATAATTATCTCTTCTACATAACTACCAGCATCTCTAAGGTTAACCGTGTTTTCATATAGAAGAGTCCAATCTGAAGAAATTTTTTCATAGTTATCTCCTAGGTATTGGGTGAAGTAATCCAACCTATCTCCAACGTGGAGGGATGTGGAGGTGGTAAATAAATCATAGAATAAGTCCTGCGAAGAGTTTGTTGGCTCTTCGTTATTTTGATCTGACGCTTCAATCACATCAGAATTTGAAGATGTCCCAATGGAAACTGCGGTAGTGGAACTCACCAGAGCTGGGGTTGATTGAGTATCATTTGATGAATCATCCGAGAAAAGATCATTTACTGTTCCTATTATAAATAAAATCAAGATGAATACCCAAAATATGGGCTTTTTAATCCACCTTTTTAACATAAACGTCTCCCTTTCCAACCCAATTACCTCTGTATTTTCCGCTATAAAATTTAATACAAGCGTATCAGGCCTGCTTTAGTTGGCCGGCTCTAAAAGAGCCAGCCAATTTGATGGCCGTGAATTATAATTTAATAATTAAATCGTAATAATATTTTAATTCGTTTAGAATTGCTATTTCCTTATCTAGAACAGCTCGGTATTTTTCCGAACTTTTAGCATATAAAGATTCCTGAGATTCTAGATGATTCAATTGAACCTTAAGTTTCGCAATTTGCTTGTTATAATAATTAAGTTTCTCGGCCTTACTACTTGCTGCAAATACTGTTGTTTCTTGAGGGACTGCTACGGTATAACTAGACATTAAACCAATCACTGCAGTCAAAGATAAGAGTAACTTTTTCATTTTTATGTCCCTTTCCAGTAAATAAAAATTAAATTGAAATTTTGAGTGAATTGCTGCTAGAGCTATACTCAATCCCCGCTCCTAAACCTCTGGCAAAAACTTGTGCTGGAACATATGTAACACCCTTAATCACTTTAGGGGCCGCACTAGCTGTTTCGGATGTACCGTTGTAAAATACAGTTTTGCTTCCAATAGTTAAAGTGATCTTGTGATTCTTTTTAGAGACCCCAATTGTTCCAGTATCTTTGTCGTATGTAATTGTGGCCCCTAAACCTTCAGCAATCTCACGCAAAGGAACAAGGTTTGTGTTTTGGTAAATTACCGGTTCACTGTTAAAGCTGATCTTTTGACCGTTTATATACACCTTAAGTCCAGAGGCTTTGTATGTAGGGACTGCTGATTTGCGTGTAGAGCTTTTTGAAGATGAACTGTTTTTACTTGTGTTGGAAGACGATGAACTTCCCGAGGAAGAGCTTCCTCCATTGTGGTAGTGATACTCTCCATATTCCAATCCCCACTTGGAACAATTCGTCCAGCATGTATGGCCTCCATTAGCATCTGTTCTACCTGGATGCGCTGAAACTATTGATGCGCTTGATAACACTAATATTAATGCCAGAGTACCAGTAAGCGCTCTCTTTTTCATAGCCAAACAACCCCTTATAGTAGTATTTACCTACTCATGATAGCATACTCCATTCAAATAGGGAATTATTTGAAGATACCAGTAAATCTTGGATTGATTTGATTGGAAACAAAAACAGGAAGTACCAATAAACAGCCTTGTGGCTATCTACAGGTGCTTCCTGTATTCGCTATAGTCGATTACCAACAACATAACGTTCTCTTGATGTTGTCACAATATATTGTCACCATTGAGTTAGAACGTCTGTGATAATTCCGTCATCTGCCAACTTGTTAAGATACTCTTTTCTTTTGGAGTCATACTGTTCTTCACTTATGTACTTCTTTCCTGAGCCATCTAAATTAAAAACTCCGTATTCATGTTGATCCTCTTTATCAAAGATGCCTAGAAAACTAACGTAGATCTGATCGTTTAGCACGAATGAAACGACCCCATTAAATAGCTTTTTTGCATATCCATCTTCGACCTCAAAAGTCTCGTCCTTATCTGATGAAATAAACAATTTATTATTGTATTGTTTTGCGCGAAGGTAAAATCCTGAGGTAGAATACACAGTTGTTGGCTCGAAAGTATTCAAATCAAGCTTATATACTGTTGTACTATTAGGCATCGTATTACTGTATAAAAATAAAAGTTGGTTTGCGGAATAGTCATCAAAAGAAATATGCCCTTCACCTTGAAAAACTCTTTGTGGATCTTCTCCGTTCAATCCCACAACTTGGATGGAACTAGGATCATCCAGAAGATAAAAAATATGATCATTATAGATAAAGAAATTACTGACCTTCTCATCGGTTATTGTGGTTTCTGAAGTGCCACTTTTTTTGAATAACCCGTTTTTGTGGAATAAAGTGTAATACGTCTCATTTTTGTACTCTAACTTGGAAGTATATTCGTCACTAGGATTTTTGCTGCTGCAGGCACTTAAACTTAGCAGAAGAATAATACCTAATATAAACTTACCTAATCTTAAATACACTTATTCCCACTACCCCCTCATAAAATGATTTAATTTTAACAATGAATTCTACCATATAATCCGACAGGGATATGAGGCTGCAATCTCGAAATGGGATAGTATAGCAATCCATATCCGGTGGAAACCGCTATTTTCCAATTAAATCAAGATAATTTAATGTGCTGAGGTAACCCGTTCCTTGTTCCACACTGCGAGAGGGTATATGGAAAGCTTTAATATTTATGGAGAAGAAGCATCGATGGAATGGCACATGGAGGATGAACCGCAAGTTTTATTCCGAATGGGACCATTAGAGGAGAAAAGGGGGCGAAATATCACCTCTGAGCGTGTCACACCCCCTTTAAGACCGGATTTACTTCCGCCGGAATTGGCCTATTATATCATGCATCAGGCTGATCTGGACCCAAACAATCCTCATCAATCTGTACTTCAAGGAAATGGTCATCACGGTTCGCATCCACATTTGGTACATGAATTTGTACGAAGTATTGTAGAAAAATGTAAACCATGGATCGATACCATTAAGGCCGCGAATTGGACCGCAGCCGGCATTTGTGCCCACGAGTCTGCTATGAATGGCGGTAAAGAAATCTTGATTCCTAGTTTTATATAAATGAACTTTAATCGGTGTCTCAATCCAGTGCAACTCTAATCAGCCGTACCTGATCCCTGGAATTCAGCATGTTAGCGTGAAAGCTTGACCGTAAACCAAATATCCCAATTCCAAAGCTATACTGTTTTTTAACGATCAGGAGCAGGCCACCACTAGTACCCTGCTCCATTCATTATTGTTCAGACGAATATATACTTGAAATGCTGAGACAGGAAATGCACATCCTCCTTAATAACATCTCGTTCTTAATTCCGTTAAATGTAAAATGCCGCGTAGAACGCGGCATTAATAAGAAATTATTCCTGTCACCCTTAAATCAGATATTGATTATTCGCGATTTAGGTATCACGTGCCGCAGTGACTACTCTTTGACCCCGCCTACCGTTAAACCTGAAATAAAGAACCGTTGGAAAAAGAGGTACAATACCACAAGCGGCACCACGCTTAGAAGAGATCCGGCGATTAAGATATCGTAAATGTTTCCGTAAGGTGAAATCAATGAGGCAAGACCGATAGGTAGTGTTAACTTTTCGTTTGTTCTTAATACAACCAACGGCCATAATAAACTGTTCCAGCTTTGAAGCGCCTACAAGATAGCCATGGCTCCGTACGCTGGTATCATCAAGGGAACCATAATGCGAAAAAAAATGCCGAACTCGTTACAACCATCGATTCGGCCAGCGTCAAAAAAGCCGCTAAAATAGCGACTTTCAATAGGACTATGTTCTTGTCCTTCGACATTCCTATCTTCAAACATCCTATTTTGTTGCTGAGGGTGTTCCAAGGTTTACTTTTGGGACACCCTCTTGAATCAAAGCAGACCTTCGAGCCCTAATTAATTGTAACTTGCCTTGCGGCAAACTCGTGGGTAACCAATTTTACTCAAGATGGTAATTCATTATGGCTACAAAAGCTCGTGTTGGTGCCCCACTCAGCTTGATTTTGTACTGTCCAAATTGTTTTTTTCCTTTCATCTGAACTTAGATTTCCAGCGCGTTGAAAACCGAATGTAGAGATCCCATCTTTATCAATGGTCCAATCATAGACCTTACCTAAGGTATCAAACCCATAATAAAATCCAGGCTTACCTAAATAATCTGAAGACCATTGTCCATTATTGCGTGTTGTATATTTCAAATTGGTTGTTTGATCGGCATCTTGCAAGCCACGTTGATACTGAGTTAGATAATAGACATTGCTTAAATATGTTTTTACCGACTTTATAGGGACATTTTCAGTAGCTACTCTTGAAATCGATTCTCCATTTACCTGATATAAAATAAATTTTTGCGTTGTATCGTAGTCATAATTCAGATAGTCTCAAATGCAAAGCGCTTCTCTCGTAAAACGTTACTTCTCCACTAATGCACAACATAATGTACAAGTGAACGAAAGATGTAGCTGTCTATAATTATAAACACATATTGGACATCACATATACCGCTTTACAATTATCCCATTGTTTTATCTTCTTTTTCATTTCCTCGTAGATTTCAAATATCATATTATATTTACCTCTTCACTATAAACTTTTATCTCTTTAGCAACGGATCTGTCGTTGCTTTCATATGTATGTCATATTAAAAATCTGGCAAAAATGAATTCACAATACACTGGTCCACTGTTATCATGGAAAGATGGCTATTTCACTTTTATTTAATCGTATATCTCTGTGCAGCTAAACATCGGTTCGCCAAAGATCATTATGCTTGTGTAAATGCCCAGAATAATATGTTCTTAGTGGAATCAATAAATATTTTGAAATGGAGCGGAAAGTAAGTGTTATTTCTAAGTGTACCTTATCCAAAAAATGATGAAGCTTTTTTCAGTTACATCATTAGACTATCCAAGGATAATCGTTGTGGAACGACTCATGTTTTTGAGAAACTCGGAATACGGTCAAGAATGGTAACAAAACAAAAACGATTTAGATTGAACTCTCTTTCAGCGGATGATACTGTTCGTTTATGTAACCCTACTTTTCTTGGATCTGATGTAATAGGTAAGAGCAATTTTTTAATTCATCACCCCGGCCCTTCACCAGTAACATTTGATTTCGAATTAAATGATATAAGATTCCCGTTTTTTTTAATTAATAAAAATTACATAAAAATTTGTCCACATTGTATGAGCTCTAGACCTTATCTTAGGAATTCTTGGTTTCTAATGCCTATTACGACGTGCCCACTCCATAATAGTATGTTAATTGACCGTTGTACCGCTTGTCAGAGTAATTTCCAATTAAATGACCAACTCTTAGATGGATGTAGCAAATGCTTAGCAACTTGGGCGGAAATGGCTTTTAGCACTCCAAATAGTATGACTGAGATAGATAGTTCAGTAAGTAATCTTATTCACTTTAAGCTTGGGATCATTTCTGATTATTGTTCTAATCTATGTTCGGATTTCAAAAATCTTAGTCTTGCTAATATAGGATTTGTTCTTTCACTTATTGCTTGGGTATCACCAAATGAGAAGTCGTTCGTAAGACCAAGTTTTGTAGAACAAGAATCCAATGCATTAACTCATGATCTTCTATTACGTTCAATAGTCGTTTTTAGCGATTGGCCAAATTCCTTCAACTACTTTCTAGAAGATATTATATCTAAACAAAAATACCATAATCCCTTGAAAGATGTTTTAAAATCTAATGAAAAAATACGCGGACGGCGAATGTTGTTTGGCGAGTTCGTTAAGAAGCTTAAA
Organism: Paenibacillus sp. S28; assembly: GCF_016624415.1. Lineage (NCBI taxonomy): Bacteria > Bacillati > Bacillota > Bacilli > Caryophanales > Paenibacillaceae > Paenibacillus > Paenibacillus sp. S28. The sequence continues at coordinate 609,539 of NZ_JACVTM010000003.1, read as the reverse complement.
GATGAGTTTACAGCTCCAGAATATAACTTTATTAAGGAAGCTCTATTGAATTTTCTTTCAGAAAAGTACCCTCATTTACTTTCTAGGTATAATCCAGGTGTTCTATTAAATACGAGTATAAATAAGCAATACTTATCGGCTACCGAAGTAATTAACAAGTTTGGCTTTCGACGTGAGAATATTAAAAAGTTTATTCATAATGGTTTTCTTGAAGGAACCATTATTTATCAAAATAAAGTAGAGTTCATAGTCGTTACAGAAGATAGCATAGAATCTTTAATAAGACTTCAAGAGGAAAGTCTTTCAACTAAAGAAGTTTGTGATCGACTGGGATTTTCTAAAATACAATCACGTCATGTCTTTGATTTACTTGATAAAGGATTAATTAAAATAGTTAGAGGTCCAACTCTTGATGGTCATAAATGGCACCGTTTTGATAGAAACAGTATTGATCAATTATTATTATCTTTTGAAGACAACCTTGTAGAGAAGAGTGCGACTACAGGTGTTGGATTTGATTCGGCAACCGGGCCATTGTATAGCCATTACCATCCTTCCTTTGCCAAAATAGCTGAAAAAGTAATGGCCGGCGTGTTAAAACCTTGTAGGAAAGATCCTTTTAAGATTGGGCTATTTCAATATCAGTTCGAAAAAGAAGATCTTCAGCAAGCGTTTCTAATTGAAATATCTAAATACAAAGAAAAACGCCTAACAGAGCGAAAGAGGGGTGTCTTTAGAACCTACAAATAAATGTGATTCAAATAAGAAATTTCTGAACTTCAAAAAACTTGGAAAGCTTCAATTACTAATTTCTAGGTAATGGATTTTAACAACAACAATCGAGGGGAAGCGGATAATCAATGTATGTGTTATGTACCTTTTTCTCCGCCATCCCCCAAAATACTAATGGTATTCCATTTCAAGTACTGGTTAAGGAACAGGTCAAAAACTTAACAATTTACCCTTTGCCTTTTTCCGAGTTCGTTGTTTATCACCAAGAAGATTTGCCTTAAACCTGTTTTCTTCTGCATGCTCTTTTTTTAACTCCTTCTCCAAATTGAAACCTGCCATATTGAATGGATTTACTCTGAATGGACGAGATACCTGTTTTATCTTTCTTAATGCGATTTGTAAATGCATTTCCGTAATCTTGTCTTCACCGGCCTTTAGAGCAACTTCGGTACCGAACTCAAGCAATTTCATGATGTAAAAGGGAACTCCTAAAGAGATATAATACAGTTTATCCGCCATTTTTCGATCAGCAAGGTTTGAAGCATCTGCAAACGGCAGCTCCTCTTCAACCTTATTGATGAAAGCTCGGAAAGTGATTATTTCATCTGCTTCCGCGTAATTAAAGGCCTCCATCTGCTCTTTGTAAGCATATCTCCGGTCGAGCTGTTCTTCTTTCACAAAAATATTCAATGAATTGGGCATCCCACATAACACAATGGGAATGGCGCTTTCTTCAGAAAAAGTCTTTACCCAGTTCGCAGCTGTCGCCAGTACGTGATCTGTGTCCGTATCTATTAAGTGTTGAAATTCATCCAATATAATCATCTTCATTTTAAGTTCACTTATGAAGTGGTGGATTCGACCTGTTAATTCGACTTCTGTCCCTTTATTAAACATTGGGTCACCCATCTGATGTAGTATCTTGGATGCTAGCGCTTTTCTAGTTGCTTTCGGGGGTACGCGGACATGGAGAACAGGAATATGTTTATATGTCCGATGAGAATCAGATACTATAATTGAGGGATGACGATTGGTAAACTCTTTGGTTACTGTGCTTTTACCTACCCCAGTTGTCCCATAAATGAAGAGTTGATCCGGAGACACTGTCCCATCGCTCATATACAACATGTCTTCAAGTTGTTCGAGAATCTCATTATATTTGGGATGGTGGATAATGATACTTTTCACATGCTCCTTTCGGCGTTTCATCTCTTCTCTATCGGGGCGGATCCCGTTCAACCTCTTAAACTTTTCCATTATCTTTCCTTTCTTCCTGTACTCCAATTAGCGTTAATTTTTTTAAGGTCTACTTCGTCAGATGTAATAACAGACGACATCTCAGCAGCATCCAATTGGTTGCTGTCAAAAGCTTCTTTTGTTGATTCAGAGCTATCTGTTTGAGGGTCCGATTCGACAATAATGATGTTCGGATCATCAGGGACTCTGGCACTCGTATCCCGAGACCCAGTTATAGCGCTCACCAATGATGTCTTTTGAGCTTCCTCCATTCTCCTTTGACGTTTTGTTCGGGAGTACTCCTTCTTGCCTTCACTGGCTAACAACTCAAGTACTTTGAGACCATGTGTAACATTCTCCTGCTCTTTCAGGAAATTGTTAGCCTCACTATTATTTTTATTGCAAAGATGCGCTAGGTGTTCAACGTGAACCGGGTATCTCTGATCTATCTTGTATCTATTTAATCTCGAGCTTTGCTTTAATTTAGCCCTTAGATATTCGTCGTTAAATTCATCGTATACGTAGATATTCCGTACGTCACTTCCATACCTTATACGTACTTTTCTATCTCTACCTTCACGTTCGATTCTGAGACGCAATTGATTTACTTCTTCACTATAAAAGAACTCCCCTTTGAACTCGATTCCCTTTCGACCAAGAACTCGGTAGGCGGTTTGGGTTGCAAACAAGAGCTCAAGATTTTCTCTTCGATGGGGTAAACGTCTTTGAACCTTAGCATTTCTCAATCCTTCATGCCAAAGTTCTTCAGGTTTCCCCCCCACCCCTCTGTTGTATTTATTTGCAACTAAATCAATAAAATAGACATGGAGCATATGATACAATCCATTCATATCTACACATGCCTTTTTGCTTGAATCGTATTGTCCACGTTCCTCAGGATTTGAAAACGTTGTACCAGGTAAACTATGGAAAGTTTTGTTCATACTACCTAACCCATTCTCGACAGTGCCTTTTTGATGACCAGAACCCTTTTCGTTGTAAATGAGTCCGATCCCGATCTCCCCGCAGACTTCAGCTAATTCTTCACAATCATTGACTGAAGCATTGTCCAGAATAATATTCTCTGGTACACCAAACCCTGACCATTCACTTTGAACATATGGATACAATTCTTTAATACCTGTCTTGGGGAGCATGATTTGTAGCAGAAGCTGTTTCAAATCGCCGGCATTAGGCTGTTCTTTAAAGATAGGTCTGAAGGCCAGCGGTTCGTCTGAATATTTATCAACTGCATACAATATAACTGGTCTGAACGTCTCTCCTGTTCCGAAGTTTACGGTTATGAAATCTAATGGTGTCCAGTCAAGCTCGACATACTCAAGGGGTCTGTCGGGATTAATGGCTCCGCGAACACCATTTTCAGCTAGATCTGCTTGGGCGATCCCCATAATATGAACATTTCTGGATCGCGGGTTATGCATCTCCCTGTAAATTCTTCGAAAAGTGGATTCTGACATCAAAGGAATTTTTCCTTTTTCATCACGAAACAGATTATCATTTTTCACTCTATCTATATAGAGAAGCCACTTGTTCCTAATGGTCTGTGCTTCAGCTTTTTTATCTGTCTCTTTTATAAATTCCCTAAGTCTGTCTATTACTTCCTCTGAGATTCGTCTATCTTTGGGGCCTGTAGAAAGAGGTGTCAAGCACATTTTATTTCCATGTTTACGATACATCTTTATCCAACGATAAAATGTGGCTAAGGAAAGCTTAGTTGTTGATTTGGGAAGCAGTTCAGTGGGAAGATTTTCAATGTAATTCTTTACATTTTTTATCGAACCCGAAATATAAGGCTTGATTATCTCGAATCTTTTATCCTTTTCGCTTTTTTCCTCAGAAGTATACAAATCCAAATCCCATTTAGCCGTTATTTTTAGAGGATCATCACTATCTTGGTGGAAAATCAATCTTTTTGATGTCTTTGTCTCGTTCACAGCTATTTTTATCTCTTCAAGACTAATCAATTCTATTGTGTCATAGGACATGTTATAAACCTCGAATTCATCATCTTCCTTTAACTTTCGAATTTCATATTCTTGGTCTCCAATTCGAAAACGAGTGCCGTATTGTAAGGTGGCAAACATCGAATACTCACTCCTTATACTGAATTATTGAATCCTGGCTAACAGGCTGTAGAATCAGCTCACAATCAATCTCTTGAAAATATATCAGCTGGTAGATGGAACCATAATATTCCTCTTCGGACAAATCCGAACAATGAGCTCGCAACTCGGATATGGTACTGCGGTTCACTTTTCCAAGTCGAGATAAAACTGTATCTAAAATCGAATCAGGGATATCTTGAGTTCCAATGCTCCGTAACAGAGCAAGGTTTTGCTGTAAGAATCCTGGCCGTATGTCATCTTCTGTCATCTGAATATACTTCCAGCCTCTTTCTTCGCAATATGCTCGACCTGCCAAAAATTTAATTTGGTTATCTTCGCGATCTACAAATTTCATTGGTTTAACTTCAACTATGACGACCTGGTGTTCGTTGTTTATCACCTTAAAGTCAGGAAAATGTTCTCTTATTTTTCCGTTATAGAGATAAGTGATACGTACAGGCTGAGCATATATTTCTTCGATACCGAAATCGAAATCCGCCAACCTAATGTAATCCCTTTCTAAGAAGCTTTCCCACGGGACCATTTTACCCGTGGTTAGAAATGGCTCTTTTCCTCGGTATCCCTTAGTTTTCGGCTTTATTTTCCTTGCCGGTTGAAAAAACATAAACTACCTCCGAATTTAATATCTATAATATTCATCTTTCTCATGATTATAGAAAATATACCTTCAAAGAAATCTTCATCCATTTGTATATAAAAGCCCTGAGATGATATCTATGCAAAACAACTAACATACCTGCATAATTCCAAGTTTATTTAGATATATTGTTAACATGAACAGCTGCTAAAAAAAGAAGCCCTGAGCGATTGAAAATACTCTCGGCTTCTTTTTTTTAAAATTGGACTCACTTTAAAAGTTATCAGTTCATCCAATCTTCTGTAAGGTCAAGCACCCTTTTACAGACATCACATTCAACCTTTATGATTAATCCTAATCCCGACGGAATAAAAGTATATGCAAATTTAGCCCCGGACACATCTCTTGAGTTACATGAATCCCATTTCCCGATTTTTCTCTTCATTTCATCAGTAATTTCAAATACCATGATTTTGAACCTCACTTAACATGTATTAATTTTATGCTTTTTAATACTTTCCAAATGCAAGCTCACCAAATTCTTATGTAGATGGTTTACTTGGATTATTGCTTTTGAAGAGATCGGAGCACCATTGTATTTGAGAACCCCTTCTCTTTTCATAAATATTGATTAATTGGTTCAGTACGAAAATTCTTTGAAGGGTATCAGTACAGAAAAAGTTGAGTTGCCGATAGTAATATTCTAAATCTTGTTGATAATGGTTTTGTGACGATTGGCATCTTTCATAAACCTCAAGCAATTGCTTATGCAGATTGTGTACACCCCTAAGCTCATCCATGATTATTGGACACCCCACTTATAACTTTATTAGTTACCACCATTCATCCAGCGTTGGTTGTATATATTTACAGCTTCTTCTGTGGACAATTGTTTCAAAAAATCCTCAAATTCAAAGATGATTGAAGCAACATCCAATGGATCACTATATCCAATCTTGTCAAAAGCTGCTATTAATGAACCAACTGCCTGTTCTAAAGTATAGGTCTTGAAAGTATGTGTCATTACTTCTCCTATTTTCAAATTTTCGAGGTTATAACAAACTCCATTACAGCGTTTGGTCATTAGCTCGAATTTTCGATATCCTTTCCTTTAAAGAATTAATGGCCTCAAAGTAAGTAGCCTTTATTTCTTCACAGACACATTCTTTGGTCTCTATGCTAGTTGCAACTTCAGCCGTCATAAAGTCAAATAACATTAATTCCTCTGGTTTTTCAGGATTGTAAAAAATCGGAATCTGCCAGGACCCCTGTACTGCAGCCAACTCAAACCACTGATGTCTAATCATATTGGCATTCGAATAAATCCTTCCATTGAACTCTAATCCACAACTAGAAACAGTGGCCAAACCTTGTAAAATTGTTGGCTCTTTCTTATCCATATTGATCACCTCATAATTAATTATTTCCAACATTTTCATTTTGATACTTATATAGATCAAAAATGAAAAATGATATGTTAACAGGCATGTATTGGAGATGAGGCATTGTTTACACTTACAAGAAGAGGTGTAGCAATGGAAACAGCATTACTAAAAAAGGTCGGACGGCGTGTTAGGGATCTAAGGAAACAAGCTGGATTATCTCAAGAACAATTGGGAGAGATTGCCGGCTTTCACTTTTCATATATCGGTGGAGTTGAACGAGCGGAAAAAAACATTACATTAGTGAATCTACAAAAGATAGCTGATGCTTTAAATGTTCCTATCATCGAATTGTTTGCTTACACATCACACAACAATCTCCAAGTGAACGAAAAAGATGAGTTACTTGAAATCATTATTGATGAGTTATCGTCATTTAAAAAAAGTGAGTTAAAGAAGGTAAAAGTATTTCTTGATGAATTTTTCTGATAAAAAAAGCACCTGCGAGGTGCTTTTTAACTTTAATCAGTATCTTCTTTTGCAACTGCTGCCTCTAGACCATGCATATGATACAGTAAAATTTGATTAGGCTCAGTTAGGCTATACTGAATTGGGATACTCCATTCGCCGTGAATCTCGGCATGATCAAAACATTTCATTGCCGCCAATTTTGGACTGACAAAGGTTTTTCCTTCGTAATTCACCCCCTCGCGAGTAATTGTAGCTATACCGTGACTTACATCGTCTTGAGATTGCAGAGACTCCCCCAATTTTCCAAAGTAACTCAGCACTGTTTCCAGTTCACTTTTGTCTAATGTAACATCAAGGATGGAAGTCGCCCCGATGGGAGAAATTGGAGTTAGAACCTGATTAAGAATTAACAATATATATCCCAGAACGGTAATCCCATTTTTCCCTTTCATTTCAATGGCTTCACGTATTGATATTCGATCAAATAACTTTTTAGATGAAATTTCTCCATGACATCTTTTGATTAACTCATTTACCTCGTCAATGATCAGCCATTTCTTATATTGATAAGATACCTCATTCAGAAGTCCAATCCTTACCATTTGGTTTACAGTTGTTATATTTAGCCCCATAACGATGGATGCCTTAAACTTTGATATATTTTTGGAGGATATGTCTTGTCCTAATTTTAATGCTGTTGTCTTTCGATATGCCTGTTTTTGAGCCCAGTAGTTAACAAATTCAGATCGTATGTTTTGATAAAAATCATCCTGGAGCATCTTCTCAAATTTAGTTTTAACTATTGTTTTTCTTGTTGGATCTGCAATATGATCGAATCGGTTCAGTGCCGATACGAAATTTGTTGGGAAATCCTTATACATATCTATGACTTTGGACAACCAATGACCCAAATTTTGTTTCTGGCTCTCAAGCCCTGAACTATGCCTGGTATTTCTCATTACGCCATTAGATCCTTGAAGTAAAAATAAACTATACTGGCTTAACGTCATAAAACGATCCATTTCCAACCTTTTACCGAATAATTCAATTGTTTTAAAGTCTATAAATAAATTAGCTAACATTCGATGGTTGGCAAAATTTCTTGACTCCTCATATTGTTTCTCTGTTTCTTCCTTCAAAAAGGGATTTCTACAGTGAGAGCATTCTCCTTTTATATAGGAAACCAGGCTAATGGAGTTGCTACAAATGGGACAGGTTTTAATTAGATTTACCCTATGCTCAAGACAAACATTAATCACGCTTAAATTCCACACTTTTTGATGGTAAATGGTATCCAATTTAAAGCACATAGGACAAAATTGGATGCAATTTCTTAAGACCAATTTATTAAATGTACTTTCGTCCATTCGTTCTTTGAATGAGTTATCCGTCATTTGATACAGTGTTTCTGGGCCTATCCCACTCAGTTTACTGATGCGATCGATACTCATCTCATGATATATATTTCTCTGGAATTCTCTCGAATTACCATGAATCATCTTAAGAAGATAATTTTTATCCGGGTACCCATTCATGAAGTTAGTTCTAACCACATAACCGGTTAAGCTCTCATCTTTATAAGGATTGGGTCTTATTAAAAACATATTCTAGCCTCCCATATAATACTTATATATATTATTTCCGTGATTATATTGGGTTATGCTCTAAAAAGAGGTACGCTCATTGTTTAAAAAATAAAATTATGAATTCTTTTTGGTATGTTTCAAGTTCATCAGATCTTTGAAGTCATACAATAATCTATGCTGCGTTATAGTTAAAACAAAAGTAAAAAAGGTCAGGACGTCCATGCCGCGGATTTCTGTGAATAAAAAAAGAACCTCCGATCGAACCGGAGGCCTTTTTGCTTTAATTACTGGCGGCGATGATATCGCCACTTCAGATCCATTCCCACTCATTCTGATCTATGCTCAGTTTAATCTCTTTACGAAAAGTGCTAATGACCATGACGAATCCCGTAAGTTCCCTTTTATTAAACGAGTCGAATAATAATTGTTTCAGGGGAGGATAATAGCTTGATTTATTGGAGTTTCTGATCCGCGCCGAGGTAAAAATGAGAAACTGGACTAAGTCAGGGCATCTACGCAACCTGTTTTCAAAAAGTTTTTCGTTTAGAATACATATTTAAATGTGCATGCATCAAAATACTGCCACTGGAATCTCATCCAACATTGCCGAATGAAAATGAATCGGGGAAGTCAGGGTCACATACTTTTTTAAATTTCATCACGTTTCACCAAAAGTATATAGACATTGATAAAAAAAAAGACCGCCCATATGGTGGTCTTAACATATATATTATATAATTACTAAGTTAATATCTTGAAAGGCCAATAATTACCTAGAGGATCATATATACAGATAAATGTCTCGCTTTTTGCATTAAAATATTGAAACCAGGCGATATTCCTAAGTTGTTTTAGAAATATCATCACCACGGTCAATACCTTCATTATATTGGGCTATAATTGTAAATAATATAATTACCATTCAAATCTTTCATTACTCTCTTTGTCATGATTTAATTCCCATTCCTTTTCCGAACGGATCTCCTCCATAAATGCTCTCTCTTCAACAATAGCCCATTCTGATACAACTTGGATTTCATGTTTCTTAAAGCTAGTTATCAGTCCCAGACGTTTATACATCATTTCTGCCCGAGAACCACTCCATGAAGTTGGTCTAAGTGATGACTTTAAATGATTTAGAATAGGTAATGGGTCAGGTACTTTAGTAAGTAATACTTTAGCCAATCTAGTCCATTCAAATTTATTTTCAACTTCTATAAAGGGCTTAATTACCGATGATACTAATGGATAACGAACTTTAGGATTGTTATCACACCATTTAAGAATTATTTCATCATCAATAAAAGAGATGGGGCTTTTATTAGCGAAGTCGTTAGAAAAAATTCTCTCAAGGCGATAATCTAATAATTCGTTGTCTCCAAGAAAGACATCTAAAAAAACTACAGGGTGTGCTGTCGCTAACGATGCTAATAAATCATCATAATCACTCACATAAACATAATTTTCTTTTACCGCGCTTGATATTCTTACTGCTAGTAATTTGGCTTTTTCAGCTTCATTTTTTTTTGAAAAACAGTATTTGAAAATTCGACTTAATTTATAGTCAACTTGATTTGGCCGATTATCATTAAATGGAAATTCCAAAAGTAAATCCTGCCCTAAATGAATTAATGATTGGCTTATGTCTTGGTGGTCTAGCCCATGAATTTTCATGCTGAAAATATCAATAGCCACATTTAACCCGCCTTGGACTGAAGCTACTAACTTTACAAATTCACAAAAATCAAAATCAGATATATGGTATAAAGATCTGCCATAGGCTAAATTGCCATATAACCATATTGGGGCATGACCTAATTTTAAAGATTTTTTAATTCGCTGAACTCCATTGTAATGAATATCTACGCTTGTTTGAATAATTGGAAAAACAATAGATAATAAATCATTATTTAGAGCTTCATTCAAAATTTCTTCACATAAATGAGGATCAGATTTAGATAAAACATTTAAAAATCCCCTAAGTAATTGATAGTGCCTTAATTCTTTATCAATTGAATTTAATGAAGTTAGAAACTTGTTCCACATTTCTCTTGGCTTGTTACACTGATCGGCAATTCCTTGCCCAACTTCAAATAACTTTGTATTATCCGAAGTTAGCATTTCGGGTAAAATCAAGTCTAACGTTTCAATATCCTGACATACTTTACGACCCAGTTCTCTAATTTGTCTTGAAAGTTTATTGTAAGACTTGTTGATATCATCTTCTTCGTCTTCAACAATATCAATTATATCTAAATAATTATTTGATCCTGTTAAAGCAAATAGTTTTATTTGTTCATATAATGTTTGTGCCTGTAATTCATCTACCAAAGTGTCTAATTTACTGACGACTTCTGTATCCATATTTTCACAATCAAATCTCCTTGTACTTTTTGCTGCCAACCAACCTTCAGACCACAATGTCACTAGGTTAATCTTCTTCGCTGCCATAGAAAGTTCTTCATACATAGCAGCGTTAGTCCAAAGACCCCGAAATTTCCTCGCAAGTAGACCTCTCGCTTCATTTCCAACCTCATTTGTTGATAATGCCAAACTTACGGTATATTCAATAAATGTTTTATACCAATACTTTACTTCGTTACTATTTTTCGGCTTATAACCGTAGTCCCTTTTTCGTGCACCGAATTCAAAACCATAGTAGTTTCTAAAATGCCACGTCTCCAGAGTAGCGCTTAATAGTGATATGCCTAATGTCATTTCTTCTTTGGAATCTGACTCACATAAACTTGTTATTATTTCCAACCTTTGCTCTGGAGTAGCTTTGGTTCCAGATAAATATAAATAAAATAATGATTTAAGTTTATCTCTAATAGAATTGCTGTTTTCCTCTGGTTTCTCTGACAAAGCAAACCTACATAATAATCTGGCTGAACGATTGAACAAGCTAGTATCATAAGCAATTGACCTAAGAATTGTTGTAAACTGGCTGTAATATGGATTGCTGTCTCGCGAAAAGAATATATCATCGCCTTTGCGATGTCCAATCTTCTCTATTTTGGAGAGTATTAACTCTGGAACTATAGGTGAAATATTTATAAGTAAATTAATGCCTAGCTCATTTAAGTTCTTAATATTACTTAACAAACCAGTATCTGATAACCATTCGCCTGCGATTTCCTTAACATGAAGGGAATTATGAAGGAAACTTAGTCTTTTAGAAAATGATTTAAGGAGTCTTTCAGAACCTACATTAACAAATGTATTATTAATTATACTTAATGGGATATTTTCTAATGCTCTTTCTGCAAGTCTGTTTGCAATAGCATGAGGAAGCAATGCTCTCCAATAATTCCTTTGTTGAATTAAGTCTCTTCTCTTTAACTCAGCCACATTTTTATATAGTTCAAGGACGTTCATGTTTATAAGTGATCCTAGAACCGTTAATTCATTATCGTCAATTTCAGATACTCTACCATCAAATGAATATACGAGAGAGCAAACTTCAGCTGCCTTTAGCAAGCTATCACTAGCACTATTTCTTTGTTGGAATAATCTATTAAACAGCTCAATATCTCGTAGTCCTGAAATATCCTCTCCTTTTTCAATCGTCCTGGCAAGAGCGATAGCTATCCGGGCGTTTCCTCCTGAGATTTCAGCAATCGTCATCGCATCAACATTACCAATATGTTCAAATCTTGCTTTAATTAATTTTACAATCAACTCATTAGACGAAGGCTCTAAACGGAATACCTCAGTTTCTTCAGGCTGATCATCTTTGACATCGTATTCTATAGTTATTAAACTGAGTAGGCTATTGGATGCTAAGCAAATTGAATTCAACCTTCTATGCAACTCAGGAGGGCAATTATCAATCACTAGAATAAAAGGTCTTTGAAGTGCAATTAGTCTTTCAGCAAAATTCCTTGGATCTGGAAATGGACTATCACTCAGGTCTGAATAAAAAACATTCGATTGACTAAGAGGGATATCCCCAATCCGTTCATCAAACAAAGACTGAATTAATCGCGTTTTTCCTACTCCCGATAAGCCCACCAAACGTACAGAGGATCTTGGACGACATAAAATTTTCCTGAGTTCATTGATTCCTTGAATTAGATCCATACCTTCTGAATTAAAATTTTCCGATGTATAATTATGAAGTCGAGCTTGATCATCTAAAATGTACTCCTCCTCAATGCCGCCAGGACAATTTGCCCAATTATTATAAGTCTTCCATCCACTTATTGGTTGTCCTATCTTGTCTCTTATCCAAAGTATTAGGAATGGATGAGACCTTACCCAACTGGCAATTCTTTCTCGGTCATAAAAATCCACTTTAAGATTTGAAGCGTTATGGTAATCCATTATTGCCTCCTGCATAGCCCTCTTTCTGTTATGCAGAGATGAATCGGAAGTAGAACCTTGACTACTTACTATTATATAAGCTCCATTGATATCCGCTAACTCTTTAATGACCTGTCTAAGATCATCATTCGGTCGCATTTCATCTATAATTGCTTTTCTTGGCATATCGGGCTTTTTTACCTGGAAACCAGTAACAGACCTTGGAATAAAGCTATCTGTATGAAGAATTGTACCTACTGAAACTCGTACGTCTATCCCTCCGTCTTTTGCATTTTGATGTCCTCCCCAAGTAACACCTGAAGTGTGTAAACCTAAAGCACGTAATTCCGCTTCACAAAGGAGCCCTATAAGTGATCTAAGATCTGAGTCACTAAGCTGAGATATATCATTGCCTGTGATTTCGAACATAATGTCCTCCTTGATTTCGTATCCCTAGAGTTTAGAACTTCAATATATAACTCTCTATATTATTCCTAGAAAGGCTAAAAGGCTCACTGCTATAAACAGTTGAGCCTTCTAAACATAATTCTATAGCAAGTAGTTTATATAGTGAGTCATGGATTCTCTAAAATGGCACGTTTACTTTTTCATTCAGTAAGTGTGGGATCAAAACGAATATGATTACGAATCAATAACATAGGATATCTACAATTGGCTATTAATCAAGATCATAAATTGACCTGGTGTTTAAGCTAAACAATTCCCCATAAATCTTTTCGGCAAATGAATCAGTCATTCCCGAAATATAATCTGCTATAAAACGTTCCCAATCCCACCCAGGGTTTTCAGATAATTTTATCATCCAATCTCTTGGTATAATCTTTCCGTCTCGATCATTTATAAATGAATCCCAGAGACCTCGGATAATTTTTTCACTCCGTTTTTGCAAACGCTGTACTCTCAGGTCATTAATCATGGTTACCCAGGCTAATTTTTTTAATATGAGAACCTCTCGCCAAATTTCATTATTTTCAGTGTTATTACTTTTATTAACGAATGTAACTTTCTTCCAATCCTCATGATCAATCACGCCAATATTGCTAACAAAAAAATTAACGGTTTCCGCTTTCAACTCTCGACGAGCTCGAGATTCATCATAATTATATTCTGCTAGGATTTTTTTCCACCTATCAATGTAACGGATTATAACCTCCTCTACCCTTTCTTGAACACTTCTCCCCTCCCATATATAGTGTCCCTCAGGATATTGCTTAGAAATTTCACTGATCACTTTATCAGAATAAAGTTCAGGACCTCGAATGTTTGTTAGATCAATTTTTTTCGACTTTATTCCATCCTCAATATCATGTGTTGAGTATGCAATATCATCACATAAATCCATCAACTGTGCTTCCAGGGTTTTCTTTTCAGAAGGCATTTCCCATTTTTTTCTAAGAATTTCAATATATTCCCATTCCATTGGATACATCCCTTTAGGTCTTTCTTTACTCCCTAGAAATGGATATTTGTTAATTCCCAATAAAACGGCTGAAGATAAGTTCAATCCATCCTGTTTCTTCCTTTTTTCTAAAAACATCAAAATACGAAAATTCTGTGCATTTCCTTCAAAATGTAAGGATGTTGCTTTATCCTCAGCGTACCCAACTAAAGCATCATTAAGTACTTCTTCCCCCTTATGTCCAAAGGGCGGATGACCTAAATCATGCGCTAGGGCGGCACATTCCACGACTTCCGGATCAATTACAAACCCAGCATTTTTAGCTCCAGCCTCAGTAAATTCATCATTCTGAGCTAAAACAGTTGCAGCGTGTTGAGCTATTTGTGCAACTTCCAAAGAATGCGTTAATCTAGTTCTAAAATAATCACCACTTCCAGCCCCAAACACTTGTGACTTTCCTTGGAGCCTTCTGAAAGCAGGAGCATGAATCAAACGTGCATAATCCCTTGAAAATTCTTTTCTCGAGTCGTTTGGACGCTCAGTTGTTGACCCATCAGTTATAATATCTGGTGTAAAACGCTCACGCCTTAGTGATGCTATTTCCATTTTTTTGCCTCCGACTAGTAATATTTTCATAGGATAAATATATCATGAATGGTTTGATTTGTATCATAAGTATTACAAACATATTACTATTTGAGGAGTAAAATTTATATGATACCTCTTTTCTGAAATAAAGACTTGACTCTAATAAAGAGCCCATAACAATTTTGACGAGATGAATCTACATAAATAGGTTATGAAGTCATTGCTTTCCCTATCTATTCTTACACTGCTATGTTGAACGGAACTACGATCTACGTATTTAACGGACAGGAGGGATTAGTCGGATGAGGAAAAATGAAAAATTACAAAGCCTAATGTAAAAACAAGAATGAATTTTCTGTATTTACCTAAGTTTATTTCCATTCATTATTGTCAACACTATGTATTGAGGTGATAACAATGGAGAGAAAAAATACCTGGTCAGTGGATGACGATAAACTTTTAACAGATTTAGTTTTAACTTGTATGAAAAACGGAGGAACACAAACCCATGCTTTTCAGGTGGCCGCAGTAGAATTAGGTCGAACAATAGCGGCATGCAGCTTTCGTTGGAATAGCACTCTTAAAAAGAAATATGAAAACTCAATAAGGGAGCTCAACCCGAAAATGATTCCCCAAGGGAAAGAAAATTCTACATTAATAACTAATGAACCAATTACACAAGAATTACCAAGCAATAACTTAATTAAAGAAATCTCGGACTATATCAATGAATTAGAAGAAAAAATTGAGCAGCAACAACAAGAAATCGAAAAGTTAAGAGAACAAACAAAAATTAATAGGGATAGACTTATTGCAAGCGATGATCTTCAAAAAATAATTAGTATCATCTCAAGTGCAAAGCAAAAGGGCTATTTAGGGCGAGCAAACTAATATTAATAAAAAAGAAGCCGTATGGCTTCTTTTTTTTGACATAAAGGTATTCAATCTACTACTCGGCAAATTAATATATACGCAACGAAGGAACACGAAATACTATAGTCGAAATTATTTGTTTAGAGGTGACCAAAGTTGATAGAAGAATTAAGAATTGCCGCTGCCTATGCTCAAAAAGTTAGAATTAAATTAAAGACAGGTGAAGTAATAGAAGGTAAGGCCCAATTATCAGGGGATCCGGATCGGGCAAAAGTGCGCACTGGCGAAGGTCCGTTATGGATACCCTATGATGAAATTGAATTTGTCGAACGCTTAATAAAGCTGAATTGATTAAGGAGGACCGCCTAATGGCGGTTTTTTTGACTACTTTCGCATACAAATTTATGTATATTCATGCATTTTCTCATTAATTGTGAAAATATTTCTCATCAATTATGAAAAAATTATCACTAATTATGACAACACACACTCACCTATTGACCTCTCTCCAATTCACGTCTATAATTAGTACCAGATACTAATACTTGATATCAAAAAATTGACCTTAGTTTTTATATTTCCTAATATGCACCCATCCCTTCACCCTAAAGAACTCATTTTTTTAAAAAAAGGAGCGATTGATCATGAACCTTACGGTTTCGACAGCCCGCATTACGGCTATTGGCAGCTATGTTCCGGAAAAAAAATTGACGAACGCGGATTTGGAGCAAATGGTGGATACGAGCGACGAGTGGATCGTCCAGCGGACCGGTATGCGGGAGCGGCGGATTGCCGGTGAGAACGAATACTCCTCCACAATGGCATATAAGGCCGTGGAAGACTTGGTCAGCCGTTACGGTCAGGACTTGACCGACGTGGACTGCATCATCGTGTCGACGACGACGCCGGATTACGCTTTTCCGAGCGTGGCCTGCCAAATTCAAGGGTACTTTCACATCCCCAGCACTGCGGCATTTGACCTGAACGCCACCTGCGCTGGCTTCACCTATGCGATGCATATGGCCAACGGCCTGATTACATCCGGTCTGCACCGGAAGGTCCTGGTAGTCGCGGCCGAGACGCTGTCCCGCGTAACAGATTATACGGACCGGTCGACCTGCATCCTGTTCGGCGATGGAGCCGCGGCCGTTCTGGTCGAGAAGGACGAGCAGCGTCCAAGCTTTATCACGGCCCATCTGGGCACGAATGGCGAAGGCGGCATCCACGTCTATCGCACAAACCTTTCCAAAACGATGAATGGTGAGGAGCTGCTAACGAGCGAGAAAATGGTCCAAAACGGACGGGAAGTCTACAAATGGGCGACGCGAACCGTGCCTCAGGGCGTAGAGACTTTGCTGGAGCAGGCGGGAATGACGGCCGGGGACGTGAATTGGTTTGTTCCGCACAGCGCCAATTTCCGCATGGTTGAATCTATCTGCGAAAAAGCCGGCATCCCCGTGGAGAAGACTCTGACCAGCATGGAGTATTACGGCAACACGTCTTCAGTGTCGATTCCATTGGCGCTTCAGCTCGGTCTGGACGAAGGCAAGCTGCAGAACGGAGACACGCTGCTGCTGTACGGATTCGGCGGCGGCTTGACCCATGCCGGACTGATCCTGAAATGGGATTTGGATGCCCGCGGTTGATCAGCGGCAAAGAGTGTGACGTAAATGTTTGAAGGCTTCCGACCATATCGGAGGCCTTTTTTTCATAAATTCATTAATGCATATGCAAGAGCCTCTTCTCATGCTACCTTTACGGCTAGCATTCTGCAAAGTACAATAATAGCAATTCATCGATCTGATGAATGCAACATCTCGACGCATTGAAAAAATCGATGATTAGGTCACAGTCAGGTATGCAACTACAAATATAAAACGATTTGAATACAATCCAATGACAAAGGTGGGAAAAGGATGAATCTGCACGCGTTGCGCGTATTCGCGGAGGTGGCCAGTACGGGAAGCGTGACCCGGGCCGCCGGCAACCTGCTGCTCAGCCAGCCCGCAGCCACTGCCCAGCTGCGGAATCTGGAGCAGGAGCTCGGAATGAAGCTGGTTGCCTCCAAGGGGCGCTCCATCCAATTGACGCCAGCCGGCGAGCGGCTGGCCGCCCGGGCACGGCAGCTGTTTTCGCTGGAATACGAGATGGAGCGGGAGATGAACGCACTCAAAATCGGGCTCGAAGGCAGCCTCCGGATCTGCTCCACAGATCTGCCCGGCCGGACGGTGCTTCCCGCCTGGATCGTCCGCTTCAAGCAGCAGTATCCGAAAGTGCACGTCCAGTTGACCCGGGGCAGCTCCCGTATCGCAATGGAGCGGCTGCTCGACCACTCGGTGGACATCGCGCTCATCTGCGGCGAGGGTCCGAAGGATTCCGGTTTGGAATACATCACGCTCCTGGAAGACGAGCTGATCTTCATCGCCCACCGGGACCACCCCTTAGCGGGTGCCGCCACTACGCTCCAGGAGCTGATGGCAACCGCCTTTATCCTCCGGGAAGAAGGCAGCTATACCCGCAGGAAGCTCTTCTCCCTCTGCGACGCCTACGAAGTGCCGAAGCCTCGGACCGGGATCTGCATTGAAGGGATGCATGAAACGATTGAAGCCGTCAAATCGGGATACGGCGTTTCTTTTGTGCCCTCCCTTGCGGTAGCCCGGGAGCTCAAATCCGGTGAGCTTGCGGAGGTGCGTGTTCCCGGGATGCGCATCAAGGACCCGATCCGGCTGTACACCCGGATTGGCGAAGAGCCTCTGGCGCCGGCGGCTAACTTTATGGCCATGATCGCTCCTCCTCTGTCCCAGGTCGGATCATAAATCATCAATTATATTGATGATACTGTTTGATATATATATTGGATTTATACTCAAAATCTCATTATGCTAAAAACACAGCACGGTCATGAAACCGCTGTGGAGAAGGCATGGATGAGATTTTTGTTTTTCAGACCGATATTCCAAAGGAGGCACAACCTATGACATCAACACTGTTCACAACATATCAAAGCGCGGTCAAAACCCGACTGGAAGAAATGAAACGCACGGCCGAAGCTGCCATCGGGCAGCTCGAGGATTCTGCCCTTGCTTGGGCCCCGGAACCCGGTTCCAACAGCATCACCGTGATCGTCAAGCACATGAGCGGGAATATGATTTCCCGATGGACTGATCCGTTTACCACCGACGGAGAGAAACCGGACCGAAACCGCAATGCGGAGTTCATTCATGAAGAGCTCGACCGCGCAGCCCTGCTGGATCGCTGGGAACATGGCTGGAGCCTGTTCCTGGGACAAATCGCCGCGCTCCGGGAGGAGCAGCTGCTGACGGAAATCACGATCAAGGGCCGGTCACTCACCGTCATCGAGGCCATTGAAAAAAGCCTGTACCATAACGCATACCACATCGGCCAAATCATTTATATCGCCAAACAGTACCGCAAGGATCAATGGGTCAGTTTGTCGTGATCCGTGGGCGGTGTCTTTCAAAACAGGGGGCATGCCGGCATGCCCCCTGTTCCTTTCTATACCGCACGAATTAAAGCAACCCATTCACTAGGTGGGCATACCGAAACACTTACGGTTATGGCGGGGTTTCTCGTGCTATCCGTATATTTTTTGTACTCTCAAAGTTCATGACAATAATTGTCACTATTAAGCAATACAATGGCAGCAAGAACCATCTCTCCGCAACCACGGAGGAGGAAAGGAGTAGTAAATATGAAATTAACCGCCTTGTTTTTTCTGATCATGTTTATGATCGGGACGGATACCTTCCTCATCTCCCCGATGATTCCGACGCTTCAGGACCTGTACGGCGTCCCCACGGGAATGTCCGGCTGGATGATGGGCTCCTACACGCTTGGCGCCGCGGTCTTCGCCTTGATTGCCGGCCCGCTCTCGGACGGGTTGGACCGAAAAAAAGTCATGCTGCTCGGACTGCTGGGCTTTGCGGTGTCCACCGCGCTGTGCGGAATCGCCGCAGATTTCTGGATGATGTGCCTATTCCGGCTGCTCGCCGGGATCAGCGCAGCTTTTGCCGCACCGCAGGTGTGGGCGTCCATCCAAACGCTGCTGCCCGCAGAGAAAAAGGGCAAGGCGATGGGGCTTGCCTATGCGGGGCTCGCGGTATCCCAAGCGTTCGGGGTTCCGATCGGCAGCTGGCTGGCGGCAGAACGCTGGTCCCTCCCCTTTTTCGCGATTGGAGCTCTGTCCCTGCTGCTTGCCGGAACGGCCTTCTTCATCCTGCCTTCCATGAAGCCGCAACCGAATGCCGTTCCATCGCGGCAGGCCTTCTGGCACAGATACGCGCCGCTTCTCGGAAGCGGCAGGGCGAGAGGCGCCTTCCTGGCTTATTTCCTGATCCATCTGGGCAGCAATGCCGCGTTTGCGTTTTTGGGCAAATGGTCCGCGGAACGCTTTCACCTTCCGGTTGACCAGATCGGGACGATCATGATTTTCCTCGGTGTAGGCAATTTGGCCGGTAGTCTCGTCAGCGGATATGTCAACAACTTGTGGACGTCGTCCAGGATTGTAGCCACCTCGGTGCCGCTCCTGATGATCGGCTATGCCGCGCTCCCGCACCTGCCGTCTTTCATGGCCGCATCGATCATGTACTTCGCCATCTTTTTCATCCTGGGCATTCTTTTCCCGATGATCATGGGCGTCCTGAACAGCCTGAATCCGTCGCTGCGGGGGACGATTTCAAGCACGGCTACGGCGACGATGAACGCTGCCACGACAGTCGGCGCCTCCCTTGCAGGCCTGCTGTACGCCGGATCGGGCGGGTATGCGGCCGTCGGCCTGTTCTCTGCCTGCTGCTTCGCCGCATCCCTGCTTATCTTTGGCACGAGCCGCGTGCTGGCGAGAGAGCCGGTGCCGCAGGCGTAAAAAGTCTATCGATGCACATTCTAAGCAGCCATGCCCCTTTCAACGGAAGTTTTTCTTACGCGACATAAGGAAGTCATTGTCTCCGAAACTGTAATCCCCTATATCTAAAAAAAGCCCCGCCGACCCTGTCGGCGAGGCTTGCTTTCTTTTACAACGAGCATCCTAACGTACGGGTAGGAACAGGAAGCAAGGGCATAAACGAACCAATCCGGTTGTTCCAAGCTTAATGCTATAGATCACCCCATCCATGCCCTAGCCTCACGCCCCGGACAATGCTGGGCTCGGCTGCTGGACGGTCACCCGGTATACGCCGGATCCCAGCTCCAGCTTCAACGTTCCAGCGTCGTCTTCCCTGGCGCTCAACACGCCCGATGCCTGATCCGCCGGCTGCCCATTGACCTGCGTTGAAGCGATCGACGCGCCCGGCAGTTCGGTCTCAGCGGTCGTGTTCGGCGGAATTTCGAATTCGTAGGAGGCCAGCGGGCTGTCCCCGTCCCCGTCCTTGTTCGCCAAGCTCCATTCGCTCCGGATCGTGCCGTACATCGAATCCAGCGCAGCTTTGGCATAAGACAGCGCCGAGTCCGTCCGCGGACGAAGCCGGATCCGCTTGTACCCCGGTCCTTCAGCTTCATTCAAATCCAGCCCCGCCACGGCCCGGTACAGCCAGTCGCCGATGGCGCCGAAGGCGTAGTGGTTATACGAGTTCATGTCATCGCTCCAGAACGAGCCGTCCGGCTTGATACCGTCCCAATGTTCCCAGATTGTGGTCGCTCCCTGCTTGACCGAATACAGCCAGGACGGATAATCCTCCTGCATCGCCAGCTTCACGGCCAGGTCGTGGTAGCCGTTCTCCGTTAGCACATGGCATAGGTATGGCGTACCGACGAATCCGGTGGTCAAATGGTGGTTCTGTTCCTTGACATACTCCGCCAGCGTAGCGGCCATCCGGCGCTGAACCTCCCCTTCCACCAGCCCGAACATCAGCGGAAGAATCATGGCGGTCTGCGTATGCGCGGCCAGCCTTCCGCCCGGCGTGACGAACTCGTTCAGGAACGCTTCGGCCACCTTTTCGTACAGCTGGCGGTAAGCGGCGGCATCCTCGGTACGCCCGAGAACTTCGGCGGTCTTTACGAACAAGGAGGTCGAATATGCATAGAAGCAGGTGGCGATCAAATCCCTTGGCGTCGCCCCGACGTAGCTGCCTTCCTTCGCGTCAAGCGCCAGCCAGTCGCCAAAATGAAACCCGGTATTCCACAAATATTCGTTGTCCCCTTGGGCGCGGATATGGTCGACCCATGCCTTCATGCTGTCATATTGCTCCTCCAGAATCCGCTTGTCGCCATAGCAAAGATAGATCGTCCACGGACAAATGACGGCGGCATCTCCCCAAGCCGCGGACGAGTAGGCATTATCGTCGAGAACCTGCGGTATGACATGCGGCACGCCGCCATCCTCCCGCTGGTCGGCCTTCAGGTCATGGAGCCACTTGGAGAAAAACGGTGCCACGCCGAAATTAAAAGCAGCTGTCCGGACAAACACCTGAGCATCCCCGGTCCACCCCAGCCGCTCATCACGCTGCGGGCAATCGGTCGGAATGTCCAGGAAGTTGCCGCGCTGGCCCCACTCGATGTTATGCTGCAGCTGGTTCAACAGCTCATGCGAGCACTCGAACCGCCCTGTCTGCGGCATATCCGTGTGCATGACACGGCCTGTAAAACGGTCCGGATTCAGCGGCTCGGCATCCGGCCAGCCCTCGACCTTCACATAACGGAAGCCCTGGAAGGAGAAATGAGGCTCATACGTTTCCTCACCGCCGCCTCTGCAGATATACGTTACGGATTGCTTGGCCTTGCGGAGATTGCCCGTGTAAAAATTTCCACGGCTGTCCAGCACCTCCGCGTGCTTCAGCGTAATCGCCGTGCCGGCAGGCAGATTCAGGCGCATATGCATGCGGCCCACCATGTTCTGCCCCATGTCGAGTACGGTATCCCCTTCAGGCGTCCGCAGGACTGTAACCGGTTTCAATTCTTGGATGACCCGCACCGGTTCGTTTTCCTGCATGACGAGGATGTCCTTGTTGTGATCCAGCTTAGCCACTCCTGCCCAGTCCGCATCATCAAACCCGGGCTGGCTCCAGCCGCCTGCCTCCAGCCGCGCATCATACGTTTCCCCGTGGTAAATTTCCGACATGCGTACCGGTCCGGTCGACGCTCTCCAGGAAGGATCGCTTCCGATGATTTCCGTGCTGCCATCCGCATATTCAAGATGCAGCTGAAGCAGCAGCGCCCGCTGATCCCCGAACAGGTTACGATGGTTCTCCCAAGCCAGATTGCCCTTATACCATCCGTTGGCCAGCGCTGCGCCGATGGCATTATCAGCCCGGGATCGGATCAGGTCAGTGACGTCATAGGCCTGAACCTGCAGCCGGTGCCGGTAGCTGGTCCAGCCCGGTGTGAATGCCCAGTCGCCCACCCGCTCGCCGTTCAGCTCCAGCTCATAGAAGCCAAGGCTCGTCGCGTATATTCGTGCCTTCCGGACGTCCTTACTCACACGGAACGCTTTGCGGAGAAGGAACTCTTCTTCCGCCTGGGGATCGATCATTCCCGGTTCGGGTGTAATCCAATCTGCACTCCAGTCCGATATCCGCAGCAGTCCCATTTCAAAATAGGACGTATCGCTCCATTCCGACTCCTGCCCCTGTTGATCCCACACCTTGACGCGCCAGCTGCAGCGTTGTCCGGACTGAAGCATGGCACCCGCATATTCGACAAGCACCGATTGGTCCGAGTCCACGACGCCCGTGTCCCAGATCAGATGATCCCCAGCAAAATCCCCTTCCTCTCCCGCCACCTGAAGATGATAAGCCGACTGCAGCACATGCATCCGGCCGGACGTGAGCTGCCAGCTGAAGCGGGGACGCTCCGTGCCGAGCCCGAGCGGCTCGCTGCGGTATTCGCAGGTCAATTTCGTAATGCCTAGCGTTGACATAGACTTCCCTCCCGTTTTTTTGCGTTGGATGCTAGCTAGGGTCTTTGGCCATGTGTTTCAACTACTGCTTCCATTTGTACCTTCAAAGAAGACAGACCGCGTTTAAAGGTATTTTTTCTTGCAATATCAGGAAGCCATGGCTCTGGTGTTTATTATTATAAAAAAGGCTGCTCGGCGATACAGGCGGCGATCTGGACGAAAATATAGGCTGATCTGGACATATCGCCAATGATCACCTAGGATAGGAGCAAAGGTTGATTTTCCGAAAATCCACCATCGAGGGGAGAAGGCAAGTGAGCATAAAACGAAGCCAGGCCTTGCTGCGGATGGACGCTTTTTTCGAGCCGGGGGTGCCCTTCTACGTCAACCGCGTGTCTGAATCGTTCGATATGCTGGAACACTCGCACGAGTTTGTGGAACTGACCTATGTCAGCGAAGGCTCGGGCGTCCATTATATCGGCGGAGAAGCCTGGCCGGCAGAGCAGGGCAGCCTGTTTCTCATCCCGGTCGGACTCTCGCATGTGTTCCGGCCGAAGACCCCGCGGAAGGACCGGCAGCTGGTCGTGTACAACTGCATCTTTCCTGCCGATTATCTCCGGGAGCTTGAAGCTGCTTTCCCGCGTGATCGGGAGGTGTTCGCCGCCTTTCTGGAACCGGATATGCCGTGGCTGGAAATCAAAGATCAGAGCGGCGAGTATCATGCCTTATTCCGTGAGCTGTACCGGGAATATGCCGGCCGAAGCCCGGGCTGGCTGCTGCTGCTGACCTCGCTGCTGGTCCGCGTGCTGACCGGCTTGTACCGGCACCGGCTGCAGCTGGATCCGCCAGCCGTCAGGCGCCAAGGCTCGCTGACGATCGACGAATCGATCGCATATATAGAGCGTCACTTCGCCTCCGATTTGCGGCTGAGCGAGCTGGCGGCGCAGGCCAGCCTCAGCCCGAGGCATTTCAGCCGGCTGTTCGCCCGCCAGACGGGAATGAGCTTCACCGCTTATTTGCAGGGCATCCGCATGGACGCCGCCTGCCGTATGCTGCTCGAAAGCGACGGCAGCGTGAGCGAAATCGCCGCCCGGGCCGGGTACAGCGATTTGAAGTTTTTTCACCGGCTGTTCAAGCAAAAGACCGGCATCACGCCCAGGCAGTACCGACAGCGGTGAAAGGGCTGAACCGCCAAGCCGCTATCTTTTCTCACACTCGTGAATGCCGAACCGTACCTATCATTCCAAAGGAGAAACGCCTGCCATGACGATCCAATCCGTTTTCCGCCGGGCCAACCAAATCTGCAACCGCGAACTGACCCGGCTGGAGGAAGCCGGCCTGTCCATCGCCATTATGTACTGGGGGTTTATGCCCACGCACTATGACAATTCCATGCACCGCCACTCCTTCTTTGAAGCCTGTTACGTTGTGGACGGCGAAGGTGCATACATCGAACAAGGCAAAGAATACCCGCTGAAGAAAGGCACCGCTTTTTTGTCCCTGCCCGGCGTCTGGCACCAGATCCAAAGCGAGACCGGTCTTACGCTCGTCTATGCCGCTTTTGAGGTGGATGAAAAGCATACCGGGAGCCCATATCTGGAGGCTTACCGGCACTTGGCCGAGCATGGGCAGCCGGTGGTGGATGGTGCGGACGAGCAGCCCGCCGGGCATTTGTGGGATGCGCTTATCTCTATGTTTCAGACTCCAAAACCGGCCCTCCAACCGGTACTCAGCCACGTCTCCATGTCCCTGATGCTGTCCATTCTCTCCCTGCACGGAACACAGCAGCAGGACACGCCGGAAGCTGGCTCGGATGTGGCAGCCGCCGAAGAGAACTCTCTCTTTCGGCAGGCCAAGCTGTTCATTGACGACAACCTGGGCGAAGAGCTGACACTCGCCTTGGTTGCAGGGCACCTGCATATTTCGTCCCGCCATTTAACGAGGTTGTTTCAGGCCAACCTGAGCCAATCATTCGTCCACTATATTCAGGAACGCCGGGTGCGCCGGGCTTCCCAGCTGCTGCTTCAGAGCGACCTGCCCGTCAAGGACATCGCATCGCAGTGCGGCTTTCAGTCGGTCCATTATTTCACACGAATATTTACCCGCCGGCTCGGTGTATCCCCCGCGAAATTCAGACGTTCCCAGTTCACCGAAGGGCGTTCGGGCAAAGAACATTTCCCTCCGAACATGTCCTGATTGTACAAAAGCTGTTCTGGATCGTTTAAAGACGCTTCCTCTCCCTCGTCTTACAATGTTACACATAACGACAGACAAGAGGGAGGAACACCATGACTGCATCAGTACCCCCATCCTTTAATCCGTTACCCGTCAATTCCATTCCCGTTCACAGCCTCGAGGAACCTTCTCTTATTCTGGACGGCTTCTCCAAAGATTACGATTCCTTAATAGCCCGGCTGACCGCCATGTACAAAAATCACGGCGGCGAGGCTTTCGTCGTCGCGATCGATGCGGCGAACGGAGCCCAGTACGGCCGCTGGGCGAACCGTCTCCGCACTTACTGCGAGGAAGAAGACATTCCCTGGATCGGAATCGATACTGCCCGTTATATGAAGAAACCGGAGGATCTTCAGCGGCAGTTTCATCCCTATCTGACCGATAACCGCGCGTTTGGCAAAATCGCCGCCGACGTCTCGGAAGACGGCTATTTTCAGGAAGGAGCCCGGAAAAAGTGGCTCCAGGACGTTCAGCAGAAGCTGAGAATCTGCAGCGAAGCGGTCAAAGCCGGCGAAACCCCGATTCCGATGGTCGTGACCGCCGGTCCCGGGGCGCTCTTCCTCTGCCCCTCTCCGGATGTTTCCGTTTACTGCGACCTGTCCAGAGAGTACCAGCAGAAGCTCCACCGGATGGGCATGGGCAGTCTCGGCCTAGGCGAAAGCGCCGATCCCGTCGAGACATACAAACAGGCCCTGTTCCTGGAATGGCCCGTATGGGAGAACTATCGGAATCGGCATCTGTATGATTACGATGTGTACATCGATATGAATCAGCCGGAATCGCCGGCCTGGGCTACCCTCCCGGCGCTCAGGGAGCTGCTGGCCGCCGCCGCCCGCCGCCCGTTACGGGTCAAGCCGTTCTTCGCGCCGGGCATATGGGGCGGACAGTATCTGAAGGAGCTGTGCGGATTGCCTGAAGATTGGCGCAACTGCGCCTGGGCATTCGAGCCGATCGCCCCCGAGAATACGCTGTTGATCGAAGCAAACGGCAGCGTCATCGAAGTACCGTTTCCGCTCCTGCTTACCTCACACCCGGAGGAAATCATGGGAGGGCGGAATGTGGAGCTGTTCGGGGATTATTTTCCGATCCGCTTCGATTACCTGGATACGATCGACGGCGACAACCTGTCGCTGCAGGTCCATCCGCAGCAGGCATACATCGAGCGGACGTTCAACGAAACGATGACGCAGCAGGAATCCTATTACATTATGGAGCAAAAGCCGGGGTCCTCCCCCATCGTTGCCTTGGGCTTCCAGGAGGGAATTGGCGGCAGCGACCTGCTTCAAGCGGTGGATCAGGCCCATGAGACACGGCAGCCGCTCGACATCGGGCAGTATGTCAACGTATGGGAATCCCGCAAAGGGGATCTTTTTCTGATCCCGCCGGGCGCCGTCCATTTTTCCGGCAGGGACAACCTCGTGCTCGAAATATCGTCCACCACCTGGTGGTTTACCTTTAAAATTTACGATCACCTCCGCCTTGACCAGGACGGCCTGCCCCGTCCGATCAACCGGGACCATGCGGAGCAGAACATGATCGACGATTTCGACACCGCGTATGTCCGGGAGCATCTGATCGCACAGCCGAAGATCAGCCGCGTGCAGGGAAACAGCACCGAGGAGCTGCTCGGCGAGCGGGACGACCTGCTGTTCCAGGTCAAGCGGCTGCGTCTGGACGGACCGTGGGAGGATCATACCGAAGGCGGTTTTGTCATGTACAACCTGGTCGAGGGGCAGCGCGTCCGTTTGATTCCGGAACGCGACGAGGAAGCCGCCGTGGAATGGGGGTATGCAGAAGCCTACATCGTTCCCGCCTCGATCGGCGGCTACCGGCTCGAGCCGGTTGGTCCCGGGCCCTGCACCTTGATCCGCGCCCAGGTTTCGCCGGGCTGGAATACGCCGCTCCTTCCGCACCAATGGAAGCCCGGTGGGCGGGTATGATCGGCCACCCCGGCCAAACGCCGGCTGGGACGGTCGTCACATTGGCCATCGATGCCGGCGGAACCTTCATGAAAGGCGGCGTGCTGAAGAACGGGATCCTTCTGCCCGAGCCATATCTGGAGCAGCCTTCACGCTCGGAAGCGGATGCCGAAAGCTTCATTGCCCATTTCGCCAGCCTGATCATCCGGCTTGCCGGAGCATACATGAAGGGAAGCGGCACCCCGGAGCACGATGTGACGTTTCGCATCGGGACGGCCTTTCCGGGCCCCTTCGATTATGAACGCGGCATCAGCCGCATCCGGGGGCTTGGCAAATATGAGCAGCTGTACGGCGTGCCCGTAGGTGAGCTGCTCAAGAAGGAGCTTCGCCGCCGCGCCGGGCTGCCGGGCAGCGACCCATGGATGCGGACGCTCGCGGATGCGGACATCACCTTCGGCAACGATGCCGTCCTGTTCGGCATGGGCGCGGCCAAGCGCTACCCCGGCGAGCGGCTGCTCTGCCTGACCTTGGGCACCGGTCTCGGCTCGGTCTTCATGGACCGGGGCCGGACGGTCAGCGGCTCGGACGGCGTGCCCGAGAGCGGCATGCTGTATGCCGAGACGTTCGAGGGCGCGCCGGTCGACGGCCAGTTCGGCAGGCGCGGCGTGCTGGCGCTGGCGGACGCGCTCCAGGCCCGGCGGCAAGGCGATGATGTCATCGACCTTGCCGCCGCGGCCGCCCGGGGCGAGTCCGCCGCCCTCCTGGTCTGGCGCACCTACGGCGAGCGGCTCGGACGGATGCTGCGCCCGTATGCCGCCAGCTTTAGGCCGGACCGGCTGATCCTGGGCGGCCAGATCGCCAAAAGCCTGCCGCTCTTCGGCCCTTCCCTTACGGACGCGCTGCTGCCGGTACGGCTGCCCGTGCTGTATGAAGACGATCTGCTGCGGCTGGTATTTTACGGAGCCGACATGCTTTTTGACTAATACGGATCCTTTTTCCCTTAAACGGCTTTCGCTGGAAGGCCAATACAACTCTCCCCTTAAGGAGGATACACGATGACACTAGAACAACAGTTAAAACAGGCCGACGCACCGCTGCCCACCCGCAAGTGGACGATTTACGCTATTCACCATTCCCACACCGATCTCGGCTATACGGATCGTCAAGAGAAGATCGAGCAGTACCATGTCGATTTCATCCGCCAGGCGCTGCGCATCGCCAATGCCGCTCATGCAGGCGCCAAACCCGAGTGGAAGGGCTTCCGCTGGACCTGCGAAACGTTCTGGGCGGTGGAACAGTTTCTGAAGGCGGCCTCACCTGAGGAGCAAAAGTCGTTTGCCGAAGCCGTCCTCCGCGGCGACCTCGAGCTGTCCGGGACCTATCTGAACATGACGGAGCTTCCGGACGAACAGCTGCTCAGCAGCCTTCACAGCAAAGCCCAAGCCTACGCCGCCTCGATTGGCAGCCGCGTGGACAGCGCCATGACCGCGGATATCAATGGATACGGCTGGGGGTATGCCGACAGCCTGCTGAACCATGATATCGAGCATTTGTTCAGCTGCATCCATACGCATCACGGCATGTACGCCCTTGGCCGCAAGCAGGCTCCTTTCTGGTGGGAAACGCGCGACGGCCGCCGCCTTCTCGTCTGGAACGGGGAGCATTATATGATCGGCAACGAGCTGGGACTGTGCCCCGGAGCGCTCGGTAAATACATGATCCGCGACGAGTTTAATCACCAGCTGGTGGAACCGGAAGCGATCCATGACGGCATCGCCACGGTCCGCATCCGCCGTTACTTGGCGCAGCTGGAAGCCGAGCAGTACCCGTATACGTTCGTGCCCGTAATGCTCTCGGGACTTGGCACCGACAACGGCGCGCCGAACAGCCGGATCATCGAATGGATCCAGACCTGGAACGAGCAGCATGGCGACCTAATTACGATCGAAATGACCAGCCTGAGCGGCTTTTTTGCCCGCCTGAAGCAGGAAAATCTGGCCGAACTGCCTGTCCATCGGGGAGATTGGCCGGATTGGTGGACGGACGGCGTCAGCTCTACACCGATGCATACCCAGGTCTTCCGGGATGCCCAGCGGACGCTCCGCAAGGCGGTCAAGCTGAACGCTGAAGCAAGCGTATTGAGCCGGGCCGAGATCGATGAGACAGAGGAAGCGCTGGCGCTGTATGCCGAGCATACGTGGGGCTACCATTCCTCCATTTATGAACCGTGGCATAAAAACGTCCAGCTGCTGGAGGTCCGCAAGCTGGCGCATGCCGCAGAAGCAAGCCGCCTGGCATACCGCGCCTTGGACAAGGTGCTGCTGCAGCAGGGCAGCGCCACGCTGTACCCGGATCGGCCGTACCGGTTCCGGGTCAGCAATCTGGCCAGGCGCGAAGTGACGGAGCTCGTCACGCTCCAGCTGGACGGCTGGGAGCCCGGCGCCCTGCGCGAAGGTGTCGAAGTCGTGCGGGAGGACACCGGCGAAGTGCTGCCGCAGCAGTCCGTCCATCCACACACCATCGTCACCGAGCTCAAGCTGCAGGCGCAGGAAACCTGCTTCCTGCTTCTGCGCCCGTTGGCTCAGGGACGGCAGCAGGGCACGACGACGACCAACACCCGCCTGATCGGAGCAGACCAGGTGTACGACATGGACGACATGTTCCAGGGGGCTTCCGGCTCTGCCGGCCATCCGCCGATCCGCATGACCCGGAACGGCCTGGAATCCCCGTTCGTCCGTCTGTCCTGGTCCGACAGCGGTATCCATTCCTGGTTCAACAAGGAACTGGACACCGAAATGCTGCGCAGCGGCAATCCGTACGGGGCGTTCACCCCGATCTATGAAGTCACCCGGCCGGCGGATGAGACGGATGCCTCCCAGGTATGGAGCACCCGGGCCCGGATGGGCCGCAACCGCAAGGGACTCCACGCCGAGCGCTCCGCCGGGCGTATTACATCGGTGCGCACCGTGGAGAACGGACCGCTTTATGCAACGGTAGAAATCACGTACCAGTTGAACGGCTTGTCCTACTTCGCCTTGTTCCTGCGGGTCCATGCCAACCGGAACCGGGTCGACGTGTCGGCGCGCTTCCATAAAGACAGCGTCTGGAGCCCGGAGAACGTCTACCTCTCGCTTCCTTTTACAAGCGGGGACACCTTGAGGGATACGCTCTATGCGGATAAACCGGGTGGCTTGGTGCGTCCGTGGAAGGACCAGATTCCGGGCACCTGCCTCGATTATGCCTGTGTCCAGGAAGGCATTGCCTGGCAGGATGACCGAAGCTCGCTGCTCCTGGCTTCGCCGGATACGCCGCTTATGCAATGGGGCCCGCTGGAGTACGGCACAAGACGCCTCCACACCCAGCAAGCGGAGGACGAGAAGCCGGAGTCGTACGCCTGGCTGATGACCAACTATTGGGAGACCAATTTTAAAGCGACGCTCGGCGGCTTTTACGAATTTCAATACCATGTCAGCTCGGAGCCGGCGCTGCCGGAGGATGAGCTTGCGGCAACCCTCCGGGCGCTGCACGAACCGTTTGTCGTATGCCGCATGCGTCCGGAAGGCGTATAAACGGCCAACAAGGTGCAATATTTGAAGGACTTTGAAGGACGTCCATCGACATACTTTCATCGAAGACAGACGCATATAGCGAAAGTTTTTCTTTCTATATAAGAAAGATTAGTCTCCGAAGCTTATACATTCTTATATCTACAAAAAGGAGCTGTCCCTCATGGGACGGCTCCTTTCTTGTTTGTTCTTCTGCTGGTGCCAAAACGTATACACCGATCCGACGGGACTGCGGCGAACCAGCGCTGCAACTTCGCCCTTCCTCTTCGCTCTTTAAGTCTGCACCATTCCCTTCTTCCCTTTCTCTACGCACTTTAGCTCGTCACGAACAATCCCCTTTCTCCCCCGCACTTTATACAGCAAAATAATGCTATTCCCCGCCAACTCTCTTTAGCAGTATTTTCTTCTTTCTCCTTCAATCTTTAATTTGTTATTATTTTGTTATATTAATAACGCTAATTTTTATTGTGATTAGTATAATAGAAGACAATAAATAACAAATGAGTACATTTAAAAAACGCATTTAAAAAGCTATAATAGCAATGCAAACGCTAACATATTCGAAATGGGGAGAGTAGAAATGAAAAAGAAATCTGTTACGTTGTTAGGATTTGTTATGATCCTGATGCTTTCCATGTCCCTGTCCGCCTGCGGATCAAGCGGCGGCAGTGATGATTCGGCCAGCAGCGGAGGAGGCACGGATACCACCGGCACTTCGTCCGGCGGATCTACCGGAAGCGGAACCGAGCTGTCGGGCAAAATCACCTTTTTGACCAACCGCACCGACATGATCGGCAAAGAGTATGACGATTATGTAAAGCGCTTTAACGAGAAATACCCGAATATCAAAGTGGAATTCGAGGGTTCGCAAACCGATTATAACCAGCAGGCCAAGGTGAGAATGGCCGGTGATGAGCTTCCGGACGTGATGTTTATCCCGACGATTCCGAACTCCGACCTGCCGAAGTATTTTGCTCCGCTTGACGATCTCGGTCTGGATGACAAGATTACGTTTAAAGACTTCAGATCTTATGAAGGCAAAGTATACGGGATCACAACTGGCAACTCCACATCCGGTATCGTGTACAACAAAAAGGCGTTCGCCGATGCAGGTATTACGGAAATTCCTAAAACTTGGGACGAGTTCCTGGCAGCTTGTGAAAAGCTGAAGCAAAAAGGCATCGTTCCGCTGGCTTCCAACTTCAAGGATAAGTGGCCGCTGAACAACTGGGTGTATGACCTGCCGCGGCTGATCGAGAACAATGCGGACTTCCCGAACGCGAAGCTGAATACGGACACGCCGTTCACGATGGACAACGGTTACGGCAAGGCGTTCAGCCTGATCCGTGAACTGAATGAAAAAGGCTACCTGGAGAAGGACATCAACTCCACCAACTGGGAGCAGTCCAAGAAGGATGTGGCCTCCGGCAAGTTCGCCATGTACTTCCTTGGCAACTGGGTCATCAATCAAGTCGTCGGAGCAGGAACGACTTCGGACAACGTCGGCTTCTTCCCGCTGCCGTATGACAACTCCGGCACGCTGCGCGCCGCCCTTAGCCCTGACTTCTTCTATGCAGTATCCAAAAACAGCAAAAACGTTGATGCTGCCAAAGCTTTCGTAAAATGGATGATCGAAGATTCCGGTTACGAAGATTTCGCCGGATTCATCCCGCCACTGAAAGACAAAGAGTCCAAGCTGGCCCAGCTGAAAGAATTTCAGGCTACCGGCGTGGAGCTTCAGGAAGGCACACCGGACGACGCGACGGTTACCGACATCCTCAATAAAGCCCAGATCGATTTGCCTGCCATGGTTCAGGAATTCGTCCTTGCCAAGGATCCGCAAAGCGTCCTGGATAAATGGAACAAGGCGTGGGCCAAAGCCAAGAAAGACCTCGGCAAATAACGCCTGCTTACAGAAAT
Organism: Paenibacillus sp. S28; assembly: GCF_016624415.1. NCBI lineage: Bacteria > Bacillati > Bacillota > Bacilli > Caryophanales > Paenibacillaceae > Paenibacillus > Paenibacillus sp. S28. The sequence goes on along the minus strand of NZ_JACVTM010000003.1, from coordinate 576,733 downwards.
AGCCCGGCAAAGTGGATTATCCGCCTTAGGAGGTAATCCGCTTTGCTGTCGGCTTGCATCCAAGAAACGCCTATAAGTTTGCAGAAAGAAGGTATAGCATGTTCGGAACGCTCTCGTACCGCAAACAGAAGACGATCATTATCGTCTCTTTTTTACTGATTCCTTTAATTCTATTAGCCACTTTCACCTACTACCCGGCGATCAAGCTGATCTATTACAGCTTTACGAACTGGGACGGCTACAGCCCGGAGAAGCCTTGGGTCGGCCTGAACAATTACCGGGAAGTGTTCTCCAATTCGGATATTTTCAAAGTGTTTGAGCACAACTTCGCTTATTTTGCGATGGGAATCGTCCAGAATATCATCGCCATTTACTTTGCTGTCGTCCTGAACAGCCGGCTGCGCGGCCGGAACGTGTTCCGGATTCTGCTGTTTCTGCCTTATATCATGAACGGCGTGGCGGTCGCTTTTATGTTCGGATACGTGTTTGACACGACCAACGGCTCGCTGAACCTGTTTCTCTCCAGCCTTGGACTGAAGCATCTTGGCGAAACGAGCTGGCTTGGCACGGAAGGGCTTGTCAACTATGCGCTGGCCTCTACCGGACTGTGGCGCTTCATGGGCTACAACATGGTCATTTACATCGCTTCCCTGCAGGCCATTCCGAAGGATATTTACGAAGCGGCGAAAATCGACGGTGCCGGCTCTTTGCAGACCCTGTGGAAAATCACGCTGCCGAACATGAAGCCGGTCATTCAGCTGAACCTGTTCCTGACCGTGACGGGCGCGCTCGAAGTGTTCGACCTTCCGTTTGTGCTGACCAAAGGCGGACCAGCGGGAGCGAGCCAGACCTACGTGCAGCGCGTCGTGGAAACGGCCTTCGCCTACAACAACTATGGATTGGCCTCGGCGATGAGCGTCATCTTGTTGTTCTTTGTGGTCATCGTACTGGCCGTTCAGCAGCTTGTGCTCAGCAGAGGAGGAAATAAATAATGCATTCATCCAAATTCCGGATCCAGGACCTGATTAAATACTTGACCCTGCTCATCGGGGTATTCGTCGTCCTGTTCCCTCCCTATGTCGTCATCATCAACGCATTCAAATCGAGGGATGAATTTAACAGCAGCAGCTCGATGTCACTGCCCCATAACTTTTTGAATTTCGAAAATTTCAAGGTCGTGTTCGAGCGCGGCGGCCTGCTCAGCGGGTTCGGCAACATTCTGATCATTATCGTCGTCTCGCTCGCGCTGAACATTTTGTTCGGCACGATGGTCGCCTATGTCCTGGGCCGGTTCGATTTCAAACTGAAACCGATCGTGTTCGGGGCGTATCTTGTCGCTACCATCATCCCGAGCATCACGACACAGGTTGCCACATTCGGCATTATCAAAAGCCTAGGGCTGTACAACACGATGGGTGCCCCGATCGTCCTGTACATCGGAGCCGACGTTATCCAGATCATTCTATACCTGCAGTTCATCCGCAACATCCCTTATGACCTGGATGAAAACGCCATGGTGGAAGGCGCATCCCTGTTCAAAATTTACCGTTCGATCATTTTCCCGCTGCTGACACCGGCCACGGCAACGCTCATTATTCTGAAAACGATCAGCATTTATAACGATATGTACATTCCCTATTTATACATGCCAAAGCAGAGCCTCGGCGTCGTCACCACTGTATTGATGCGGTTCCAAGGCGTCAACACGGCCGATTGGAACCTCATCTGCGCCGCGATTCTGGTCATCCTTTTGCCTACGGTCATATTGTACTTTTTCCTGCAGCGTTATATCTTTGAAGGAGTAACCAGCGGAGCGGTTAAATAAGACAAGCATCAGGGAGTGGACTATCGGTTATGAGTACCGCAATCGGCCGCATCATACGCAGGGGATGGCTCTTTCTGGCCAATCTGTCATTGGAGAAAAAGCTGATTCTCGTATTTGTCTTTCTGTTATCGCTGCCCATCACTTATGTCAGCTACCTGTCGGCAAGGTCCACGTTCAATTCCGTGCTTCAGAACGCCACCAACAACGCGGGACAGATGGCCGACAACGCCTCCGATACGATCGACCGGTACGTGGACGACCTGAAGCGCTACACGGCGCTTCCCCTGTATAACAAGGATGTGCAGTACTATCTCGGACAGGAACACACCGACTGGTACAAGAACGAGAGCATGGGCATGTTTCTCAGCTATCTGAGCCATACCAAAAAAGACGTCGTTGCCGTCTACCTCGTTGACCGGTACGACAATATTTTTTATGACAAGAACGGGAACATCAACGATCTGTCGGCCGAAAATCAGCTTCCCGGCTGGAAGAAGCTCTTAAGCGAGGCGGGCGGAGCCCGTCCGATCCTGGAAGGCCGCCACCCGATCACGGTCAACGGCAGCAGTACGATGGATGTCATCAGCGTGCTGCGGACCATTAACTCGGCCAGCTCGCTCCAATATCTCGGCATCATCGTCTTGGATATCGATATCCGCCTGTTTCAAGGCATCGTCGAGCCAATGGATCGGGTGACCCAGGGCAGCTCGCTCATTATGAATGAGCAAGGACAGCTGGTGTACGCCAGCGGTGATGCGAATTCGGTTCAGGATCGGCTGACCGCACTGATGGCGGCGGCCAAGGGTCAGAAGGAAGGCCATTTTGAATCGACGATACACGGAACCCGTTACCTGACCGTCTACTACACGTCGGATCAGACCGGATGGACGACGTCCGTCACGATTCCGCTGTCCAAAATTTTGTACAAGGTCCAGCAGAACAGCCGGGCGCTGATGGTTACGACCTTAATCCTGCTGGCGATCGCCCTGTTCGTCGCAACCTTCTTCTCCCACGCCTTGACCAAACCGCTGAAATCCATGGTTCGGCTGATGCGCAAAGTTCAGCACGGCAACCTCGACGTCTGGATATCGCCAAAATATAATGATGAGATCGGCATGCTGGGCAGCCATTTCAACCGGATGATTCTGCGGGTCAAGGACCTGCTCACCGAAATCAAGTTGACGGAAAAACGCAAGCAGACCGCCGATATGAGGGCGCTGCAGAGCCAGATCAACCCTCATTTTATTTACAATACGCTCGAGTCCATCCGCATGCTGGCCGAGAGCAACGACGATCCGCGCGTCGCCAAGCTGACCTACCTGCTGGGAAATCAGATGAGGTATTCCATCGTCCGCAGCGGGGACCCGGTGACCATCCGGCAGGAGCTGGAGCATGTCCGCAACTATTTCGACCTGCTGGCCATCCGCTTCCCGGACAAATTCCGGCTCATCATGGATGTGCCTGAGCCCTACCTCGGCCTGTCGGTGCTCAAGCTGGTGTTCCAGCCGATTGTGGAAAATTCGGTCTTTCATGGGCTGGAGCGCAAGCCCGGACTCGGCACCATCACCATCACCGCTTTGCGCGAACAGGACCACGTCGTCTTCGTGATTGGCGATGATGGAGTCGGCATGGATGCGGATACCGTCCAGCAGCTGAACCGCAGCCTGAAGCACGGCGACTCGGGCGGTGCATTCGGCATCGGGCTGCATAATGTGGCCGAGCGGGTACGACTGCATTACGGCGGCTCCTGCGGTCTTGAAGTGGAGAGTGAGCCCGGGCACGGAACCCGGGTCATTGTGCGCATTAAGGAAGAACTCCCCGACGAAGACCAAGAGTAAACATCATTACAGCAAAGGCGGGAGAGAAATATGCTTCGAATTGTGATTGTGGACGATGAAGTTCTGATTCGCGAAGGCCTGTCGCGCATGATCGAAAAGGAAAGCGGCCTCTTCCGTGTAGTCGGGCAGTTTCCGGACGGCAAGGATGTACTGGAGAGCCTTCCCGGCCTGGAGGTCGACGTGGTCATTACCGATATCCGGATGCCGATTGTGGACGGTCTAGACCTGATCAAGCAGCTGAAGGCTGCCCGCCCGCATATCCGTTCCATCCTCATGAGCGGTTTCACCGAATTTAACTATGCCAGGGAAGCGATCCGCGCTTCCGCGGTCGACTACCTGCTCAAGCCGATCAACAAAGAGCAGCTGTTTGAGCTGTTGTACCAATTGGACGAGGAGCATCAGTCTTCGCTTGAGAAAGAAGCCTTGAGCCGCAAGCGGCTGCTTCATTCCTGTTTTCTGAGCGAGTCTCCCCTCCCCTATCTATCCGAAGATACCGGGCTGCCCCTGTCCTGTTATGCCACGTTCGTTCAGAAAGGCGGATCGCTGGAAGCCGCAGCCGGGCGGATCCAGCAGCACCCGGAGCTCGTCTGTGACTGGATCTCGGTCCAGGAGCGCATGCTCGCCTGGGTCTTTTATTTTCCGGAAGCTCCGGAGCATGAACAATTGAAGCAGATCGCCCGTCAGCTGGGCGGCGCGGAGGAACAAAGCGAAGAGGAAACGGCGGTTCATATCGGATTCAGCCGCATCCACAACGGCACTGCCGAACTCAGAGCCTCCTATGAAGAAGCCATGCAAGCCTGTGACCTGGGCCTATATTCAGAGTCGAGCCTATATTATGCCGCCGGTTATGCCGGGGAAGCTTTCGGAGATATCGTCGAAGCCGAGGATGCCGTCCGCGGCATGAACCTTGCCGAGCAGCTTCAGCTCCTCCATATTCCAGCCGTGCTGGAATGCGTCCGTCAGTGCTTTGAGCGGCTGAAAGAGCAGCGTGCAGGTACCGGGACGATCGTCCGCGTCTGCAGTCAACTGGAGGATATGGCATGCCGAGAAGTGCAGGAGTACCGGGAGATTCGGAGCAAAGAAGCCCGCGCCCGGCTGGAGACGCAGCTGCGAGCCTGCATGAGCTTCTCCAACATGGAAGATTGTTTTGTGGAGGCGTTCAGGTCGGCGCTGGAAAAAGTGTACGGACTGCGCAGCGAGATGGGCGGTAAAGCCGTAGAGATCGTCAAGCGCTGGATCGCCGAGCATTACAGCGAGCATGCCGATCTGAACACCCTGGCGGCCATGGTGTATCTGACACCGAGCTACCTCAGCAAGCTGTTCAAGCAGGAGACCGGTCTGACGCTGACCGAGTACATCACCGACGTGCGTCTGAAAAACGCCAAGCGCCTTTTGCGTACCGAGACGAACATGAAGGTGCACCAAATCGGAGCGGAGGTAGGATATGCGGATCCCGCTTACTTTAATAAGCTGTTTAAGAAAGTGGTCGGCGTCACGCCAAATGAATATAAAAAGTGGAAATAGCCGCCAATAGACAAGCGCCCTGAATCGTCAGGACGCTTGTTTGTTTTATTATGTTCATATGGAAATCAGTTAAAATCGGTTGAAAAAGCGAGATCCTTTTGCTGTTCCAATTCCGCCAGCCGCTTGGTAAGAGCTTTGTGAATCGTCGAATATGCGTCGCTGCCCAGCACGATTCTTTTAGGCGCCGGATTCTGGTCTACACTTCTGATCATCGCAGCAGCCATTTTGGCAGGGTCCCCTAGCGAGGGTGCCTTGGCTTCTTCGATAATCCGCCGCGCATGGATGGCCGGGGAGACCTCATAAGCATCTATCTTTGGTGCCAGCGTGGAGCTTTGATACCGGAAGTTCGTCCTTGCACTGCCCGGCTCCACAATAGTGACGCCTATATTAAAAGGGGCAACTTCAGCCATGACGGATTCGGCAAACCCCTCAATTCCCCATTTGCTCGCATGATACAAAGAACTTCCCGGGAAAGCCGCCTGACCGCCTACGGTCGACAGCTGGAGGATTCGCCCATAGCCTTGTTTTCGCAAGTAAGGAAGAGCCGCGCGCACCACCTGGATGGATCCGATCAGGTTCGTTTCAAGCTGATGGCGTATCTGCTCATCTGTCAATTCCTCTGCCGCGCCGAAAAGGCCGTATCCCGCGTTGTTGACCACGACGTCAATGCTGCCTAGATCATGAAAAGCGTTGTTCACAACCCGGTGTATGGCGGACGTATCGGTGACATCCAGCTTGGAAACCCATAATAGGTCGCCGTATTTTGCTTGCAAATCATTCACAGCCTCCATATTGCGGACCGTTCCCGCGACCCGTTCCCCACGTTTCAAAAGCTGCTCCGTCATTTGACGTCCAAAGCCGCTGCTAATGCCGGTGATCAGCCAAGTACGATCATTCATTATAGAATCCTCTCCCACTCTCTTAGTATGCGCCATTAGTATTTATAACTAACTGGTTAGTTATAAATTACACCTACCGAACGATATTGTCAAATGATAATGACTCATAGACTGATTCAGATATTATAATGCCGTTTCTTCCACGGAAGTTATGACCCCGTCCTGTTGAACCATGCCCGATCCGGTTAAATACTATTGTAGTCATTTTGATGGGACGACAGGAGGGAATGATTGTGTACAAGGATCTTGAAGGCAACACAGCCATTATTACCGGAGCTTCTTCCGGCATCGGACGGGCTATGGCGCTGAGGTTCGGTCGGGAAAAGATGAATGTGGTCATTAACTACCGCAGCGGCGAGCAGGAAGTGAATTCCATCATCCAGGAGATTGAACAAAGCGGCGGTCAAGCGATAGGCGTGTATGGCGATGTCACCCGTGAAGAGGATGTCAAAAAGCTGGTAGCCGCCGCGCATGAGCATTTTGGCTCGCTGGACGTCATGGTCAACAACGCGGGCATCGAAAACGAAGTCCCCTCGGAGGACTTGACGCTGGAGGACTGGCGCAAGGTACTGGACGTGAATCTGACCGGGGCTTTCCTCGGCTGCCGCGAGGCGATCGATTACATGCTGGAACACCGGATCAAGGGACGGATCATCAACGTTTCGAGCGTGCACGAGATGATTCCGTGGCCCCATTTCGTGCATTATGCCGCGAGCAAGGGCGGGATAAAAATGATGACGGAAACGCTGGCGCTGGAATTTGCGCCGAAGGGAATCCGCGTCAACAGCCTCGGTCCCGGCGCGATCGATACGCCGATCAATGCCGCCAAGTTTTCCGATCCTGCCGCCAAAGCAAGCGTTGAGGCGCTGATCCCGCTCGGGTATATCGGCAAGCCGGAGGAAATCGCCGCTGCAGCCGCCTGGCTGGCCTCCTCCGAGTCCAGTTATGTTACGGGCATTACCCTGTTTGCGGACGGCGGGATGACCAAATACCCCGCTTTTCAAGGGGGACACGGTTAACTCCCCATACAACCTGTATCATGCACGGACAGGAGGAATGCGCACATGAACGAAACCTGGTGGAAAGAAGCCGCCGTGTACGAGATTTATCCCGTCAGCTTCATGGATACCAATGGAGATGGCAAAGGCGACCTTCGCGGAATCATTTCCAAGCTGGATTATTTAAAGGATCTCGGGATCGACGTCATTTGGATCTGCCCGATTTACGAGTCTCCCGGTAAAGACAACGGATATGACATCAGCGACTATTACGCGATCAATCCTGAATTCGGCACGATGGAGGATTTCGATGATTTGCTGCAAGAAGCCCATGCCAGAGGAATGAAAATCATGATGGACCTCGTGCTGAACCATACCTCCGACCAGCATCCCTGGTTTAAGGAATCGAGATTGTCGACCGACAACCCCAAGCGAAGCTTTTATATTTGGCGCAAAGGAGTCAACGGCCTGTACCCGAACAACTGGGAGTCCTATTTCAGCGGCTCGGTGTGGGAGATGGATCCGGAGTCGGACGAATACTATATGCATCTGTATTCCAAGCATCAGCCCGATTTGAACTGGAGAAACGAAGAAATGGTACATGAATTGTACCAAATGATCCGGTGGTGGCTCGAAAAAGGCGTGGACGGCTTCCGCTTTGATGCCATCGCCCACATCGTAAAGGCGAAAGGACTGCCGGATGCCGACAATCCCCAGCATCTCCCTGTCGTGAGGGCGTACCAGCTATTTTCCAACCTGGAAAAAGTCCATTTTATGCTCAAAAAGCTGAACGAGGAAGTGCTGATGGACTACGACATCATGACAGTCGGCGAAACCTCGGGACTCGGCCCGGAGCAGGCTTTGGAGTATGTGGGAGACCAACGCCATGAGCTGAACATGGTGTTTCAGTTCGAGCATATGACGCTGGACTCCGCCTCAAACGGCACCGGTAAGTGGGAATCCCGGGCATGGACGCTGCTTGAGCTCAAAAAAATAATGAGCCGGTGGCAGACTACACTGCATAACCAGGGCTGGAATGCGAACTACCTCGGCAATCATGACCAGCCCAGAGCCGTCTCAAGGTTCGGCAATGACAAGGAGTATCGCGTCCAATCGGCCAAAATGCTGGCCACCTTCATGCTCACCCTGGAAGGGACGCCATACATTTACCAGGGCGAAGAAATCGGGATGACCAATGCAGCCTTTGACCAAATCGGCGACTACCGGGACGTGGAAACCTTGAATTACTATGAGCAGTCCCATCTTCAAGGCAAGCCGATCCACCAGACGATGCTTGCCATCCAGGCGAAGAGCCGGGATAACGCCCGCACCCCGATGCAGTGGAACGACGGGCCTCAAGCCGGCTTTACAATCGGCGAGCCTTGGATCAAGGTCAACCCCAATTATACGGATGTGAACGTGGCTTCGGCGATGAAGGACCCGGATTCCATCTATCATTACTACAAACGGATGCTCTCCCTGCGTAAGACTCATAAAGCGTTGATCTACGGAGAGTACAAGCTGCTGCTTCCATTGGATCCGGATCTCTATGTTTACACCCGTACGCTCGAGCAAGACACCGTCCTGGTCATCCTTAACTTTTTTGATGACACGCCGGTAATGGAATGGCCGAAAACGCTGCGGGGCATGTCGCGGGACCTGCTGATTAGCAATTACGATCTGCCGCCTGACGCGGAAGAAGACCGCATTCAACTGCGCCCCTATGAAGCCAGAGTATACCGGTTGACCTGACCGGGTTTTGGCAAGAAAAAAGGCACCCGCTGCAAGCCTTATGGCTGCAAACGGTGCCTTTTCCTTGCTTCAATGATCTTTTCCCTGTGTTCTTTATACCCGTTAATCGTTCAACAAGGCCAGGTCAAGCTGGCGCAGGCGCGCCAGATCGGCAATCATTTCGATTTCGGTGATTTTATCATTCTTTACCGTAAATACGAGTACGAACAGGATTCGATCAAGCGGACCTATAACGGCGCCTACGGAACCGTTCACGAGCACAGGCTGGGCACCTTGGGCACGGCCGGCGAATTGATTGGCCGCAGCTTGCGAACCGTGAACAACAACCGGCGCGTTTGCGGCCGGCGGAAACGCCGGATCGTTTCGTGTCACGACATTCGGGTCCAGGATAGAGAGAAGTTTCTCAAAATCTCCGGCGCGCGATGCAGCAAGGAATGCATCCACCAGCTCCCGTTTGCGCCTGAGCTCTTCGGCTCTTGAAGCCGATTCATCCCCCTTCACCCGTTGACGTGCACGGCTGGCAAGCTTTCTGGCTGCCGCCTCATTTCTTTCCAAGATGGAAGCAATATCCGCGAAAGACATGCCGAAAATATCGTGCAGCACGAACGCGATTCGTTCGGCGGGACTTAATGTTCCCAAGACCACAAGCATGGCATGCCCCACAGCATCGGCCATCAGCGCTTCATACTCCGGGTCGCTTCCGTCACGGAAGTGGGTAACCGGCTCTGGTGCACGATCTATCGTCAGATCCTCATGCCGTGATTTACGGGCTCGGAGCATATCCAAACAGACCCGCGAGACGATCGTCGTCATCCATCCCCCGATATTTTCCACGCTGCTCATATCCGAACGGCTAAGACGTATCCATGACTCCTGTACGGCGTCATCCGCCTCATTCCGTGATCCCAGTATTCGGTAAGCCACCGACTGAAGGTGATTCCGATGCGATTCAAACTGTTCTGCAAGCCAGTTGTGATCGTTCACGCGCCCCAACCCTTCCTTTTCCTTATTACTAATATGTCGTAAGAAATCTAACGGATGTGACCGAAATCGCAAAAAAATATATTAACTTTAACGGTCACGTTTACCTGCCGGCGAACGACATTGGTAGTGAAGGGAATCCCGCTGCCAAATAAAAGGTCCGTCGGTATCCCGATAAAAAACATGTATAGGAGATGATTGTTGTGAGCACGAGTTTAATCCCTTTTATTGAAATGAATGGTCAAGCAAATGAGGCTATCGATTTTTACGTCAAAGCGCTGGAAGCCAAGATTGTCTATGCACAACGGCTGGGCGATTTACCGGAAAATCCGGAGTCCCCGCTGCCGCCGGAGAAAAAGGACTGGATATCCTTTGCGGTCTTGGTCATCGGTGAATCGCAGCTCCAATTGTCCGACCTTGTTACCAGCAGCAGTTACCAAAAGGGCTCGCCAGTGACTATCGTCGTGCAAACCGATGACAAAGATCAGGCCACCCGATATTTTGATGCCTTGAAACAGGGCGGTCAAGTGAATACGCCGCTTGAAGCCAGCTTCTTCAGTCCCGCTTACGGCAATGTGACGGATCCATTCGGCATTACCTTCCGGATTCTTGCCAAAGGACAACAGTAATCTATGCGCACAGCTCCGCCTTTTCACCAAGGTTAAGCTAACCGGTTTCAGAAAGTGGAATCGTATAACAAACCATAAAATAACGCATCGAATCCGCCTTCGATGCGTTATTCAGTATATCGATATTGTATCCTGGAACTTAAAGCGGGCTCAATGCCTTCTTTTAGTTCGCAGGTTTTTGTTGTGATTGGTTTGCCTTGGATAGCATGAATTCCAGCGACCACTTAACAAAACAGGCTTTAGCTATATATATCGGGAACGAATAAATAGATTTCCAATGGTCCATGTCATAAATATCAATCCAGACAAAGAAGGGCTCTGCAATGAAGGCAGCCCCTAGGGCCAGTATGACATTGGCGGCAAAGAAAGACTTCCAACTTCTAAAATACTGATAAATCAACATATGGATGACAGGTAATACGGAGTAATCAATCGGGCTTAGGCGAGGAATCAGCCTGAAGACTTGATGAGGGTAAGACCATAATCCGAGTTCGCTTCCAATATCATCCAGCAGGACAATAACGATGGTTATTGCAAAACCGTAAAGTAAAATATCCTTCAGTCTTGATTTATCGGCCACTTTCCACCAAATGATCCATGGCACAATCAAAAGCACCAACAAAAACCACCATTGAATCGAGAACAGGTCATGGCGATAATAATACAGTTTTCTCATTTCAGTAAGTTTACGATCTGCATCTTTGATTTCTTCAAAGGAAGGATATCGGTCTGACAAAAGTAATGCAGCTCCTTTTTTTGCACCGTTTCATCGTCCGTTTGGATTGTCCTTAAACTTCCCCAAAGTCATCCCGCTAATTCCATGTCCTCTTTAAGCCAATCGCGTTATACCTCCCAAGGAAGAATAATCTTTCGCCAATTGACAAAAAATTCGATTAAACTGTATTTCATTGGAGCGTTGAAAAGTGAATAACTTTAGAAACAAATATAGAAACCGTTATTATCATGCCTATGTAACGACGTTCGGCACCATCCAGCTTCACCAGCGTAATCCCCTCGTCGTAGCGTTATGGTCCGTAGCGTTCCCCGGATTCGGCCACATCTTATTACACAAATTCATTTCCGGGTTCGCATTGTTTTTTTGGGAATTTTATATCAATCAAAAAACCCAGCTGAATACGGCCATTATGTATTCGTTTAACGGAGATATCGCCCAGGCAAAGGCTGTATTAAATGAAAAGTACATATATCTCTATATCCCGGTTTATTTGTTTGCCATATGGGACAGCTATCGGACCGCAGTTGACCTGAATAAAATTCACCTGTTGGCGAAAAGGGAAAATGCCAAATACCCGAATTTTTCGGTGAGCCCCTTTGAGGTCAACTATCTGGACAAGAAAAAGCCGTGGATTGCATTGATCTGGGCAATGACGATTCCAAGTCTTGGACAACTGTATATTCATCGGATCTTAGCTGCTGTTTTGACGCTTGCTATGACCGTGATGATTGTCATTCATTCCAACATGATTGAAAGCATGCACTACTTTTTGCTGGGGAACTTCCCCAAATCAAGAGAAGTGATGGGCGTTCAGTGGTTCCTTTACTTCCCCTCGATCTACTTCTTCACGATGTACGACTCTTATACCAATGCCGTAGAGCTGACGAAACTGTTTGATTGGGAACAAGCCGATTATTTGAAAGAAAACTATCAGCCGCAAAATTTTGTACTGCATAAGGGAGAAAAAGTCTAATGGGAATCCAATTTTTCTCTACATTTCAGCATTCACACTATGTCGAGCTTGCTATAAGCAAGCTTAAAGAAAACGAGGGCGTCCATATTTACGCTGTCCCCCTGGATAATCGTTCGGTGGATATGAAGTTGGTTGATACGATGCACGGTACAGACGGTACCTCGTTAGTCGATATTGGGCTTATTCTAGCCATGATGGGCGGGACCATCGGGGTATCCAGAGGATTTGTTCTCCACTGGGGTCCGGTCTTTTGGGGGATAATTGGAGCAGCTGTCGGATTTGCTGTTGGATTTGTTTACGATTTAATAAAGAACCTTGTGAAACGAAAAAGGATCAGAACGGCCAAGACTACATTGGGTGAAGTGATATTGATCGTCCAATGCAGAGCGGAGCAAGCCCCGTTTGTTGAGCAGACGCTGTGGGGGAACAGGGCACTCGGAGTTGCCAAAACACAAATGCAAACAGCCCCATCCGAGCCCGTTACAACAGACTTATGATTTGTCCAGGCCCAGAAGGAAGTTGCGAGTATATGCATAAGCGTCGGTCCATCCCATTTTGGCATAGAAGCGCAGTCCGTCCAGTCCTTTGAAATAATAAGCGCCCTTTAATCTCTCATTGAAATCGGGGATGACGATTCCTGCTTGCGCTTGATGGTCCTGATAAGTCTGTACGACGTTGTGCCCGTCCATGTGCCGGTCCAGAATAGCCAGATCCACAAGAAAGTCGCCGTAAGCGCAGTTGCAATCCAAAATTCCCGTAATCCGGCTGCCGTCAGACAAGATGTTCCACTGGTGAAAATCCCCATGTATAAAATAGCGGTGCGGCTCGTTATAGTGTGAATAAGCCGTTAACCGGCTGTAAATCTCATCGAATACCTCTTTCTCCAAACAGGAGGTATGGAATAAGGCGTACCAGTTCTCCCAGAAGCTGCCCGTTTGGTCTTCCGCATAGACGGATTCCCAATAATCCTTCCAGGTTGGGAACGCACCGTCACCACTCGCCCCGATCCAGCCGTATCCATGGGCTCCACGCAGGTCAATATGGTTCAAGCGCGTCAAAATCCGAATAAGCTCCGGAAGCCGGCGGCGCTGCTCCTCAGCCGAAAAATCCGCCAGATTGCGGCCTTCTATCTTTTCCAAAATGGAATATTCCAGATTCCCTGTTTTTCCATGTCCGATGCACCGGGGGAATGGTATGCCCTGGCTGGACAGCAGATTCGATACGTAGATTTCCGACTGGTACGCCCCCTCCAGGTCACTGAACTTGATCACGTACCCTTGACCTTCATGGATAAAGGAAAAAACGCGGCTTAAGTTCCCCCCTTGCATCGGCGTGATTTCTACCGCTCCAACACCCAGATGCTCGCTGATCATCTCCTCGACCAAAGTGATGTCCACGATTGGTTTTTCGTATTCAGTCATGCCTTCCGCCTCCCTTTCACTTCCATATCGTTCGATCGGTTTCCCGCGATTCCGGATTGAACCCATTATATCCCGGATTGTCTCATAGAAAAATGGGGCCGAACAATAAAAATATGGTTTATCATGCGGCTCTTCAATGCCCCATAGAACTCCGCCCGTACCCGTGAAAAAATATATCCCTTTTGTGTTGACCATATACTGTTTATGTAATATACTGTTTTCAAAAGTTACTGTTTATATAATAAACAATAAGGAGAGGAATTTTAAATGAGCATTTCAACCCCCGCCGCGGCCAAATTGGCCGGCCGCAAAGAATGGATCGCGCTTTGTATCCTTTGTCTCCCGCTGATGGTCGTCTCGATGGACGTATCCGTCCTGTTCTTCGCGGCACCGGCCATTGCCGCGGATCTACTGCCGACCGCCACCCAGCAATTATGGATTTTCGACGTTTACGGATTCATCCTTGCCGGGCTCCTTCTGACGATGGGCGCCGTCGGCGACCGGATTGGACGACGGCGCCTGCTGATGATCGGTTCCGTCGGATTCGCCCTAAGCTCTTTGTTCGCAGCGTACGCCCAGTCGGCTGAAACGCTGATCCTGGCCCGCGGGATTCTGGGAATCGCCGGTTCGACCCTCATGCCGTCGACACTGGCGCTCGTCCGCACAATGTTCCAGGACCCGGCGCAGCGGACGAAGGCGATGGCCATTTGGAGCGCCGTCATGGCGGGCGGCGTCACCGTCGGGCCGATTATCGGCGGTCTGCTTCTCGACTCTTTCTCCTGGGGATCCGTGTTCCTCATCAATATCCCCGCCATGGCCCTGCTGCTCATCATCGCGCCGTTTTTGCTGCCGGAGTCCCGCAGCACGGCAAAAGTCAAAGTCGATGTATTCAGCTCGACTCTCGCGCTCGCCGCGATCCTTCCCGTGACTTACGGCGTGAAGACGCTGGCGGAAGACGGCTGGGCCATCCTTCCCGCCGCACTGCTTGCCGCAGGCCTGCTCATCGGCATCCTGTTCGTACGGCGCCAGCTGACCATCTCTAATCCGCTGCTCGATATCCGTGCGCTGATGGAGCGGCGAACCGGCGGTTCGATCCTCGTAAACTTTATCGCTACGTTTACGCTCATGGCCAGCTCGCTCATCAATACCCAGTTCCTCCAATCGGTTCTTGGATACTCCCCGTTCGTCGCTTCCCTCTGGAGCGTGGCGCCTTCTGTTGTGGTCGGGGCAGCGGCACCGATTGCCGGTAAACTGTCGCAAATCTACGGAAGACCGCGCGTCATGGCCGGCGGCTTCCTCCTGTCGGCAGTCGGATTCGGCGTACTGACCCAGGTCCGCCTGGAAGGCTTCTCGCCGCTGACCGTGCTGCTCGTCGGCGCTGCCTTGGTCGCCGCGGGCATCGTATCCGTCATGACTCTCGTCACCGATTATGTCGTGGGCGTCGCTCCGGCTGACCGCGCGGGAGCCGTCGGCGGCCTCATTGAAACGTCCAACGAGCTCGGAGGCGCATTCGGCATCGCGCTCCTAGGCTGCGTCCTTGCGGCCATTTACCGCCACGCGGTCACCCCGTTCCTGCCCTCAGGACTCGCGCCGGATGCGGCCCAGGCAGCAGGGCAGACCATTGCTGGCGCATCGGCCGCCGCCCTGCATTTACCTGCGGATGCTGCGGCGCAGGTCATGAAGGCTTCCCGGGAAGCGTTTATCACCGCCATGCACGCCACCTGCCTGATCTCCGGCATCATCCTGCTCCTGGCCACCGCAGTCACGCTCGTACTGCTTCGCGAACAGAAGAAGGCCGTCCAGACCGCTGCGTAAGATCAGCGCAAATGAATAAAGGCTGCTTCCAAGGAATCATCCCCTGGAAGCAGCCTTTTTTAGCTGCAGCTTTATTTGGTTATGCGCCGCCGCTCATTTTCCGATTCAAATACTGTTCGATCCCGTCCAGCATCCGCTCCAGCCCGAATTCCAAATCATCGCCTACCGTGTTTTCGGCCTCTTGCTCACCCGAATATACCCCGGACATAACGATCGGATACAGGTTCGGATATAGTTCAGGCTTGACCAGCGCCTGAAGCGCCACCGAATAATTGATTCCGCTGAACTCCTCCTCGCTCGAACCCGCCTGAACGGCCCGGTCGATGTCGCGCTGGAGCATCCCGCAATGACGGGCATAGCCGCTCAGCAAAAGAACGATCGACATTTTCTCGAAATGGTCCAGTGGCATGTCCCGCAGCGGCCGGAGCGCCCAATCGACGATCCGTAAATTGTTAGGCGTGATCGGAATGCCGAGGATCGGAATATCCCCATACCATGGATGTTTCCGAAAGATAGCGACCGTTCCGAGTACATACTCGCGCATACTCTCCCGCCATTCATGCTGGGGACGCTCAGGAGTCAGCGGAATATCGCATGCCGCATCCTGCATGAGGATGAGCAGGTCGTCTTTGCTTGGAATATAACGATAAAGGGACATCGCCGTAAAACCGAGCGCCGACGCGATCCGGTTCATCGAAACGGCGGCGAGGCCGTCCTGGTCCGCGATTTCAATCGCCTTCGACACGATCTGGTCGATGCTCATCTCCCGCTTGGGCCCCCGCTGTGGAGGCTTCACCAGTCCCCAGCTCAGCGCTGCGCCGGCAGGAAGCATCTTCGCCGCTTCTTCCGGTGTCACTTCTTCATTACTCATCAGATCTACCCCCTAGTCGTCCTAAGCCATTATGCGCTCAAAAAATGTTTATACCATAAACAGTATATCACATTTGACTGCATTTTAAAAATTCACGGGAGTCATTCCCCCATTCTTCCGTCCCCCGCCTTTTTCACTCACCGAGCCGATTCGTTCTTAGGGATCCCCTCCAGGAGGCTTCGGCGAAATTCGTTCGGAGTCATTCCGTATTCCTTTTTGAAGACGCGGTAAAACGAACGCAAGCTGTTGAAGCCGGAGTCAAACGCAATCTCGGTGACCGCATCGGCAGTGGACAGCAGCAGCATGTGGGCGTAGGCCGCCCGCTGGCCGTTGATATAATCGCGGAATGAGACGTGAAACTGCTCGGAGAAAATTCGCGAAATGAGGAACTTGCTGATGCCGAGATTTCTGGAAAGCGTGTCCAAGTTGATGGCCTCCAGAAAATGAAGGTCGATATAAGCAAAGATCTTTTGGAAGAGATCCATATCTTTTGTATAATCCACCCTTTTCAGGGACAGCAGCGGCAGCACATGCCCTAATAATACCGAAGTGTATGCCTTGAGCAATCGGCTGTCGCCAGGTTCACGATACAGCTTGTACAAGCTGGTCAGGGTGCCTGATACGACCGGATGTTTATGGACGACCGGGTGGTCCGGAACATAATGAAGCAAATCTCCTGTATAATCCCCCGGAAATGAAGCGTCAAAGAAGATCAGCAGGATTTGGCTGTGGTCTATCGTTTGGTAACCGTGCGGCTGATTAGGGAAAATGATCGCCATGTCCCCTTCGGAGAGGACGTACTCTTGTTGATCGATGTGGACACGGATGTCGCCGGACAGAACCATGGCAATTTCGACGTTTTTATGCAGATGCAAAGGATAGGTATTATTGGTGGAAATGAATAAATGAAACTGCGGGTCCCTGTGCTGGTATTTGATTTTCATTGCGATCCCCCGTTTCGGTCTGATGTGAACCCTAGCAGCCAAGCTTGGTTTGTTATGAAAAAGATAATATGGATGTCTGTATCTGCACAAGCACCGGTCGCAACTTCTGGCACAAAAAAATTCGTTTTTGGCAGGTAAAAGCAGCCTAAAAGATTTAAAGTAAGAGCAGTAAGCGGCTCCATGGAGCGGAAAACACAGCATGCCGCCAGGCTTCCTGCTCTATATGCCGTTGAAGGGAGGAAGTGTGATTGAATGACAAATCGAACAGTAAGGGGTGCATTTATGTTACACGGCAAGCGGATGAAACAGAAGAACAAAGGAATTAAAAGCATGGCTGTTGTGTTGAGTATTATGGTAGCGTTTCCATTTGCGGGAATGCCGCATTCCGGTTCGGTTTCGGCCCAGTCGGCGGATGAGCAGAAGTTTGCGGGCGCATCGATTCCCGCTTTTCCGGGCGCGGAAGGCGGCGGGGCTTATACGAGCGGCGGCCGCGGGGGCGACGTTTACTTCGTCACCACCCTGGAGGATTACGGCGCCAACGAAAAGGCGGTCCCGGGATCGCTTCGCTATGGGATTATGTCCACGCCGAAAGAAGGCCGCACGATTGTTTTTAACGTATCCGGAACGATCGAGCTGGAAAGCTCCCTGCTGTTCAAAAACATTAAAAACCTGACCATCGCCGGGCAAACCGCGCCAGGCAACGGCATTACCCTCGCAGGTTGGGACACCAACATCAGCAACTCGGAGAACATCATCCTCCGGTATCTCTCCTTCCGGCCGGGGGCAACCAACGTGTACAACGGCAGTGATTCGATGGATGCGCTCTGGGGCAGGGACAATAACTATTTTATCATTGATCACTGTTCTTTCAGCTGGAATACCGATGAAACGCTGTCGCTGTACAGGGGCGAAAACGGCACGGTCCAATGGTCCCTCATTTCAGAGAGCCTCACTTTGTCCGGGCATTCCAAGGGCAGACACGGCTACGGCGGCATTGCCGGCGGGGACAAAACGACGTTCCACCACAATCTGTATGCCAGTCATACTTCCCGGAACCCAAGGCTCGGCGGCGGGTATGCCGGCGCGGCGGATGCCGATCACGTGGCGGTCGTGCAGCTCTCCAACAATGTGATCTATAACTGGGGCTTTAACGGCACCTACGGCGGAGGATTCACCTTTACGAATTATATGAACAATATCGAAATCGCCGGTCCAGGTACAAGGGATAATGTAACCGACCGGGTCATCGATGCGGGCGAATCCAAAAAGCTTGGCGGCTTCTACATCGTCGGGAACCGGATCAACGGCAAGCTGACGGGATGGCTCGACGGATCGTCCCCATTGGTGAAAAGCTCTGGTGACGCCAGTGGAGACCAGTCGACGTCCTTTGCGTCCAAACCGTATCTCTCTGCGGACAGCACGGGCGTTAATCACGGGGTGACCAATCCGGCGTTTGACGATTACGTGCAGCATGGTGTGGAAAAAGCGAACGAGCTGCTGCTGAAGGCCATTTTGCAGAAGGCGGGTGCCACCTACCCGCGCCGCGACGCCATCGACGCAAGAATCGTCGCGGAAGTGGAGCTGGGCCTCGGCAGATACATCAACACCGAAAATGAGGTTGGCGGGTATGTCTCCCCATTCGGTGTCATTGAGGAGCAGCGCGGCGCCGATTTTGACACGAATCGGAACGGAATCGACGACCAATGGGAAAAGAAAAACAACATCTGGGGCATTCAAGATGCCTATAAGATGGTGACCGACACGGGCTACACCTGGCTTGAACTGTATCTCAACAGTCTGGCCGACATGGACCATGCGGCCGAAAATCCGGATGCCACGCTTGCGGCGCCGCTGAACAATGCGCAGTTTGCACTGGGAGAGGACATTGAGGTCAACGTCAAAGCCTCCTCCAAATTCGGAAATAAAATCAAGAATGTGGCCGTATACAACGGATCGCAGTACCTTGGAGAAGCGGTGAAAAAAGGCGGCGCCTATGTGTATACCATCAAGGGCATTCAGGATGCTTCCTACAATATTTCGGCCAGAGTGACGGACACGGACGGAAATGCGACCCAAACGACCGCAGCCACCATCCATGTTAACACGGCCCCGCGTGCGCTGGCTGATGCGGGCTGGGCATCGACTGATATCGGCCGCCCGGACATTAAAGGAACCGGAAGTCTGACGGATGGCGTGATCACCGTTAAAGGCAACGGCAAGCTGGGAACGAGCGAAGGAAGCACCAAGCAATCGCCGGAAAACGATGCTGCGAAAGACGATTTTCATTTTGTATATAAGGAAATGACCGGAGACGTGGAGTTCACCGCGAAGCTGGAAGCCATCGGAGCCGTTGACAATCATGCCTTTACCGGACTGATGATCCGTGATGATATACAGGATAACAGCGCCACTGCAGCCCTTGGATTATCCTGGGTGAAGCTGTCCAAAGAAACAAGCTGGTCGGCTTATCTAACGGGAAGAGATCAGCAGGGCTCCGGCTTTGATCCGTTGACCGAAACATTGGACAGCGCATCCAGCGCGCAGGAAGCCGGTATTCAGCTGGTTCCCGACATTCCGTTCAAAATCGGCGGCGTCGAGCAGGGCTACTGGCTCAAGCTCGGCCGGAATGGCGACACTTTCTACGCCTACGGATCGACGGACGGCAAGGAATGGAAGCCGATCGGTCAGAGAACCATCGCGATGCAGGATTCGGTCTATGTCGGTTTTGCCGTGGACAGCAACGATGTGGCCAATGCGATCGAGCAATTAAACTTTGCCAAATTCTCCAACGTGAAACTCGAAGATCAATTTTCTCCCATAAGCAACTAAGCCTAAATCGACGGGATGTGTGCAAGTGGGCGTCCCTCTGAGATGACCCTATTCCAGTATGTAAAAATCGCCCGGCGGCCGTTTTCGCTCGGGCGATTCTTTTTTATCACAACTTAGGCTTCGATCGTTTTAATGACTTTCGCCGGGTTGCCTCCCACGATCATGTTGTCCGGAACATCCTTGGTCACGACCGCTCCGGAAGCGATGACGACGTTGTTGCCGATCGTTACACCCGGATTGATGACCGCCCTCCCGCCTACCCATACATTGTTGCCGATCGTTACGGGTTTGCCATATTCAGGCCCCTTGATCCTTTCATACGGATCCACCGGGTGAGTCGCGGTATAGACGTGAACCCCGGGCCCAAACAAGCAGTTGTCCCCGATCCTCACTTCGCACACATCCAGGATGGTGCAGTCAAAGTTGGCGTAGAAATGTTCACCGACGTGAATATTGTAGCCATAGTCAAAGCGGATGTTGGGCTCCATCGCCAGGAAGTTCCCGGTTGAACCCAACAGCTCCTTCAGGATTTTCAGCCGCAATGCTTCATCCGTTTCGGTCGTCTGGTTGTACATGCGGGTCATTTGCCGGGCATATGCCCGCTCCCGCGTCAATTCAGGGTCGGCAGCGACGTACAATTCGCCGTCCAGCATCTTTTGTTTTTCTGTTTTCATCTTAGGAGTGAATTCCCCTCTCATCCTGATGTAATGTTTGGTGCAGCTGCACGGGCTTGGCTGCTCTAGACAGAGAACCTGCGATCCCAATGCCGATCAGCACCGCGATCAGTGCGTGCAATAACCCGAAATGCTCTCCAAGGAAACCCAGCGCAGGCGGGCCCACCAGAAAAGCGATGTAGCCTGTGGTCGCCACGGCTCCGACTCTTGCGGCAGCGCCTTGAGGATCATCCCCCGCCGCCGACAGTCCGACCGGAAAACCAAGGGAAGCTCCAAGTCCCCACAGGACGACGCCTATGGAGGCCACAACGTCATTCGGACCCCAGATCACCAGCGATAACCCCAAAATGGCTGCCACGGCGCATCCGGATAACACCGGCACCCGGCCATAACGGTCCAGAACCCATCCACCTGTAAACCGTCCCAGCGTCATCGCCGCAACGAACAATCCGTAAATAAATGAACCTGTCAGCGAGCTTACCCCGTAGCCATCCACCATGGTGAGCGGCAGCCAGTCATTGGCGGAACCCTCGGCAAACGCCATGCCCAAAACGATGATTCCAATCAGCAAGGTGCGCCTCTCCGTCCACATCCTTAACTGCTGCTGAAGCGCCGATCCTTTAGGTGCTCCAGCACCCGCCAGTTCCTTCCCCGAATCCTCAGGCAGGTAACGCCAGCCATAGAGTACAGCTGCGGCCATAATTAAGGCGAGGATCGTGAAATGGACCATCACCTGTAGATGGATGGCGACCGCGGCGGCGCCGAGTGCTGCGCCCACAAGCGTCCCCACACTGAAAAAGCCGTGAAACGCCGGTAAAAGCGTCCGGTTCAACGCCTTTTCCGCAGCTGAGCCCTCCATATTAAGTGCAACCTCCGCCGTACCATAGCCGCCGCCGAAAATGATTAGGCCGATAATAACCACGGGTACCGAAGCCAGTGACGTGCCGATTCCCATAACGACGAAGCCAATCACAATCAGCAAAGAGCTGATCAGGATGACAAATCGTGCGCCTTTCCGGGCTACGATCGAACCTGACGTAAGCAGGCCGAACAAAGAGCCCGCGGCAATCGCAAATATAATCATCCCCATTCCGGCGGTGGAGACTTGAAGCGTGTCCCGAACGTCAGGCGTGCGGGAGACCCATGATGCAAAGGATAGACCCGGCAGGGCAAACAGCAGAAACAGAATATTCCGGACCGTTCCCGGATGCGGTTTACTTTTCACAGATGTCATTAGGCTGACCCTCACCTCCGCTTCTCTACCAACTGCAGGGAATAAGCCAGGCTTTCCAACGTCATGGTCGTCAGCCCGTACATGTAGTCCTCATCCGGATGCTCCAGCAGCGCCAGTTGCGGCATATGCATCTCCGGGATATACTTCAGGCATTCCTGGCGGATCAGCCGGATATCATCCGACTGTACCAGACTTCCCGTCAGAGCGATCGTCTCCGGATTCATGACCGCAATCAGGCTGGACACCGCATGCGCAGCCAGGGAATGGAAGGTCTCCCGGTCGTGCAACTGCCGCAGCTGCTCCGCCTGCGAAATGCCATACGGTAAGAAGGCGATCTCTCCGGCAAAGCGGGTATTCCCCCGATGAATATGCCCATCGACGATTAGCCCGGCACCCGGTAAGCTTCCTTCGAGAAACGTCGCAACCGCAATCGACTTCTCGGTGTCGTAGTCCTGCTTCCGGTAAAAGCCGTACACGGTCGAGTTCATGTCGTTCTCCAGAATGACTTCGATCCCGTGCTTGTCGCGAATGATCGCCTCCAGCGGGGCATGAATAAGTTCAGGAATATCGCTGACATTGATGACGCCCTGGTAAACGGCACCCGGAACGCCGATCCCAACCGCCCGGATTTGCGGGTATTGGGAGATGAGCCCGTCGATCAGTTTCTCAATCGCTGCAGCATCGATCCGGCCTGCTTCCTGCTGCCCTTCTTCTACCGCTTCACCGGCCAGGTTAGCGACCCTGTACGTGAGGGAGTGCACCTTCACGCCGGCCCGGATGATCACGCAGGCGATATAAGCATAGTTCACATTATACTGATACAGTCTGGCCGGACGGCCGCCGCTCGATTCTTCTTGATCCAGCTCGAGCAGTTCACCGGTCTCCAGCATTTCGTTCAGAATGCTGCCGCAGGTCGCCACGCTTAATCCGGTCATTTGCGCCACCATCGATTTGGTACCCTGCTTCATCGATTTGAGCGCTTGCCGCACGAGCTCCTGGTTCATCTTTTTGACTCGCATCGTATTGTTCGTCACGGGATTCATTGCCGCCAACCTCCCCTCTTCGACTTATTAAAATACTTTTAATAAGTAATAACATAAATGATTTTGATGTATCTGTCTACCCATTGATCCTGATCAGGTGCTAACGCTGGATATCCTTTTGCCAAAGTTCGTACGGGGTGCGTGATATAGCAATTCGATTTTTTCGCGCAAAAAAACCGGCCGATTTTTTGAAATCAGTCGGCAGAATTGTAGCTGCTATATGGCGTAACAGTGGTTATCGCTCATGTGGCGGATTGAACTCATCGATCAAGGAAATTCCTTTCGTGATCCGCATCCGACTATCCTGCAAAAAGTCGCGGGTCCAATCGTCTGGTTCACGTAAATCCCAGCTCCGGTGCATCCCGACGAAAACAATGATTTCACGCAGTCTAAGGAAGAGCGACAGATGGTCTTTCCAGCCATCAGGCATTGTACGGCCATTCTCGGTATAGCCACGCACGAAATGTTTAACGAAAAGTTCATACTGCGCCTTCCGTTCGGATTTCGAATCTTCACCAAAAACATACAGCAAGTAATATAGCTGGACAGCGATGTCTTCGACATACCAGCTGTACTGGCATTCGTCGAAGTCGAAAAGTGTGATTCCTCCAACTTCATCCACCATAAAATTCCCGACATTAATATCCCCGTGGATCAAACCGAATTGATCCTCTGAAGCTGGCAGGACAGCCAGCTGTGCTTTAAGCTCATCCAGGGCCTGAAGAATTGGTTGATGCTCTGAGGGCAGCACATTTTTGGCTTGCAAGAGGTATTCATTAGACTTCCAAGTATGTCTTCTGAGCGTTGGCTTATAACGCTTCGACAGTTCGTGAAGACGGCCGGTGATGCGTCCGCATTGTTCATAAAGCATGGCATTTCCTAAACACTCCGGGTACCCGATTTTACGACCAACCGCGTGCTTGAATGACGTCACGTAAAAATCAATGGCTTTTCCTTGCACCCGTTCGATGTCTTTCCTGTCAACTGAAGATACCGGTTCTGAAACAGAAAGTCCATTCGCCGAAAGATAACGAATCCATTCGATCTCAGCCGCAAGTCCTTTCCATGTGCGAAGCGTGCTCGGGGTGAAGCGGAGGATATATTTTGAATCGCCATTTATGTAGGAATAAATAAAGTTCTGAAAACCGCCGATGAAAGTCAGCTCCTTTGGGCTAACGCCAAACCGGGCAGCACCTTCTGCGGCATGCTCGTTCAGGAACATTAATTTTATTTGGGGGTCCATGATTTCTCCTTGTGA
The DNA here is from genome assembly GCF_016624415.1 of Paenibacillus sp. S28. Lineage (NCBI taxonomy): Bacteria > Bacillati > Bacillota > Bacilli > Caryophanales > Paenibacillaceae > Paenibacillus > Paenibacillus sp. S28. Next base: position 552,489 of record NZ_JACVTM010000003.1, on the reverse strand, counting down.
ATATAAAGTTTCATAAGAAATGAGGAAACACGCTAGAACTTTACCTTAAAGGTTATTACTCTTCAAACTGTAAGGTGAATACGAGTGCCCACTTCGTTTGGCTTAACGATTCCGTTGAAAGATCCGATGTACGCATGGTATTGGAGCTTGTGGCTTGCATGCCAAACACATGCACGGCCTGATCGGCCGTAAACGAACGCGGCTCCGCATCCTGGATCAATCCTCGGGCCGTCAGCTTTTTGTCCCAAGGAATCTGAAATGTGAGTAGGCTAGATCCTGAGCGGCCAATCGTGCTGATCTTTATGATTGCAGACTCGTCCTTCTCCCCCATGGTTACCGTGTCAATGGATATGATCACTTCTACTTCGTTATTGCTTTGCTCATCCGGGCTGTAAAACAAATCCCCGATCGAGCCTGCGGATTCTACACTCCGCCCGTCCTTCCAGATGTCTATATCCAAATTAGCGTTTGGCTTGCTCCCCTCATATTTCAGTTTAAATGCACCCGACATCGGGCCTAGGAATGGCTGAAACTTGGCAGCCTCCCCCTTAAACAAATCAACGGGCACCAGCTCTATATTGGCAGGGCTAGATTCCCTCTCAGGTGACGTCGTTTCCTTACTCTCTGCAAAACATCCTGTTAAGACGAATAAGATGATCAATATGCATGCTTTTAAGCGCATGTTACCTCCCCAAAGATGTTCTCATAATTCCAAATTGTACCATACAGTGCGTTATAAAATGAGGTTATCCCGAACGGTTAGCGAAAAAAAGCAGCCGATCGTTGGGATCAGCTGCTTTGATATGCTTCACAGTTTTGGGTGGGTTATCTTTTTTCACCGTTTATAACGTCCACGACTTTGACGCCGGTCCGTACAGATCATACATCGAAACCGGGATGCCAAGCTGCTTCATATAGGTAAACATTTGGCCGCGGTGGTGATAGATATGCGTCGTAATCTCGATCAACCATTTGATCTGAACAGACGGCTGGTGCTTGGCAAAAAAAGGGGCGGTCGATTTGTACAGCAGGCCTGCCTCATCCAAGTTGTTCATGTAGTCTTTTAACGCTGAGACTCCGCGATGCATGACCTCTGACAGGGCGGTGGCGTCCTTTACTTGCATAACGGACATGACCAGACTTCTAACCTGCTCCATGGGTTGTTCCTGCAAAATGGCCAGTTCTTGCTCGGGGACCTGAACAAGATGGCGGGCAAGCTCGATTAAGCTCCGCATGTTCTCGCGAGGACGATACTCCCAGTGCTCCTCCTCAATCATGGCAAGCAGCGAGGCGGTTGTCGTGAGCGCAAGCTCCATCTCTTCAAATAGCAAATCCTTGATGCGGGATACTTCCGGATTCATGTCTCTCATCCTTTCTTCGGGGCAGAGGTTCATTACGAACATGAATATAACACCTAAATAAGTCAGAACTTGGCTTATTTCATGTGATAATATGGAAGAAAAATATGTGGCGAGGGATGAGCGTGTATTGATCAAATCACAGCGCCTGATTCAATTAATGATGGTGATTAACGCCAAAAGGTCGTTTACGGTCAGGGAGCTTGCCGACGAGTTCGGCTTGTCTCCGCGGACGATTACCCGGGATTTACAGGAACTGAGCGAGGTAGGGTTTCCCATCTATTCCGTGCAGGGGCGCGGCGGCGGTTACCGGCTCCTTCAAGAAAGGATGCTTCCGCCGATTGCCTTTTCAGAGAACGAAGCAGTCGCCGTATTTTTTGCCTGCCAATCACTGCAGTACTTTGGTTCCGTTCCCTTTGACGAGAGTGCGGCTTCGGCGATTCACAAGTTTTATCACTACTTGCCTGCCGATACGAAGGAGCAGATCGACCGGCTGCGAAATCGGGTCGTCATCTGGAATCCTCATCGGACGATGTCCGCCGACTGCCTCCAGACCCTGCTGCAAGCGATCATGAACGACAGCGTCGTGACCATTGCGTATAAATCCGGCGATGGCGTCACGAAAAGAGATATTCAGCCCGTCGGCCTCTATGCGAGCGAAGGATACTGGTATTGTCCGGCCTATTGCTTCCTCCGCCAGACCTACCGGCTTTTCCGCGCAGACCGGATCAGCTCAGCAAGTTTGAACGATGCCTTTCATGACCGGCAGGATCTGAGCGAACGATCGGTATTTGATTGGATCACACCGGATTTGACCCGCTTTAATCAGCAGTGCGATTTGATCGTCGAATTAACAGAAGAAGGCGTACGTTCGCTTGAAACCAACGTCTGGTTCAGTGCTCACATAGCAGTTCATGAAGATGGAAGTGGTACTTTACGCATGCGGATTCCCGTTCAGAAAATCGAATTTTTTGCGGATTTGGTTTGGCCCTTAGGGGGAGAAGCAAAAATCGTGGAGCCTATCGAGGCTGTAGCTTATATCCGGCGAAAAATAGAAACGATCACAAAATGCTATTTTTGATCCTATGAGTTAAAAAGAAGGCAGCAGTTCGCACTTAGCGGATACCTTCTTTTCTGATTAAGTCGGGACACTTCATTCATCTGTCGACGGTTGCACCCATGACGGCTGCTTTTACATAGGGCTGACCCTGCAATGCTTTCAGGCTTTCGGCAGTTTCGAACGCACCAGTGAATCGCAACAGCCATGAATTTGAACAAAAAAACAGCCGATCTTATCGATCAGCCGCCCGACTACTTATTTGTTTGTAAAATTGAACACCTTTGCCGCCCCGATCTCAGCCCGCAATGCCTTGTCCTCTTCCGTGAACCTGTTGTTTGTATATCGCGCCAAGGTTTTTCTCCAAAAATGAATGGTTCTTGAATTCCTCTCTGTCGGAGTCGTGTAGATCAGCCATTTTCCCTGGAACCGGTTGAAGATTTGGGTAATGGCCTCCTCGGCAACGCCCTGACCCCGGAAAGGCTGCAGTATAAAATATTCGTTCACCAAAAAGTCGCTGTCATCCTCCACATAAGGCGGCGTGGCAATCAATGCGAATCCTGCGGGCACTTCGTCGACCCGAATCAAAAAAGGAAAGAGGCACTCCTCTTTTTCCCACCAAATATCAAACTCGGGCATTTGCTGCTGAAGCGTTTGAAAGGCATCACTGTCTTCAAAGACGCCATACCGATTGGGAAGCACGTTCCGGATCCCTGCTAAATCGTGAAGATACAGGGGGTAAAGGTTATAGATGATCGTTTGTGTATCACGCCTGCTTAATTCAACCGTTATTTCTGCCATGTTGGATCCTCCTCAAAGAGCCTTTTATCTTGTACCGTAAAGTATACCGGCTGGCGCTTTGAAACAATATGCAGAGAATACACATAACCATTTAGGATACAAAAAGGGGCTTGCGTTGGTTTGATCACACGCAAGCCCCTGGCATTATTTTTTCTGGTATATGATCTTTCGGATCGTTTCTACAGCGAGGCAATAGGACTGGGAGAGCTGCTCCACACCAATTCCTTTACGGAACGATTGCCTGATCTCTAGATTGCGTTTCCGCAGATAGTCCCGCTGTCCCGAAAGCTGGCCCCATTTTTTGCGGCCATCCTCGCGAGAAGGAATATAGATCGTCCTGCCTTGGACGTATTTTTGAATTTCTTGAAGCAGCTGTTCAGGTAAAATGTCGCTCGCAGATACATATTTCATTGGCTTCGCCCTTTCATCTAAGTGAGTTGCAGATGGTAAGGTAGCAAAGCCTGCATGACAAACATCCTGCTAATGATCTGAAATGGATGCGGTTAATAGATAAGGCTCCATGCAAAACAACCGCCGCTGTTTGTCATATAGACTCTGCATGGAGCAAAGATGTAAACTTTGCATCGGGGAAGCTTTTGGATTCAGTAGGTCCTGAGCCGGCATCATCGCGATATTCCTCTCTTTCGGTTATTCATCTGCCTAGTAGTTTCCACATGGGGTTTGAGGATTCCTTTGACTCTAGCAAAAAAATGAGACAAATCACTGCAATTCAGGTATATTCAAGGAAAAGATTCAAATGGAGGAAGAATTTTGAAGAAACTTGTCATGATATTGCTGACTTGCGTGTTGGGGATTTCGGTAATCACGAACGCACAAAAGGCGGGGGCCAGTGGAGCGACAGAATCAGAGCTGCCTACCATCGAATTGAAAGATAAAGGAGTTATCCTATCAGGCCAAACCATGCTTCCCATTGGCCCGCTATTTAAAGAATTGGGCCTGCAACTGCAGTTTGATCCCAAACAGGGAAACATCGGCTATGCAATCGGGGATATCAAGGTCACCGCTAAGCTGAATGTTAAATCCGTGTCGATTAATGGAGCAAAAAAGCTGTATACTGTCCCTCCTCAGCTCATCGAGGGCAAGTTGATGCTTCCCCTCGGGATGATAACGGACACGCTGAATGCAAAGACAACAGTAGATTACACAAGGCCTATAAATGAAAAAACAAAGCCGATTAGTTACGTTATGCTCACCACATCAGCCAAGAAAGTTATCATTTTTGTTAATAACGCCTATGAAACCTATAAAAAATATATAGGCAAGACTGTTTGGATTCACAGCTACCGGGTGCAGATGAAACTAACGGAACTTGACGGAACGCCAACTAAATCGGTTCACAATTTGTCGCAAGTTAAGATCGTCAAGGTAGAAAGCGATGAACTAATTACCGGCTGGGTTGACGTATACTTTACTTATCAAAATAAAACATATAAAATCAAGAGCCTTCACACCGAGGATTTCCAAAAGGTAATTTCGACCATTAATCCTTATAAATCTTTTAACTTTCCAAGCTCATATTGGAAGCTGATCGAAAAAAGCCAGGTTCGTGTAGGGATGACCGACAAGATGCTCGAATTATCCTGGGACAAGCCGAACCGGATCCTTAATTCGGGGAATCATACCGTAACCTGGATCTACGACATCGCACCACCAAAATTGTTTATCTACGTAACGCTGAAAAACGGCGTCGTAACCTCCTATTCTTTGGAGGAGAAATAAGGTTCTCTTCAATCTCATATTAGAGTTCGGAAAAATACGATCCAAAAAAGGGATGCGCAAGAATTAGCGCTTCCCTTTTCTTATACTAAACACTCATCATCTATAACGACTATCTCCAAATGTCACCATTAGTCATAGCAGTAATACCCGTGGATAAAACGCTACTGAAACCTAGACTCCTCTTTCAATCCCACAAAATCGTATCCGTCGTAATATAGGCCGCACCCGCCTCCTCAAACGGCTGCGAAATCTTCCGCTCATTTACGGTCCAGATCGACACGTCAACGCCGGCCTTGCTGCAGTTTCTCACGTCATCCGGCGTCGTCGAACGATAGTCGTAATCCAGAAAAGCAGGCTGCAGCCGGCCGATGAGCTCAAGGTCCGCTTCGCTTGGCGGCTTCGCCGATAAAAATCCGAGAGGTACTGCCGGATCCATGGCACGCACCTTCGACAGATCGTTGGCATTAAAGCAGATGAAGCTCATTTGCCCCATCATGCCGGAGCCGCGGACCAGCTCAACGAGCCTTTCCAGATCGCGATCCTGGTGGTATTCTTCGATCTCGACGAATGCGTGCATGCCGTATTTGACGCATACGGACAATACTTCCTCCAGTGCCGGGATTTGCAGGCCGGAATAATCACTGATCCCGTTTCCGGAGGTGATGCTCAGCTCGCGGATCTCGGCAAACGAGAAATCCTTCGTCCTCCCCGTTCCGTTCGTCATCCGGTCGACGGTACGGTCATGATGGACAATCCAGCGGCCGTCCGTCGTGCAGTAAGTATCGCATTCGATGCCCCAGAATCCCGATCGGCCCGCCAGCTCAAAAGCCGCGATGGTATTCTCAGGCGCCTGCATACTAAGCCCCCGATGGGCTACATACTTCGGTTGCTGATTCACCTGTCTTCACCCCATGATCCGAATTTTTGTTGCTGCCCTCATCCTTTAATCGAACCGAGCATAACCCCTTTGTTAAAGTATTTTTGCAAAAAGGGGAATATGATCAGCAGCGGCAGCGCCGTTAACATGATCGCCGCCATTTTGGCTGCAGGCGTATATTGATACAATACATTGGACGCGTTGGAGATGGTAGGGTCATCCTCAACGAGCATTTGCCGTAAAAATACCTGCAGCGGCATAAGCTTCGCATCGTTTAAATATATAATAGCGGAAAAATACGTATTCCAGTTGCTCACCAGATAAAACAACGTAAAGGTCGCAATGACCGGCATAGACAACGGCACGATGATTGATAGAAACAGGCGCCACTCTCCGCTCCCGTCGATCCGGGCCGACTCCTCCAGCTCAAGCGGCATGGACTGAAAAAAGCTTCTCATCACAATGACGTTGAACGCGGCAATCGCCGAGCTAAGCCAGATCGCCCAGAAGCTGTCCAATAGATGGAGCGATCGAACGACCAAATAGGTTGGAATCATGCCTCCTGAGAACAGCATCGTGAAAAATACCATAAAATTCATTGTACTGCGCAGCTTTAACCATCGCTTGGACAGCCCGTAGGCCATAAGGGAGGTCAGCACGATATTCAGCGTCGTCCCTCCCAAGCTGATGATCACTGCATTCCGGAATGCAAGGGTAAAGCCCGGATGGGCCAGTAAATACAAATAACCGTCCAGGGTAAACTGCTTCGGAATGACGAAGAATCCCCGCGTTAAATACTCATACTCCGTTGAGAAAGAAACCGCAAGCACGTAGAACATTGGAAAAATCGCGATCGCGGACGCCAGGAAGAGCATGAAATAAACGAGACACGTTAAGAACAGATCGGTGCCTTTTGCCTGCCGCATTTAAAACACTCCTTCCTGGCCGAATCTTTTGGCGAGCCGGTTCACACCCCATACCAATACCAAACCGACCACGGATTTAAATAAACCGACGGCCGTCGAATAGCTGTAGTTGCCTTCGATCAGACCCTTTTTGTATATAAAAGTCTCAAACACCTCGGACACCCCTTGGTTCATCGGGTTTTGCAGCAGGAAAATATGCTCGAAGCCGAGGTCCATCATGTGCCCGAACCGTAAAATAAACATGACGACAATGACGCCCCGCAAGCCGGGCAGCGTAATATGCCACAGCTGGCGCCACCGATTCGCGCCGTCCATCATAGCCGCTTCGTACAGCGTAGGGTCGATGCCCGACAGGGCGGCCAGGAAAATAATCGCTCCCCACCCGGCCCCCTGCCAAATGTTCTGTAACAGCCACACCCACCGGAAGTAGCGGGGATCCGTCATCAGTTCAATCGGGCCCAGCCCCCAGTCCTCCAATAGCTGATTGATGCCTCCGGAGCCGGTCGCGAAGAGAACGATCGTAATACCGACGATCACGACCCATGAAATAAAATTGGGCGCATACAGAATGGTTTGGACCGCCGTCTTGATCCGTCTGGCTCTCACTTCATTCAGCAGCAGGGCAACGAGGATCGGGGCCGGGAAAAAGAACAGCACATCCAGCAGATTGAGCAGCAGCGTGTTTTTGAGAAGCAGCAGGAAGTCGCCTTCGGCAAATAATCTGCGGAAATAATGAAGACCTACCCATTCGCTCCCCGTTATTCCCTTAAAGGGACTATACTTCATAAAGGCGATCGAGATCCCGAACATCGGGATATATTTGAAAATGATAAAATAGAGCAGACCCGGTAGGATCATGAGATAAATCGGAAATGCCCTCTTCCAGTACGCTTTCATGTCTTCAACCCTCCAACTCGCTGTAAAGCCAGCCTGGAAATAAACGGCCCCAGGCGGCCTCAGCCGCCCGGGACCTTCAGGCGAACGTTATGGATTCGCCGTGTATGCGGCATTCACTTCTTCGATTATCTGGTCTCCGCCGTTACTCTTCCATTCCTTGATCGCTTCATCGATGCTCTCCACCGGCTTTTTGCCTGCGATAATTTCAACTACGGTTTTGTGGAAGCTGTCGTCCAGCGCCGTCCCTTTCTCCAAGTACGTATTGGATGAGAACAAATAGGCATCGGCTGCGTTCTTATACGGATACTTGCCAGCGTTATCAATGGATTGCTCCATTTCTTTGGCCCATGTGGGATCGCTCCACTTGTAGGTGTTGAACGTGTTGGAATTGTTCCGCAGTACCCAGTTCCACAAGAGGCTTTGCCGCCCCTCGCCTTCGGCCTTCAGCTCATCGGTCATTTCATAGGCTCCGCTGCTGTTTTTCTTGTAATGGATATTTTCAATCCCGTTCTTCAGGATGTCTTCTCCTTCCGGAGATACCCACCAATCAAACAACTGCAGAATGCGGTCCCGCTTGTCGGCATCCACGTCCTTGCTCAGGACGACTTTGATCGTTCCGCTCGTCGGCGTGGACGTTCCCCGCATGCCGTCCTTACCCATCGGCGGCGCCAGCTCCACAAATTTAGCTCCGGGAAAAATCGTCTGCAGCTGCTGATTGGTTTGTTGGCTGAATTGGTAATGCATGTCGGCAAAGCCCACTTTGCCTTGCGCGTATTTCTCGTTGAAGTTCGTATTCGTAACAAAGTCTTTGTCGAGTACACCTTCTTTATATGCACGGCTCATAAAGGTCAGGAACGCCTTCCATTCGTCCGATTGGACCTGCATCGGAATCAGTTTGCCGTTCTCCTCTTTCCAGCCATTCGCGAGCCCAAATGGTGCAAACAGCTCTGGCATGCCCAGCAGGCTTGCGTTGCCAAGCGCCGAGAATCCGAAGGTATCGTTCTTCCCGTTGCCGTCCGGATCCTGGGTCGTGAAAGCTTTGGCGATATCATAAAATTGGTCGATAGTGAATGTATCCGGGGACGGTACGGGAATGCCCAGCTTATCCAGCCAGTCCTTGCGGACGTAAATGGTATTTTGGGCCGTGGCGTAGATCGGAATGCCGAAGATTTGGTCCTTCGGGTTCAGCAGCGCCCATTCTTCCGGTTTTGCGATGCTTTGCAAATGAGGATATTGGGCTAACTGAGGCTTTAAGTCCTGAAATACGCCCTCCTCCACCCATTTCAAATACTGGCTTGGACTATCGATCCGCATAACGTCGGGAAGTTTGCCGGATGCCGCAATCACGTTCAGCTTTTCGTAAAAATTCGCATTCGGCACCCATTGAATTTGCAGGTCCACATTGAATTTGTCATCGATGTACTTGATGATCGGATGATTGTTGTCCGGCCAGCCCCCGCCTTTCCATGACGCAATCATCATGTCAATTTTGATTTTCTTGGGCTTGTCCTTGTCTCCGTTCGTTCCAGATGCGGTACCCGTATCCTCCGATCCCGCGGATGAACATCCAACGACCGCTAAAAATACAAGACTCATAACCAGGATGATTGAGAGCATTCGTTTCACTTCAGGTGACCTCCATTACCCATTAGATTTTGTCCTCTTCCATTTCAATATATCTTGCTGACAGGGGTCACTTTTTCACAAAATGATGATCTTTTTATCCAATTTTCCGATCATGGATTTATCTTTTTCGGGAATTTCAGCGTGACGACGCTTCCTTTACCCGGTATTGACTGTATGCGGACGCCGTAAGCTGAACCGTATTTCAGCACCATTCGGGCATGAACGTTAATGATTCCAACCGATTCCTCCTGGGCGAACGGCTCTGACTGCTGCTCTACCAGCTCCATTCGATGCATGATCCGCTCCAGGTCTTCCTCGGGGAACCCATTCCCGTTATCGGTGACGTCAATGACGAGGTCGCCCTCTCTCTCATAGGCTTCCACCATAATTTGGGCATGGCCGTTTTTGGGTTCAACCGCGTACTTCACGCTGTTCTCCACGATCGGCTGCAGCGACAGCTTGATCATGCGGCAGTCCATGCAGGACTCCGGCACCGATATGCTGCTATGAAAATGATCGAAGCGGATATGAATGATATCCAGATAATTGTGCAGATTCTGCAGTTCATCCCGCAGCAGCACTTCCGATCCGGGCATTTTCGAGGTATACCGGTAGACGCCCGCCAGGCGGGTCGCCATTTTTTCAATGGTCGGCACCTTCTCGATAAAAGCGATGCTCTTGATAATTTCCAGCGTATTGTACAGCAAATGGGGATTGATCTGGTTCTGAAGCGCCTGAATATGCGCATCCCTTTGCCGCAGCTGCAGCTTCATCTCATTGATCTCCAGACGATGGACGGTGTGGATGAGCTCATTCAGCCTGGACGTCATCTGATTAAAGCTCCCGTTCAGCTGCTGTATTTCGTCCCTGCCGGGAACCACAATCGCACTGACCTTGATATCGCCTGTCTCCACGCGTTTCATCAGATTCCGCAGGTGAAGAATAGGCTGGACCACTTGGCCGACCATCCTGGGGATAAAGAACAGCGATAACACAATGATGCCCGTCATCACCCACAACGTAGCTTTGCGGGCGAAGTCCAGGCCGCTGGCCATCTCGTGCATAGGCACGGAGGCGACCATATTCCAGCCGGTCACGTCCGAGCGGTTGCCGGACATCAGAATTTTTTCCCCGTTTCGTTCGATGACGGCATCCTGCTTACCAAGAGGAAGGACGCCCAGAGCTGTTTCCTCCACGTGCCGGCCCGCCAAACTCACGTCCGGGTGATACACGATTTCGCCGCTCGAATCGACAATAAAAAAATACCCTGTTTTCCCGAGCCTCGTCTGTCCAAGAATATCCTGGACTTCTGTAATCGATAAAGCGATATTCAGATTGCCGATGAGCTTAAGCGAATTCGGATCAAATACAGGGACGATGAGCGTAATATAAGGGTATGCGGGGACAACCGCATCTTCATGGCGGTAATAGGAGGGAACGATCTTTAATTGATCGGACAAGGGGCCCACCATCCAGGGCGAGGATTCAATCATCGGATGGCTCAGGGAGTGATCTTTCGAATAAATCAGCCGGCCGTCCAGCGAACGGAGAACGATGCCCAGGACGTTGGAGTAATTGATCGCGATATATTTCGACATGATCCCTTCGACCAGCGCTTCCTGTTCCCGGTTGAAATTCTCGCCGCTGATGAGCCATTTCTGAAGAAGACCACTCTCCGGATTGTCGCCAAGCAGCGAATTCGAGGGCAATGGACCAGCAATCGAAGCGTAGGTCGATTGGGCCATTTGCGTAAAATACCGGTCCAGCTGATGATTGATTCTTGCGGTTGAGTCCTGGGCAATCGTGTAGAAATCATCCTTGGCCGATTCCGTGTAGTAGTAGGATGTGAAGACCGCCATCAGTGCTATGGACACAAAGCTCACCGACAGCACCAGCCCGAGGATCTTCGTCTTGAAAGAGAAGCGGTAATGCCAATGGCTCCATTTCATGATCCCATCCTCTTTCTGTATTCGAGGGGCGCCACCCCGGCAAGTGCCTTGAATACCCGCGTAAAATAGGGCGTAGACGAGTAGCCGACGATTTCCGCAATTTCGGATACGGCGTATGAGGTCGTTCGGAGCAGCTTTTTGGCCTCATCAACGCGCAAACGGTTGACGTAACTGACAAGCGAGCTGCCCGTATGCTTTTTGAACAGTGCGCTGAAATGGGAGACGCTGAAATTCGTCAGGTTCGCCATGTCCGTGAGCGACAAGTTCGTTTTATAATTGGCGTCGATATACCGGCACGACTCGGCAATGGCCGCGGGCATGCTCGTTTTCGGTGTTCCCGGGAATCCAAGGTACCACTTTTCCAGCAGTGTCATGTAATATTTCAGGATGGACGCATCGTCGCCTGATAGATATTTCGGAACGTCCGTGAAGTCCAGGCCGAATTCATTCATCAGATTCTTCAGTTTGTGCTCCATCATGTTCAGCAGCCCGACCCGGGCATTTCTGTTCAGCAGATGCAACCTTAAGATCGACTCGATGAATTGGCGCTGCTTTTGCATCAGGGCATCGACCGCCAAGCCCTGGCTGTTATCCAGCAAAGACTGAAACTTGACGATATAATCGTTCAGGTCCTTTAGCGACTCCAGCTTCTCCTTCGATCGGTTTAATGCCTCGGTCAACGTTTCAAACTCTACCGGCTTCAGCAAATAGTCCGATACGCCATACGTCATCGCCTTCTGGGCATATTGAAAATTGTCGTATCCGCTAATAATGACCGATACGAGCGGAATACGATGCTCGGCTATTCTTTTGATCAGAGATAACCCGTCCAGTTCAGGCATCATAATATCGGTGATCACGAGCATAGGCCATACTTCTTGAATCATGCTCCACGCTTCTTCCCCGTTGCTGCATTCTCCGACGACCTCGAATTCCTCCCCGGCCGTCTTCACCATCTGGACGATTCCTTTTAATACCCACGGTTCATTTTCGGCGATCAGAACGGTGTACATTTTGCGCTAAACCTCCATTGTTGGCCATTATCCAGGATGCTTGGGATGTCCTTTCTGACATCTTTAAAAAAACCATTCGTGAACGAATGGTTTTTTCCTGCTTCTTGACGGCCGGGTAATCGCACCCATTCCATGCTACAATATCCGGTATATACCAAAAGAAGGCGAGGAGGCAGTAGACTGTTATGAATGTAATGCTATCAGAACAAATCATCGAAAAATGGGCAGCGGCGAACGCCGGTGCGATCGGTCTAGATCCTAATCATATCCAGGCTTCATACATCTATAATCCCGGAGGCTTCGGTAATTTGTCTCTGCGCTTGTCGGACGGCCGCACGCGGCTTCACGTTAAGCTGGCTCCGCCCGATCGGAGCGAGCGGCTGCAGCAGTGGGCGGACGTCAGCGATTATCTTGCCGAACACTACGCCGCACCCAAGCTGGTCCACAGGATTGAAAGTGAGATCGTAGAAGGGCATCCGTACGGCCTTGTGTTCGAATATATCGAGGATGCGGTCCCGCTGGCGGAAGCGGTGAATTCGGAAGCTATTCTGACGGGCGTCATCGAGACCGCCTCCAGGCTGCATCGCGACGGCATTCTCCGCAGAATGCTGCCTGAAGCCGAAGCCCGCACTTATGCGGATGCCTTTGAAGACGAGTACATATCCAGGTTTACGGAAGATTTGGAAGGAATCCGCGGATCCCGGGAGCTGCTGCGGGATTTTGTGTCGGATGAGACCATTTCGTGGTTTGGAGAAGAGATCGAAAGGCTGAGGGAAACCGTCCGGCAGACCCCGGCTTTCGGGCTCCCTGCGCGCGATGTGGTTCATAACGATCTGAACGGAAACAACGTGCTGACTTGCGGCAAGGACAGCTTTCGGATCATCGACTGGGACGATCTTTCCGGCCAGGGAGATGCGGCGATGGACTATTCGGTTATGTTATGGCCGCTAAGGCATGGCCCATCATGGCCGGTTTGGAGGGACCGGGTACTGGCGGCGGCAAGAGATGTGGTTGTCGAGCGGCTTGAGCTGTATTTTCGTGCAAAACTGCTGGACGACGTCATTGACGTACTGGCCGATTACGTCGAGTCGGAGGAGGTTCCGGAACATCGGGAAGAGGCCCAGCGCAAGGCCAAAGCAGTCCATCTCCGCTCGTATCCACAGTATCTCACCCAGTATGGAGCTGGATAAGCAGGCAGCGTTAGAGGTGGAAACGAATTGCTGTTCTTAAATACGGAGAACACATCATAAAACTCTTTCCAACCGCCTTGATAGACGGGTAGGAAAGAGTTTTTTTCACGATGTACAAACTGCGTTTATTTCCGGGCAACCAGCCGCATCAGCATGTCGACCTTCGGAATTCGATATACCTCACTTCCATTCGAATTGATGACCATTATGCCGGAGAGGACAGATAAGTAACAAGCGATGAGTTCCCGGGGATCTCCTTCCACCAATTCCCCTGCCTGCTGCCCCTCCTTGAATAACGGCAGCAGTATATCGACAGAGGAATCCATGGAATATTCCTGTTGAATCTGCTTGACTTGTTCGGGCACGCCGTCGGACGTGATTGACTGGTGAATCAGCATGAAATACGGCGCGCCGCCTTCATTTAGGATTTCAGCCGTTAACGCCTTGATTCTCTCGAGCGGCGTTCCCGGCATGTCATAGATACTGCGCAGCGCCGCTTCCGATTCGGCCATCGCCTCCTGAACGAGCGACGTGAACAATTCGTCTTTGGATTTAAAATAATGGTACAGCAGCCCGTTGCTGATGCCTGCCGTCTCCGCGATCATACTCATCTTTGCGCTGAGGATGCCTTTGCGGGCAAACACCTGAAGCGCTGCCGCCTTGATTTGTTCTTTTCGTTCATCGCGAATTTGGTGCAATTGCTCTTCGTTTAATGGTGCCAATGTCAAGTACCCCTTTACCGGAAGCTACCGTTTTTTCTACCAGTATATCAAATCCATCTTGGCTATCGCTATGGTCTTACCAGCTCGAACGGCGATTCCGGGAACCGCGGAAGCATTTCTTCGAGAATCGTTTCCACGGGTTGGCCGTTGTCCGCCGTAAGACCGGAGAGCAGCTTCCTGCCCTCATCCGAAGCGGTTAACACTTGGACAGCTGTCTCAGGATTGAAAATGTTACGGGGGGATACCGCTAACGTATTAACCGCCCAATAGAGTCCATAGAACTTCCAGTCGGGTTTGCTGACCGCATACCTCAGGAACAGCTCCATATATTCCCGGCTGAAGGCGTTCTCCCTCCTCGAATCCGCCCCTTCGTATTCGACCCCCTCCCACCGGAGATCCGCCGTACAGTTCAGCCAGAACGCCGGCTCGATGGCCTCCTTGATTCGGTGAAGCACGCCGCGCTCCCAGTCCGCCCGTTCCTCAGCGCGCTGTTCCCGCAGACAAGCCTCCAGGATTTCGACAGAGATGGCAGCCACGGTCATGCCCTGGCCGAAGATCGGGTCATAGATGCAGTAAGCATCTCCCAGGACCAGCAAGCCTTGCGGCCACAGCGGCATCTGTTCGAATCGATGGCAGTACAACTCCGGAACGCGAAAAGGTCTGGGTGACGCCATCGGTTCGAAATCGCGGACGAGTTCTGCGATCTTCGGGCTCGGAAGCTGTTCCAAGGCGCTCTCGAATTCGGCGGCATCCGTCGGAGGGTAATTCCCGCCCGGACGGGCGAGCAGCACTTCAGCCGTATCATTCTCGATAAAAGAGAAGACACTCGTATACGTACCGCTCGCAGGCTGCCCTTGAATGTTGATGACATCCCATTCATCGATCAAATGAGTCAGGTGCGGCGGTACTTTATAGCGACGGGTGCTGTATCCGAGCGAAACTTTCAACAGATCCGGCTTGGGAACCTCGTAGCCCAGATCCGTAAGCCAGCCCGACAGCTTTGAAGATCGCCCGCTCGTATCAATAACCAGGTCGGCCATCAGGGCTTTCTCCTTGCCGGACTGCTCACGGTCTCTGGCTTGCACCCCCATTACCTCGGATCCGTCAGGGCTCGTTAACAACCCCGTCACCTGGTGTTTCGTCAGAAATTTCACGTTGGAAATGGCAGCCGTCCGCTCGCGGATGACCCACTCCAGAAGCGCTCTGCTGAATTTAAGATCATCCCGGTCGTACTTCATTTCCAGGGTGCCGTACTGGTTCATGAAATACGCGGTTTTGTTCAGTGAAGACGGGCAGCCGTTCGAGATCATATCCTGCTCATATCCAGGAAAGAGCCGCTCAATGACCGCTTTCCCACGCGCCGTAAAGCGATGCGGATGGAATGCCTGAGGCGTTCCCGGCCGGACGTCCGGCCCTGTCGGATAGGCATCATTTTCGACGATCAGTACCTCTTTGAAATATTCCGAGAGCACGCGTGCGGTCATGATTCCCGCCATACCTCCACCGATGACGATGGCTTTGCTTGAGTTCGCCTTGGTAACCATAAAATGATTCCTCCCTGGTTTAGATTGACTTATTCAGTCGATAATATTCCAAAAAAATATGAAGTACCGTAATTTAGATTGACTCAGTCAGTCAATGTCATTATGCGATGATTAACAGTTATTGTCAACCCCTTTTTCAGGCACCGCAATTTGCCTCTTCAGACACTTTCGGGCACAACAAAACGGCGGCCGGCGAAGACTTGAAGAATAGCAGTCTATCCTTGCGGCAGCCGTTGTTTAACCATGCTTTCCGTTACATTCCAACATGAACGTGAAACCTGTCATGTTGGATCACTTCTGCGGCCGTCTCGGCCGGATCCTTTTGATTCGTATCCACAAGATAATCCGCATTGACTGCTGCTGACTTCAGTTTATTTAGCAAAAACAGCGACCGGTCCAGTGAATGGATATCCCCTCTCTTATGGAGCCGCTCCGCTATCGTTTCTTCGTCTGCGTGCAGTACCGCATATTTGAGCTGTACGTTTAAATCGGCGATCTGCTGGCAGAACCACTCGAATTCATCTTCGACGACAAAGTCGATCACGACGTGAAAATCGTTTTGGATAAAGTTTCTTGTGACCGAAAGGATATTCATCCAAGCCAAGCTCAGACGTTCCTCCCATGTCGGGACGGGCTCCGTCATCTGCATGTGGAGTAAATCGTCGCCCTCGATCAGCACACCGCGTTCCACGAGCCGAGCGAGCTCTTTCGATGTTGTCGACTTTCCGACCCCGAGCGGACCGGAGATCAGATAGATTTGCTTCATATCACCGTCCATATGTAATCTTCCTCCTCTCTGCAAAAGTCATCAGCTGCGTCTAACCTTTCCAACTCGGCCGGGTTCAGACTTCTGTAATATGCCAGAGAACACCGGCGGGATCCAGCAGGTGGATGGCGCGTCTGCCGTACGGCTGGATTTCAGGAGGCTTGGCTTTCACGCCGTATTTTCCGACGACACCGGAGTGTTGAAGATGGCTCCACCACGCATCCAAATCCTGGACGCATAGCTCCAGCATATAGTTCATTTGCAATTCAGCGTTCTGATAGTTCTGTAAATGGAATTCCGTTTCGTCCATCCGGAAAATCGTCAGCTCATCGCTGGTGAAGATTTTTTCAAATCCCAAATCCTCATAGAACTGCACAGCAAGCGGGTAATCCTCACCGGACGGAACAAAAGGCCTTAGCTTCAGCGCTTTCATCGTCATCATCTCCTTAACAAGAGTTATTAAAAACGCCCCACGGCATCATTATATCAGCCGCAGGGCGTAATCCAACAAGTATTATATTATTATACCGATCATATTCCTATCTCAGCCAGCGATGCTGGTCCAAATGGATCATCGAGCGTGTCACCCGAGCTCAATAGCCAGGCAGTGGGCATGATTTGTCGGCCTATGCTCTGGGAGGGAAACCACCAGAGCTCCGTAAGCCTGTTCGAACGGTACATCGCCCACACCCAGCAGCCGCACGGACTTTACTTTGTCAGCCGGGGTCAATGTACGAATGACGGCCAGACGATCCTCCGGCCAGCGCATTTGGAAGGCGTAGAGCATATTCCCCTTCTGCGTAAATCGGTAATCTGCCGCTGTCCATTCCACTTTGTTTTCGGTGAAATGGTCAATAACCACCTGTGAGGGGCCTTCGCCCGACACGCGGAATGGGCGGGTGCCAAATATTCCTTCTCCGCAGACTCGAATCCACTCGGCCATCTCCCTAAGGATATGCGTGCACTCGTCGTCGATCGTACCATCCGGCTTCTGCGGAATATTCAAGAGGAGATTGCCGTTTTTAGAAACGATATCGACCAGGATTTCGATAACATGCCCCGGCTTTTTATACACAGACCTTACATTATAGAACCAGTCCCCTACGCATGTGTCGGTCTGCCACGGCTCAGGTTTAATGTCAGGCTCTTGGCTCCGCTCGATATCCAGCACGCCTATCGTGTATATTTCCTTGCGCCGATCCTTCTGGTTATAGACCGCACGGTTCACGCCGCCGTGAATCGCCGCGCTCGTATTATACAGGTGTGCGACAGCGCGTAGTCCAGCCTCATAGGCGGGATCATCCAGGGACAGCTCCGGCTTTTCCCAGTAGCCTGGTGTGAACGGCAGCCCGCCGTCCGAGTACAGCAGATCCGGCTGATACTTATCAATGATTTCCTTCATCACGGAAAACCAGTGACGATGCCACCATGGATTGGACGTATACCAAGGCGCAATCGAATCAGCCTGTATCCTGCCATGATGGTGTTCCTTATTGGGCAGATACAAATCCTCATTCGCCGGATCGTTCCCATCGTAAGGAATGCCGGCATATGGCCCCTCCTTATCGCTGCCTTTATTCCAATGGAACCAGCTGAATGTGGCGCCGAGATGCTCCGTTAGGCCAAAAGGCAGCCCACGCCTTGCGGCGGCATCCTTCCACAGAGCGACAATATCTTTTTTGGGTCCCATATTGACCGAGTTCCAGCGATGGATGCTAGAATCATAATTGAAGAAGTTATCATGGTGCATCGCCTGCGCCACAAAATATTTGGCCCCGGCCGCCGTGTATAAGTCCATTAAGGCATCCGGGTCAAACGCCTCCGCTTTCCACAGCTGCACAAGATCTTTATAGCCAAATTTCGATGGGTGCCCGTAGTGACGGACATGGTATCGGTATTGTTCCGAACCTTCGATGTAGATGTTCCGTGCATACCAGTCTCCGTACATCGGTACGGACTGGGCGCCCCAGTGCGACCAGATCCCAAACTTGGCGTCCTGGAACCACTCCGGACATTCGAATTGGCGGAGGGACTCAAAGGTAGGTTGGTAGGGGCCTGCGGCGATTTCGTTCCAGTTCATCGGTATTGCCTCCTTTGCTCGAATCAGGAATTGATTTTATCCTAGCAATCCTCATGCCATGAATGAATACAGAATCCTAACCTTCTGTTGGATAAAATTATCTACTCTATATAGAACGGGGAATACATATATGGGCAACCAATCACTAGCAAGGCTGTATATGGAAAATCTGGACGTACGGGTCACATCGATGGGATATAACCAGGTATGGACGGATTGGCGGGAGCTCGACTATACGCCGGACTTCAACAAGTTTTATTTGATCTGTGACGGGGAGGGATGGCTGAAAATCGGCGATTCGGAATTCAGTCCAAAACCCGGACAATGGTTTCTTATGCCTCATGGCGTGAAGCAGTCCTATTCTTATACTTCGGGCCCCAGATACACGAAATATTGGTGCCATTTTACGGCTCGGATTGGAGACCGCAATCTCTTTGACCTGATTCAAACCCCACTGTATGTGGACACAAAAAATGACAGCGAAGCGATCCGGCTGTTCCGCGAATTGCTCGACAGCGATGCTGCGGCTTCCATCAGCGGTCCGCTGCTTGTGAAATCAGCCATGCTAAGATTGGTCGCTTATTATATTGAGCATGCGGTTTCCTCCGAGGTCAGCCTCCATCGTTCGACGGAGCCCGAACCTCTCGAACAGGTGATTTCGTATATTCAGAGCAGCTACCGTCACAACCTGACCATTACGGACTTGGCAGAAAAGGCTCATTTGCATCCCAACTATTTCATCCGTGTATTTAAACGCCAGTTCGGGATTTCCCCGATCCAATACATCAAGAAAAGAAGGCTGGAGGAAGCGAAACTGCTGCTTGTGACGACAAACCTCCCGTTATCTGAAATCGGCGACCGGATCGGAATATCCGATATCTCCTACTTATCCAGAATTTTCAAGGAATCGACCGGCTTCTCGCCGACCGCATACCGGATGACCTTCAACTCCCATCAAACGGTATCGCCTTAATTAAATGCTGGTGCAGCTGCCGTTAACACGAAAAAAAAATGGTGCTTGTACAAGCACCATTCCAATGAAAAATATGCCTTGACTAAAGAGTCAAGCCCACTGTCTTCAGCACTTCCGAATAAGACGGTTTGGGCTGATGCTTCGCATCAAATAAGAATGGCCAATTCTTTCGGCCCCGCACAGGGAAATGGTCCAGCCAGGTATAATCATCGGCAGCGCCCCAAAAAGTGACGGAAGTGATATATTCGCTGTATTCCTGGAACAGCCGGAAAAATTGACCGTAACGTTCCGCTTGAAGAGCCAGCATCTCTTCCGTCGGAGCCGTGAGGTCGGTCCGCCGGTCATCGAACGCAAACATCGAAACGTCCAGCTCCGTAATATGCAGCTTCACGCCCAAACTGGCGTATTTCTCGATCGCCACGCGGATATTATCCAGGGACGGGTGATACAGGCTCCAGTGCGCCTGAAGCCCGATGCCATGGATCGGCACCCCCTGCTCGAGCAGCGATTTGACGAGCGTGTAGATTTTCTCGCTTTTCACCGGATCGGCCTCGTTGTAATCGTTGTAGAACAGCAGCGCATCCGGATCGGCTTCATGGGCGTACTCAAACGCTTTGGCGATGAAATCCTCGCCGATAATATCGAGCCACTTCGAAGGCCGCAGCAGTTCGCTGCCGCTGTCGGATACCGCTTCGTTCACCACGTCCCAAGCATAGAGTTCTCCCCGGTAACGGGATACGACCGTGTTGATATGAGATTTCATGCGGGCCAGCAGCGTCACCCGATCCGTTTGGCTGCCGTCTTCATTTTCAAACACCCATGCCGGCGTCTGATTGTGCCACACCAGCGTATGGCCCCTTACTCCCATGCCGTTGGCTTTAGCCAGGGCCACCATACGGTCTGCAGCCTCAAACGTATACCGGTCCTCCGCAGGATGCAACCTTTCGAATTTCATTTCATTTTCGGCAGTCACACTGTTGAAATGCTCGATAAGCAAATCACGCTGCGAGTCCAACGTCACCGGATTGACAGCGGCCCCGATCAAAAACTGTTCTTTAAACGCTTCGCGCAACCTCATCATACCTATCCCCTCCTAGAGAAGTTCTTCACGCCAATGCTTCATGAAAGACACCTTCATCCCAAAGTGTAAGCCTCCTCATGATCACGCAACAACCTGCCATTGACCGTGTCCTCACCCGGCAAAGTATGGTTGTCTTTGACCACACCTTGCGACTTTCAAAATAACATCCAGCACAAACGAGGACATTCCCAGAGGAACACCCCTTTTGCATAAGGAGCGAACGGAAGTCGGGTTACTTCAGCACCTGGTATTGAAAATCGGAAAAATCCGCCGTCCCTCCGACCTCGCGGGTGGAAAACATAAACAGACCGATGCGGCATCCCATAAAATGGTCCAGCTTGTATACCATCTTGTGCGTAATCCCAAGCTGCTTCCAATCCGCGCCATCCCGGTAATAAAACATGCACTCATCCGCATTGTTCACGAAATTGCCGATCGTCTTGAGTGTGACGACGTTTCCGGACACGGGGATTCTGGCGAGTTCGGTCCCGGGCTCTTCGTCGACCAGTTTGCCGAATATGGAGCGGTCTTTGGCCTCTCTGGCCAGCATCACCAGGTAGGATCGGCCGGCCTCCTTGGTCAGGGCAATCAAGCCGTACGTACCGATCAAAAAGCACAGGCCTGCATAATCGCCATCCTTCAGCCCGCTGCCGTCCAGCGTGACCGTCACTTCGCATGCCGGGCCCATGGCGCGCTGCGTCAGCGTATTGACCGCGAACGTCAAATTGGGGCTGATCTTGCCGGATGTGACCCGGTAGACTCCCCGTTTGTCCGTTACGGACCATAATGCATCGTCAGGCGTATGATTCCACTGCCAAACATCCTTCAGGCGTACTTTGCCGTCTTCGTCCGGCGTGTAATCAAAGTCGTCGCTTCCAACCAAAGGCTGGTAGGTATACCCGGGTCTTGTGCTTGGCAGCTCGATCATTGGGGGTGCTGCTTTGGCGAATACCGGAAAACCTTTCTCAAAGCGCAGCGGAACAAGCACCGGAATCCGGCCGACGGCGCCGTGATCCTGAAACAGCACAGCCACCCATTTCCCGTCCGGCGTATCCACGATGCCGCCCTGCGCTACGCCTGAATTGAAATACCCCATATCGTCATTAAAGACCTCACCGCCCGTAAACTCGCCCTCCAAGGAATCCGCCGCAAAGCAGGCCTGCGTTCGGCGCCCCGAAGCCTTCGAAATATGGATAAAGAAAGCATAATACCTGCCATCGATCTTATAAAAGTGAGCACCCTCGTACCCGAGATGGTACGGCTCCCGTTCTTTCACGATAACGCGGTTCAGCCCGCCGGGTTTGGGACCGGAAAGATCCTCCTTCAATTCGAGCAGGTGAATCTCGGCATTCCCGTAAATCAGATACGTCCGGCCGTCATCGTCAAACAGCAGGGAGCAGTCGTGATAAAAGCCCTCGATGTATTGCTTCGTCCATGGGCCGGTTACGCTATCTGCCGTGTACAAGTAAGTCCGGCGGGTATCGTTCGCCACGAAGATGACGTAGAATTTTCCCTTGTGGTGACGAAAAGATGGCGCCCACATGCCCTGGCCGTAAATATGTTGGCCGTCTTCGAGCCGCTGTGCGGGCGTATTGTCCAGTACGTCGTACACATGTGAAGCCACCTCCCATTGAATCAGGTCATATGATCGCAGAAAGACGCAGCCCGGCATCATGTGCATCGTCGTGCTCACCATATAGTAGGTATCCTCTACCCGGATCACATCAAGATCCGGATAATCGGCCCATATAATCGGATTTGGATACATGTTCTCTCTGCCCCTTCCTAGTCGCGTTGTACAATGATTTCGATCGACACCTCGGCCAAAGCCGGGTTCAAATCCCTTTCTTCCGTTAAATCAAGCACCGGATATCCGTCCATGCCGAAATGAACGCGGCGGATTCCGGACCCTCTTGGCCCTTCTACTCCAGGTCGGGCATGGTATACGTTCCAAGTAACGCCATCGTCATCGGTAATGTAAGAATTATGGCCCGGACCGTATTCGCCCGGGACGCTTCTCGACGTCAGCAGCGGATAATTGCCCTTCGTCCAGCTGCCGGGATCCAGCAGGTCCGCATTCGCGTCGGCGGTCAGCAGGCCTACACAATAAGTAGCGTCTACCGCCGCGCTCGAGAAGGTTAGAAAAATCCTGCCGTCCCGGATCAAAGCAAACGACCCTTCATCGACAAAGGTATGGTTATTGGCCCAGCCAAAGTCCGGCTTGGTCAGCAGCACCGGATCGCTCGCCAGCCTCCACGGCTCCTTCGGATCCAATTTCGCGATATAAACCCAGGCGCCAAGATCTACAGGCACGAACTGCCGCTCCGACCAAGCCGCGTAACAATCCCCGTTCACCTGGATGACGGTCATGTCCAGGGAGATCACCTTGCCCGCCTCGCATAACTCGGTACCGTCTTTCCTGACGACGCGCCGGGGCATCGACCAGTCAGCGGCGCAAGTGGGGTCCCCACCCTCGCGCAGCTTCATCACGTGGCACTCTTCATAGAAAAATTCGCCTGTCGTTGCCGCATGAAAAATGTACAGCCTGTCCTCGATAATATGGAACTCGGGCGCCCATAACAGCCCTTTAATGTGATCATAGGTTTGTGTATCCAAAATTAAAGACTCGCCGGCCTGAACAAGACCGGATATCGTCTCTGCTTCCCGGATATACAAGGTTCGGTTGCCGTCGGCGTCGTTGGTCGCAATGAAATAATACTTGCCGTTCCATTTCGTGATGCAAGGGTCCGCCCGGTTCGGCGCGATCGGAAACGCATAATGCTCCTGACGAACCCTTCCCTTCACCCGATAGGTTCCCGCCTGATCCCAGCGAACCGCTGCCGTATCCCAGTCCACGGCTTTGGGGGCCGTGGTGCCGTCACTGTATACCGCGGTCGCTTTGAGCGCTTTCAAATCCTCGGCCGATGCCGCCTTGATGCCATCCGGAACTTCAATGGCGACATTCTCGGGAACCGTAAGCCGGCATACGAGGCGTTGTGCCGTTTCCCGCGGAACGCGGATCACGTTACGGGGCTGGATGCCTTCAATGTCGGCCGATACGGCTTCCAGAGTAAACGCCTCCGCTTTTTCCGGAGTCCCGGCGCCAGCCAGATCATAAAGGTCCTGAATCTTATTTTGGTAGCTGCCGCCCTTCCCGTCGCTCCAGCGGATGACGTATGCCTGGCTTGATTCATCGTACTCGCAAGCGACATCCTGGGCGTAAGCACCGCTCTTCAAATCGACAAGCCCGATTTCTTGATACTGCAGCAAATCGCCGGAAGTAAAGAACAGCACCGCCCCTCGGCTCTCTTCATCCTGCTGTCCATCCGCTTCCGTCCGTACGGCAACGACACCGAATTTTCCGTCGGCAATGCGGAAGAGGTACGGATTTTTCAGGCTTTTGGCACGAAGCGTCCCGTTTTCATGGTTCGTTGCCTTGGCGAACAGGACGCCTGAATTATGGTTCAAGGCTTGGAAGTCCCTGCCGTTCTCGCTATAGGCAAGATGCATGCTGTACGCCAGCCTAGGTGCATAGATGATGTCTTCCTGCGGAGTGCGGGTATAGCATAGTACTTTGATATATTCGCTTTTCAATATCATGGCATGGTCCTCACCTTTATTGATCATTTCAAATGCGGATTTGCTGACGGAGTAACGCCATTTCTGATTATTCTATTGACTTTATATTGCGTTTACTATGAAATTATAAATTAGGACATCTCAGCAATGAATGATCTATGCTGACAGAAATTTGATCTATTCTAAGATTGGAGATCGTGATGACGACATCCATTTACTATGTCGGATATGATGCCGCCCATCCCGGAGACTTTATTTATGACATTCCGGATGGACATGATTTTTGGCTGCTGATTCTTACGCAAACGCCGGCCGAGTTCTGGGTTCAAGGAGAAATCCGGGAGTACCCGGCAAACTGTGCCGTTCTTTTTCCCCCTCGGCAAAAGATTATGTACCGCGCCTGCTCAGGCCAATTTGTGAATGACTGGGTCCGTTTCGAGACGGACGAATCCTACGTTCTCGAGACGACACTTCCGCAAGGCGTTCCGATTCCGGTCCCGGATCCCGGGTACTGCCGCCAGCTGTTTCAGCTTCTGGCCACCGAAAATTTTTTCAGCTGCGATTACCGGGAGCTCTCGATCGACTACCTGTTTCGGATCTTGTTCAACAAGCTGCTCGAAGCTTTTCAATCCAAGGAAAATTCGCCGCATTACCAGAAACTGCTGAATCTGCGCAAGGCGATCCATAACCGTCCCGGCGCTGAATGGAGTGTCCCTTCCATGGCCGATGACGTTCATTTGAGCCCTGGGTACCTGCAAACGCTGTATAAGGCGACTTTCGGGATTTCCTGCATGGACGACGTTATCCAGTGCAGAATCCGCCTCGCCAAGGAAAGGCTGATCCACGGATCGCTTCGAATCGCCGATATCAGCGAGCTGTGCGGATACAACAATGTCGAGCATTTCTCCAGACAATTCCGGCGTATCGTGGGCTGCACGCCTCGTGAGTACCGGCAGTCGGGTGATTTACGGACTTGAGATAAAATCAAGCAGCTTTCTATCCGTTTCCACTAGAAACCTTCTCCTTATAGATAAATAAAATAGAGCAGCAGCATGCGGTCCCGCATGCTGCTTTTTCGTTAATACCATAACCTAGCCTTACCCGACGATGCCGGTCCGTTCGATGCTTTCCACAAAGTAACGCTGCACGAACAAATAAATAATGATCAGCGGCAGGATCGCCAGCAAGATGCCGGTATCCTGGACCATGCTCATATAGAAAGGATCCTTGTTGGTCGCCACCCCGCCCTCGAGCATGATGGAGAGGTTGTGCGGCAGCGAAGCCAGTTGGGTGGACATCACTTTGCCCGACGTTAAATACGTTGTCGTAAAGAAGCTGTCATTCCACTGCCATACGAACGAAAACAACAGCACGGTAACGATGGCCGGAACGGCATTCGGGAGCATGATGCGCATAAAAGTTTTGCTTACGCCCGCCCCATCGATATAAGCCGCCTCCTCCACTTCTTTCGGGATACCCCGGAAAAACTGTCTGAAAATAAAAATGTAGAGACCCGCCTTCAGCGAGTTTGCGGTGACTGAGGTTAGAAAGAAAGGCCAGTACGAATCCAGAAGGTTCACCGACTTCCCGGTCAGCAGCGGGATCAGCCCCATGAGGCTGAAATCCTTCAAATTCATGTAAATCGGTATCAGAATGGTCGTTGGCGGCACCAGAATGGTCAGGATGACGCCT
Source organism: Paenibacillus sp. S28 (assembly GCF_016624415.1). Taxonomy (NCBI): domain Bacteria; kingdom Bacillati; phylum Bacillota; class Bacilli; order Caryophanales; family Paenibacillaceae; genus Paenibacillus; species Paenibacillus sp. S28. Next base: position 526,618 of record NZ_JACVTM010000003.1, on the reverse strand, counting down.
CCAAAGAGCAAATTGCTGCCTTTGAATTTAAGCCGCGCGAAAGCGTAGCCTGCAAAAGCACAGGACACGGCCGTCAGGATCGTCGTCATGGCCGATAACGTAAACGTATTGAACAGCGTGTGCCAATAGTCCATGATCGAGATGGCTTTTTTGAAATTGTCCAGCGAATAATGCTCCGGGATAAAGACGACGATCGGCGAATACAGATCGCTCTTGTCCTTGATGGCCGTTGAAATCTTTTGAAGAATGGGGTACAGAATGACAAACGACAGTCCTGCCATCAGGACCAGCCGCACGACGGTCCACAGCCAGCGCTTCCAGCTTTCGAGCGACAACAAACGGGCGATGATCAACGCGGCTCACGCTCCTTCTACTCTTGATAGAAAATTCTTTTGGAAATGAAAAACGTAATGATTAGCAAAATAACCATGATCGCCAGGAAGTAGATCCAGGCCATCGCCGAGCTGAGGCCGAAATTGAAATTCGTAAATCCCGTTTCCCTGATCAGCGTCGTCATTTCGCTCCGGGAGAACGAGTCGATCACCGTATAAATCACGTTGACCAGGATGAGCGGGCTGACCATGGGCAGCGTGATTTTCCAAAACGCTTCGTAACCGGTCGCTCCCTCGATCTTGGATGCCTCATACAGCTGGGGGGATACCGACTGAATCCCTGCCAGGAAGATCAGAATTTGCACGCCCGACTGGCTGACGATCTGGTAGATGCGATCCACGGCGCTGGTCAGGTACGTGACGATGTTATCGCTGACACCGGAATTGACCATGATCCGTGTCAGCTCGCTGGTCCCCAGGCCGCTCACGGCACCGCCGGCGTTCTGCTCATTGATAGCCTGAACGAGGCTGGACGTCTCCAAATTCGCAATGACTCCGGACGCCAGGATGACCGGAAGGAAAAAGATCGATCTGGCAATGGCTCTGCCGACAAACCTTTGGTTCAGCAGTACAGCCAAAAACAGGCTGAAGATCACAATGAGCGGTACGTTGATGACCATGTTTACGATCGAGGTCGTCAGCGTACGGTTAAAGCTCGTATTGACCGTAAGGGCTTCCACGTAATTGGAGATGCCGATAAAGCTGATGTTCATGCCGTTAGCATTGGCTTCGATCGAGCTGAAGCTGTACCTTAATGAGGAAATTAACGGTATGAGGAAAAAGAGCAGGAATCCGAGCAGCCACGGCAAAACGTAGATAAAGCCCCAAAGCGCCTTCTGTTCGGCGTACGTCCGCCGCTTCGCTCCGATTTTCATGATCGACTTCAAGATTGCACACCACCCGTCAAATAGCTCTCGGCTTTCACCGTTTGGCCGTCCACCGTCACATCCGTACGGTTATAGTTCACAATGACGTAAATGCCGTTCCCGTACACGGTCTTGAACACGCCTTCGCCAAGCTTCTCATGGCCCGTAATCGGCTCGTTCCGGACGTTCTTCAGCACATCGTTCACCTCGTGGTACATTTCGGCGGCCTGGTCGATCCACTGCTTGTAATGGACGGCATACAAGTCGTTGAAATCCGTATCCTTCACTTTGTCATTCGGTTCATGGATCCATTCGAAGTACATGCCCGCTCCGTATTCGAGACATTTCAGGATATACTGCCGTTCATCCGTATAGGTTGACAGGTTAAACGGGCTTCCCGTGTAGTCGATGGACCCCCGAATGACCATTTGATAGAATGGGATCTCTTCGTCCTCGATCTTGAATCGGCTGCCGGACATCGGCGCATTCGTAATATCCGACAAAAATGGAAGCGCATAAGCGTTGCCGCCGTCCGCCATGACCTTCAAATTCTCCTTGGAGATGCTGCCCAGCGCCTGAACCGATAGGTTCTCGGACTGCGTGCGATCCAGTTGATTGTGCTTGCGGTAATCGCTGTTGAGCTGATCGGCGAGATCCCGGAGTGAAATGCCGCCCGTTTGATACCCTTTCAAGCCCTTCAGCACCGACTCGGTATAGGAAACGGTAAGCCGCGGGGATACAACATAAGACGGCGGCTTATCCCGGTCCCTCCGATTGAGCGCCTGATCCAGCGGGTAGAGAGAAGCAGGAACGCCTCTCAGCGTTCTCGCAGCATTCGCGTTCTCGTTGAATCCCTTCCCCGTATTCGCGGTCAAAACTGCAACATCCGGAAAGAAAGAAACCCCTTGATCCCGTGCGAACGATAGGAAGCCCCGCAATCCATTGCTGCCGCCGACCGCCTTGTCGACCGAAATATGATCCGGAACCTCATGATCCAATCCGCCATTGAACCAGCCCGAAAATTTCAATTTGATGTTGGAGATGTCACGGCTCTTCATCTGGTTGATGATATCCTCCGACTGTTCAAACGTCGTGAGAGGCTCGATCGTCCGGTAAGGAATGCCGGCGACATGCTTCTGTTTGGCGATGCCGCCGACCAGCTGCAGGTAGAACGGCGTATCTGTCTTACCTGCGGCCAACTCCGGTTTGGGGAGACCGCCATGCTGCTCCAAATAACGCTGGTAGTAGCGGGCCAAGCCTTGGTAAGAGGCCTCCTCTTTGTTCAGGAACGCGTACCGGACCGTAAAGTCCGTTTTCATCGCCTGTTCCTGGAACCTGGGCAGCGTACGCTCCTGGCCGTTCGCTTGCAGCGTCACTTCTCCTTTGTTCATGACATTGAAGCTGGGATATACATAGTTATAGCTGTTCAGCTTTCCGCTGATATCGGCATGGATGGCCGCAGCCGCGGCACCTTCCTCGATGATGCCGAGGATCGCGCCGCTTTCCCGGATGATGCCGAACACCGGCAGCCGGACCGCCTGCTCGGTCTTGGCATCCTCGGTCGTCTTCATCGTCAGGTCTTCCCCGTACACCGGCTGCTGGTAAGCGGGATACTGCTTTTTCCCGTTGTTGAAATGAATGAGCGCACCGGAGCCGTCCGGCACGAATATGGCCCCCTGCTCCTTGGAGCTGCCGGCGCCAAAAAAGCTGAGGAAGGAAATATTCCCGATCGGATATGCGCTCGGATATTGAATGCCGGATGCAGGGATTTTGGCGACTAGGCTGCCGCCGTCCAGGGCATATTCGATCGATGCGAGGAATATCCGCGGTTCCGGCTTTTCCTGTGTAAAATGCAGCTCCTCCATGTCCTTCATGAGGTCCTCTTCGGTGTATCCGGCATCGTCGAATGCCTTGAAGGCGCGATCGAGCTGCAGTCCATTTAAGGCGCTGTCGTTACGGACATACACCTTTTTATCCGGATCTTCTTTATAGGCGATTTTTAGAGCCCGCTGACCCGTTTTGTCCAGCTTGCCCAGCATCGCCTCGATCCGCTCGCTGCTGAGCATCATCGGCAAATCGGCCGCTGACTTCACGGCAGTTCCGAACTGGTACGTGACCCTTACCCCGCTTGGGATCGGTTCGAATTTGATCTGCTTATGCGAGACGCTGTCCGTGAACGTATTGATGGAATTCACCTGGCCGAAATTGTTGTAATAATCGATCTTGAGCTGGGAAGAAAGGTTGGCTTTGTTCACCCCCGAGGCGAGCGGGTCCTTGCCCTGCTCCGGCGGGTTGCTGTACCACGTCTCTCCGGTTTCCTTATTTAACACAGCAATAGCACCCGTACTCTCATCCACGAACAGCCGCAGTCGTTCATTTTCGGCTACGCCTTTCATGCCGGCTGCGCGGGCGTCGGTGAAAGCCGCCTTCAAAGGCTGGCCCTTGGTGAATTGGGCTGCAGCCGGTGCATCATTGGCCCCGGAGCGGGCGGCGTTCGAATCAGCACAGCCGGCCAGCGCGATCCCCGCGATCAGTACCGGGAGCCACAGGGCGATTCTGGCTTTGCGCATGGTTTCTCCTCCTTTCTTTAGTTTCTAAGCATGATTTCCTGATAAATGACGTGAACGAACGAAATCATCTGCTGAATCAGTCCGAAAAACAGCAGGCAGATAAAAGCCATAAAGCCCATCGCCACGATCGTCAGCAGGATCGTCCCGATGGTCTTCGACGGCGAGTATTGATGCACGGTCATGTTGCCGACGAACAAAAGATACGCCGACCAGAGGAAGGCCGCGGTGTTGCAGAAGTTATAAAACGCCGTCTCCTGCAGCGATATGACATTGCTGAGCCAGATCCACGGGAAGTTGATGATCATCATCGGAACGAGGGCAAAGCAAGTCGATGTAAAAATTTCAACGAACTTCCCTTCGCCGTCCATGAGCGTCGTCAGCGACCAGTTGGCCACGCACCAGAACAAAACCGGGACAACGATGTACACTACTTCCATCAGGCTGTTCATATCATCCGGATTGGTGATTTTGACTAGGAAGCCGCTGTACTGGTTGCTAAGGATATTGGTGATGATCATCAAAAACAAAATGATCAAGGAAGCGATCAGCATGTGCCGCTTGTTTCGTTCGTATTTCAGGTCCCAATAGGCGTTAAACGGATGCACGATGAGATATAGCGGGTATTTTACGAGCTCACGATTCAATCGTAACACCTCCTTGTCTCCTCATCCGCTTCCGGAGCTTTTTGAAGAGCAGGAGAGCTGCGGCAAGCACGATCAATCCGGTCATGACTGCCGGGAAGTATTCTCTCATCACCTCTTTGCGGTAAAGCAGGTACGCCTTTGAATAATTGGCTTGATCATAGCTTTCCTTGAAATACTGCATAGCCCCTTTGTAGTCCCCTTTCCGAAGGAGGGCCTTGCCCACGCCGGAATAAGCAAATTCCAGGTTCGCATTCATATTGATCGCCTGTTGATAGAGATCAAACGCCTTTTCCTCATCGCCCCTGTAGTAGCTCCGGACCGCTTCGTTCAACATCCGGCCGTACGCTGTTGTCTGAAACACTGTTATCTCGCCGAATGCCTTATCCAGCACAAGAAAATCGTCCCCGACCCGTTCAATCGCCGCGGGAGTGTTAAATTGGCCCATTTGGTTGCCCAAGCCGCCGAATATGTACATCAGATGTCCATCCCCGCTGTAAGTGAAGATTCTGCCCCGCTTGGAGTCGAGGACCGAATACATTTCGCTGTCGGTGACATCGATATCGATGAGCCGTGAAGGGCCGACATCTTTTGAATACCGGATATCCCCCACCAGGCTGAGATATCCCGTCCGCCGGAGAATATCGTTGCCCTGAGCGTTCAGTTTTTTGATCGGATTATTCGAGTAGTCACCGCTTGTTGCGTAAATGAAGCCTTCGTCATCCATATCCAGGTTCGTGAATTCGGTAGGTGTGAACATCACCATTTGGCTCCGCTGTGCCTGCGTAGACATCCTTTTCCAGAACAGCTCCACCGGATCAACCGTCACCCGGTTAGCGCCGATGAACGAGGTGAACGCCCCGTCCGGATTGAATTCCATAAAACCGTCAAATACGCCGGTCGACATGACGTAGATCCGCTGCGCCGTGTCAACAACCACCCGAACCGGCTGAAAATCGAAATTAGCCTGCAGTAGGTCGGACTTCGGCGCTTCAAGCACCCCCGCCACCCTTAAGTTTGAATCCAGATGAACCACCCGTTTATTGCCCGTATCGGCGATAAAGAGCTCTTTCCGGTCGGTCACGAAGATCCCTTGCGGGTTATTGAACGTATCTTTCTTCCCCTTGTGGTCAAAGGAATCCACCACCTTAACCGGCTTAAAATGCTCGTCGAGGACGACGATGCGGTTGTTGCCGGAATCGAGCACATAAATCTCTTTGTCGGCCGTTACGTGGATGTCGCTCGGGTTTTTGAAGGGGCCCACGCCAAGCTGCGTGCCGTTCAGCAAGGACGTGGCCTCATACGCGGCAGGAGCCGGCGTCGTGTCATTCCAGAAGGAATAGTTGTAGGAGGCGCTGCCTTCGGCGTGAGCCGCATTTACGCCTATACTCGTCCCCAGCAGGCAGCAGAGGGCAGCCACCAGGAGGTACTTTTTCACTTTCGGTATGCTCATTCGCATCGTGCTAGTCTCCCCTCTATTCTTTCATTCCGGAGGTCGCCATCGTCTGAAGGACGTTGCTCTGCGAAATGATAAAGAGTGTAATCGGCACGACCATCAGAATCAGCGCGACGGCAGCTCCCACGCCGGCCCGGGCAATCCCGCCCGCGGTGATTTGGCCTAAGGCATAGTGAAGCGTCTTGAGGTTCTCACTGTAAATGAAATTGCCCCCGTCCGAGCCCCACAACATCGGAAACTGCAAAATCATCAGCGTTAGCCAAGCAGGCTTCACGTTGGGCATGACGATCGTCCAATAAATCCGGTATTCGTTCGCCCCGTCGATTTTGGCCGCTTCCAGCAGGGCATCCGGAATCTGCTCCATGAACTGCTTCATCAAGAATAAACCTAACGGGAACGCAAGCGACGGGACGATAATCGATGCGTGCGTATTGATCCAGCCGAGCCACGACATCACCATATAGTTGGGAATCGCCGTAACATGCCCGGAAAACATCAAGGACATGACGACGATCGAGAACAGGATCTTGGACCCGGGAAAACGGTATTTTGCCAGTGGATAGGCCGCGGCAGACGACAGCAGGATATGGCCGACGGTCCCTACAATCGTAATGAAGAGCGTATTCACGATATACCGGGACAGCGGAACCCAGGAATTTCCCATTAACGCCACTAGATCGTAAAAGTTGTCCATCGTCGGATTGTTCACGAAGAAGCGCGGCGGAAACAGGAACAGTTCGTTCAGCGGTTTAAAAGCATTATTAACGGCGTAGATCAGCGGCAGCGCCATGAATGCGCCGAATACGGCCAGGAATGCGAACAGCATAAAGCTGACGGTAAAAGAGCGGTTCAGCCTTCTCGGCATGCGAAAGGCGGCCATCATTCTCGTCACCAAATCACTCCCCTACCTTTCTGAGCAATCGCTGCGTCAATTTGTTGGCACCGAGCATCATGGCGAACAGCACCGTCGCAATCGCGGACGCATACCCCATTTCAAAGCGGATCGTTCCGTAATCCATCAAGTGCGTGACGATCGTATGCCCCGCGTAGTTGACGCTGGGAAAACCGGCGAGCGCCACCGAGATATCGGCCACCGCAAACGAGCTGGTGATCTGCATAACCGCGCCGAACATCAGCTGCGGCCTCATGGACGGCAGCGTAATGAACCACAGCTCCTGCCAGCGGTTGCGGATGCCGTCGATCGCTCCGGCTTCAATCAGGGACTTGTCGATCGTTTGCAGGCCCGCAATAAAAGCCAGGAAGCTGGTACCAAGGCTGAGCCACAGCTGAACGATCATGATGATCGGCAAAATGTACTTCTCGTTCGTCAGCCATTGAATCGGTTCCAGCATAAAGCCGAATTTAATTAAAAAGCCGTTCAAATAGCCGTATCTGTCGCCTGAAAAAATAATGAGCCAAATAAAGAAAACGTTGCCGGAAATCGACGGCGCATAGAAAACAAGCGTCATCAACGCGCGGACCTTCGGGGACAGCTCATTGATAATCCATGCAAACAGAAAGCAGGCAAGGTAGCTGATCGGACCGCAAATGACCGCGAACAGCAGCGTATTTTTCAAAGCGATCATAAAGACGTCATCATTCAAAAACAGTCTGGAGTAGTTCTGCCACCCGACAAAACGGGGGAATTCCAGCATATTGAAATAAAAGAAGCTGAGAACGATCGAGAACACGACCGGAACCACCGTAAAGGCAAAAAAGATCAGCATGTACGGACTCATCAGGATGTAATAATGCTTGTTTTTCTTCAGCTCTCTCCAGACGTTGGCCAGCCGCGACTGCTTTTTCGGCTGCACGAGGCTCGATACGGCGGCCTTGCTGGTTGTTTCGGCTTGCATCCGATTCCCCCCTTACTGTTCAGGTAAATTGAATTCCTTTCGCTTGACCGCAATTTCGTCGTTGATGTACAAGAGGTAATCCGACAAAGCCTCGCGGGGATTCTCGCTGGCGTTGACGACTTTGCGGAATGCGTTGTCCAGATGCCGGCCGGTAAAATAGCCGCCCGGAACCTGCGGGATCCCCCGGACCCATTTCCACTGATTCTCCAAATTACGATAGTCTTTAACCGGCCAAGGCAGCTCCTCGAGCGCCTCGACGTTGGCTGTCGGATAACGGGCAGCCTCGCCCATCAGCCCCTCCATCTCGCGGCCGTATGCGATTTGGGTATCCTTATCCGTCCACCATTTCATGAACTCCCAAGCCGCCTCTTGATCCCGTGCGCCCTCGAGCATCATCACGCCGGTCGTGTGGCTCGCCACTTCATGATGGATCGTGCCGTTCTTCTCCGTGCCGGGCACCATGGTAAATTCCCAGAGCCCCTTGATCTCCGGCGCCAGGACGGTCAGCATGTTGTACGTCGTATAATCCGCGATGCCGATCGGCATTTCGCCGGTCCGGAACCGGTTCGGAAAGTCGGCCAGCAGCGGGAACTTGTAGCTCGTATAGAACTGCGTCCATTTTTTGAAGGCATCCATGGAGATTTCGGAATCCAGCGCGCTCTTTCTGCCGCCGTCCCGGTAGAATTCGCCGCCGTTCTGGTACAGCAGCATGGAGAATGTCGGGTTCGGCACCAGGCTCGCGTTGGCGGCCTCGATCGGCAGATAAAATTCCATGTTGTGCTTCTGCAGAACCGAAATCATGTTGTAAATATCCTGCCACGTTTGAGGCGGCTCCAGGTTAAGCTCCTTCAGGATATCCTTGCGGTAAAAGAGCATCGGGAACGACTGCTGCTCCGGCAGCGCGTAGACGCCCCCGTCATATTCGTAAGGCACCAATCCGCTGTCGCGAAAGCGGGATGCGACTTCGTTATAATCGGCAAATTTCGATAAATCGGCGGCCGCCCCCCGCATGGCATAGTTCACGGGCACGTCTTCGCCGATCTGCATGGCCACGTCCGGCCCTTCCCCGGCGAGCGTCGCGGGCAGAAGGATGTTGGCGGGTACTAACTTCAGATTGACCGAAATGTCCGATTTCGGGGTAAACGAATCATCGATCAGGTTTTTCAACACCTGTGCCTGATCCCGTCCCGTCGTAATCCAAACGGTCGTCGACCGCTTCTGCTTGCCGGTGTTGCCGATGCTGTCGTAATCCTCGGTATAAGAAGCGGTGAGCGACCCGGCTTCATGCTTCACCACTTGCAGAAACGACGCGTCCGCTCTCGGCAGCTTATGATCCGGCGAGGAAACGACCAGATAATCCAGCGTAAGCGGCTGTTCCCGGACGGTCAGAATCCACGTACCCAGGCCGCCGACGTTGGTCTTGAAGGCCTCCAAACGGTTCGCAACCGTATCCGGCCGTTTGGCCATCTCTTGAAGCTGCTTGACCATCGTGTGCAAAATAGCTACCTTGTCGCTCTGTTCGCCTGTCGTTTGTTCCAGGTAATCGGCCACGCTCTGGATCGTTTCGGCTTGTTTGCGGAATACCTCCGCCATTTCCGGGATCCGCTTCTCCAATTGGTAGTCCCGGTACGGATCGGGCGAATTGGACGTGATCATCAAAATTTTGCGGTACATTTCGTTCAGCTGCAGCACGCTCGACTCGATCGTCTGGATCAGCGGGGCCAGCTCGCCAAGGGAAACCGTCATGCGAATCCGGTGCTTGCCTTGGGTCAAATGAAACAGGTACGGCTCATCCTCTCCCAAGACGTACATGCTCCAGTCCCTGCCGAATTCAAAAGGGATCCGCTTCATCTCCTTGAACGGAACCTTTCCGTCAATCGTCAGGCTTCGCGTGGCGAAGACGCCGCGCAGCTGATCCTGCTTCTCTTTTAAAGCGATCTGGTACAAGCCGTCTTCCGGCGCTTCGAATTCCCACTCGATCCATTGTCCGGGCAGCTTCCAGTTCAGCCCTCCGATCGTGTTGATCCGAATTTTGGACACATCGTATGGAATAACCGTCGGGCTCGATCTGTCAGAAACCGGGTACAAGGTCGGAGAGGACTTATACACCGCATCCTCTGCCTGAATCAGGGTGTATTGGTCTTTGACCGGCTGCAGCCCTTCGGTTGAATAATCGCTCTTGATTTCTGCGTACGTCTTTAATGCTTCTTCCTGGTACAGCTCGATATAATCGATGGCCATAGGCTCACGCAATGCCGTCAAGGTCACGCTTTGATTGCCTTTGTCAAAATAGAACAAATAGGGTTCGTCATAATAACCGCTGCGGTCGGTGACGGATTCGACCTGCCAGATCGGCTTCTCTACCTGACTCGGACGCAGATCGTTCCCTCTGTCATCGCGACCGATCTTGTCGTCCCGGTTGCCCCAGACCCGATCAAACGTAACCAGGTCGGCGCCCTTAAAGGGCAGCTGTTGATTGATCGTCAATCCGCGTTCGATTGCGGAACTTTTGCCTTCAACCGGCAAATACCGGATTCGGATGTTGTACAGGCCCGCTTGTTCGATGGGCACGTTCCAGCTGATGGAACCCGATTCCGGCGTGAGGACGGCGGTTTCCCCTGACGGATGGACAACCTCGAATCCCGGCCCGTCGGTTTGGGTAAAGCTCTCGCCCTCGATCCGGATAACCTGATCCGGGCGCTTAGCAGCCGAATGGGCTTTCACATATGCATCGTAGCCGCCGTCATCCCCGCCCGATCCCGTAACAGCCGCAAAATCGGCCATGGCTTGAACGCTCCGCACTTCGGATGAACCGGAAGGGTAGAATGCCCAAATGGACACCAGTATAGCAAGGACGAGCAGGACAGCGACGTAGCTCTTCTTTCGGTTGTTCACGCTTCTCCCTCCTGAAGCAAGAGACATGTCATGTCAATAACAGTCCCCGTTAGAAAAAAATTTCTAATAGGGACTGCTGCTTCAACATGTGAAATTATTTCGATCCGTATACCTCATTAATGGCTGCCTGGAACGGCGCTTTGTACTTTTCCACCACAGTAGACACCGAGGTTCCACTGGTGATTTCGCCGAGGAAATCGTAGAACTTCAGGTTCGGGAATGTGAAGTGGTCGAGGACAATCAAATTGGCGGCGACTTCCTTCGCATTGTTAATGTCGTTTTCGTCCGTGAACGAGGTTTCATAGTAGGCCTGGTCCGGATAGTCATACATCGAATCGATGTCGTTGATTTTCTCCCAAATATAGAGCAGCTTATCCGGATCCTTCACAGCCTTAGGGATGAACAAAGATTGATAGAGGCCTTCGTAAGAGTGGTACGAGCTTGCACTAGGCCCTTTAGGGAATGGCACAAATCCGATATCCGCGTCAGGCATATCCTTCTTGAAACCGCTAAGTTCGTAGAGCGCTCCCGTGTACATCAACGTGTTGCCTTGGCGGAAAAATTGGCCCGGCTCCGTCCAGTCGCCGCCTTCCGTTGGTCTGGCCACTTTTTCGGTCGCAATCTTGGAAATAAAATTAAGCGCTTCGGTCGTTTTCGGATCCTCCAGGTTTTGCTTGTTATCCTTCGTCAAGCTCGTTTCGTTGGAAGCGAGCGCAAATTCGAGCGGCGCCGGGTTAGCGAGCCCCCAGGAATCAAGCTTGCCGTCATTGTTCGTATCCTTGTTGGCTTCTTTGGCCACTTGCAAAAACGTATCCCAATTCCAGCTGTCTTCATTGACATAATCTTGAAGCGACTTCAAGCCAAGCTTGCTCATGAGCGTCCGGTTGTAAAAAATACCCATGACATTGTTGCCCTGACCTTCCGAGAATCCGTAACCCCTTCCGTTATATTGCATGTATTGATTGGTCACACTTTGGTTAAAGGCTACCGGATTTTTCGTATACTCATCGACGGGCCACAACAAGTCCTGTTTCACAAGTGCCGGAATCGTGTAGGTTTTGCCCAATCTGACGATGTCGCCAAGCGGTTCGCCGGCCAGCAGGGAAGCTGTCACTTTTTGCTGGTATTCGCCGTAATCGATCGCGACGTATTCCACTTTGAAGTTATGCTTCTTCTCCAGCTCCTCCAGATTTTTTTTGCGCTGGATGTTATCCGGGTTATCCTCCGGAATCGTCATATCCCACCACGATACGACCTTGATCGTTCTTCCGCCCATGTCGAAATCCATGTCAGGCGTCTTGTAGGTTTGCTCCGCATCCTTCTCTTCCGCACCTTTATTGTCGGTGTTGGTTGCCGCAGTCTCGGTACTCGTCTCCGTACTCGTCTCCGCCGTACCGGCGCTTGACCCACTTTTGGAGCCGCCGCTGCTGCACGCCGAAAGCACAAGTAACAGTGTGCAGAGCAGCAGCATCATTTTTCCCATACGCATTCCTCTAATCCCCCCGTTAAAGTGATTTGCATCCCAATTACATTCAAAGTGTAGCGCTTACATTGAAAGGGCAACAACCTGTGGTTAGTTAGATATTCTACCCGTCAAAATATAGGTTGCTTGTAACCCCTTACATTACAAATGGCCAATAAGTAAACAACGGATAGCAATATAAAGAAAAGCACATTGTTTGGGTATCGGGTTCTTTTTCATAATGAGAGATAAGCAGCTTCACCGGAGCCAATGATTTACGAAAAAGAAACAGGGGGGAATATCGTGTATAAGGTGCTGCTTGTTGATCCCGATCATCATGCGAAGGAATGGATAAAGCGTATGCTGGACAGACACCAAGCGGAATTTGAATTGGAGTGCCATGCCGCTGCAGCTGCCGAGGCGATGTCGATGCTATCCGCCCAGGATCATCAGCTGGTGCTGATCAGCATGAGAGCCTCGGAGGAAGAAGGACTTCAGCTCTGCGGCCGTATCCGGGAGAAAAGCCGTGTCCCGATCGTTCTGATCGGCGGGCGCAATGAGTTTCAGCTTGCCCGAAAGGCTTTGTATTATCAGGTGAACGACTACCTGCCCGACCCCGTATCGCCGGAGGAATTCGCGGCTAGCCTGAAGACCGTGAAGCGGGAGATGGACGAAGCGCCGTATTCCGGACATCAACCGGTCCCATGGGCAGGAACCGTTCAGGGAGCTGCCTCCGCCATCTCTTCGGCCGGTATCATCGACAAGGTGAAGGCGTATGTGGAAGAGGCCCTGCATCAGAACATCACGCTGAAGGAAATCTCCCACATTTTTCACTTCAACTATTCTTACCTCGGCCAGAAATTCAAAGTAGAAGAGAAGATGACCTTCAAGGAATATCTGCTTCAGCAGCGCATGGAGAAGGCAAAATTCCTGCTGGAGAATACCGACATGAAGGTGTATGAAATCGCTAATGAAGTCGGTTATACCGAGATGGATTGGTTCTATAAGAAGTTCAAAACGTATACCGGTGTAAGCGCTAACAAATATAGAAAGACCCTGATCATAACGGCGTGATTTAAGCATACTTCGGCGTACATGGCGCACATTCGATGAAGCCTGACCACCTGATCCCTTAAACCAAAGGCCGCTTCCCGGTTGTTTATCCGGGAGCGGCCTTTATTCGTTCCCCCACTCGCTGGGGTTATTCCAATGTTAACAGTCCGATGTTAGACAGGTTTTGCCACGTTCTGTCCGATGTATCATTCCAGATCGCCACGCTGTCGCGAACCCCGTCGTCATTCCCGTCATTATTGACCTGTACGTCAAACCCGATGAGGCTGCCCGCCTCAGGAGGTGTTCCGACCCAATCGACAGCGGCCTCAATGATGTAGCCGGTCGGGGTCCGCTTCGCGGCGGATGTCAAATTGGCGCCGAGCGATCCGGGGCTGACCGACGGCTCGTTATCGAAGTTCACACGATACTGCCCGTCGTCGCTGTCATAAGAAGCGGCTCGTGCGTTGTTCTGATCGATGAAGATTTCGACCGAATCCTGCTCCCACGCATTGGCGCTCCGCTTGGTCACCAGAGAGTCGGTCACCTCGGCCAGCACGTACAGACGGTGATCGTCCCAGAGCGTCCGGACTTTGGCCGTTGAGCCCGAAGATCCGCTGACCCAGCGGTCGGTTACGATCTGCTCGGCCTTGTTCCAAATGTCATCGATGTTTCCGTCGATGACCGCCGTTCCTTTTACAGCCTTGGCGGTTCGCGGACCTTCCACCATCGTCAATACGCCAAACCCGGACGTATCCGTATCCTGCCTGTGATGAATATCGTTCCAGGACGCCAGCTCTTCCGCTGAACCGGACCGGTCGCGAATACGGACGTCAAAGCCGATTTCCTTTCCGGTTTGCGCACCGTCGACCGGGATCGAAGCTTCGATCCGGTATCCCTTCTCCGTTTTCACCACGTTATACTCGGCCGGTTTATGCGGATTCGCGCCGCTGCGCCGAAACGTATACTTTTTGTCGTCCGCTTCATAAGCATTCGTTTTGCCGTTATTGCCGTCAATGTACACTTCGACGGAATCATTGCCGTTGACTGTGGCATCATCGACATCGACCCATAGATACAGATGTCCTGCGTCCCATAATGTCTTATATGTCGCTGCCGCTTTGCCGCCTGTCTGGATCGGTACCGCCTGCGCCACATTCCATACCGCCTCCGCCTGGCCGTCAATCTTCACGCTGGCCTCCAGGGCTTTCGTGCGCTTCGTTTCAACTGGAACCTTCGCCGGATCGACGAGCGCCCAGTATGCGTATTTGGCTTGCAGCCTTTCATCGAACAGCAGCGGCCAATTGTTGCGAACGACCGGGAAAGTGCGCAGCCAGGTGTTCAGGTCATCCTTGCCCCAGAATATGACAGCGCTGAGCTGATCCGAATGCTTCCTGAATACGTCGAAGATCTCCCTGTAGCGGTTGGCCTGCTTGATTTGCAGCTCGGTTGGGAACGTCTCATAGGCCTCCGTGTCATTCGTATAGATGCTCATGTCCAGTTCGGTGATTTGCTGATCGATGTCAAGATCCCGGAACGCCTGAATCATATCATCTAATTCCTGCACCCGGGGATATTCGATCCCGATATGCGTCTGGTGGCCGACGCCGTCAACCGGAATCCCCTTGGCCTTCAAACGCTTAATCAGATCATGCAGAAACTGCCGTTTCACGGGATCATTCGTGTTGTAATCGTTGATGAACAGCTTGGCGTCCGGATCGGCCTCATGTGCATAAATGAACGCCTTTTCAATGAATTCCTCGCCTGCAATTTGATACCATAAGCTGTTGCGGAGGCCCCCCGGCTTCTGATCGCCTGGCTCAATGACCTCGTTTACAACGTCCCAAGCGTAAATTTTTCCCTTGTACCGGCCAACGACGGTATCGATATGCTTTTTCATCCGAGCATATAGAAGCTCCTTGCTGGCGAGGTTGCCGTTGCTGTCGTAAAACACCCATTTCGGCGTCTGGGAATGCCAGATGAGCGTGTGGCCCCGCATGGCGATCCCGTTATCCATAGCAAAGCTTACAATTTTATCGGCTGCCGTAAAATTGAATTGACCCTCCGCGGGCTCGGTGGCGTCCCATTTCAGCTCGTTGCCGGCCGTCAGGCTGTTGAAATGCTTCCGGACCAGCTCCGCATCAGGGCTGTTCGGATTCTGGATTTCATTGACCAGCACAGCCGTCCCCAGCTTGAATTGGCCGGCAAACACGTCCTTCAGGCTCGGAATGTCCTTCTGAATCTCGATCGGAACCGGATCCGGAGCGCGCTCAATCACGACATCGTCCACGTAAAAATCAAGCGTCGGAACATCGAAGGATTCGATATAAACGGCCAGGCTTTCAATCGGGTGCTGCAAGGTATATTCTCCGCTGAGCTTGACCCATCCGCTGTCGCTCGCCTGGACCGATTTGACGAGTTCATAGGCATTGGTGCCATCCGTCGTGCGTTGGACCACAATCGATACCGGCGAGCTTGCCGTGCCGGCAGGCAGCTTGATCCAAGCCGATAAGTGGTACGTCTTTCCCGTTTCCATGATTGGGGTCAAGTCGAGCTGCGGGCCGTTCCAGCCCTGGGTTCTACCGGTGACCTGCATGCCGTAAGATCCCGTATGGGCTGCATTCGGGGAAACCGTCAGGACTTCGTTGCCGCCCCGCCCGTACCAGCCTTGAAGCGTCCCGTCCTCAAAATCTTTTGAGATGCTTACCGGAACGCTTGCTGCCGCATCGCTCGTTCCGGCTGTTCCTATGCGGCCTTCAGATAGCGGGCCGGCCGACTCCTGCTCAGCACGGGCCAGACCCGGACGTGTGCCGAGCGATAAAGGGGCCAATACGAGCACAAGGGCAAGCATCAGCAGTATGGAACGTTTGATTCGATGCTTATTCATGAATCCACCTCTCCTCTTGTCATCTATTCCATTAAAACGCCGCTTAACGGCGTTCCATGGTCATGTTATGGATCACTTCATTCCATAAATAAAACCAGGTTAAGTTCAGACCGTCTGCCTTTCGTTTGCCGGGTACAGAACGATTCGTCCGTCTTCAAGCTCGACACGCACCTTGTTGCTGTCCTTGAAGCTCCCCGTGTCGAGGTAACCGGCAGGAATTTGCAGCCGGCCAGCCTTGTCGAGCACTGCGTACTCGATATGGCTCTCGGCTTCCCGCCGGGCGGTGTCGGCGTCCATTTGCGTCAGCACATCGGAATAAGAGATCCTGCGGATCATCTCGGCCGACGTCTTGCCGTCGCGGATCTGAACAACCCGGTCCACCTTGCGGGCCAGCTCCGGATCATGAGTCACGATCACAATCGTGATGCCGATGGCCCTATTCAACGTTCGGAACAAATCGAGAACCTGATTCGATGTGCCCGTATCGAGCGATCCGGTTGGCTCATCGGCCAGCAGCAGCCGCGGTTCGTTCGCCAGCGCGATGGCAATAGCCACCCGCTGCTGCTCACCGCCGGACAATTCGCTGAGCTTGTTCTTCACCCTGTGGCTTAGGCCGACCGCTTCCAGGAGCTCGAGCGCGCGGGCCCGGCGTCTTCGGCCCCGCAGGAGAATCGGCAGCTCGACATTTTCGATCGCGGTCAAATAGGGAATCAGGTTGCGCGCGTTATTTTGCCAGACGAACCCGACCGACTCCCGTTTATATTGCACCAGGTCGCGCTCGCTGAACGCGAGCAGGTCCTTGCCGTCTACGAACAGCTTGCCGGCCGATGGTTTGTCGAGGCCGCCCAGCATGTTGAGCAGCGTCGATTTGCCGCTGCCGGAATTGCCGATGATCGCCATGAATTCACCGTTCTCCACCTGAAGGTCCAGGCCCTGAAGGGCGACGACTTCCAAATCCGCCGTTTTATAGATTTTGACGAGCCCTTCGCATTGAATCATGAGCTATTCCTCCCCGAGCTTCAGCGCCTGCGCGATGCGGATTCGTGTCAGCCGGTACCCCAGAATGATCAGCCCGGTCGCCAGCGTGAACCCGATAATGCCGTACAGCTGCAAATAATCGCTGAGCTGATAGGTAATCGTGAATGGAGGGACTTGTTCTTTGGAAGCAAACGACATTTCGAACAGCGGCACGAATTTCATGCTCGTGACGTTGCCGATGAACACGCCGATGAGGACCGCGGCCCCCGACGTAAGCAGCTGTTCGCTGACGAGCATGCCGATCATTTGCGGGAAAGAGATGCCCATGGCCCGCAGAACCCCGTATTGAAGCGTCCGGCCGGATAAGGTCAGCACCCAGAACAGCAGGAAACCGATAAAGCTGACCAGCATCGAAATGGAAAAACCGAGCGTCATCACGCCGTTCATCGCCAAACGGAACGGATCATTTCTGGACTGGACCAGCTCCTGGGTCGCGTCCCGCAGGCTCGTCACCTGCAGCTTCTTCTCCTGCAGCTCCCTGTAGATTTGTTCGCTGTTCGTGCCGTCCGCCAGCTTCAGCCATACCTCATAAGGCTCGACGGCCAGCCTGTTCTGAATCGTGCCCAGATGTCCGACAACGAGATGCGGCTGCTCGGGTTTTCCGCTTCCCTGATCGGACGGCAGCGGGCTCCAGCTGGGCCAATAATCGATGATGCCGTACACCGTGAACGTCGCCCCATCCAGGCTGTCCCAGTAAACCCGGATCGGATCGCCGGGCTTCAGCTTAGCATCCTCCGCGAGCGACCGCGAAATGAGCACGGCCTCCGGATTCGGGGCGATCAGGTTCAGGTAGCTGTTAATGGGATACTGCAGCAGCCCCTCCTTCATCCAAGCGGTACTGCCGAAATCCTTCGTGTCGATGCCAAAGAGAGCCGTTTTGCCGGACTTTTCATTGCCGCCGGCACTGAACCTGGCCTCCTGCTTCTTGAACACCTTTGCTGTCGCTTGCACACCGTCCAGCTCCTCAAAGGGCTTAAAGGGCGGCTCCGTATACTGAACCCGTTTCTGCACGGTTGTCGTTGCCGGCTCAGACGGAGGCTGCCCTCCCGCCCCCGGGGATACGGGTGGAGGCGCATCGCTTTCCCACTTCGTCGTCAGCGCAATGTCCGTGCCGACCGCATACCGGACCTTGCTGTCCATGTTGTCGTTGATCGTCCTGGCCGCGTTCGCGCTGAACAGGCCCGTCGCCACCGTCATGATCAGGAACACCTGAATGGTCAAATACTGCCCGGACGAGCGGCTGATCTGAACGAGCGTATGATACAGCGCAGGCGGCCATCCGTTTCGGCCCAGCCAATAAACGAGCCGGACGAACCAGGGATATACCCGCAGCACCAGCAGGCCGCCTCCAAGCGCGAACAGAGCCGGGGTCAGGAACAGGAGAGGATCGACCTGCAGGTCGGCAGATCCCAGCGCAAGCCTCCGCAGATCTTCCTGGCGCTGGTTGAAATTGTACAGCAGGTAAGCTGCCAGGCAGACGAGAACAAGATCCAAACCTGTCCTGTGCCAGATCGACAGCCGGGTAAGGCGCGCTGTCTGCTGCTTGTGGCTTACGATGCTGACCCGCGTTGCGAGGAAGGCCGGAATGAGGATCAGGATGATCGCTCCCGCCACAGCGGCTGCAGCCACTTGATAGGCGCTGCTCGTCATGCTGACCTTCAGCGCGGAGCGCTGCACGAACTCCAGAAACCCATTGGAAGCGCCAAGCAGTTTGGTGAACCATACGCCGAGAAAGGGCCCGACAGCCAGCGCGCTCAGCCCGAGCAGCAGGCTCTCCAGCAGGTAGGCAGCCATGATCTGCAGCCGGCTTGCTCCCCGGCTGCGGAGCACGGAAATTTCCGTCTTTTGCCGGTCAATGATCAGATTGGCGGTCATATATAAATAGAATGCCAGCATCAGCATGACAGGGGTGTACAGCGAAAGCGTCACCGTATCGAGCTTCTCCTGTTTGCCCTGGTACGATACGATGGTCGGGCTCGCCGGAATTTTGATTTCGGCTACCCCAAGCTTGCCTTTAAAATAACGCCGGACCTCCCGGTCCGCCTGGGTGAACGCATCGACCTTGTCGAGTGACAGCTGTTCGTAATTGAGAGCGAGCCGCCATTCCATGCTGGAGACCCTGGCTTTGCCGCCCTGCGTAAATTCGCGCTCGAACTGCTGGAACGGGATCAGGAATCCGTCCTCGTTCTCCGTGGTCAGAAACGGCAAATACCGGTCCGCCTCCGGATTCGTCTCTACGATGCCGACCGGGATGACCCGAAAGCGGGTACTTCCGCCATCCTGCGGCTCTACGGTCAGTTCTTCACCAAGCTTCCGCTTGGTCGCCAGCTGAAACTTCTGCGTGACCAGCGCCTCGATGATCCCGTCCGAACGATCCGCAGGCATCCGCCCCTCGATCAGCCGGACCCGCTTCTCCAGATCAGACAGCGACATCAAGCTTCCTAACGTCTTTTGCGATTGCTTCTCTTGAGCCGAAGCATCGGCGCCGTATACCTTCATCTTCGGCGTGAACCGCTGCTGATAGAACGACAGTGCTTCCAGCCCCATGCGCTCCGGAATCGTCTTCACGAACCGGTCGGCGCTTCCGATGGCTTCCTTCGTCTTTGCGTCCATGGATGATGCCGAGACCGTCGTGCTTATTCGGAGAAAACCCGGATACACGCTGCTCCCGGTCTGCACGGACTGCAGCTCCTTCAGTAATGTCCGCTGCAAAATGGCCTGCGAGTAGAGCGGCATGGAACTGAACAGGGCCACGCATACGGTAAGGCCGATCCATAAATTCAGCTGCAGCCACTTGTTGTTGGCCATCTTGCGCAGGATCATCGTCCACAAAGCCAATACATACACCCCATCCCTAAATGCCCGGTCGGCCCGGGCCATAGCTCGTCGGTTAATTGTTCAGAATGACTTTCTGGCCTTCCTCAAGTCCTTTGACAATCTCGACTTCCGTCGGCGTCGTCAATCCGATCTCGATGTCAACCTCCTTGCGGCGTTCTCCTTCGGCGATCTGAACATAGGAACGCCCCATATAGGAACGGATTGCCGAGCGGGGTACAATGATGGCGTTATCCCGCTTTTGAAGCTCGATCGTCAGCTCGGCGCTGTCGCCGACCTTGACGTCTCCCGGAGCGTTGTCCATGCTCATGAAGATCGTTACCCCGTTCTTCTCTGCCTTCGAACTGTCGGCGGCTGCCGGCAAATCCGAAGGGGCTTGAAGGACCCTTCCCTTATAGTCCTTGCCTTTATACTTGAGGCTGACAGGCATGCCGGCTTTGACCGGGTTCAGATCCTTGCTGTCCGCCGCAACATAAGTCAGCTGCACTTTGGACGGGTCGGAGACAGTGACGATCGCTTGATATGCGTTCACGTTGTCTCCCGCATTCAGCTTCTCGACAAACGTCACCGTTCCCGAGACGGGAGCGTACAAGCGTGATTGGCCAAGCTTGGCCTTCATCTCCTGCAGCGACATCCGCTCGCGCTCCAGATCGATTTCCTTGAGCCGCAGGTCGACGGCGCCTGCGCCGGCATCGCGTGCCTGTTTGTACAGCAGCTGCGCGCGCTCTACATTCAGCTGCTGCAGACGCACCTGAAAATCGAGGTCGCCCGTCTCCAGCTCCGCCAGCAGATCGCCCGCCTTCACCTCCTTGCCCACCGTCACCGGAATCGATTTGAGCCTTCCGCCCATCTCCTTGAAGGACAGCGCTTCGGATTGGGCCGACACAAAATAAGCCGTCCCCTTTAGGAAGGTCTGAATCTTCCCGCGGCTGGCCTGCACGAGGTTAAACTGTTCTTTGGCCGGCTCGACCAAGGGCGGCTGCAGCGTTTCCGGTTCGACCGGAAGGAGCGAACAGCCCGAGAGCAGCATCAGCGCCGTTAGAAGCGCGGCTATTCGCCGCAGACGCCGGTCTATTTTAGATAAGGGGAGATTCGTTCGTTGTCTGCGATACAATATTTCCATCCTCCAATGCGATAACGTGATCGACAAGCTCCATCATCCCGGGGTCATGCGTCGTGAGAACGACCGTCATCCCCGATTCTTTTACCAGCTCGCGAAAAATGCGGACGACCTGCAGCCCCATCCGGCTGTCCAGTTCGGCGGTCGGCTCATCCGCAATCAACAGCTCAGGCTGGTGCACGATGGCGCGGGCAATGGCTACGCGCTGCTGCTCGCCGCCCGACAGTTCGGACGGCCGATGCTTCATCCGCTCCCGCATGCCGACGCGGTCAAGCGCATGCTCCACCACCTCCCGGTTACCCTTCAGTCCCGCGATACGCAGCCCGAATTCAACATTTTCGTAAGCCGACATCAGCGGAATCAATCCATACGACTGGAACACGAGGCCGATCTCCTTGCGCCGGATCTGGCTGCGTTCGGAGCCGGATAAACCGGTGATTTCCCTCCCTTTGAAATACACCTGTCCCTCCGTCGGATCGTCTAATGCGCTGAGAATGTTCAATAGCGTGGTCTTTCCTGAACCCGAGCGCCCTCTCAGAGCCACGATCGTTCCAGGCGGAATGTTCAGATGGATATTTTCCAAAGCGGTAACGGCGGTATTCCCCCTGCCAAAAATCCGTGTGATCCCGCTTGCCTGCAGAATCGGTCCGCCGCCCGTATCCTTCGTCTCCGTTTCCTTACCGGTCATTGCACTCGCCCCTTTGTTCTGACCCGATTCGCCTTCACCAACCTCATTGTAGCGCTTCCATTCAGGGGGAAGTACCCGCCAGTTCCCGTTCGTTTACCTGAGAAAATGTAGATATGTGCAGGCTGCAAGTTGTGCGGCTGCGTATATGCAATAAGAAAAACGTCTATCGACGTACTCTCAAAGGAGACAGACCGCGTTTAGATGTTGTTTTTCTTGCGATATCAGGAAGGTCTCGCTTCGAATTTTATACTTTCTGATATCTTAAAAAATGCCGCCCGATGAAACGGACGGCATTTTTTATAACGACCTTACCTCTCACATATTCACTACCGGCACATTATCGAAATTGCCAATAGTCGATCTGGAACAGCTCGATATCCGGCTTCCCTTTGAAGATCAGGAACAAATCATGCACGCCCTCCGCACCGCTGACGGGTGTCACCATTTCGCTCCACAGTCCGCTGGTCGAAGACACTTGAAGCGTACCGATCGATTTGCCTTCAGGGCTGTCCAGGCGGAGTTCGATGACTCCTCCGTCATTCGCGCACGATACAGACGCTGAAAACGCTGAGGCCCCGGCGCCGAAATCAACGCCGGACACGGCGGTCCAGTCCCCATGATGAAGGTCCGTTAAAACCATGAGGTCTTCGCCCTGTTCCAGTCCATCCGTCTGAAGCTTACGCACATTCACGCCTGCGCACCAAGCGATCGTCTCCGCTCCAACGCGGTCATATGGATTCAGCGGCTTGATCTGCTTAACGCCGGTCATGTCCGCTTCAATGGATTGAATCGCACCATCTTCGTCCAGGATCACCCGGTTAAGGTGGGTCGACCGATACCCCTTCACCACGCCCATGGCCTTCGACAAGGTCTGGGCGTGATAAGCGATATACCAATCACCATGAAACTGGAACATGGCATGGTGGTTGTTGCCGCTGACACCGAAAAAATGGCCGGGATTTTTAAGGATCGATCCCTGGTACGTCCATGGTCCCATTGGGCCGGTGCTGGTCATATAGGCAATCTCCCCCGCCGGAGGACTTCCCTCCGGCCGAACTCCATTGTAGAAGTTGGAGCAATACGAATAGTAATATTGGCCGCCTTCCTTATGAATGCCGGCATCCTCGAACATAAACGGAGCCGGGATCGGCTCGGCTTCGCCGATCACGCTGATCATATCGTCACCCAGCCGCATCATCCGAGCGGTCCCGGGATTCTCATCCTGGCCTTCCGGCACGCCCCCGCCAAAGTAAATATAGCCTTTGCCGTCATCGTCCACCAGCACGGCCGGATCGAAGAGCCATACGACGCCTTGAACGCCAGGCGTGTCCCTTGCGATAAGCGGCATGCCGATCGGATCGACCCATGGGCCGGTCGGACTGTCGCTTGTCAGCACACCGATGCCGCTGGCGTTGTTGGCAAAGTACAGGAAGAAGCGGTCTTTGCCGTCTATTCTTTTGTGAGCTGCCGCAGGGGCCCAAGATTGCGTCGCCCATTTGGCTGCTCCATCCGGACCTGCCACTTGAATGGCGCCATGGTCCGTCCAGTTCGCCAGATCATCCGAGGAAATTACCGATATGCGGTTGATGGTGCTATAGCTGTTGTCCTTGACCGCCCCTTGCTCGTCATACTCTAATACATCGTCTGTATTGTAGAGGTATACGCGCCCGTCGAACACCAGTACATAGGGGTCTGCTCCAAATTTATGGGCGACAAGCGGATTTCCGTTTCGCGGCAGCTTGCCGATCGGTGCATGAACGAGTTCATTCATTTTTGTGTCAACTCCCGTATTCAGCATTTTTTGTATAACCAAACTCTCAACTCTCGTAAAAAGAGTAAGGCTTGCGTTCAGCGGGAGCAACCTGTCTGATCCGTCCGGATCACCCGCCAAACTCTAGTTTCCAGAGGTTCAATTCAAAGAAAGTGTATCCCGGTATTCCTGTGGCGTGAGCCCCGCTGCTTTTTTGAAAAAACGGGTGAACGAATGGGCAGCCTCATAACCAACGGATAACCCCACCTCGCGCACTTTCAAATCGTTGTCCCGCAGCATCTCCTTGGCTTTCTTCACCCGGCATTTGTCGATAAAATCGGATAAGTTGATTCCTTTCTCCTGCTTGAAGAACCGCGACAAATACGAGGGATTGAAGTAATGGATTTCCGCTAGGCGCACCAGGGACAAATCCTCACTCAAGTGCTCTTCGATATACTGGCAGATCCGGTCGACAATCAGCGAGGCCCTGTCCCTCTCCTGCGTTTGTTTGCTTAGGAAAATGGATTCCGCGACGCGTTTCAAATAGCCGAAGGCCTCCTCCATTGAGGGATGATCGTTCAGCCGCATCAATTTTCCGGTATCGCCGATATGCCCGTGCATTCCCATACGGCCTATGCAGGAATGCAGCATCAGCGCGATCGTATAATACGTCTCGATCGTTAACTGAACCTTACAGCTCATCTTCAGTGCACTGGCCGTTACCTCCTCAAGCGCTTGGATAAATTCATCGTGTCTCCCCGACTCCAGATAAGCCCTCAGCACCTCCGCTGTCTGACTGTCCGCAAAGCTCGCTTTGCAGTCCAATCCATCGAGCGGCTCGAAGCCGTCGCGTACAATGATGGCTCCCCCGCTGCCGCTCCTTAACTGCTGCAGCTCCCGCAGCCTTTCGTATTGGCGCGTCAAGCTTTCCCACCTGCATGCTTCGCTGCTCAGCGCCAATCCGATGCTCAATCCAAGAGAACCGATGCAGGATTCCTGAACCAGCTCCAAGGTCCCTTCCACGAAACGGATGAAATGGTTGTCGGTCCCGCCCTCGGCCGGTTCAGACGGTTGCAGAAACCAAAAGGCGTCGCCATGCTTGTCGGTGATCCCCATACTCCGGGCCCGGCCCGAAAAATAGGTATCCCATATCCTTCTGACGGACGACAGAATTTCGCATCTTTCCGTATACGTCCTGCCCTCCGGATACGAGATGCGGCCAAGGACCAGCACGACGGGCTGGGCGGGATCGAGGCCGATGTCCAGCTTGCTGAATTCGCGAGCCAATATGTCTGTATCCTCGCTCAATACACGGCTGTTCTGAAGAAGGTGCCTCATATAATCGCCCTGAGCCATGAATTGGAACGCCAGTAGCTGCTCGCGGGACTGCTCCAGCAGCAGACTGTCGTGATGCGCGCGTTCTATATCGTCCAAGACATCCTGCACGGTGTCGGTCACCTTGGCATACCCTTCCGTCTTCAGCACATAACGGGCATTTGTCATTTGGATCGCGCGGTACGCATATTCGAATTCACTGTGGCCGGTCAAGAACACGACTCTGCATCTGGGCCAGTACTTCCGGATTTCCTCGGATAATTCCAGCCCGCTCATGCCGGGCATGGCTATATCGGTCAGGACGATGTCGATTCTCGTGCGCGACATCCAATCCAGCGCTTCCTTGGCGGAATAGGCTTTGCACACATCGAGCCGCTCCGGTTGATAGCGGTTGAACACTTCATACAGTCCGTCCGTAATGATATCTTCATCGTCAACGATTAGCAGTCTGTACATCCCCGTTCTCCTCCCTGATCTTGATACGAATGGCGGCCTGAAGCCCGCCCAGGCTGCTTCTAGACAAGAACAGTCCGCTGCCTTCGCCGTATGTAAGCAGGATCCGCCGATGGATGTTGATCATCCCGGTCATTTCGTGGGATTCGGCAGGACCTGTTACCCGATGCTGGAGGGCTTCGAGCCCGGCATCGTCGATGCTGTTCCCGTTATCCTCCACTTTGATGACGCATTCGGAGCCGGTTCGCTCAAACGTAACGCGGAGAAACCCTTCGTTCGGCATGCTCTCCAGACTGTGCTCATAGGCGTTCTCGATCAACGGTTGGACGATCAACCTCGGCACCTTGACGCGCTGCATGTCCACAGGCAATTCATCGAACTGGACACGAATGCGCCGGGAGAAGCGGAGCTGCTGGATTTCCGTGTACATTCTCGCATGCTTGATTTCTTCCGACAGCGTGGCATGGTCCTCGCCGTTGCGGGCGATGAACCGGTAATACTCGCCGAGCATGATCGTAAACAGCTCGATCCGGTCCGTATCGCCCGTCTTGGCCAGCGAGTTCAGGATAAAGAAGCTGTTATACAGGAAATGCGGTTTGATTTGCGACTGCAGCTGCTTCAGTTCGGCCTTCTGCATCATCAATTTCTGTTTGAAATCTTGATCGATCAAGGTCTGCAGCTTGACGAGCATCTGATTAAACCGGTCATACAAATAGCCGAACTCATCCTTCTGCTCATGCTGGATCGGAATATCGAGGGTCCCGCCTTCCATCCTGCGAAAGCTTTGGACGAGCGACAGCAGCGGACGATGAACGTAACGGTAAGTGGAATAGGCATATACGATAATGGCAAAAACCGAAGTTACCGCAAACACCCATGCCCACAGATTGAATTTGATCAGCGGTCTCTTGACCGTTCCCTCCGGTAAGTACGAAACGAGCGAGAGGGCCAGCTTGTCGGAATTGGCGATATTGAAATGGTACTCCCTTCTCCCGATATCGAGCAGCATCGTACTGTCGTCCACGCCCTTGGCCGCCTTTATAAAATCCTCCAGCAGCTCTGGCGGCGTGCCGGTGCTGGACAATGTGAACCCAGCTTCCCTCGCGATCAGAATCGAGCCGCTTCCGGGATACACGCCGAGCGGTTTCAAAGAGTCCTTCAGCTTGTCGTTATCCAATTCGATTTGAACGAGATACAGCGGATCCTTCACATTGGTCCCGCCAAACTTCGA
This sequence comes from Paenibacillus sp. S28, assembly GCF_016624415.1. Taxonomy (NCBI): domain Bacteria; kingdom Bacillati; phylum Bacillota; class Bacilli; order Caryophanales; family Paenibacillaceae; genus Paenibacillus; species Paenibacillus sp. S28. The sequence goes on along the minus strand of NZ_JACVTM010000003.1, from coordinate 500,093 downwards.
GGCGGTGAGCTGAAGCGAATCCCCCTGCCGCATCAGCCGGGCGCCGCTTCGTTCTCCGATGGAGCGTATTTCATCATATCTTTGCTGGTCCAGCGTACGGACGGCATTGCTGGCCGAAATCGTTTTACCGATCGAATGAATATGGACATAAATATCTTTGATGTACGGGCTGCTGTTTTTTATGGAAGTCAGACGGTGGAGCAAGTAATTTACGCTCGACCTTTTCTCGGCGCTGTCCATCATCCCCCAGGTGACGGCAATCTTATGGAGCTCGCTTTCCTGCAAAATGTCAAACTGCTGAATTTCAAGCCATTCGATTTCCCGATTCAGCCCCTCAAGATAGGACGATAACTGCGCCAGTGAATTTCTTGATATTTCTTCGCTTGCGTTGGTATAGCTCCAATTGTACAGGTATACGCCGAGCAGAATAATCGGGAGGATCACCACCAGATACATCAGAACGAGCCTGGCCAGGATGGTATGACGCAATGAATTCACAGGAATCCTAATCAAAACAACGCCTCCGATGCACTAATCTTTCTGTTTGTTCGAGTACCATTCATTGACTTCGGCTGTCATTTTATCACCGCCCAGACGATGCCATTCCTCGACGAAACGGTCAAATTCATCGATGGGATGACCCAGTATAATGTTAGTGAACGTATTCATCGTCAGAGAGTCGAGAATCGATTGTTTTTCGATCATCGTATCGGTTGGCGCACCTACAAAGCTCTCATACAATAACTGGTTGTTCCTTTTATACCCGTCAAGGATGGAAAACGCTCCCGACGGGCCATAGGTTCGTTCCCAGCCCCAGCCGGACGGATTGCCACGGGTCAGATAAGCCTCGATGTTCTTTTGAATCGACCTTGCCTCATCCTTAAGCACATTAGGGTTTCCGGTTCGGCGTGCCTCTTCAATTTGGTAGTAGGCGTCCAGATTCTTCAGTGCAGGATACGGAGTAACCGGAGAAAGCTGCCAAGCCGGATATGGGGTGCTGTAATAGATTTCGTACTCGGCCGTCGCTCCCCAGTTCTTTTCCAGATGCAAATTGAACAGCTTTACGATGGCCTCGGGATGCTGGACTCCCTTACGGACGGCAAGAAATTGATGGGTAGCGAAGCGGAGCGGCACTTTCGCCGGTTTCCCTGTGGCCGAAACAATGGGAAAAGCCTGCCATCTGGCTTCCGGATCCTGCTCATGATTGCCCTGCACGACAAACGATCCCCACTGTTCGCCGTACATCATCCCGTATTTACCTGCGGTAAGCTCTGCTTTGGCCTTGATGCCGTCTTTAAACATAAATTCCTCGTCAATTTCTCCGTTCCGATACATGTCCTGAAGGACTTTCAGCGCAGTCTTGACTTCAGGTTGAACAGCTCCGTATACGAGCTTGCCGGATGGATCGCGAATCCATATATTGGGGAAGGCGTCGTAACCGGCCATAAATGCCGACAAGCCCATTACGGGATCCCACAAATATTGGGTCACCGGAAGCCCCAATGTATCGTTTTTTCCGTTTCGGTCGGGGTCATTTTCTGTAAACGCTTTCGAAACGTTCAGGAGGTCATTCATCGTTTGTGGTGGCTGTAAGCCGAGATGGTCCAGCCAATCAGTCCGGATCCAAATATACTGTGCTCCCTCGATCGATGCGCTTGTCTCGGGAATTCCCATCAATTTGCCGCCTACCGTGGCCGCTTCGAACGGCCCGGTCCCCTCCTGGCCCAAAATTTCCTTCGTGAACGGCGCCGCATATTTCTCATAGGCTTCGGTCAAATCCTGAATCAGGCCCGCATTGCTCAGCTGACGCAGCTGATCCGCATCGACTCTCACGACATCAGGCAGGTTTCCCGAGGCAAGCGCAACGCCCAGCTTCTGATTATAAAGGGTGCCTTTGGCTGTCCAATCATACTTGATCTGGATGCCCAGAACTTGTTCATACAGCCGGGTCCACCTATTATCTTCCAGTGTTTCTCCCGGAAACGTTTTGATCAGGTTGTCCAAATCATCGCTCGTCTCCCGCACGAAAGTGAGCTCAATCGGGGGATCATACTTCTCCAGGCCGGGTTCCGAGTAGATGTACTGACCATCGGTCTTCCCTGTTACCTCCTCACCGTCAGACACCCCGATCCGGTCGCACGACGCCAGCATGGACAAGGGCATCGTGACCGTCAGGACTAGACCAACTACACTCCATTTGGGAATACGCAATGCGCCAACCCCATTTCGATTAGATTCATTAAAGCGTATCAAGACTATTATCTTGATGGCGTACGCACACAAGCAACCCGCATCTTTTTACTTGCTAACCCGTTTTTTACTTTTTATTGTAAGCGCAATCATTTTCTCTATTTATTTTAAATCAGTTTTTATGATCCCTCCTATTCATAAACTAAAGAAATACCCCCAATAAATGCAGGACTTTGCGCCAGTCAATTCCACTTCATTTCCTGCTCGGCCAGTAGCTTCTTAATTGCTTTCGAGGCTACTACGAATAGTTCAGGTTGGCTGAGCCCCGCAAGCTTTCCCGTTGCTTGCAGATGCGGTTCCAAAGACATAAATCCGGAATATCCCGTCTCTTTCAATTGCTGGAGAAGCAGACGCAGCTGCCCGTCTCCCTCGCCTGCAGGAACCACTGAACCATTGTCCATCCGTGCGTCCTTCACATGAATATAAGAGATGTAGCCGGCGAGCAGCGGGTATGCCTCAGACATGGGGTGTACCCTGCATTGTACGAAATTTGCGGGATCAAAGGCCGCTCTCATGCCTGGCGACGAAACGGCCTCCAAAATGTCCTTGCAGCGTTCTCCGGTATCGCCGTAAATATGGCTTTCATTCTCATGCAGCAGTACGATTCCGGCATCATTCGCCAGCTGAACGAGCCGCTTCATGCGACGGAAAACTTCCTCTCGGAATTTGTCATGTTCTCCCTCCGGAATATAAAAGGAAAAGATGCGGACAAACTTGGCTTGAAAAAACGCTGCCAAACGTATGGTGTGCTCGGCCTTCGTAAAATGTGGATCAAAGTCATCGGTGATCTTGATTTTTCCCAGAGGAGAGCCGATCGCGGAGACGCCGAATCCCCGCCGGGTCAGCCGTTCTTTAATCTTCACCGTTTCCTCTTCGGTTAAATTCAATACATTTTTCCCCCAGACTCCCCGCAGCTCCAGATAACGAATATTTTCCGATTCGAGGACATCCAGCTGTTCTTCCAAATCCGATGAAATCTCATCTGCGAATCCAGTTAATGTAATCATGACAAATCCCCCCTCATTTGCTGAACTGAAAATGAAATGCTTAATCACGAATGAGCAATACAATCTCGATTTTCTCTTGAAATTTCTGGAGCGAAACCTATGATTAGCTTAAAGGAGGCGGTGTACTTGGAAATTGAGCATCATCCTCATCTTGTTCCGAATATCTTTCTGTTCATCGACCGTAGATGCTTTCCCGAGTGGACGATCCAGAAAGCGAAAATCGGCTTCCACGATCTAACGTTTGTGGTTGAAGGCATGGCGAATTACTATATTAATGGAGAGAAATTCACGGTAGAAGCAGGTGACATGATCTACGTTCCCGGGGGAAGCATCAGGGAAGCCCACACGTTCAAGGAGTCCCTTATGCATTCGTATCCGTTCAACTTTTTTTGGGCCGAACCGTATAATCATATCCATCTCCCGTTTAAAGGCGTCACCAAGAAAGTGATCACCAGGGAGATTCTGGGGTATATTCGTGAATTCAACCATGTATGGATGAGCAAGCAGCCGTTTTACCACATCCAGGCACGCGCTTTGTTCGAGCTTATCCTCCACCGTCTGCTCACCAACTATTACCGGAAAGCGCCCATGCCGATCGATCCGCGGATCAAGAAATTAACCGAATACATTTCAGAGCATTACTCGGAAAATCTATCGATCGCCGAATTGGCGGAATGGCTGCATCTGAGCCCCGTCTATTTGGGCAGGTTATTTAAGCAGAATACCGGTACGACACTCAAGGAGTACATCAAACGCATTCGCATCAACAATGCCGAAATGATGCTGTCATCCGGTGACTTTACCGTGAAGAACGCGGCGGAAATGTGCGGGATTGACGATATTTACTATTTCAGCAAGCTGTTCAAGGAAATGAAGGGCTATCCTCCATCTGCTGCAAGGAAGCAGTCAGGGCAGAAGCACCTCCTTGAATAAGGAGTCCCCACTTCGGATGTTTTCTTCGTGGGGACGGTACATATCACCGCTACTTTTTCCAAACCTCATCAATCGAAGCCTGGAACGGCTCTTTGTATTTTCCAATGACCGTGGAAACGGAATTTCCGTCAATAATGTCTCCGACTAGCTCGTAGTAAGGCATGGAAGGATACCCGTCTTTGCCGTCGACGACATTGATGCTTTCCCCTGCCATCTTTGCATTGTTGATGTCGTCTTCGTTCTTGAATAACGTTTCGAGCGAAGCTTGTTTCGGGTAGTCGTAGATGGACTCGATATCGTTGATTTTTTCATAAATGTAAACCAATTGCTCGGGATGTTCGACCGCCTTCGGGATCGTCAAGTAATTCGGAATCGTAAGATGGGAGTGGTACTCTGTAGCGCTGGGCCCTTTAGGGAAGGGCAGGAAGCCTATATCCAAATCAGGCATATCCTTTTTGAATCCATCCATCTCATAATCGCTCCCGGCATACATCAGCGTGTTCCCTTGACGGAAAAATTGGCCGGGTTCGGTCCAATCACCGCCTTCGGTCGGTCTGGCGATGTTTTCCGTTGCGAGCTGGGATATGAAGTTTAAGGTTTCTTTCGTTTTCGGGTCCTCCAGATTTTGCTTATCTCCCGACACGATATTTGCGTCGTTGGCCGCCAGAGCCTGAACTAAAATGGAAGCGGAAGCGAGCCCCCAGGTGTCCAGCTTACCGTCATTATTCGTATCTTTGTTCGCCTCTTTGGCTGCCTGGATGAAGGTCTCCCAATTCCAGTTGTCTTCGTTGACGTATTCCTGCAGCGGCTTGAGGCCCAGTTTCTCCATCAAGGTTCGATTATAAAAAATACCTGATGAAGCACCGTTGATGCCTGCCCTGAACCCGTAGCCCCTGCCCTCAAACTGCGAATAATCGTTCGTGTACTGCTGAATAAATACGTTCTGATTTTTTGTGAATTCATCAACCGGGGAGAATAAATCCTGCTTCACGAGCGTTGGAATCATCCAAGGTCTGGCCATCCGGATCATGTCGCCGAGCGGCTCTCCCGCGAGCAGCGATGACGTCACTTTATTCACGTACTCGCCATAGTCGATCGTGACGTATTCCATTTTAAAGTTATGCTTCTTCATGAGTTCGTCCAGGTTCTGCTTCTTTTTAATATTGTCCGGATTATCTTCCTTGATCGATTCGTCGTACCAAGATACCCATTTGATCGTCCGGCCACCCATGTCGAAATTCATTTCCGAAGTACCGCTCTCTTCTTTGTCGTCCGGCTTCGCGGGTGCATTCGTGCTTTCCTCAGCGGCATTTCCGCCGCTCGAACCCGTGTTGGATGCGCCTCCTCCGGAACCGTTGCTGCAAGAGGCCATCAGGATCAGAATCAAACACCAAACCAGCACCATTGACTTACGCTTCCTCATAAAATACCCCCCTTTGGATTTCGCTGTCTCCAAATAGGACAGCGCTTTCAAAACATGAGCTTGCACGCGTATGCCTCGTGATGACCGAAGAATCGGTTCCGATGCCTGGTGGACCCTGATGAACTGCAAGCACACGGATCATGTTAAATGGATTTCCGGCAAACAACCATAGATAATCTAAATGGCATTTGTAAGTTTTAAACATCATTTCGGACTTTCAAAAAACGGAATATGCGCTATGAAAAACGTCTATCGACGTACCTTCAAAGAAGACAGACCGCGTGTAGCTGAAGTTTTTCTTGCGTTAATAGAATGGTTCAGCTTCGCTGAAATTTTAAATTCTATAATCTTCAAAAAAAAAAAAGAAACCTATCCGTAAAGGAAAGGTTTCTTCCTGATCCATGATGCTAAACTCGAAACAGCAGCTGCGAGAAATGGTACAGATCGTTTTTCCAAACCGGCCAATCGTGACCGCCGCTTTCCTCGTACCAGACATGAGGAACTCCGTGATTTGACAAATACGAGTGCGTCCGGTCACTGATATGCTTCAGGTCATCCTGGTCTCCGCAGGATAGCCAGAGCAGTCTAAGCAGATTTGCTGCCTCTTCGGGATTCGGTACGAGCAGTTCCGGGACCTTGGTATTCGGGGCCGGAGAAAAGGCTCCTACCCAGGCAAAGCGGTCGAGATGATTCAATCCGATATTCAGCGCCTGCCCTCCGCCCATCGACAAACCGGCGATACTATAATTCTCTCTACCTGTGAATACCGGGTATTTCGATTCAATAAAAGGAATCAGATCATGAAGCAAATCGAACTCGAAGGTCTCGAAGGCTTTCACCTTGTCGGGATCGAATATGTCTCCTTCCGCCCTGTCGTTTGGCATCGCGCGGCCATTAGGGAGTACGACGATCATGGGCTCGAGCTTGCCGTCGGCGTAAAGATTATCGAGCACGACCTGTATATTGCCGTGATTCTTCCATTCGGCTTCATCCCCGCCTATTCCGTGCAGGAGAAAGAGCACGTTATACTTGTGTTGTTCTGAGTACCCGGGTGGGGTGTATATGAACGTTTTGCGGTCACAGCCGACCGTTTCTGAATAATATTCCACAAGTTCGATTTGTCCGCGGCTGATATGTTCCCTATATTGGTCAAAGCCCGTTGGCGCTGTTTCTATCAATTTCTTTTCCTCCCCTGTTATGGACTCACATGATTAAATAGAACTGTACCAAGTACAAACAAGCTTTACAGCACGTAACCAAACCCCAGAATAGTAAACCGTTTATGTTCGCTGCCCGCCGCCATACGGATCTCGACGGTATGCTGCCCTGAATCCGGCTCATCGTACAAAATAACCGCACTGCAGTGCGTCCAGTTCACTTCATGCGGATCAGCGGTCAGCTTGTGCTTTCCGTCCACCCGAATCTCCGCGGATCCGAAATCGCTGCTTCCCGAGTCTTTAAATACGAGAATGAGACGCTTGCTCCTGATAGTCATTGTAAAATGGCCCTCTCCCGATCCGGCTGTATGCATCCAGTTATGAGGAAACTGGGGCGTGCCATAATCGTGATCGTCCATTTCCGCGAGCTGCAGATCGGTATCGGTCTCCCGAAAACCACCGGTATCGATCTGAGCGATACGGTCACCGTTCTGGCGATCCAACAGCCGGGTCTGAACGTAATCGTTGCCGATCAACGGCGGTTTATCGGTCAGGACATCCTCTTCGTCAGGCGCAGACCGGTCCGTGACTTCGAACAGCCAGTCCAGGCAATCCGCCATGATCTGATGGCCGCTATTCGTCGGATGATAGATATCATAGAAAAACTGCCTTTTGGAGATGACCCCTCCTTGGTCCCTGGCCAAACTGAACTGCTCGACGACGGCATCCTTTATGCTGACCATGGGAAGGTCGTAGTGCCACCCGACCGGAGCCAGCCGATCCTGAAGATTCCAGTCGTTCAGGAACACGCTGAACAGCAAGATCACCGCAGGCCGGCTATCGCCCCCAAGCGCCTTGAGCACCAAGCTTTCGTAGCAATTGCCCCGCGTCTCATCGCCGGCGTCATTGACGGCAAACTCCACGACCACGATATCCGGATTCTCCGTACCGTCCCGGAGCACATCCCGATCATAACGTACGATCCCCAGCTCTGACGGCGTCCCGCCTACTCCCGCTTTGATCAGACGGATCGGACTGCCTTCGGAGGAGGCGAACCGCTTCCTAAAAAGATCGTACGACCTGTAGGCGTAACCATTTACAGGAAGCGGGATAGCCCCAGCTCCATGGGTGATGGAGCCGCCGATGTAGGCGATGGTGACCGGCTCCCCTCTCTTCGCTTTTTCGATGGCCGCTTTCAATCTCTTGTTGTTGCCTCGATTCAAAAGAGATTTGGCGACCATGTCACGGTAGGACTGCCCTTCAAAGTCAACCGGAGGATCGATCATGTCTTCGGCAGCTTGATCATCTTCACGCCGGTTCTCGGGGTCCCGCGGGGCCGCAGGGCCGCGAGCTTCGTTCGTGGATGCAGCTGGATGGTCTGTCATGGGAAATCCCCTTTTCACTGTGATTAGGAATTTGCGTTTCGATTTATCAAACTTCATTATCCCTGCAGCGGACGGATAAACTCAATCCGCATCTCTTTACATACCCACCCGATGTTTACTGCTTACGGGGCAGAAATACCTAACCGATCTCCCGGTTGATGCCATTTTCTGTAAGCTACAGGTTTGAGAGACGTCCGCTTCTCGAATTCTCTTAAAAAATGGTGATAGTGGACATATCCGAGATCCTCTGCGATCACCCGCACCGTTTCTTCGGTGTCGCACAATCTTCTTTTGGCTTCGGCAATCCGCAGATCGTGGATGTATTCCAGAATGCCGACACCGTTCTTTTTGATAAACGCCTGCCCCAAATATGCCGGATTGATAAAAAATCGCTCCGCGATCTTCTTGATCGTCAGATTCTGATGGAAATTCTCTTGCAAATAACGCTCGATTTGCACCAAGGGATGCTCGGAATTCATTTCTTTGTAGTGCTTGACGGTTCCCATGCATAATTCTAAAAACGTGTGCAGCGACTGCTTTAACGCAGCAACGGAACCCGGCTTCGTTTTTAAAAAATGGAACACATCCCGCCATAAATCCGTGGTCCCGCCGAATTCCCTGAGCAGCTCGATACTTTTCATGACGATCTGAATGCTTGCCATGTACGCCACTTCAGGGGCAGTCTTGTTATCCTTAAATGTCTCGAACAACTGATGGAGCATATCGCAAACTTTCTGCTCCTGTGATCTCTCGACAGCGATGAGCAATTCATCCAAGACAAGGGACGGAGGAAGAACGTAACTCATTTCATGCGAGGAATCCGGGTCAACGTCAATCACCCCTCCCTCCTCCGAACGGAAGAAGTGCTGAAGGGAAGCCTTGGCTGCCCTCATATAAGACTCAGGCAAGTCATGAAGGGTTTGAACCGAGGGACCGACGGACACGGAGCAGTCAAGGCCATGCTTCAGCAGTTCTTCATGCACGCGCTGCGCAAGCTCTAATGGTTTACGGGCAGTATCTACGATAAGACCGGCTTGATTGCAGTACATATCTACATATAACGCATGCCCGGTCTGGGACAGCGACCGGCAAATTTCCGTTCCCTCGCATGTCAGCCCTTCAATGTGGATATACCGCCAGCCGGTGGCTTGCTGATTCATCTGATCCATCAAATACGCAATATCCCCGTCGACTTCGGTCAGTTCTCCGCGGAGCATTCGGGAAAGGGCGATGGCCAAGACTTGTTTGGAGGTAGCCTCTTCTTGCTCCCTGGTGCGTGATTTGGCGTCAAGTTCATTAATAATCGTCGCGATCATCGCATCCCACTCAGGCTCAATGACCGGTTTGAGCATATAAAATCTCACCCCGTATCGAAGAGCCGTGCGGGCATATTCAAAGTCGCTGTACCCGCTGAGAACAACAAAGATCGGATCATAATGTTCTATGGAACGGACTCGGCGTATCAATTCCAGTCCGTCGATCCCCGGCATGCGAATATCGGTGACCACCAAATCCGGCAGCGTGTCCATAATCAGAGATAGGGCATCTTCGCCGTCGTCGCATGCTCCGCAGATTTGAAAACCGAGTCCTTCCCAATCGCTCAACATCTTCAGCCCCTCGAGGGCAATCGCTTCGTCATCCACAAGAAGCACGCTATACATGAATTTCACCTCCCGCTTGTGCTTGAACCTGGTTCAACGGGATTTGGATTACGATCGCTGTACGTACATATGGATCGCTTTCAATGACAAGCTTGGCCTGACCGTCGTAGTACACTTTCAGACGCTTATACACGTTGCGCAGTCCGATATTTTTTCCGGTGTCATCGTCCGAATGAAGATTCCGGTTGATCCAATCCAGCTTGTCCTTGTTCATGCCGATCCCGTTGTCTTCAACGGTAATGATAAGGTTCTCATAGGACCGATGGATCCCGATCCGGATCAATCGTGCTCCTTTGACCGATTGGAGTCCATGCTTGCAAGAGTTTTCCACGAGCGCTTGGATGCTCATTTTAGGGATCCGGTACTTCATCAGGCCGGGATCAACGTCCAGCTCATAGGAAAACCGGTCCTGGAACCGGAATTTTTCGATCTGGAGGTACATTTCAATGAACATCACCTCCTCCTCAATCGTCACCAGGTCATCTTTCCAGCTTAACAATCTGCGCAGAATCTGGGCCAGATTGCGAATAATATCAGTCACCTGCTCGTACTTGTATTTTTTGCAGATGACCAGCACCGCATTTAATGTATTAAATAAAAAGTGGGGGTCCACCTGGCTTTGCAAATAGTTCAATTCCGCCCTGACCCGTTCCAGCTCGAGATCCTTCTTCTGGATTTCCAGCTTGTAGACGTCATTGATCAAATTGCGGATTTTTTCGGTCATCATGTTAAAGCTCCGTAGGAGTCCGCCGATTTCGTCTTTGCCTTCGTACATATGAATCGTTTCGAAACGTTCGTAGTTCACAAGTTTCATATGCTTGTACAGCTGCTTTACTCTTAGATTGTAGGAACGCAGAATGACTACAAACAAGATGGCCGGGATCAGCGTGGTGATCAGAGCCAAAATCAGGATAAAACGAAGGATATGACGAAGCTCGCCGCTGATATCTTTCCTTTCGGGCGTTCCGACCAGATTCCAGCCTTGTGTATAATTTGCCGGTCCTAATGGCCTGATAATATCCTTTATCGCTCCATCTCCGGAAGCTCCGCTCTCAACAGGGAGGCTCAACAGTTGACTGTCACCCGCATCATCATGCGACTGGTCGGATGCCAAAACGATTCTGTTTTTGTCATCGATCAGCTTTAATGTCATATAATCCCGTTCCTTGGCGAACAATTCTTTCAGACTGTCCAATCTCAAATCGATCCGCAGATACTTTGTATGCTTTAATAGTCCGGGGTAATTGTCCATTTTCCGAATGATGCTGATGTATACCTTCTTTTGATTCGGGTACATCGGGTTCGTATCCAAATACGAAGTGAGCAGCACTTTTTCTTTGCTCCCGGCGATTTTTTGATACCACTCGCTGTTCTTATCGCTGTCCTGCAAGACAAAATAGCTGTTGCCGCTTTGAATGGTCGGATTCGTCGTATATACGCCAAGCCATAAAATATAGGAATGCAGGTTGCTGTACTGACGCAGCCGATCTCTTAATACATTGTCGTAATTTTCATAGTACTCATCATAATCCGCATAGTTATAATCCAGCATTTCATTCAACGTCCGGTCCGCAGCTACCGTGTTGCCGATGGCAACGCATTCATTAACCATTTGCATAAAATCGTAACCCGCCCGCTCTACCGAAATTTGCAGATTTTCCGCTTCACGGGTTTCGGCATTTTTACTGGTCTGCAAATAGAACAGCGTATTGATGCTGATGATCGGAATAAGCACACCGAGCAGGATGATTAAAAACTTGTATCTTAAAGGGATATCGTCCATGAGAGCTGAGGTCTTCCACTTCACGTTCATGCACCTGTCTCCTGCATCATATTTTCAGCCCTTCTTATAAACCGAAGGGGATATGCCGTTGATGGCTTTAAATTTGGCCGTAAACTGATCGGTATCGGCATAACCGACACGAGCCGCGATCTCGCAAATATTCAAGTCGGTTCGCCGAAGTAGCTTCATAGCTTCTTCAATCCGCACGGCATGATAATATTCGTTAAAGGAAATGCCTAGTTTCTTCTTGAAGCGCTGTCCCAGATAGGCCGCATTGACATGCAGAACCTCGGCGATATCGTGCAGCTTCAGTTTCTCGGGATAATGATCACGAATGAATTCTATCGCTTTCGATATGTTTTGATCCGTCTGAACCCCATCTTCTTCAGCAAACCACTCCGCCGCTTCACGAAGCTCGGTCAGGGTTTGTTTTTCCAGGTCGCTTTGCATCGTCAACGCCGGGGAGCCGTTAAACCATTTCCTCTCCCAGTCCGCTGTGCTGCCTCCCCTTCTGCCGATTTCATGGAGGAGTTCAACCTTGATATTGGCTGCATAAGCGCTGGTCCACGGTTTTGAAGCGTGGTTTCCCGAAATGACAGCGAAAAACTCGCGCACACGATCGGGCAGCTCATCCACCCTGCCTTCCACAACCGCCTTTGTGAGCGATTTCATAAACGCAGAGGGAAGAAGGAGCTGCTGTTCCAGATTCTCCTCCTCATAATAATAAACCTCTTGATGACGGTTATCGAGACGGGAAACCCCAGCGGCAACGGCTTCTTGGAAAACGGTGTTGAGGGAATACGGTCCTCTATGCTCATCACTCACCGAGAAGGTGACATTCTCCTCATAATCGTTTCTAATACATCGGATAAACCGGGTAACAAGAAGGGGAGTCAATTCCGGTCCGTCGGGGCCGGATATCAATACGTAGCCGTGCTTGTCCTGCCCGATCACGAAAGGAAGCACGGTAATATGCTCTATTTGCTGTTCGGCCAGACGGCTCAGCCGATCCAGCAGCCGACAGCCGCGAACATTTCCGTGCTCCAAAGCAGCTCCATACACGAGCATGCAGCGAATCCGCGATTTATCGCCGATGGGGAGCTGCCTAACCGCCTGCTCCAGCTCTTGCGGAGCGTATTCTCTTGTGAGAAGCTGTGAGAGCAGTTCTGTTTGGACATAGGCAGTCTCGGCTCTGCGGTACGCATCCGATTTCCGCTCAGACTGGATCTCCGAAGCTATGTTTTTCACGGCCGATTCCAACTCGCCCTCATCCAGAGGCTTGGTCAGGTAGTTGCAAACGCCATATTGAATGGCTGTCTTGGCATATTGAAAATCAGCATATCCGCTTATAATAATAAATTTCGGTTGGGGAGCCCCGCCCTGCACCTGCTTAATCAGCTCTAATCCATCAATGACGGGCATACGAACATCCGTAATGACCAAATCGGGATTGAGACTCTGGATTAGCTGCAAGGCGTCATCCCCATCCATAGCCGTACCACAAATCTCAAAGCCCAATTCGGTCCAGTCTACCAAAAAACACAGACCTTCCAGCATTAAGGGTTCGTCGTCGGCAAGTAAGACTTTAAGCATTTGGCATCACCGCTCCACCGATTGAATTTGCTTTATTATACACCCATGGAATAGGAGAAACCGTTCCGGCAGCTGCCGGAACGGTACTGTTCTCGTCTGAAACGAGCGCCCGAAAAATTTTTATTCTTTGACACTTCCCAAGTTCAAGCCTACCACAAAGTACCTTTGCAAAAAAGGATAAACGAATAATATCGGCATCGCGGTCACGATCGTAATTGCAGCCTGAATGGACGCCGGCGTTACCATGGCCTGGGTTTGGTTGGTATTAGCCCCTGCCATCATGGACGGATCGTTATTGGTGCTCATGGTCGACCCAAGCAGCTTCATCATTTCATACTGGAGTGAACTGAGGTTCTGTTCGGAAGAAGCGTACAGGAACGTGTCGAACCAGGAATTCCAAGAGCCTACGGCGATGAACAAGGCAATGGTCGCAAGGACGGGCGTACACAGCGGAAATACGATCCGCCAGAAAATCCGGAAATCACCGGCTCCGTCAATTTTGGCGGATTCAACCAGGCTTCCCGGGAGCGACCTGATGTACGTTCGGATCACGATCAGGTTAAATGCGCTGACCAAACCCGGCAGGATATAGACCCAGAAGCTGTTCCGCAAACCCAGGTCTTTGATCAAAAAGTAGTTGGGAATCAAGCCTGCGTTGAAGTACATCGTCAATATAAACAGCATGCTTATTTTTTTACGGAAAATATAGTGAGGCTGGGCCAATGTATAAGCCAGCATGGTCGTCAGAAATACGCCGAGCACGGTCGAAATGACGGTACGGGACACAGAAATGAACGCGGCGTGATAGATCGTGCCCGATACGAATACCGCTTTATAATTTTGCAAGGTCCAGGTGTGCGGCCAAACGTACACGCCCCCCTTCAGCGAATCGCTTCCGTCATTAAATGAAATCGCCATCGTATGAAGAAAAGGGTACAGCGTGACAATGACGACAATCAGCATAAACAGCGTATTCAGCGTATGGAAAACGACGGGTTCCAGGCGAAACTGACTCTTGACTTCTGTTTTCATTTCCCCGTCCTCCTCTATACCAATCGTTCTTCGCCAAGACGCTTTGCGATGGAATTCGCAATGAATACGAGTATGACGCTCACGATCGTTTTAAATATGCCTGCAGCCGTAGCAAGGGAATAATTCCCCATCGATATCCCGTACTTCAGCACGAAAATATCAATCGTTTGCGACCAGTCCACGACCAGGCCGTTCCCCAGCAAATACTGAACCTCAAATCCTGCATCCAGGATATGCCCGATATTCATAATGAGCAGGATGATAAAAGTGGACTTGATCCCAGGGAGCGTTACATACCTCATTTTATGAAACCTGCCTGCACCGTCGATGGAAGCGGCTTCGTAAAGGGACGGATCGATCGAGGTAATGGCTGCCAAATAGATGATCGTATTCCAGCCAACCTCTTTCCAAACGTTCGACAGCCCGACGATTCCCCAAAAATAGTGTCCTTTACTCAGCCACATCACGGGCTGATCAATCAGATGCAGCTTCATGAGTACTGTGTTGACGATGCCGTCATCCACAGATAAGGAAGTCGCAACAATGCCTGCCGCGATGACCCATGACAGAAAATGCGGCAGATAGGATATGGTTTGTACCGTCCTTTTAAAGAACCGCACCTTGATTTCGTTCAGCAGCAGTGCCAAGGCAATCGCCGTTACAAAACCCAAAACCAGGTTGATGAAACTCATGGCAATCGTATTTCGCAGCACCCCAAGGAAGGCATCGTCCTGAAACAGAAAACGGAACTGCTGCAGTCCAACCCAATCCTGTTTCCAGAAGGACAGGGCCGGACGATAGTTTTGAAAAGCCATCAGCCATCCCCAGACGGGGACATATGAAAAAATGATCAAATAAATGGCAATTGGAACCGACATGAATATCAACTGTTTTTGGGCTTTCAGAGTTTTCCAGCTCAGGCTGACGCCAATTTCCGGGTCTACTCTCCGTTTCTTCTTGGTTTTGACCTCCCCGGTCAGCAAGATCTCAGACATCTCGTTGTTCCCCTTCCGTATGACATTTCCAATACGGGGCGGGGAATGAATTCCCCGCCCCGTTTGGATTTCTACAGCTCTTACTTGCTGCTCCAGTTCTTAATCCGCCATTGAATTTGTTCATTTATGCGGTCTTCGTAAGCCTTAATATCCAGCTTGTGGATCTGATTCACATAATCCTGCCATACACTATCAAATTCCGACGGGGAAGCCATAATCGCTTTCGGCAGATATTTGACCGATAGGTCGTTTAATTTGGTGCTGGCCAGTTGAGCGGCAGAGCCGTCCTCCAGAATGATGGAATAAGCCGGGAAATATACCGGGTTCGGGCCGGGCTCCTTGAAAAATTCCGCCCAGGTTTTATGATGATACGCTTTCAGAATTTCTTGGTCGTAAGGCTTCAAGCTATCGTAAAATTCCTGTGGCTGGGTTCCGGGATCCGTTGCGTTGCCATCGCTGTACGAACCTTGCATTTTGGGCATGTAACCAAAGAACGAATCCGCCCTGTTGGCTAACTTCCAGGTATTATTGTCCGCATTGGCCCGCTGCTCTGGAGTCCGGTAGAACGTGCCGTCGTCTTTTACCTCGTAATCTTCTCCCTTGATTCCCCACTGGAGCGTCTTCTGCCAATCCTCTGTCATCAATGCATCCATAAACTTGATGATCCGGACCGGATCTTTGGCTTTTACGGAAATACCAAATCCACGATTGAGGTTCACGCCTCCACGATCACGGTAATATTCCTTTGCGCCGGGATACATGAGCGGAAAGCCGACGTAAGTGCTTCCAATTTTCCCTTGGGAAATCAGGGAATTCTCACCATCTTGGAAGTTCCAATGCTGATCGAACATGCCGATCACTCGCCCGCTGGCGATTTTGGCCAGGTACTGGTCATAGTTCTGCACGAAGGCTTCTTTATCCAGCAAGCCCTGCGCGTTCACTTCATTCAGCTTCTTGTAGTAGGTTTTCGCAATATCTTTATCCGCAAAGATTTGCGCTTTGTTGTTGTCCACGATCACGCCGCCGTCATTAGGGTGACCGGATAAATGCTCCGGCGCGTTCTGGAGCGGAAATACCCTCCAGTCAAAATTCAGGGTTTCAAATCCGATCATATCCGGATGCTTTGCCTTATATTTCGCGATAATATCAAAGTACTCTTCCAATGTTTTCGGCGTAGGGTAGCCCATTTCTTTCAAAACATCTTTTTGCAAATAGAACCCCGGTCCTTGATAGGTCGTATCGTGAACCGAACCAGTGTACACGCCGTAGTTTGGGAGTACGTAAATATGTCCATCCTTCGGATCTTTCATTTGGTTCCATACTTCGGCATAATGTTTCTTCAGATTCGGTGCGTATTTCTCGATCAAATCTTCCAGCGGAATATACGCCCCCGCATTGATCAGTTTGTCATTGCCCGAGATGAGATCCGGGTAGTCACCGCCTGCGATCATGACGCCCAGCTTCTGCTGCAGGTCCCCGACCAGAAATTCCATATTCAGGCTAACGCCTGTCTTTTCTTTAATCAATTTATAGATCTTGTTGTCGGCCGTAGGCTGTTGACCTGGGCTATCCAAAAATACGGACAGCGTGATCGGTTTCGTATCGTCCCCGCCGGATTCCGCCGCCGTCGATCCCCCGCCGCTCGTTTTTCCTGATCCGCTGCAGCCGGATAGCAGCAGTGCCGTAGAAATCATGCCGATACACAAAACGATGAGTGAACGTTTTACCTTTTTGCGCATTTCTTTGTGCCCTCCCCTTTTTCATCTATTGTTACACATTCTCACCCGGTGATAACTAAATTATATCTTTCTAGAAATCGCTTACAATTCACAAACTCAAGATGTTCCCCCTAAAAATATAGTCGCCCAAGGTTTGACACAAACAAGCGCCCCGCGGCGAATTGACGACAGCCGCGAGGCGCTTGCATACGGTGGATCATCTCATGATCCGTTCACTGAACATATTACCTGATGCTAAGGTAGAACTCATAGGGTTTCGTTCATATTTTCCTTGTTATAGTATAGTAGAGACATCATTCAAGGAGGGATAAGGATGGCCCATATTCATTTTGTTGAGTATAACACGACGCACCCAAGCAACTTTGTGATCGATGTTCCCGTGGGTCATCACTGGCTTCTTGTCATCACCAAGACTCCCGCGCAGTTCTGGGTCAATGGTGCACTCAAGGAATATCCTACGCACAGCGTTATCCTCTACCGCCCGCAGCAGAAAGTGTATTATCGGGCCTGCGCCGATCAATTCATCAATGACTGGATCCGCTTTGAATCCAATGAACCCTATATTACGGAATCGCCGCTGCCGCTCGGAGTCCCCTTTTCCCTAGATGATCCGGACTACTGTCGCAAGCTGTTTGAACTGTTGACCATCGAACACAACTTTCATCGGGATTACAGGGCTTCGTCCATCGACTGTTTGCTGCGGACGCTGTTCAACAAGCTGTTGGAATCTTACTTTCATGAACCGATTACGCCTCAGTATTATAACTTGTTGAAGCTTCGAACCGCGATCCAGAACGATCCTGGCGATTACTGGACGATTGCGAAAATGGCCGAATATCTCGGAATCAGCCCAGGCTACCTGCAGAGCATCTACAAAAAAACCTTTAAGGTCACCTGCATGGAAGACGTCATCAACAGCCGAATCCGGTTGGCCAAAGAATATTTAATTCACAGCACCCAAAGCATTGCTGAAGTCGCCTCCCGATGCGGGTATCAAAATGTGGAGCACTTCTGCAGACAGTTCAAACAGTTGACAGGCTATTCGCCAAGAAAATTCCAGGAGCATAAACAAGCTTGATATCCATATCACGTCATACTAAGCCTCTGGTTGCAAGACGGGTCTGTTCTTCTTGAAATATTGGTGCACCAGAAATTTTATGATCTCGCTCGGCTGCTCTTGGGAAAATTCGGCCTGATCAGCAAAGAGCATCCCATATGGGGCTTCCGGGGTATAAGGCTCCCATCGCGGCAGTTCCTCTCCCGTTGCATCCAGCCCGTTCGGATCACCGTTACGAATGAAGTTCGCCCAGTAATTGCACATCTGGCGGGCCAAATCGTAATGTTTGCCGACAAAGGGCCGCCAGCATTTAGCCAGCGTTTCGAAGAAAAACCAGAGATCTACCGAGTGGAAGGTGCCCGGATCATCCCAGCCGGGGATCTCGGCATCAAAATTGTAATAGTACAATGGCGTACCGGAGCCGATCTCGGCATTGGCCTGTGCGGCGATGCGGATCGCATATTCGATGCCGCTCACCGAGGCCTTCTGTCGGCTCTCCTCCACATTGGCCGATGGTGCGCCACACAGCTCCAGGAACGCATCCGCATCATCTCCGAACATGTCTTCAGCCAGCTTCTTGAATTCTTCATGCGTATGGACGTCCGGAACGCTGATAAATTCGGAGGACGTGTGGCCAAACATGACCGGCACGTTCCAGCGCTTGTTCTCAAGGAACAATTCAAACGGGCTGCCTACGCTGAACACCTGATCTGCGACGGTGCCCCAGAATCCCTTGTACTGCACAGCCTTGTCGCGGAGAGTGACGGCATCCAGCTGCCGGGCTTCCGCAAGTGAAGATACGCCAAGGTATTCAAAAAATTTCACGCCATCCTGTTCGGCCTCAGCCAAATGACTCCGAAGCGGAGGCACGCGAGTCCCCGGATACAGCTTCGTATAGATTCCACTTTGAATGATCGCCTTCTGAAAAAGCCCCTCATTCTGAGGCGAAGTCAGCTGGGTCATCACGCTGCCGCCGCCGGCGGACTGACCGCCGATCGTGATGTTGTCCGGGTCGCCGCCGAAAGCCGCGATATTGCGCTTGACCCATCTGGTGGCCGCCTGCTGATCGAGATTGCCGAAGTTAGCCGGTGCTTCGGGCGCTTCAGCCGTAATTTCGGGATGGCATAAAAATCCGAACACATTGAGGCGGTAGTTGATCGTGACGACCACGATCCCTCTTCTGGCGATGCGTTCACCGTCGAACTCCATTTCAGCCGTATGGCCGACCTGAAGACCTCCGCCAAAATACCATACATAGACCGGCAGCTTCTCATCGGTACGTTTGGCCGGTGTCCATACGTTCAGGTAGAGACAGTCCTCGTCCATGGCGATGTCAGGTTCCACGGCCCATTCCCGGGTATAGATATTGTTTTCGTCGATCTCCTGCCTTACCTGCATCGAGATCGGCGCGAATTCGTGCGCCTTAAGCACGCCATCCCAGTCCTGGGCGGGCTGCGGGGCACGCCACCGGTTGTCGCCTACGGGCGGAGCGGCGAATGGGATTCCTTTGAAACTGGTGATTCGGGGGTCGGCTGCCGGCAGTCCCTGCACCAACCCGTTTTCAACTTGTACGATTCGAAGCATGTGTAACGTCTCCCTTCATTGTTGGTATTCACCGGCCTTCACAGCGGCTGCTTTCATTTGCCGGCCGATGCCTCGGAACGCATTTGAACGATTTTTTGCGCTTTTGCCGTATCCGCAGCAAGTACGTCATTCCAGCCGAGACCGGCCACATCCGTTTTCATCTTTGCCCACAGCTGGTCAAACTCCGCCTGATCCTTCGCAAACACCATTTTCCAGGATGCATTTTTTACATAGTCCGAAATCTGGCTGCGTTTATTTTTAATATCCGATGAGTCAACACCAAAGCTCGTATTAATATTCGGCACGATGTCGATCATCTTATTTTTCTGATAGTAGTCTGTTGCGTTCTTGGCGTTGTAGGTGTTCTGCCAGTCCGTGGTCAGGGCGGTCTTGTTCGCTTCTATAGTGGAACTCCAGTAATTACTGTTATAGAATTCGCCGGTGTCCGGGTCCTTGACAAAATCGCTCATGATCATGCTGTTGATCTTGCTCTGTCCGTCCTGGTATCCGCCGCCTCCATATTGATCCGGTACGGGGGTGTTCTTCTGGAACGCTGTTTGCCCTGTTTCGGTCAGCTTAAACTTGCCGTCATCCGTCTTTTCGTAATTGAACCCTTCAAAGCCGTTCGTGTAGTACCGCAAGCCCTCGGGAGAAACCGACCAATCCAGGAATTCCATGATTCGTTCGGGATTTTTGGCCTTTGAACCGATGGCAAAAACCCTCCCGTTGCCGTAATAAGCGTCACTGGTCTGAATGATCCGGGAATCCGCGATCGGGACTGAAACATAGCCGTCGCCGTTTGTGCCCCTTTCAATGGAATTGTAGAACCCTCTTTGCCAGGAATACCATAAGAGGAGCACCTGTTTGTTGGTCAGCTTTTCGGAGACTTTGTTCCAATCCTGCGACGCGGAATCCGGATCGATCAGCCCCATCTGATTGGCCGTGAAATAAAATTGCAAAATCTTTTTGTACATACTGTTATCATCAATGAGCGGAACAATATCGCCTTTTGCATTCAGCTGTAAGGTTGAAGTTCCGTCGGGCTGCTCATAGCCGTACCAGTTGCTCAGCCAGCGTACGTTCTCCATCCCTCCGCCATCCCAATCCTTCCACAGGGTGATCGGAACGATCGGCTTCCCGTCCGGAGTCTTGGGATACTTCTCCTGCATTTTTTTTAGTACATTCAGAAGGTCGGTCAAATTGTTCAGCTTGGGTGCCCCTACCCCCTTGTAATAATCCCAGGGCAAAATGGGGCTGGAATAAGGCTGGTCTTCCGAGAAGGTCGTTGGCGAAGTATCGGCTGTAAACGTCGGTAACGCATAAATTTTGCCGTCCGGATTCACTTTATCGAAAGCTTCGTTGAAAGGTTTGAAGTGATTATCCACATACTGGGACAAGTACTTGGTGTTCTTGACCTTATCCGTCAAGTCCATAATGAGACCAGCCGGGATGAGCTCTTCCAGCTGACTGTTATCGATGATCAGGAGATCCCCCAAATTTCCTGCTGCCGACCTCGTCTTGTATAACTGATCCCCGGCAACCTGCGGAGCAAGTATGTTCAGCGTCAGATTAAACTTGTCTTTAAGCAGCTTGCCATACCATCCGGTCTGCTCGCCCTGGTAATTCGCCGCGTTATCGAACACCGTAATCGTCAGCGGCTTGCTGTGATCGATGGCGGTGTTGTTCTGGGAAGTCTTAGTATCGGTACCCGACTCCTCATTGGATGCGCTTCCACAGCCGGCCAGCCCGACCGAGGCGATGAAGAGGCAAGCGAACAATAGCATGACCGATTTTTTTGCTGCTTTCCTGCTTTTACTCATTGTCCATCCTCCTAAATCCATTTTAATATCAAGTGAAAATCAACCTTTGACCGCCCCGATCATAATTCCCTTGACGAAAAACCTCTGGAAGATCGGGTAGATGAGCAATATGGGGGCAACGACGATAATAGTAACGGTCATGCGAATGGAAGTCGTGGTTTGCTCTGTGGCTAGACTGGCTATGGCCGTCGAACCGGCATTTTGCAGGTTAACCATGGTCGATAATGAGCTCGCCTGATTGATATAGTTATAGAGAATAAATTGCAGCGTGTATAATTTGCTGTCCGTAACGAGCAGCAGCGTATCCTGAAAAGAGTTCCACTGATCCACTGCAGTAAATATCGCGACGGTCGCCAAGATCGGCTTGCTTATCGGCAATATGATCCTGAAGAAGATCATCATCGTTCCCGCTCCGTCGATGCTTGCCGCCTGCTGCAATTCCTTCGGCGTCGATTCCACGAAGGTCTTGACCAGAATAATGAAGAACGGGGCTACGATGGTCGGCAGAATGTATGCCAAAAAATTGTTGGTCAAATGCAGGGAGCGCATGGTGAGATACCACGGAATAATCCCGGCGTTAAAGAACATGGTGATCACGGTGAACCGGTACCAGAATCTTCTCCCCCACATATCCTCTTGGGAGAACATGAATCCCAAAAAGGCGGAGGCCCCTACCGTCAGCAGGGTTCCGATCACGGTTCTGCCCAGGGAGATCAAAGCCGCATTCCCCAGTCCCGGTATTTTAAAAACGTCCAAATAGTTCTGGAAATGGATGTTCCGCGGATAAAAGACGACGTCCCCCCGGGCACTGATATCGTTTGCGCTTATCGTATTAATGATGATGGAGTAAAACGGATAGACGCACACGCAAGCAAACAGGGAAAAAAGGACGTAGATCAATACGGTGATCATTTTGTCGGTCGGGCTTACCTGAACTGCTTTTCTCATACGATACTCTCTCCTCTTAACAATTTGGAGAATCCGTTTACCGAAAAGAGAAGAACAACACTAATCAAACTCTTCAGCATGCTGATCGCGACCGATACGGAGTAGCTGCCGCCCCCCATCGCCAGGTTATAAACATACAGGTCCAGGACTTGTATATTTTCCTTGTTGAATGCATTCTGGAATACGAAATACTGCTCCAAGCCATTATTCAGAAAGCTGGCGATCTGCAGCATCAGCAGAACAAAATACGTCGGGAGCATGCTCGGCAGGATGACGTTCCATATCACCTGCATTCTCGTTGCCCCGTCCACATGGGCCGCCTCATAAAGGGAATCATCAATTCCCGTAATCGCCGCTATGTACAAGATGGCGGACCAGCCTAACGTTTTCCAGATCGTCCACAACCACATGGTGATCCAGACATGATCGGAGTTCTGAAGGAATAAAATCGGGGAATCGATCAGTCCCAGCTGCTTCAACAGACCGTTGACGATGCCTTCGCTGGAAAACATGGAAAACGCCAAAGAATATACCAGTACCCAGCTGATAAAATTCGGCAGGGTCGTTACCGTCTGCACAAACTTCCGGAACCGCACTGCCTTCATTTCGTTCAGGAATATGGCAAAAATCATGGGGAGCCAGGAGAACAGCAGTCCCAATCCACTCATCCCGAACGTGTTCTTGATGACCTGGAGCAGCTGGTCGATCTTGACCTGATTTTCGATCAAGGAACGAAACCACTGTAAGCCGACAAACGGAGATTTGGACAACGGAATCGGCGGCGAGTAGTCGAAGAATGCATAGACCCATCCGTATAGCGGATAGTAGGCAAAGACAGCAAGCAAAAGCATGAACGGAAGTATGTAAAGGAATTTCCTAAAAGATATGCCTTTCGTGCTGTACTCTCGTATGCGCATTGTGTCACCTTCCCTAAAGATTCGTAGATTTGACGGGGGACCACAATATCCACTCCCAGCCAATCATTCGAAAACGCTTTCATTAATAAGCAAGAAACGCTCTGACCCCATCCATTTCTCCTATCAAAATGGTCTCATCTGTTTTTTCGGAACACCTCCATATATCTCTCGAGATATCAATTGTATCTCTATATGACTTGCACTAAATTTAAAAAAATTGTAAATGACTCCCCTCATTTAAACAATGATCTATACCAACATCTAATTGATATATCGTCACATCGGGCAGCCAGGCCGTACAAAGCTTTATGAATTCGATCATCTTAACAAAAAGGAAGCCTATCTATAAAAGATAGACTTCCTCTGATCATGTCTGCATCAACAAAAGGGTCGTTATTCCGCTATAAGCCGGAACAAAGCGGCTCCATGCGGCGGAACGGCAGAAGCCAATGTGCCGCCCAGCTCCCTGCGCTCCTCTCCGGTCCACAAATTTCGCGCATGCGCCGAGCCGGAAATGCCTAGCTCAGCCAGCGATACGGAAACTTCGGCAGCCTCCTCGCCGGTATTGAACAGCGCGGCGTAACGCTCGCCCTGAGGACCCTCAGCAGCCCATATCACTCGGCCTTCGCTCCGTCTCACCTGGCGGGCGCCGAAGCTGTGCTGATGCATGTCCAGCACGTCCCGGTTCGTCAGCAGCGATAACGTCCACTCGTCGTTGTCACGCATCTCCCCGCCGAACATGAGGGGCGAGCGGAAGATCGTCCACAGCGTCATCATCGTCAGCTGCTCGTCACGCGTAAAGTTCGTCATCCGGTCGGGATGGCTGCACCGGACGCCGATGCGGCCCAGCGGGAGCATGTCGCAATCCGGCCAGCAGCCGGGCTTCGGCCGACCCTGCCAGGTCTCGCAGCGGTTGAACATATCAAGCAGCAGCGGCCAGCGGTCCCAGAAATCGTCGGTCATCCGCCACATGTTGGCATTGGCTTCAAGGAAATCGGCATGCTTCACAGGTGCGGGTCCGGGCGACAGGCTCAGCACCATCGGCCGGCCGGCATGGTCGATCGCCTTGCGGATCAGCTCTATCTCCGCCAAATGCGGCCCTCCGTGCAGCCAAGAATCCGCAATGTCATCCACCTTGACGTAATCGACGCCCCATTCGGCGTACAGCTCAAACAAGGAATTATAGTATTCCTGAGCCCCTTTCTTGCCCGCGTCGACGCCATACATGTCCGTGTTCCACCCGCAGAAAGAGCAGGTATGGGCGATATCCCGGGCCGTAACGTTCGTGCCCTGGATCGGCGTATTATCATGTACGGCCTGCCGTGGAATACCGCGCATGATATGGATGCCGAATTTTAGTCCAAGGCTATGTACGTAATCCGCCAGCGGCTTGAAGCCCTGGCCTCCCTCCGCAGACGGAAAGCGGTTCACTGCTGGAATGAGGCGCGAGTAGCCGTCGGTTTCCAGCCGGACGAAGGGCCTGTACAGGTCTGAGACCGCTCCCGGCTCGTACCACTGAATATCGACGACAATGTATTGCCAGCCGTAATCCTTTAAATGATGCCCCATATATTCGGCATTGCCCCGAACTTCCGCTTCCGTAACGGTTGCGCCGTAACAATCCCAGCTGTTCCATCCCATAGGGGGTGTTGGTGCAAACGAATGATGCTGCATGACGTTCCTCCCGAATTGATTTCGTATAATAAAATTGCTTTTACGCCTCCTATATTACGTCCAGGAAGAATGACGATTCCATAGTAATCTTTCGTCTATAATAGTAAAATATTGCGGTTCAAAAACCGACTAATCAGAAAAACGTCTATCGACGTTATAATCTTCAAAAAACATCCGGCTGAACGTCAGCTGCCCCTCTTCGGAGCGGAAGCCCCCGGGTGTCAGCCCGGTCATTTTGCGGAACACCTTGATCAGGTAACTGCCGCCGGAATATCCGACCTGCTCCGCGATCTGTTCAACGCTCATATCCGTCTGCCGGAGCATCCGCATCGCTTGTTCAATGCGGACCCGGTTTAAATATTCGCTCGGCGTCTGGCCGACCGCAGCCGCAAACGTGCGCAGCAAATGGTATTTGGACCAGCCGAGCCGGTCCGACAACTGGTCCAGGCTGATCATCAAGCGGTAATTCGCATCCATATACTCGGCGGCCTGGCGCACTTTCTCCGGCCAGTTCCGGCGCTCGTCATGCGGCGCTACCGCATACCGGCACAGCTCAGAAATGAAAGAGTATACACAGGAAGATGCCGTGTAAGGGTCGGTAATCCGGCCGTGGCCCGCCTGATCCCAAATCTCCAGCAGCGCGCGGACAGGCCGGCTTGTGGGCGGAAAGTAGGGAGCCTCTCCCAATCGCAGCTTTGCTTCCTCCCAATTCGGCAGGATGAGCGATGGCCGCATCAGAATAAACACGAAGGACCAGTGCGACCCGTCCGCCGGAAAATAGTAGCGGTGATCACCCGGGATTTCGGCCATGATCGCCCGTCCCTGATCGATCCGGTACGTCTCCGTCCCCGACTCGAACATGCCCTCACCCTCCAGTGTATACTGGAACAGCAGCAGCGGACCGTCTTTCCGCTCCTCCCCGTCCCATCGGTACGACGGATGCCTGATCTCGTCCCGCCCGACCGCAAACAATTCGCACAGCGCCAAGTGCGAAGGCGCCGTGAAACGAAAGCCGTATGTGCCTGTCTCCGTACCGGATGCCATGCGTTTCCCTCCTATTCAAGCATGATCTTTTATATGATAGGGCTTAGTTATAACTATAATCCTACACCGTTCATGCGCATATAGAAAAAGACCGCCGCACTGGAGGCTTCCCCTCCATTTCCAATGCTATATTCTTCAAAAAAATAAATTAGCAAAAGGTAAAAATATCTAATGTTTCACGCAAGGAATCATTTGAAAATCACGATAGATTATCCTAAGATATTAAATATCATTAAATCCTAGTGGTTTACACGGATTTATTCTATTTAATTCATAGGGGAGTGACAAACGGATATGAACAAAAATTATGCATCCATCCTCATTTTTACGGTTATGCTCACACTTCTTCTTTCCGGGTGCGGAGCCGGCAATTCAGCCAGCGATTCGTCCAACGAATCAGAGTCCGCCTCTGGCAATGTCACGCTGACATACGGACTGTGGGATCAAGTCCAACAGCCGGCCATGGAGAAAATTATCGCGAAATTCGAGGAACAGCATCCGGATATCCATGTTGAGATCAAGTTAACCCCATGGAATGAATACTGGACCAAATTGGAAACGGCAGCTACCGGAGGAAACCTCCCCGATGTATTTTGGATTAACGGAGCAAGTTTGCCGAAGTATGCATCCAACAATCAACTGCTGAATCTGGACGACTACGCGAAAGACACAAGCCTCGATTTTGGAAATTATCCTCAGGGCCTCGTTGACATCTATACATACGATGGCAAACATTACGGGGTACCCAAAGACATGGACGCTATCGGTTTATGGTACAACAAAAGTTTATTTGATCAAGCAGGCATCCCTTATCCGGATGAAACATGGGATTGGAACAAGGCCGTCGAGGCCGCGCAGAAATTAACTGATCCGGCCAATGGCATATGGGGGCTTCCCGCTCAGTTCCAGGGACAAACAGGATATTACAATACAATACTTGAAGCCGGGGGTGGATTCTATACGGATGACGGAAAGAAATCCTTGTACGATTCTCCGGAGAGCATTCGCGGCCTCCAGCTTCAGACCGATCTGATTCACAAGTATAAGGTTTCTCCAACGCTTGCCCAAATGACGGATACGTCGCCCAAAGATTTGTTTAGATCCGGCAAAGTAGCCATGCTGGTAGACGGGTCTTGGAATGTCAAAGATTTTGCCACCAATGAGTATACCAAGAACAATGTCGATGTTGCTCTTCTACCTAAAGATAAGTTGAGAACAAGCGTCATTCATGGGCTGGCTAATGTAGGTGCAGCTAATACGAAGCACCCTAAAGAAGTCATCGAATTCCTTGATTTCTTGGGTTCCAAAGAATCTGCCGATATCCAAGGGGAAGACGGAACCGCACTGCCTGCATTTCATGGCGGACAGGAATTGTGGCTCAAATCGGTCCCCCAGTTCCACCTGCAGAACTTGCTGGATATGGCTAACGCTGCAAAAGCATTACCGCGCGGACCGCAAAATGCCAAGCTCGACGGTTTGGAAGAAGAGTACCTGAAAAGTGCTTATACAGGTGAATCCACTCCTGAGGAAGCCGCCAAAGCGTATGCCAAGGCCGTGAACGAAGCCATCGCATCCAATCCATAAACGTCATTGCATCGGAGGGAAACTCATGTGATGAATGCAAAACAACCATCCTCTTTCAACGCCAAGCGTTCAAAGCTGAAGAGAAGGGAATATGGATGGGGATACGCCATGGTATTTCCCCTTCTGTTCGGCATGAGCACGTTGTTCATATGGCCGGTACTGC
Organism: Paenibacillus sp. S28; assembly: GCF_016624415.1. Classification (NCBI taxonomy): domain Bacteria; kingdom Bacillati; phylum Bacillota; class Bacilli; order Caryophanales; family Paenibacillaceae; genus Paenibacillus; species Paenibacillus sp. S28. The sequence goes on along the minus strand of NZ_JACVTM010000003.1, from coordinate 472,344 downwards.
GGACCATTTATTTATCCTTCACGGAATGGAGCGATTTTGGCAATTATCATTGGACAGGTCTGAGCAATTACATCAGGCTGATCCGTGATACGGCCGTATACCATTCCCTTCTGCACACGCTTCAATACGTGATCATCTATGTGCCTGCGATTGTCATTCTGTCCACCTTGGCGGGTGTTCTGCTGAGCAGCAAAGTGCGCGGCATATCGGTGTATAGGACGATTTTTTTCCTGCCGTCCGTGTTGATGCCGGCTGCCATCGCCATGTCTTGGAAATGGATATTAAATGGCGATTACGGGCTGCTGAACGCCGGTCTGAAGCTGCTTTCGATTCACGGAGTTAGCTGGCTGACGGATTCCCGAACCGTTCTCGTCGCCGTCGTTGGCGTAGCTGTATGGGGAGCGGTTGGTCTTCAAGCCGTCATTATCATATCGGGGATTAAGGGAATTTCCCCTATGCTTTATGAAGCGGCTTCCATCGAAGGCGCTGGCCGAGTGTCCCAATTTTTCCGGATCACGCTCCCTCTGATCACGCCGACCTTGTTTTTCGTATCAGTTACTTCGCTCATCGGAGCCATGCAGGTATTCGATCTCATTTATATGATGGTCGGCACGGTAGCCATCGATCATGTCAATACAGTTGTCTACTTGTTCTATCAACAAGCTTTTATTAAAAATGATAAGGGATATGCATCTTCCATTGCCGTTCTATTATTTATCATTATTCTGATCGTAACGGTGCTCCAATTCAAACTGCAGAAAAAATGGGTGCATTATGATTAAGGAGGGGCCGCAAAGATGACCACAGTCACGCATGCAAAACAGAAACGAAGATTCCAGCCTATGATCATCCATATCGTGCTCATGGTCGGGTCGTTCCTTATGGTTGTCCCTGTATTATGGTCACTTCTTACTTCCTTAAAAGCTCCTGATGAAGTTACCCGGATCCCGATCACGATTCTTCCGGGCAAGCTGCATTGGGACAATTTCCAAAAGGTCGCCGACTTGCTTCCTTTTATGACGTTTTATTGGAATACGGTTGTAACGACGCTCGTCAAGGTGCTTTTCGGTTTATTATTTAGTTCCCTGGCCGCTTATGCCTTTGCCAGAATTCATTTTCCCGGCAGAACCCTGCTGTTTTTGCTGGTTTTATCGGTCATGATGGTGCCCGGCCAAGTCTTTCTGATTCCCCAGTACTTATTAATGAAAGATTTGGGGTGGCTGAACTCCCTGAAAGCCATTACCGTAACCGGTATGTTCAGCGCGTACTCCACTTTTCTGCTGCGTCAGTTTTTTCTTGGGCTTCCTTCGGAACTCGAGGAATCTGCCAGGATCGATGGGTGCAATCCCTTCCGCATTTACTGGAATATCATGCTCCCGTTAGCAAAGCCGGGATTGATTTCCGTGGCGATCATCTCTACCCTATGGTCGTGGAACGACTTCCTCTGGCCGCTTGTCGTCAATGATTCGATGGACAAAATGACGCTGGCCGTCGGACTTGCCTCCCTTCAGGGACAGTTCACGACAAATTATCCGGTACTGATGGCAGGCATGCTCTTGGCCGTATGGCCCATGATCCTTATTTTTTTTCTGCTGCAAAAGCAGTTTATCGAGGGAATTACCCTGGGCGGATTAAAGGGATAACGATTCAAAACCTAAATGAACTGGAGGGTTTCATATGGAAAAGTGGAACGTACTTGTAATCACGGCTCATCCCGATGACGAAGTATCCTGCGGCGGCACGCTGGCCAAACTGGCCGAACAAGGCCATTCGGTAACCATCGCCATCGCGACGAACGGGAATCGGGGAACGCAGGATACGTCAGTAAAGCCGGAACAATTAGCCCAGACCCGCGAAAAGGAAATGGCGGATGCCGCCCGCATTCTGGGCGTGAATCAAGTGATCCAGCTCGGATTCGATGACGGAACCTTAAGCGAACAGCCGGACTTGAAGGAACGCATCTTCCGCCTGATCCGGAATGAAAAACCCGATGTGGTGATCACTTTGGACGCCTGGAGAAAATGGGAATTCCACCCCGACCATCGCGCCCTCGGTCTGGCCGCTGCCGAAGCCGCTTATTTGGCCGACGGCTACGGTTATTATCCGGAGCATCTGGAAGAAGGCATTCAGCCGTGGAAGCCGCGCGAGGTCTACCTCCTCTGGTCGGATGAACCTAATTATACGGTGGATGTCACTGACACATGGGAAGCCAAGCTTCAAGCCGCTGATTCGCATGTCAGTCAAGGTTCCGGAGGCAGAACGTTCAAGGAGAACTATTTGAGACATGTGCAGTCCGCTTCGAAAGATGGCGAGCTTCGGAAAACCGAATCCTTTCGCAAAATCTATGGCAGCTCATATCTCATATAAACCAATAAAACCGGGGGAGGATGAAGATGGATAAACACAAGAACAATATCTCCCCAAAGGATGGTCTGCCCGATTCATTAAAAACGTTTCAGGGATTCGATGAATTTCAAATATTTACGAATCTAAACGAGGAAGAGTGGCGGATGCCCTTTGAATGGCATGAGCAGTTGGAGGTGTTCTATGTCTTATCGGGACGGGGGCAGTTTTATATCGATAACAAAACCTATGTGTTTGAACCAGGCGACCTGTTCGTCATCGGCAATCAGGAGCTCCATAAAAGCCAGCTGATCAACAACGAACCGTTTGAAGCCAAAGTACTTATGTTCAACCGGCAGCTTGCCGAAACCGATCCGCTGCAGGACGAGGTCAATCTGCTGTCATTGTTCGAAAAACGCGAGCCGGGGTTCTCCCATTGCCTTAGAGTCAATGAACCTTTAAAAAAGAAGCTCGAATTTGGCTTCAGTCAGCTGCAAGAGCATTACGACCATCAAAACCGTTATTCAAGCCAAAAAATCAAGTCACTCCTGCAATGGATTTTACTGGAGATCAAAGAAGGTTATGAGGACAATTCCCCATATTCTAAGATGGAGGACGCGTCGCATGTTCATTTCAAACCCGTTGTATCCAAAGCCATGGAATACATCGCGCAGTACTATGCCGAAGAAATCACTCTGGACCGTATCGCCGATTTTATCGGAGTGAATTCATCCTATCTGAGCCGCGTATTCAAGCAAAATTCAGGCTTTTCCGTCGTGGAGTTCATTACCTTCAAACGCATTTGGCGGGCCAAGGAAATGCTCCTGTATACGAACCAGAGGATTACGGATATCGCTCATTCGGTCGGGTTCAACAACGTCACCCATTTTCAATGGACTTTTAAAAAAATGTTCGACATGAGCCCTGGGCAATACCGCAAATCCCCGCGCAACTATTACCACTTGGAGAAATACTGAGCAGATCACGTATGCATTGTATCCTATTTATGGATCAAAAAAAGCCGGAAACTCCGGCTTTTTTCCATGCTGATTTCAATTAACGAGCGGGGATTGAATTAGCGTGGCGAATTTAAATTTGTGGACGTGACCGTCATTTAATGTCGTTTGGCCGGTAACAAAGTGGACGTGTTTCCCATTCCCTACTGAAATCGCTGGTCCGGTTCTAATTTTTTTCAGATTATGAAAATGATCAAAAAAATCGGTTCTTGTCAGATCAATTTCATGCACATGGCTATTCCCTACAGGAATGGCTTGACCCGTAACCCCGGCAAAACGATGGTTATGACGTTCTTCGCCTTCTTCAGCCAGTTGGGTACTGCCTTCAAATTCATGTACATGCCGCTGCGGCTTTTTGGAAGATGTTTTTTTCGTTGAGATTACGGCCTTTTTTTTCGGCATCTGTAAATTCCTCCTCCATTCTAACATTGCTAAGGCTAACAACATCTTATTAGGGCAAATGCATAAACGTTCTAGGCGAATATCACGACTCTCGGTTCGGTTTGTCTTAACGAGCACCACGTGAAGAAGGCACTCCAGGTTGGAGTGCCTTCGCATAATGAACATCGGAGAAAGTCCGGACAGACGGAACGGTTACTTGGTTGAGTCACTTCATTTTTTCTTCAAAGTCCGCCGACGGTTTGCGGCGGGTCTACAGCATGGCTTTCTTGCCTTTGAAATGGCTTTCGCGGTGCGTCTGCGTCGGCTTACATCCGGTTTCATTCTTCTCATTATCGCAGTCAGGGTATTATTGAGCTTTTTCACCATTGGCCGGTTGTTCTTCTTCCGGGCGCTCCCTAATTTCTTGTTTCTCAGATAAGAACTCGCGGCATTTTGTGCGATCACTTTACTCTGCTTGGCAACCGAACACTGAGCCGAATTAATGATTGGATCACTTGATGGAATAATGGGATACATCAGGTTTTGTGGATTATTGCTGTGGGCACTGCCAGGGTTCGAAGGATCATTGATCGTAAAACTCCCGGGGTTGCTGTTGTCCAAAAAGCGTCCAAATAATACATGGCCTGCCTCATGCGCAAATGCATACGTGTCAATAGCTCTACCACTCAATACAACACGGCCTATGAGTCCATAATCCGTTGTGCTCCGGAAAAAGGTGAATTCCGGTCCTCCGTTTCCGATCGATCCCGGCGATAAGCTGTCTCCGCTTAGATAAACAACGTATATGGCGGTCGCATCATTAAGAGTGTTTCTCGCTTGAGTAATAAGATTCGCTACTCTTGGGTCATTGACGTTAGACACGGTACTCGCATCGATCGTGACATCCGGATGATCGAATATTCTTAATGAAGCAAATCGAAGCCCGCAGCTTACACCCGGAGCAAAACCGGTTCCCCATGCTGCATTTGCGAGGGTTAAATCGTTATTAAACCTGGCTTGGCGTTCTTCGGCCGTTGCACTCGACCGTGCACCGTTCGTAAAAATACCTACAACACGAATGGTAGAGGCCATCTATCGTCATCTCCTTTTAACTGAAGTCATTCTAGTAGATGAAAAAGGAGCATAGATGGCCTGGATCAATAGATTAGGGAACCCGGCTCAATTTTTAGATTCGTCCATGTTTGCTACTGTGATCCGTACAGCTGACCGCATGCTGCGTTAATATCGGAACCGAACTGGGTTCTGACGGTAACATGGACTCCTTTGGTCTTTAAGATTTTAAGGAACATGCTGATTCCGCTGTGATCCGATTCTTTATAACTTTGCGGGGTGGCCGTGGTGGCATTGTAAGGGATGAGATTGACGTGATATAAATGTTCCCATGGTCCTCTTCCCCGCAGTAAATCAGCAACCGCTTCAGCGTGTTTGGCCGAGTCATTGATTCCCCTCAAAAGGATATAAGCAATGTATACCTTTCGTTTCGTCGTTTGAATATGCTCATCAAGCACTTTCATCACTTCTTCCAGCGGAAAATGATGATTGATGGGCATGAGCTCGCTTCTCTGATCCGGAAATGGGGAGTGAAGAGAAAAGGTTAGATTCATCTGCGGAAAATCCTTCATTAATTTCTTTACTCCAGGCAGTATGCCTATCGTAGACACCGTAATTCTCCGATGCCCCAGGCCGAAAAGCTCAGGATCGGTTAGCACATGTAAGGCATCAAACACATACGGATTTGCAAGGGCCTCGCCCATCCCCATAAAGGACACGCTGTCCAATGGGTAGCCGTTCAAATGGAAATAAAGAAGCTGGTCCGTGATTTCATCCGCTGTGAGATTTCTCTTCAACCCCAGCGTTCCTGTAGCGCAAAAGGTACAGCCAAACCCGCAGCCGCACTGGGACGAGATACAATAGGATTCCCATCCGTCTTTATAACTTAACTTGACGGACTCGATATGTTCATCGCCAGGGATGGCAAAAAGAATTTTGCTTACTTGCTTGGACTGCTGCATGATTTTGGGCGTAATGCCCAGCACATCGTCACCAATCTCCTTGATTAATTCGTTTCTTACGGCTTTTGGCAAGCTCGTCATTTCTTCAAAATGTCCGATTTTTTGCTTGAAAATAGCCTCTGTGATTTGCTTGTATCTATAATCCGGTTGTTTCAGGATAGACAGGATCTGGCGGATTTTTTCATATTTCGTGATGTGCTTCAACGTTAACGATCTCCTTTTACACGGAGACAACGCAAAAAAGGCACCGGTTTACCGGTGCTTTCTTGCGATACATTAACCTAGCTATACACAAACAAGCGACTATCCTATAAAGAAGTCACCCGCGATATCTACGCATAGAAGGATAAAGCTCCGGTATCCGATTTGTAATTTGGTGAACCTTGCCCAGCATTGCTCCCGAAGACAGGTTCACCTGATCATCTACAATCTCAGAAATCGTCATCGCTCTATCCCTCCTGTTCATTTGATATGGATGAAACTATCACAAAATACCTCTTCCCGTCAAGCGTTTGTCATGCTGCCCGTGAATAATAAGCGTTGTGGGTTCAGATAACGGACCGGCCTGCTCATGATGCAGCGTCGATATTTTGCTATTTATGCTAGTACCCTACGCTATCAGTCCATACCTCTTTCCTCTTTGATCATAGGATACATAGAACTTGATTAAAGGAGGACTTACAATGGCGGAACAAGTAAAGGTTAGCCCGCAATTCAAAAAGCTTTGTACCCAATTCGGAAAGATATTGGGGGGCGAATCGGAAATTGAGGCAGGTCCGGTTTGTTTTGTTACGCGGATGACGAATTTAAGAGAAACCATTTTGGGAAAAAGAACACGTTCCCCTTTGGTTCAAATGCAAATGTTTTCCTTCGAATCTCTTGATAAGTCGGGCCGCGCGCTTTGCTTGGGTGAAACGGCCGTTCACCAAAATCAGGTGAATCGATTGATGTCGAACCTCCGTAAACGCGGGATTAAAGTAACCGCAGTTCATAACCACTGGCTGAAAGAGCAGCCTCGCTTAATGTATATGCACTGGGAGTCTATTGACAATCCGGTTGCATTTGCCAGAAAAACAAAGGAATCCATTAAATTCCTGGGCTAACACGGTTAAACGGGCAGGTTCATTTATATCATTTATGGGAGGATGATTTCGGATGGCGCAAGTTAAAGTAAGTCCTCGCTTTAAAAAGCTTTGTGACGAATTTTCAGCTATTTTAGGTGGAACCGAGCATGAAATTACGAAAGGCCCGGTTTGTTTTGTCTCCAGAAACCGGGTCATTAGAGCCTCGATTTTAGGAAGACGTACCACTTCTCCTTTGGTCCGCTATCAACTTTTCTCCTTCGAATCCCTGAACAGTTCAGGCAAGGCACTCTGTTTAGGCGAAACCGCTCTCTTCCAAAATCAAGTCAACCGCTTGCTGAGCAATCTCCGCAAAAACGGGATTAAAGTAACGGCCGTCCACAATCACTGGTTATTCGAGAATCCGCGCTTGATGTACGTTCACTGGGAGTCGATCGATGATCCCATTGCATTTGCCAGAAAAACCAAAGAATCCATTAAGTTTTTGGGCTGAGGAGCAACAAGGAGCAAAGCGCTTCATGATAGTGGCTGCACCCCAAATAAAAGTCCCCGGGTTTCAAACTCGGGGACTTTTGTGTTCTTGATGAATAAGATGGGCCATTACTCTTCGTCGCCCTCGGATGGCTGTCTTCTGCCTTTTTTATCCGGTGAGACCAATTGCCTGGCGATCGTATAACCAATAAGGAAAGTAGCGGCGGATGTATTCCCGTCCACCGTAAATGGGATGATGGAAGCATCTGCAACGATCAGATCCTCTACCCCATGCACATGACCCGTTCGATCCACTACTCCTCCCTTTTTTAACGGGGCCATACGAAGGGAGCCTTGCTGGTGATGATTATGGTCGAAATTCTGTTTAATATACTCCTCCAACTGGGAGTCGTCCTCAATCATATCCAGTGTCGGCGAAACAAGCTGGTATGACGGATCGATGGATGCGAGTTCTGCCGCTATATTTTTCACATAAGTTCTAAAAATATTTTTAACGGCTTCCATGTCATCCGGATTGTCGAGAAATCCTTCATCCGCAAGCACGATTTTAAGCGGATCCTTGTTCTGGATCTTAATCGAGCCGCGGCTCTTGGGGCGCAAGTAAAGAACCGCTAAAGTTAACGTGCTGTCAGAACCAATGCCAATCAGTTGAACAGCCCGGCGATTGCTGTTTACACCCGTCGGATCAGGCAAAAAGGCTCCCCCTGTATAAAGTGCATCCGGGTCATTCGCAGGCAGGGCAGAATCGTTCGGATTCGTAGTGAACACCGCAGTGTTAAGCGTGTGATTTCTCAATCTCTTCCCTACGTTCGGGTTACTGAAAACCACTGGGATCCCAGCTTCTTTAAGTAGAGCAGCCGGGCCTATTCCGGACAGCATTAATAGCTGAGCGCTATTGATACCCGCAGATATGATGACCTTTTTTTGGGCGTAAGCACGAATGCGTCTTCCTTCTTTCAGGAATTCGACCCCTGTGGCGCGTTTCTTGTCAAAAAGCACGCGCAGAGCCGTTGAATTAAAGAACACTTTTAGTTTCCTGCCGTCTACACCGCGGCCGGAAGGCGTCATGATGTCCGGGGAGAGAAAGGCTGCGGAGGAATTTTCCCTTCGGCCATTTGGTTTTTGATACAACTGCCAGCGGGTAAATGGACCCAGGGGAGTTTTAGGATCGTTATAGTCAAGGATCTCCGGATAGCCTGTAGCTTTCTCAATAGCTGTAGTGAGCTTTTCCGCCATAGACGTGGGGTCTACCGGGGCCTGCCTAATATCGATCCGTCCATTGAATCCACGGGCGTTTAGATCATCGGTTTCTCCGTTATACTTCTCTAATTTCTTGAATCGGCGAATGGCCCGTCTAGGTGACCACAGCGGACCTAAGAGCATTTCCCATTCCCTGAAAACGGCTGATGTAGGACGTACATACTGCTCACCGTTAATCGATGACCCTCCGCCTAAAAGGCGTCCCGTTGTCCATTCAAATGCCCGTTCATCCAGCTCCTCTTGCGGAACCCCCTCCCCCTGCCAAAAATATTGGGGAAAGAACTGTTCTTCCAATTCCAGAGCGAATGTAGAGTCCCTAATGGGGGTGTCTTTATCGTTGTTCCCACCGGCCTCCAGGACAAGAACCGATACTTCTTTGTTATCACTTAATGTTTTGGCGATGACGGCGCCAGCAGGACCCGTTCCTACGATAATATAATCAAAGGTTAATTTTCCGCTCATCTAAGCTCTCCTTGTTATATGGTCTAATGTAAGGATATTACATTGACCTGTACCATGTTCCTGAGCGGAATTATAGGAAAGCTCGAACGTTGTACCCCCATCGATGAAGATGGATTTTCCAAGTTGAATTGCTGCTGCCTTACTTCCGATTCGCAATTTCTTTACCGTTAATATACCTGAGCGTTTCTGTATCGTGATGCCCTTTCCCTCAAAGATCGCCCCACCATACGTCCTTCTAACGCTTCTGGATTCCTCTAACTTCTCTAAGTCACGGCGGGGTGGGCCGCTTATGCTTTCGCCCGGAGCATCATGATCTTATGCGCGCTCCGTAATCTGCGGAAGGAAGTTCCATTTCATCCTCTTCGATGACAGGTATTCTTACGATCGATGGATCAGTAAAAACGTCAAATTCGTCTCGACTCGTGCTGGAAAACTCTGACACTACCGCTCCTTCCGGTCCTGCCTGAAACCAATGCTTCATTCCCGATGGAATCGTGTATTGCTCACCAGGACGGAGAACAATCTCGTGAAACACCGTATACACAGGTTCGCTTCCTTTGGGAACGATCGCATGAATGCTACTCATCGGTGTTCCCTCCACGTACAAGTAAACAGTTCCCCATCTGCATCGGAACGTCTCCATTTTGCCAGGTTCCCCGTTCACTGGGGGATGAAGATGCTCAGGACATGTCTGTTTTGGGAAAAGCGCCAACTCCTTCGCGCAATAACGCTCTGTATTAACATAAGTGACAATCTCCAGGCCCTGAAGATCGAGGTTTCCAAGTCCGAAGCCTGCGATTTCGATACCTTCCCGCTCCTCTTCCGTCAATACGATTCCCGCACGACCAAATAATTCAGCCGCACGCGCCTGTGCTTTTTTGAACTCACTTCGTTTCAGATTCATCTTTTAACCCCCTTCATTCATGATTCTGTTCATAAAGTCGCAGCCCCTGTAAATCTAAAATACGCCAGCCATCAAGCGGGATCATTTGGCCGCTCTGTGGCCAACCCTCATGAATTCTGCTCAGAACATCCCTCCAGGACCGCACGCCGCTTACCGCATCTGCTCGCTCCACATTGCATGCTCCAACACCGACGGCTCCCAGCATCGTATTTTCGATGGTAAGCCTGTTCATCACTCCAACCAAAAACCCTGCGATTGTACAATCCCCCGCACCTGTTGTTCCGATAGCCTCGACCTGAAAGCAGGGAACGAGAAGCTCGCGATTCATCCAATTAACCGTACATGAAGGCGCACATGCTCCCATCGCGGAAAGCCGTTCAGTGTCGTTGGAAGTACGGATGTAGAGACCATATTCGCCCAGCTTAAAACCGACTACGGCAGCACCCATCCCCAACAGTTCTTCTGCCATCGATGACAACATCGAACCGTCTGCACAGGATAAAAGATCTTTCCCTGCGTATTCCCGCACCATTTTTTGATAGATCTCAGGATGAAGCATGAACAAAATTTCTTCATAGCTAGGCAGAAATATATCCACAAAAGGGAGCACGTCAGTGAGAATCTTACGCCAATCGGCTCGACCAGCAGCCGATGCCGGGTCAGGCATGGCGGTATCAAGCGACACCGTTGCTCCGAGGGCCTTGATCTTTGATAGAAGTCTAACAAGCTCCTTCCCGTTGTTCTCGAACATTCGACGCATCAGCGGAGGATAGCCGAAATGAAACAACTTGGTTCCCTCCAACAGATCCGTCTGTATATCTTCCGCGCAAAATGTATCGTTCGCTCCCGTTGCGTGAAGGAATACTCGGTCTACACCTGGAGGACTTATTACGACAGTATACGAACTTATTTCTCCTGGAGTAAGGATCATTCCTTCCGTCAGAGCGCTACTATATTTCGAAAGCCCATCCAATATCGCCTTTCCAAAAAGGTCATCCCCTACTTTCCCCATCAATTGAACCGCAAAACCAAGCCGGTGAAGAGCCAGTCCGGTATTGGAGACCGCTCCGCCTGTAGACATCAATGCAGGACCGATCGCCGTCAGCCTCCCAGGGACAAGCAGATCGCCAAGCCCATTCGCAAGACCCGAAATCTCGGGGATGACATCCAAGCAAATATGTCCGGCTACTACAAAATCAGCCGAAACCTTCTTCACCTTAATCCCCCCAATCTAACATTACTGTTTCACCAGTGCGCTCCGACTCGAGCGCAGCTGTAAAGATGCGATGGCTTCCTTCCGCCTCTTCAGGTGTGGCACAGTAAAAAGGCTGCCGCATATCGCCACGGTGAGCCAACTCATCACAGAAAGCGGCCCACATCTGCAGAATCGAATCAGAGAAACCAAATTCGAATATTCCGCCCGTAATGGTGGAGTAAGCGGATCTGTAAGGCGCATCGACGATATGCCAGGCCTGCTGTTCTCCCGGCTCATAAGGGAGGGATGCAACTTGCTTGGGATTTTTGGTCGTAAACTCGGCTGAAAACGCCGTGCCCTGGATACGGATAAACCAGGTGTTTGCATGCCCCGGTGCAATACGTTTTGTAGAAAGGAGCATCGGAAACTGCTGGCTGTCCGTCTTCACTTCACATGCAAGTAGCGCATTGTCCCACGTCTCGCAAGGTGCAGCTCCGCCTTTGCCATCCGGCCGTTCAGGTATGATCTTGGACAATAACGCTCGAACGTTCGAAGGCTTCCACCCGAATCGAAGGGGAAGATGAAGAACATGCATACCCAAATCGCCCATGCAGCCATATTCGCCGTTACTGGAGATTCTTCTCTTCCAATTAATGGGTTTCGTCGGATCCAAGTCGCTGGAATGCCAGAAACCCGCTTCGACTTCAATAATGCGTCCGAATTTCCCCTCATTTACCCATTCGACAACTTGCTGCGCCCCGGGGAAGAAAGGGAACTCCGACGAGCAGCGTACTATAACGTCCGGATTGTCATTAAGCGCCTTTTGGATGGCGGCATTCGCATGGCGGTCGATTCCGAACGGCTTTTCGCCTAACAAGTGCTTACCAGCCTTAATGATATCGATATAAATTTGCTCATGAAGATTGTGCGGTACTGCGCAGTAAACCGCTTCAAGCGACGGATCCGCCAGCAACTCCCGATAGTCCGTATACGCTTGCTCCACACTTGGAACATGATCCTTAAACCATTGAGTTGCAGCCGGATTAGCGTCACAAACTGCCACGATTCGCGGCTCGAAATCCACATCCACAAGATGACACCATCTTGCTGCTGCGCTAGCGAATTCCTTGCCCATAAGACCGCAACCAATGACGCCGAAACGAATGATCTTTTTCTCCATTAAGCCTGGTCCCCTTTCAAAATCGCAAGTGCCTGTTCGGCTCCCGCTCTCTCGTGGACAATCGCCATTAGGGCAGAAGTCATAGCGGCCGGATTCGGGTGTTGGATGACATTGCGACCGTATACGATCCCAGAAGCACCTTGCTTCATCAATTCTACGGTGCGGTACATAATTTCTTCATCACTGGCGCGGCCCCCGCCTCGAACCAGTACCGGAACCCCAGAAGCAATCTCAATTACCCGGTGGTATTCCCTCACATCATCGCACGGGTCCGCCTTTATGACGTCTGCACCAAGCTCCACTGCCTGGCGGACTAGCGGCATGATTTTATTAAGATCGCCATCCACCATGTATGCGCCTTTTACTTCATTCGGCTGCATGACCAACGGCTCGACCATTAGTGGCATCCCGTATTTCTCACATTCTGTTTTAAGCTGTGCAATATTACGCACGCACTGATGATGCAATTCCGGTTGATTCGGTAATAACAGCAAATTGACACATACCGCGACGGCATCCAGAACCACCGCTTGTTCGATTGCTCGGTCAATCAACTCGCTGAACAGAAACCGCGGAAGGGAGCCTCCATAAATATTTGCCACATCCGTTCTTAGAACGAGCCCTGGCTTATGTTTGCCGGGAATATCTTGAAGCAGCATGGCTTGACCTGCACTTAATTGAACGCAGTCAGGTCCAGCTTTTACAATGGTCTCAACGGCTTGCTTCATATTCTCAATGCCTGATAAAAAAGAACATTCATTAAAAAAACCATGATCAATTGCAACATCGAAGCATTTTCCTTGCTCACTAAACATACGATTCAATCTAGCTTTTGTTGACACCACTGAATCACCACTCCCACTAAGGACTTGTTCTTTTACAACAATAAAATGTTATTTTCAAACATAATTTTAAAGTAAACTCTCACATCTGTCTATATATCTCTGCGAATCTTTCATCCCTTTGATAAATGCAACCACCCGACCAGACGTTTATCATAGGATGATCTGGCAGCTTTCGCTTAAGATCTCCCGTCATGATTATTTGTCATGCAGAAGCCCTTTCGGCCGAAATTTACGGTGAAAGGGCTTCTGCATTTATTCATAGTATTGGGGAGGGTCTTCCAGCTAACAAAAATCCTCTTTTGTGGGTATGGAACTTTGACCAGAATGAAGGCGGCGCCCTATCCTGCTCAGCCCGCCGGTCGCATGCATTCTTTATGGCTGTAATAAACTCAGAAGCTCTTTCAACTTAGAAGCAAATTCCTCATTCAGCTTTTTGCCGCTTAGAGCCTGAATCTCCTGAAGCAAAGGCCTGATGTTCGGTTCCTCCCCGTTCACCTTCGCGAGTAAGCTTTGCAGAATTCCATCTCCGTCGATCCACCCTTGCTCGTATGCATACTTCAACAATGCGGGCAGGTCCTCCCAGCCGAACGTCACCGTCAGCGCCGCCGACGTGCTTGAGCGGTTCCCTGCGCGGTCGGCCGCTTCCGCTTCGAGGCGGTGCTCGCCCGGCATTAACGACAGAGGAGAAACCTCATGCGGACTTGCGACCTCCGTGCCATCCAATCGAAGCAGAGTGCTATCGACACCGCTTTCGGCATCCTCGGCTTCCACGGCCAAAGTCGCCGCCTCCAGCAAGGTCACGCTCTCTGGCGCGACGATGCGCAGGGAAGGAGCCGTTTCGTCCGGCGCCGCGGGAGGCACGTCGTCGATAAAGACGAACGAATCGTACAGCGACGTGTTCTTCGAATCGGCCGTTCCCTTCGTCCATTGAATGAAGTCGTCGCGTCCGTTCTGCAGGTCCGCGTCGTTCACCGCCACGTTCAGGCCGATATGACCGCCAATGGATGGCTGCAAGTGACCGACATAAGCGGACGGAATCTTGAGTTCGTAGAATGTTCGTTTCGCCTTTTCGTCCCGGACGGCAGCGAAAGGTGTCTTGCCGCTGATGTCGCCGTTCGGATTAGGAAGCGAAGAGCTGAAGATATTCGTTAGCAAGGTGCCCGTGTCCGTCAGCCCAAAGCCCCATTCGACGTCATCCGGCCCATAAGGCGCTTCGCGATTATTCAGAGGGTCGAGGCTGATCTGCACGGAATCGTTCTTCCATAAGTTTGCCGCGTTCTCCGACTGCTTATGGATGTTGTCGCCGACGGTAAGCGCCAGCAGAAGGCCGTCGTCCTCCCACTTCGCGTAAGCCGTCGCTTCGAGATTGTCCGGATCGTGGTAGCCGCTCGCATTCTGCGTCTTATATCGCAGGTGGATGGGATACGCGTCCTGCCAATCGATCAAGTCGCCGTCGATCGTCACACCCGTTGCCTTCTGAATCAGATTGAAGTCAAGCGGCATCGCCCCATCGCGGAAGAGCGTCTTGCCGCTGGCGGCATCTTCGACCTTCACGTCGACCAGGTACTCGTTGTACGGCCTGCGCTCGTGGTCCGTCCAGACAAAATCAAGGCTTAAGACGTCGCCCTTCTTCAACCCACTGAACGTATTGCCCGCAACCGGGGCGAGCGGAACACCATCCGGTCCGACGACCGTCACGGCGCCTGACTTCGCGGCCGACGACGTGCCCGTCAGCTTCACCGTAACCGTCTCAAGCTCATCAATCGTCTTCTTGACGGGAGCAAGCCGCACACCGATGCCGTCCTCCACGGTCAACTGGGCTTTCTTCGTCTCGAAGACAGCGCCGTCCGCCAGCAGGTCGAAGCCGATATCAACCCTTCCGTTGACCGCGTCTTCCGGAACGATCACCGTAAGGACGGCATCCTCCGTTCCCCAAGCGGGGACTGTCATCGCAATCGATTGAGGCTCGGTCTGGGAAGCGTCCCAACCATCCGGCAGTTGCGTCTGCACCGTCACTTCCCTGGCAACGTCGGTATCGTTGAACAAGGAAATCGTGAAGGAGTTCGGGGCCCCCGCCTCTCCGTTCGCCTGCGTAGGCACGAGATTGGAGCCGACGCCAACGAACTTCGGCGTCTCAGAGGCGACCATCGCTTCAACTGCCGCCGCGAACTCCCGCGCCAGCAGGTTGTACGCGTAGCTATCCGCGTAATCTCCTCTTGCGTGCGTCGCTTCCGCCAGCCTGCCGTACCGACTCATCCGCAGCACGGCAGAAGCGGAGACAGGCATGACGTTGTCGGTTCCTTTCCGTTTCTCGAATGCCGAGGCCGCAGCCGTCGTGGCTGACGCATAGTCAAGAGCGTTCGCCGTTGCGGCGGCTCCCGTCTCCGATTTGGCGTACGCCAAAACGACAGATACGCTCTCCGCCAGGTTGTACAGCGCTTCCAAAGCGACGTATCCCTCAGCCGTCGCGACTGAACCGTCCCCGATCTGCCCGGCTCCTCGGACCATTAACTCGTAAATCTCGCCTACTGCGGACTCTAGAGCGGTATCGGACAGTCCGCTGCCGCTAATCCCTGGCTCGAAAGCCGCCGCCAACGAGGCAAGAGCCGCGAGGTCGCCATCCACGATAGTGCCGTTTGCCCCTGTCCGCAGCGCCTCCAGCTTGCCTGCTGTTTCGGCTTGTTTGGATACGAGTAGCTGTGATGCGGCTTCATAGACGAGTTCTTTCGGCAACCCCGTCAAGTAGACGGGCGATCCGCTGATCGTTAACGACACGTTTCCGGAGGCCGGTAGCGAGATCGACACGCCGTTGATGTCCTTCGCCGTCATTCCCGCGGCTGCGAAGGGAAGCGTTAGAACGCTTGTTGGCGGCCGAACGTTGGGATCGTCCTTGTGGTCGGTTTTCCTCCAGGCAGCCAGAACCGGTTCCCCATCCTCCAAGAACAGCTGGACGGACACGTTCGGATCTCCCGCATCCCAAGTGCCAAGGTACCTCGCCCGCTCCAGGGAGGTCATCAGCTGATTCACCGCCGCGTACACCAGCTTCGGCCGCCCGTCGTTGTCCGTGATGCCCCAGAAGATGTCGTAGTAGCGGTCGTCCGTTCCGTCGTTCTTGTAATCGTAATACTCGTAAGCCTTCACCTGATCGAGCGTCAGGTAAGTCAGGAAAGCCCGCACGATGTAATCCCGCTGCGTCTCCTCGGTTACCGACGGGTAGCCGGCCTTCGCCGTCGGCCATCCGCCTTCCGTCAGATAATAGTCCTTCCAGCCGCCGTACGCATTAACTTTATCCTTGACGCCGTCAATCAGTTTGGGCAAGTTGTCGTCAGGCATCGAGTTGTACACGTACGGATGGAACGAATACGCATCGGCGAAGTCGTAGGAGCCGAGCGCCAGCTCCTTCGGCAGCACGCTAAGCACGCTCGACGTATGGTCTCCTGCAAGCAACATTGCATCGGGATCGGCTTTTTTCATATTCAGGTAGGCGATCTTCTGCAATTGGACGAACTCCTCGGGGATATACGGCTGGGCGAAAATCTCCGGCTCGTTCGGCATCTCCCACTGTCTTATCTGTCCCTTGTAGCGATCCACTGTACGGTAGACGAAATCCCCCATCGCCCGAAGCGCGGTCGAGGTATTCGTAATCCCGCTCTGATAATATGCGTTCTGATCGATGCCGAGCACGGTAATCTGGTTGAAGCCGTAATCGAACAGCTTATTCAGGAACAAGTCGGTGCCGGCGTAATCGTAAACCGCGTTGCCTGAAGCGTCCTTCACGTTCTTGTCGACGTCCGCCCAGGAGATGCCGGAGCGATGGTGCTTGGCTCCAAGCTTGCGTGCACCGTCGATGATGTCGTCCCGCCAATTAAGCGCGTAATGCGTGTTCAGCCCAAACTTACTCTCGTTATCGAGATCAAGGGGGGCGCCCTCCGTTCCTGCTTGACCGATGATCGCCACTCGCATCTGCTTGGCTAGAGCCGGCATCGACTTCCCGTCAAGCGTAAAGTTCGACTTCACCTCATAGGTGCCGATCGAGCTTAAGCCCGGCCCGAATGACAGCGTATCGTTCAGCTTCTCGTAGGCATCGAGATCGTATGACTTTGTCCCAGAAACGACCGCCCGGAGATCGCCATCGGCGCGGCTGACCTCATAGTCGATCTGAAGCTCGTGCGCCGCCGCTCCGGCATCGATCGCCAGATCCAAACCTGGATTCTCGCCCGTCAGGTAGATGCCCGAATAATTTCCCGCCGGCTGCAGATCGATAACGTAAGGCAGCGGCAGAGGCTCGATAGAGAAATCGTCGATCATCAGATTAATGCCCCCGACGACGTTCCATTGGAAGTAGCCCTTGACCGGCGCCAGCGGGTCGGAATCTTCGCCGCTGGCGATCTCGACTCCGTCGATCAGAAGCTTGTGAGTGATGCCGCTAATGCGAAGCTCGTACTCGTGCCAGCCCCCGAGCAGCGACTGCACATAGTTCGCGATCGGATAGTTGCCTCCGAGCGTCGTCTTCCGCATCAGAAAATACTTCGAATTGTGCGTTGCCCACTCCATCACGTTGTTGTTCGCGTCATCCGCCGCGCGATAGCGAAGGCGCCATGTATTTTGCGCCGCGGTGCTCGTGCGCTCGTACTTCGCTTTGAACTTGACAATGAAGTTGTCCGCGTTGCGGTATTCCGGCAGGTTCAGCTTGGCGCTTCCCGAACCGTTGAGATTAAACACTTTGTTGCCGTCTTCAAGTTGTATGATTTTGGCGCTTCCGCCTGTCGTCCAGCCAGCCGGAGCGGCGTTCGCCGTTTCGCCTTCGAAGTTGTTCGTATACGCAGGCATCGCCGCGATCGGTACGACCAACTCGCCGGTTACCGGATAACGGGCTATTCCGCCCGCGCCATCCTCCGCCGTCAAGTAATAACGGATGGACGTCGCCCGGTTCGTTCCGGGAACCGTTCCCAAGAAGACGCCGGCTCCCCCCGGCGTTGCCGCCAACTCCCGGTCCGCCTCTTCATCCCCATAGCCGTAGTGGATCACGGCGGTCGATTCGGGAGTGGCGCCCGTGAGCGAGAAGGAGATCGGCAGGTCGGCGAAGTAAGGGACGCCCGAAACAGGCGTATGTACGATCGAGAGATCGCCGCCAGCCGGCTCATCGGCCGGCAGCACCTCTACCCGATCGACGCTTAGGCTGACAGTCGACCCAACACTTCGGAGAGCGAAGCCAACGCCGCCCGAGACGAGTGAAGAGTCGGAGAACGTCGAGATGGTCTTCCCGTCTATGGAGAGGGTGAATTGCGACCCGCGAATGTTCAGCCGATAGTCGTGGCGGTCCGCCAGATCGAATCCCGGCAGAACAGCTGCGATATCGACGGAGCTGCCAACCTGCGAACTTGCCGAAGAATTGGGATACTTCCAAAGCTCGACCCAATGCCCGGTCTTGAATTCTAAAAAGTAATAGCTCGTTCCCGACGAGTAGCGGAACATGACACGGAAGCGATCACCTTGGGCATCGAAGGCCATTGCGTAATCAGTGGAACTATATGGCAACGAGGAGGCTTTGACGACCGCACGTTGCGGGGATGTCGATGTCGTCATCCCCGCCAGCTTCGCCGCGGCTCCTGAGCCTTGAATCTGCCATGCCGCGCTGCCAGACAGATCCCATCGCGTCAGTCCGCCGTCGAAGTCGTCCGAGAACAGCAGAGCCGCATCTTCCGCGGAGGCCGCGGACACCTTAACGCCAGGAAGTCCCGGCCAGCCTTGTACTAATAGTGCCGCAATCAAAAGTAGGGCAACAAACCGAAAAGGGCTGCTCATTCTGAATTCCCTCCTTGAATGAACAACAAGCACCTCTCTGATGTTCCGGTATAACCGGATCACCAGAGAGGTTGCTGTCGTTCTGTTGATTACTTGCCTGCTTTTTTCTGAATCGAAGCTTCAAGCTCACTAAGTATTTGGTCGCCGCCTTGAGGCCTCCACTTCTTGATGAAGTCGTCGAACTTGTTGATATCACCGCCCATTATGATCTGCGTGAACACCGAATCTCTCAATATGTCCAGTTCGCTCTGTTTGGCGATCTTGGTTGGGGAGTCCAGATCGTTGGAGGCGAATCGCCCCTCCTCCAAACCTCTTTTTATAGAAGCGACTCGCTTTCCCGAAATCAGCGGAACTCCTGCCGATTCCTTGTTGACCGGATGCCGATCAAGCTGAAAGCGATTACAAATCTAAGGGTATCGAAATCCTACCGAGCCGAAAACCGGGGCGAAGGACGATAATACCGGGGAAAAGTCCAAATTCGAATGAGACTCATTGCCCCCTCCTCTGCCCACTGGCCGTATTACCCTCAACAGGAGCGAGCGGAACTTCATTGGGAAAGGCGACCGTCACGACTCCAGACTTCGAGGTTGTCGACGTACCCGTCCGCTACCGTCACCTTCTCGATCTCATGCGTAGCACGAGATTGGAGTCTAGAAGCTATCCGTTCCCGCGCTCGGATTCAGGGAAGTAATAGTCCAATTGGCGAAGTCGTAGACGAGTTGCTCTCCGCCCTCAGTCACAGTGAATATGTGGCTGTTCTGGTCCTGCTGCAACCACGGCGTATCGAACACCTTAAACGACGAGTAAGCAATCGGTGTACCGTTGATTTTGTGCGTATTGTTGTATGCCGCCGAAGCCGCGTCAAAAGTGATATCCATCGTATCCCCGTTCAGAGCGTGATAGATCAGGCGAGGATTCGTCTCGTCTAGATGGCTCGCGTCAACCGATGCGTTCGTCAGAACGGCACTCTTGAACGCTGCGAAATCCGCGTATTCAGAAGCATCAGCTGTCTGAAGCACCCAGCCATTTTTGTCCGCTTGACTTCGGAGAATGTTGTAGTTGTAAAGCAGCATTGCCGTCTGGTGCAGTTGTGCCGTCGTTTTCACCTTGTTAGAAGGGTCGGTGTTCGTCTGGTAGTACCAGGTTGCCGGTTTCACAAATTGGAAAGCGAAATACATCGGCCCAGCGTTGACAAACGTCCAACCGCCTTGATCCTCCTTGGCGATCATCGATCCTGTATCCGGGAATAAAGCGTTGATGTAGTTCGTCGTTGGACTGTTCTCAAGCTTAAACACCCCTACGGCCGCTTCGCCGTCCTGCATGATCCGATGGCTCGAAGGTTGGTCATAGTTGCCGATTGGAGCTGTACCTTGGTCGGTGGACAACCGGAACAGCGGATTCGCCGCATCGGAGTGCCAGCGCAGCACGACGGGCAGGTCCTCGATCCAGTTGTCGACGCGTTCGTATTGAATCTCGGTCGCAAGTCCCCACATCGGCTTCACGAAGGCTTGGCGGTAGATTTTCATTCCGCGTCCGCTCGAGTTCTGCATCGTCGTCTTGCGGGACTGGTACTCCTTGGATGTGTTCTGTCCGATTCGGATCGCTAACTCAGGCGGCTCGTAGCTCATTCCACTGTAGAGCACCAAACCGAGATATTCGAGGTTCGGACGGTAGAGAGATGGTGCCGAATTGTCCGACTCGCCTACCGCCTGCTGAGCTCGGTGCGCACCGAAGTAGGCCCAAGATAGCGCGGTATGCTCGGCTCCCCGCCACGACGGGTCAACCGCGGACACGGAATCACCCTTCGCTCGGCTCTCCGATGAGATCGGGTAACCGTCGATCCAGTCGTTCGCCCACTCGAACCACATGACGTCCATCGCCATCTTTGCTTTTTGCCGGAGGTCGGCTTCGTCCGAATACTGATAGATCGCATTTAGGCAAAAATAGGTCATAAATGTGTATTCCGGACTCTCGTATTCCGCCCACCCCTTATGCACGCCCGCTTCGATCATAGCTATCACATTCGCCTTATTGATACTCTTTAGCGTCGTACCGGAATTGCCGTTCAGGTCGACCAGATCGGGAAAATACTGCCCGACCAGATAGCCGGTGGCATAATTGCTCATTCGCAAATTCTCCGTCTGAGCCAGCTCAGCATAAGCGTACGAAGCAAAGTAGGACCGAACATGCTCCATCATCGTGCTGCTGAATTGATCACCGACCATGAGATAGGCATACATCTTGGCCATTGTTTTGTACTGTTCATAATCGTAGGTCTGATACATTGCGTCCAGCTTCTGCAGGTTGTTCGCCACGTTCTGTCCGTCAAGGATTTGGGCGACATATTGCGTGATGTTGAGCGGTCCGCTCTCCTCCTGCATGGTCTTCGCCTTGTCCCACAGCCATTTCTTGCGGCTCTCGATCGTACCTGGGTATGGCGCATACGTGCTCTCAATCGGCGGTGCCTCCGATACGGTCACCTGATCGAACACGGCGGTCGCTAGGCGGCTGTTCGCATGGCTCGTAACGGCCAACCCGATGTAGATCGTCTCCGGCAGGTTGATGGTCTCCCTCTTAATCAGCGTCCAGTTGTTGCCGTCATAAGAATCATAGGCGCTGATCCCGCGCTCGTCGCGCACCAGCTTAAGCCAGTACGGCGCCGCCGCCGTTGTGCCGTTCGTCTGCGTGGAAACCCCGCCGGGAAGCAATCTGTCTTGGAAAATCGTGCCGTGGGAAGGAGTCGATGCCACGAACGCGTACGGAGATTGCGGGCTGAGGTTCGCGCGGATCATGACGCCGGCTTTCGTCCATTCGGCCGTATTCGTCACGCTTGCCGTTCGCGCGACGATCTGTCCATAACCGGTCCAAGGGCGGTACACCAAGTGGAACGCATCCGCCGTTCCCCAGATGTCTGCGCCGGAACCTGATACCGTAAATGAACCGGAATTCGCGTCGTAAACCGCGCTTCCCAGGATGCCAACGGTGCCAATATCCTGGTCTCCGAACGGAGTCGGCAAGCTGCCAGGAGAGTCGTTCGTCTTCGCTGTCACCACGTTGCTGGCCTGGGAGGCGTTTCCGGAACTGTCCCTTGCTTTAACAGTAAAGCTGTATGACGTTGCTGGCGTCAGTCCCGTGACTTGTGCTCCGTTTACCGTACCGCTGACGGATAAAGCCAAGGTACCGTCTCGATAAACGTCATAGCCTGTCACGCCTTGGTTATCCGTCGATGCCGCCCACGACAGAGTGACACTCGTATCCGTCTGCCCCGTCACCGCAAGGCTGCTGGGCGCCGTCGGCGGTACCGTATCCTGTACGCTGCCTACTTCGTACACGGCCAGGTCGTCTATGACGTAAGCCTCGTCAGATCCCCCGGTATCGACACGGACGGAGAAACCGATCTCCAGGTTCGAGATCGTACGCTGGCCGCCATTCGGCACAACGGTGAAACGGTAGCCCGAGATGTCGACGTCGTTCACCGTTTTGAGTATGCCTTCCGTGCTCGTGTAGGCGGCAGTTCCCGTTATAGTTGTCGCAGCCACTGGGAACCGGGGCACGTTGACGTTGTCGAAGTTACCGAATTGGATTTGCGCGTAGATGTCCTTGGCGACCGGCTTGTCGCTCATAGCAGTGCGCTCCAGCTTGTATTCCAATATGAAGTCCACCGGCTGGCTTCCAACCGGTTGGTTGTACACCTCGTTGATGCGATCCTTTAACGTCCCGCTGCTGAACCTCTTATAGAAATAACTGGACACGTTCGTGCCGAGCGAAGCATCTCGGAACTCCAACGCGTTGTTGCCGTTCTCCTGCACGATCTGCTGCGTCCCACCAGACGAAGCATTGGATAAGACGAACGAACTCGTTCCCCCGTCGAAATGCACGTCCATGTCCGCCGCCAGCAGATTGACCATCGGAGCGGGATTATCGGCCGATACGCTGCCGTTCAGTGCGGGGAACCCGCCCCACGCTAGCGTCAACGCCAGCAGACTACTTGCGATTTTTTTGCCCCTCATTGCAATTCCTCCCCCATATTCTGTTGATTTCATGCCCTTTCATTACTCTCCCTCACTTATCTGGACATTCCTTTCCAACATGTCATCTTGGCGCTACATCACCTCCTTTCTGATTAGTTCACCGCCCGTCCGATCGCGAGAGTATTCCGGTTATGATCCGAACCCCATTTAATTGGTAAGCGTTTACAAAACGTGTCGTAAGAAAGACCGCAGCTAGATACGGTCCTCTATGACTTAAGCGCGAATTTGCTATTAGAGCTACAGATTTCTTTTTATAGGCAGACGGATAAATGAACTTCTGGGCCTAGCTAGGCGATTCGTCTCTCGCCCTTAGTCAAATCGGGAGTCAGAGGCAGAACAATAGGCAGGACTATAGCAGTTCAACTCGAAGACGCATCCAGGCTGAGCATTTCTCTCCCGGGTGAAGTGTGAGAGCCTCGCCATGCTTCAGACTGTCGTGAATGTCCGAAAAGCGAGAGTTGGATGGCTCCAGCGCAACGGTATACATCTCCTCGTTGTTGCTTGACCAGTAGCGCAGATGCGGCCAAGTCTCCTTATCCCACATCAACCTCAGTCGGATTCCGAGCAGGGGATTATCGATACCCACTTCTGCTTCCTCGAAGCCGAATAAAGAAACGAAGCAGTCATCCCCATCCATCCTCCTCTGTTCTGCTTCGCGCAAATCTTTAATTCTACCGTTATCCAGCGTTATCTTCCTAACCTCTTCCTCGAACGAGGACAACAGCGCCCTTGAATCCGGTGTTGCATCATACCAAAGCGCTTGAAACGCCCGACTCCCTGGTGGAAGCGAGATTCTCGCGGACCCATCAACCAGCGGCTCGCCAAAAGCCGGGTGTTGCGTCCAGATAAACTGGACGGGCCATTCCCCCGCTCCTTCGACTTCCTCCTCAACGAACAGCTCCGGCTTTCCCGCACGCAGCCGGAACTCCTTTACGGCTATCAACGGGGATTCCGGCAGCGCTACCCTGCATCGCACCGCAATCTCACCCGCCACGTTCCGACGAAGCTCGAACTCCCACGGAACGCAAGCGGATTCGCCTTCACGATCGTGTCCGATTTCGCGGCCGCCGAACAGTGCTCGATTCGGCAATAGTTCCTGCCATCCACCAGGATAAGGCTTCGCGTAATGAGTGAGCGGCTTCGATCGCAAGTCTCTTCCATGTAGAGGCTCTAGTCCGCTCTTCGTCTTCATGAGCAAGTTAATGCCTAGCGGCTTATATATGAGTTCCCACACATCCGCTCCTTTACCGACCAGAATGACGACAATCAGCCACTCGTTCTCGAGCCGCACAGCCGGTATGCCCTCGACCGAAAGCTCACAAATGTCCAAAAAACTCACGGATCAACCGGCTCCTTCCTAGACTCCTGCCTTACGACGGCAACGCCGTATCCATCTATAGTAATCGGTCCGCCGTTTACTGGCCGTCCTTTCATCAGGTCCCATCCGCCGACGGCTTCCTCAAGATGGAATTCCACATTCTCCGAATTGTGATTCAAGACGAACAAATACGTGCCTTCTTCTCCTTCTCGAGACGTAATCTCCACCCCAGCCGGAACGTCCCTGCCGCTAAGCGATTCCAAGCCGTGCTGCTGACAGATCCATCCGAACAGCTCGCGTAAGAAAGCATCCTCGGGGTGAGTTGCTACATAATAGGCTTCTCCCTTGCCATACTTATGACGCGTGACAGCCGGTTGCTCGGCATGGTAGTCTTCCTCGAAAGTTGCTAGGGACTCAGCTCCTTGCAGATGAACAACTTCCGCCCATTTTTGGACTTCATAGCTCGGGCACACAGAGTCACTCGTCAGGAACGAATCGGTCACGCCAGCTCCCGACGAAAAGTTCTTTTCGATTGCCCTTGCCGCCACTGCCTTCTCCCATGTAATTCGATTGGCCATGTCCGGTTCGAAAGCATCCCACTCCTCCACGATGATTCCGAACACGTCGTCGATCGGCCGCAGGAACCCTCCGTACTCTACAACGTCGTTACCGTTAACCATGCCGCTCATGTAGCTCATGACCAGTTTGCCTCCACGCTTAACGAAAGCGCGAAGC
The DNA here is from genome assembly GCF_016624415.1 of Paenibacillus sp. S28. Taxonomy (NCBI): domain Bacteria; kingdom Bacillati; phylum Bacillota; class Bacilli; order Caryophanales; family Paenibacillaceae; genus Paenibacillus; species Paenibacillus sp. S28. The sequence continues at coordinate 447,262 of NZ_JACVTM010000003.1, read as the reverse complement.
TGCTCGGGTACGCCCTCCTCGAACATGTACAGCATCGGAGCGACAACGATCTCATATCTGCTTAGATCGTCCGTCGGGTAAACGACGTCCACGGGAATGTTCGCCTCATAGAACGGCCGATAGAAAGCCGTTACCGCATCTCGATATGAGACGTCACGGCTCCCGCGATTCCAATCAACAAGCCAACTAATTGTTACATCGAACAGCACTGCGACCCGCGCTTCTCCAATGCCCGCCGATGCGAGCACTTCCAGCCCTGCCAATTCTCTACCTAAATCTCGGACCTCCCGATAAACTCGGTTTTCCGTTTCTGAGCCGTGGCTGACCAAGGAGCTATGGAACTTCTCCACGCCCCCCCGGCTTTGCCGGAACTGGAAGAACATCACTGCCTCCGCCCCTCGCGCTATTGCCTGGTAGCTTTGGAGACGCATCATGCCCGGTCGCTTGGCGGGATTGTACTCCTTCCAGTTGAGGCTGCCGGTCGCTTGCTCGATGAGGAGGAACGGCCGGTGCTTCAAGCCGCGAAAATAATCGTGCTGGAATGCTGACCAAACCGCGTGATCCCGATGAGGAGGATAAGAATCCCACGCTATGACGTCCAAATGAGGCGCCCATTGTGGATGGATCTGCCCCCGGAAGTCGAGGGAGTAGAAGTTAGTTGTGACGGGAATACCTGGCGAACGCTGAACGATCTCATCTTTCTCAGCCAGAAAACCTCGCAAGTTGGAATCCGACAAAAACCGCTGATAATCCAAACTGTGGCTTGTGTGCGACATTCCGCCAATAGGCGGCGAAACCTGCTCCCAGGAAGTACGCGTCAGGCTCCACTGGCTGAGTTGCCATGCCTCGTTCAACCGTTCCACCGTACCATACTTGCGTTTGAGCCAATCCCGGAACGCCTCGGCACAATGATCACAATAGCAATGAACGATGTATTCGTTATTGATGTGCCACAGGAGCAGCGCTTTGCGCTTTCCGTATCGTTGGGCTAGCACGGCCGCAAGCTTACGGATTTCCGCCAGATAGACCGGATGATTCGGACAATATGCCTGCCGACTCCAATGTACGGCCCTCTGACCGTTCTCCCCAACCTTCAGCATCGTCGGATGTTCATGGAACAGCCAAGCCGGGGGCGCGGCCGTCGGCGTCGCCAGGACGATCCCGATCCCGCTCTGCTCCAACCGATCAAATACGGTATCCAATCGGCGAAAATCGTATCTATTCCGTTCCGGCTGAACCGCCGCCCAGCCGAACACGTTTAATGTAACTGCGTTAACCCCCGTTTCTTTCATGAAGGCAACGTCCCGCTCCAGCATCTCCTCAGGCCACTGCTCGGGATTGTAATCTCCGCCGAACCTGATAACCGGCTGAATCCTTTTCGTATCCAAATCGTATTCCCTCCTGTCAAGGACGGGTACCCAGCGCCTCTCAGCTGCCGGATACCCGCGGTCTAACTAAGTATTCCTCTCTTACTTCTTACTTGCCAGAAAAGAGTCGATTTGTTTCTGCAGCTCGACCTGAATTTTTTTGGCGTTGCCTTCGGCCTCTTTCTTAAACTTCGTCCAAGTTGCATCGGGGTCGGTTACGCCATTAAACAACGAATTGTAGTATTTGTCTTCGGTAGCATTATACAGCGAGATTTCGTTAATGACCGGCGTCGGATCGAAAGAGAAGCCCGTCAAGATGCTCGGGGTCAGGTTGGAAGCGTCTTTATTAAACTGGTAGTGCTTGATCGACTCCTCGTCGAAGCCCCCGTTGAGACGGTCCGTTGTAGGATTCCAAATCCATGCATAAGGGAAGTAACTGTAGCCCGAACCGATTTGCTTGTATTGGTCATCGCCGATCTTCTCATAGTTTTTACCTTCGATGCCGTAAGCGAGCAAATCGTAGTTGTCCTTGTCTGCTGCCCAGTTAAGGAACATCATCGCCCGTTCCTTGTGCTTGCTGACCTTCGGAATCGCCTGGAAATTTGCTTGCTTGAAGTTTGTAATGTTCTTTCCCTTCTCCATCTTGATAAACGTGACCGCTTCCAGTTCAGCGCCCGGAGCATTCTGTGCAAGGGCCGCGCTAATCGAAGAAGGTACGCCAAATTCATTGTACGTGGCTACAGCAACCTTGCCGGAATTGATGACAGAGTCCACGTCTTTGATTGCCAGAACGTCTGGATGGATTAGGCCATCCGTGTATAACTTGCGGGCGTCTTTGATCCACGACCAAACGCGAGGTTCCATCTCGTCGAACAGGTTGTAAACCTTGCTGTCGTTGTTCTTATAGTAGAGCACGAGGCTCTGGCCGAGTGCATCCGAGCGCAGCAGCTGCGGGTCGTATTCCATGAAGGAGCGGAACGCTCCCCAGGAGACGTCCTTCTGGCCGGATTGCCCGTACGCGAGCAGCGGCACGATATCCTTCTCGTTCTCTTTGACTTTATAAGCGAACTTGATCAGATCATCATAAGACTGGATCGGCGGAAGCCCGTATTTCTCGCGAAGATCCTTGCGCACAAGATACGTTCTGCCTGCAAGATGGGTGTTGCCGAGGGGCAGCGCGTAGATGTGACCTTGGAACTTGTTGGCGTCGAACATCTGATCAGAACGGACCTTCACCGCGTCTTGGCCGTACTTGTCCATCAGGTCTTCCAACGGTTCATAGTAACCGGCGCTGATCATCTGATCCAAGTGCAGCCACGGTGCATCGAAGATAAGATCGACGTCTTCACCAGAAGCGAGCATAACTTGTGTCTTCTGAGCCAAGTCCGACCATGGAATGAACACAAGGTTAAGCTTGACGTTGATCGTATCTGCCATCCGGCTCTCGGCTTCCTTAATGACCGCGTCCATATCCGCCGGGCGGTCTCCTGGTACGACTATTTTAAGCGTGACTGGGTCCAGCTGAGAGGACGATGTCCCCGATATCGCCTCGTTGGCGGATTTGTTCGAACTGGCTGTGTTACCAGCGTCGTTCGAATTTGAGCCGCATGCCGCCGTTACCAGAAGAAGCACGGTTGCCACAATTACCGTTAATCCTTTTCTAAAAATCATGTTTAATGACCTCCTATATAATACGTCTCTATCCTTAACCGTACTTTATGTCCCCGTGTCAAGACTAACCCTTGAGGGCGCCGATCGTAATTCCTTTGACAAAGAACCGTTGAACGAATGGATACAAGAGGAAAATCGGGCCGATGGTCAAACATACCGTCGCGAGCTGAGCTCCATAAGTAGGCAACGGTTGGGTATAAGTCGTTTGGCTACCGCCAACGTAGGCGCTGATATTTATGTTGGAGATCAGCTGACGGATCATCATCTGCAATGGATGCAGCTTATAATCGTCAATGAACATGAGCGCCAGGAAGAAGTCGTTCCAATATTGCAGCGCGTAGAAAAGAGCGACCGTGGCAAGAACGGGCTTCGAAATTGGCAAAATGATTTGGAAAAAGGTTCGAAGCTCATTTGCTCCGTCTACCGTGGCGGCTTCGTTGATCTCATAAGGGAGCGTCCGGTAGAACGATACCATGATGAAAGCGAAGAATGGGTTCAACAGATAAGGAAGGATGAGGGCCCACATCGTATCCTTGAGATGGAGCCAGTTCGCAATCAGAATATAGAATCCGACCAGGCCTGCACCGAAAATCATCGTGAAGTAGGTCAAGAAGCTTAGAATATTGCGGTACTTAACTCTTGGATGGGCCAGCACATAGGCGTACATCGCCGTAATTAGCAAAGCTAGCACCGTGCCCACGATGGTCACCATCATGGAGACACCGTAGCTGCTAGCTACCTGCTTGCCTTTCATAACGAATTCATAAGAATACAAAGTGAGGTCGTGCGGAATGAGTTGATAGCCGTATTTCTTGATTGCAGATTCGGCCGCGAAAGAATTGATGAACACGAGCCAGAACGGAAGGAAGCAAATTAAGGCGAACAATCCACTGAACGCATAGATAAAAATAACAAACAACTTCTCCGAGAACGTTCGGTCGTTTTTGATTTTGGCCGCTTTTTTGGAACGGACTTGTTGAATAGCGTTTTCCACGCTTTGTACCTCCTTGTTGTCGGAATCAGAATAGGCTGGCATCCTTGTCGATTCGTTTGGCGAGCGCATTGAAAATAATGATGGTTACGAGTCCCATCACAGATTGGTACATGATAACGGCTGATGATTTTCCGAAGTCGCCAAGCTGCCTCAGTGCGCGGTAAGAGTAGGTATCGATCACGTCCGTCGTCGGGTAGAGCGGCGCGGTATCGCCGACGATGCCATAGATCATTCCGAAATCTCCATAGAAAATCCGCCCAACCCCGAGCAACGCAAGCACGATTACAACGTTGCGGATTAATGGAAGCGTAATGTGGATGATCTGTTGGAACCGTGTTGCTCCGTCGATGCGTGCGCTCTCGTAATACTCGCCCGAGATGCCTGCGATCGCAGCGAGGAAGATGATCGAGTAGTACCCCGCGAACTTCCACACGTAAACAATGGTGAGCACGGCTGGCCAAATGCTCGGCATTAGATACCAGTTCTTCGGATCCAACCCGTTCGCAGCAAGCGTCCGGTTCAGGATGCCGTCGGTCATGTTTAGGAACGCAAACACCATCATGCTAACGACAAGCCAGGAAATGAAGTAAGGCATAAAAATGAGCGATTGAGCTATTTTCTTATAGAGCGCATTCTGAATCTCGCTTAGGAAAATAGCGAGCAGAAGCGCGATTCCGAGGCCACAGACGATAAACAACCCGTTAAGGAAAATGGTGTTGAATGTCACCTTATACCAATCGCTACCCATGAAGAAAAACTTGAAGTTGTCGAAGCCAATCCACTTGCTTCCCCAGATGCCGTCGGCAAGCCGATACTGCTTAAACGCGATCAAATGTCCGGCCATGGGCACATAGGCGAACACGATCAAGAACAATAACCCGGGCAATGCCAATACGTACAAATAGCGGTTTCTAACGATCTCTCTAATGAATCCCACCCGTTTTTCGTCTCCTTTCTTCCTGTCGGCAATTAACTTGCTCTGCGTCCAACATTACGTGCGCCGCGCTCGGTCTGTATAGTTCTCATCTTGGAAAAAGGGCTAGAAAACCGCATGAAATCAAGGTTCTCAAACTGGAATTCGGTTCTCGTGAAGGAAATAGGGTGAAGAAAAGCCGCAGTGGAGGCGAATATAGGTGGCTCTTCGAACAGGAAGGCTTCAAGTGAAAATAGTTTTTTATGGGGATTAGAGAAAGTCATTTAAGAATCAGCTATGTGCTAACAATTCCATAGCTAAAAACTCCGCCTCGCCCAGCCGAGCGATGCGGAGTTCTTCACACGTTTATACCCCCTCACGATACTGGCTAGGAGTCTTGCCCGTCGCCTTCTTGAAGACCGTGAAGAAGTGGCTCTTTGTCTGGAAGCCCGCTCTCTCGCCGATATCCGTTACCGTCCATTCGGTCGTTTCTAGCAGCTTCTTAACCTCCTCCACTCGTTCTTGAAGAATATAGTCCGACAGCGTCATGCCCCACACGTCCTTGAAAACTTGTCTTGCATGACGGGTCGAGAGTGAGACGTGCTCGGCGATCTCCTCGATCGTCAGATTCGGATCGTGCAGGTGACTGCGTACATAATCGACGATTTCCGTTACGACCTCATCGCGGCGGCTTGAGTTTCTCCTGCTGCTGAGTTCCTCGATGATCGCAAGCAACTCACTCTCCAGCCAGCTCCGAACGCCGGCCAGCGTATCGAACGATTCGAGCAAGCCGTTAATGCCTTCCACCGATTCGACAGAGGGCAGCTTGTTGAACGCCTTGAACAGCGTATACAGCATATGCGACAGCTGGAACTTGCTTTGGGGGTACAGCATGGAATGCATCGGCTCGAAAATCCGGTCTAGCCCTGCCGACACTTCCTCCGTTCTCCCCATTCGGACTTTTGCGATCAGATCATCCAGCAGGCTGTCGTCGGGAAGAGGCTCGACCTTCCGCATGTATGCTTCGAAGTCTCGCTCCAAGAATACCTTGCTCTCGCCCGAGACGAACTGCAGCATCGTCAGTTCGAGGACGTGCTGATAAACGGCGCGAAGATCGTCTACGGTCGCTTTCTGTCCACTGACAGAGAGAGCAACCCTAACCTGCGTCCACTGCATGATTTGTTCGCCCGTCTCTTCCAGCAATCGCGGTAGAAGGTCCCCCTTCAAAGTGCCTCCCGCTATCAGAAGCACGAGATGGTCACCTCCCAGGTCGACCGCCTCGGCGAAACCTTCGCGCCGAATGATTTCCTCCGCGATATTACCCATTGCATACTTGACCAGCTTGCGCGAAGCAAAGCTGTATTTCTCCTTAAACGCGCTGTAACCGTTAATGCGAATGACTGCGACAAAGAGACCGTCTTCTTCGAACAACGCAGGGATGGCTTCCTGCCGCAAATACGTCTCTAATGGCGTGATAAGCTTGCCCTGCAGGATCCATTGCCGCAAGTACTCGGCTTTGATGACGTTACGATGCTCCCTCATCGAAGAATCAAGCTGGTCCATCCGGTTCTCCAACATCTCAATCCCGTAGCGGATGACTCGGTATTCCTCCGAGGGTCCCTCACTCGTCATATGGCGAAGCCCTGTTCCGAACTTCGACTCCAACTGGTTGGCAAGTTGAGAGAACGGGCGGTACGTCCGCCGGGAGTTCCAGAACAAGATGGCGAGCAGCAAAATGATAAGGCTTGCCAGGAATGCGGTCATTCTCGTCTGAAACGTGCGGAAGTCGGACTGGATGCCGGCCAATTTCGCCATCTGAAAGAACGTCCATCCTTGTGGTTCGATTTTCGCATATTGAACCGACCACGTCTCGTTTTCATATCGAGCCGTGAAGCTCCCTTGTTCCGCCGATACCTTGGACGCGTAGCCATTGTAAAGAGACTCAAACGAATCGTTCGCCGGTCCGAGCATCGCCTTGCCCTTATCGTCCAGAATAAACGAAAGGACGCCTGCTTTCCCATTGTCCTTCAGCAAGTATTGCTTCAACAGATCCTCGTTAAGTACCAAGACGAGATAGCCGAATGAAAGCTGGCCGGAAGGGACGGTCGGGATGACGAGCGCGAGTTTGGTCTTGCCGTACAGCTCGTGGGGAATAAAGCGCTGGTAAGAAGGCTGAGGATGCCGTACCAGATCTAGCATTGACGGATCGCGGAATTGTGCGAACGAGGAGATGCCGTAGCGAAGATCGATGACGTGCTCCGTCTGCATGTTGATCATGTAAACGTTATCAAGGAAGGGTTCGGTCGCCATGTATTGCGTCCCCGCCGCCAAAGCGTCGACCTGGGTCCCTTGCGATTCGGCGTCCGCCATCATCCAAGCTTGAATGTTCTTGTTCGCGTACATGTTTAAGCCGTATGAGATCATCTTATTAAGCAGGAATTGCGCGTTGTCCCGAGAATGCGCCATCTCTGCCTCGCTCACCTTATCGATCTGATTCATCGCATAGCGGGAGAACTGATTGGACAGCAAGAAGGCGAAAGGGATGGAGACGATCGCCAAGAGAAGGCCGACTCCGAGAAAAATCCGGAGATACGTCTGCCTCGGAATCAGCTTGTTCGCCCCGGCCACAACACTCATTCTGCCGATCAATGATTGTGGCATGTTGCCAGCACCCTTTCTTATTGATGTCTGTCTGCGACTTCAACCTGAACGCCGTTCTCCTTGCATGTCTGGAACAACGTCTCTTCCGGAAGCTCGTCGGTCACGATGCGGCCGACGCCTTTTAGCGGAGAGAACGAAGCGAGCGCACGAGCGCCGAATTTCGTATGATCCAGCACGACGACGGCTTCCGCGGCCTGACGGATAGCAAAAGATTTGATCTCGGCTTCATAGAAGTTGGAATTGCTGAAGCCATGCTCGGCGTCGATGCCGGTTGCTCCCAGAAAAACAAGGTCGAACGCCATGCCGGACAAGTTTTGAACAGCAATCGGACCGACAAGCGAGAGAGTTGACTCTAGTAGCGTCCCGCCTGTAATGGTGGTCGGGATGCCTCTTGCCGTGAGTTCCTGAGCCACATTCAGTGCATTTGTCACAACGGTCAGCTTTTGATCCGACGGAAGATACCGGGCGACCTGAAGCGTCGTCGTCCCCCCGTCAAGAAACAAGGAATCCCCAGGGTGAACGAGTGAAGCCGCTTTGCGTCCGATTCGGATTTTCTCATCGGTGAGAATTCCCGTTCGCTCTTTTAGAGCCACGTCTTGCCCAACAAAGATTGCCCCACCGAACGTCCGCTTTACGACGCCCGTCTCCTCCAGTTTCTCGAGATCGCGGCGGATCGTCATCTCCGTGACGGGGAAAGATTCCCTCAATTCGGCGATTCGGACTTCCCCTTCGCGGGAGATCAGGTTCAGCATCTGCGATTGTCTGGAATTCAGTTGGCGATGGGCTTCAGGTTTCATGTCAGCTTCCTCCTGTCTTATTTTCAAGACTATTTTTGCAAATATCACAATTGGCAGGCATTCAACATCCTTCATCCTGCTTTTATTCGACATCTTCTTCGATTATGGCATTCGCCTATCAGCGAATAGGCGATAGAGATAAATGTATCCCCAGCGGCAGCAGAATATTTCCTGCTTGCCGGGAGGATAACGATGCTCCAGACATGTCTGCTTTAATAAAGCATGAGGTCCCTCGATCGAGCATCGATCCATGTTTACGTAAGCAATGAAACTATCTTTTGATAATAACAGATTTTTGTTCGTTTGCAACAATTTTATAGTTATAACGAACATGTCAATAAGCTGGTCAACGTATCCGATCATCGGCAAATAATCAAAATCGATCCGAGATATTTCTACCTTCTTACCTAGTTCTGCATTAGAGATATCATATTAAATTGCACCGTGCGGCTTTTTTTGCGCTGGCCATCATTTTACTTAGAGTAATCCGCAACCCAATTTTAAAAAAAGCCTGATCCATTAAGGATCAGGCGATGACATTTATGTTCAAAGTTGGTGACATTTCATGTAATCAAGGGATATTTTCACAAAAGTTGCTACGGCATCTTCATTTAATTTGAAAATAGTTGTTACCTTCACCCGGCATACATGATCCGCTGGTATGCCCACTCCATTGCTTCCCTGTTATATAGACTAACCATAACCATACCAAGCCTTTCCGTTGGACCAACGGATTCAATAATAATAGAGCGACATCCATGAAGACGTTTGGTATGTATTTTTCTTGTTCGGGAAAATTATAGATACTTATACAAATTATCTCCAGAGGCGTGGTGATTATGAAAAATATAGTTTTACTATTCCTTGTTTTTGGATTGTTTTGCCCAGTGGATATTACAGAAGCAAGTTTTCAATTACAGAAACCGTTACTAACACCAGAGGATGTTTTATCTCTTCAAGTAAACGGTTTATACGGTCGTTCTCGTTTATTTAATGAAAGTGATGGGGATGAGGAAGTAACCATCAATAAGGTTATTAAATGGCTTAATACATCAAGCCTTTCCAATGGACCAACTGAATTAGAGCTTAATACCACCCATACTCTCCCCAAATTAAAAATAATAATGAAAAACGGAAATATTTCAGTTATTGAACCTGCATATAATTGTTTATCTGCATCCAAAACAAAGATATGCACGCTAGCGGAAGGTGAGGTTATATACACCTGGGACAATAAAAAGGTTCGATTGCAATCCAGAGAACTGTTCGACTGGCTATTAGTCGAGTGGAAATATGAAAGTGTAGGAGCTTCTAAAGAAGAGCTGCTTGAAGAGACTTTATACTCCAGATACTATCCTTATTTCGAAAAAACTTACTCGGATTTTATCATGTGTCCCCGAATAGATAAAATCGAAAGAATAAACGGGGATACAAGAAGACATATTGTTCGCGTAAGTGCGTTAAATTATAGTGCACATCATGGTGATATTCCCTACGATAGAATACATATTACGTTGAGTGATACTCCAGAAAATGGTGTTAAAATAATTAAAGTTGAGATAAAAAAGAGTATTTCTGTAACAGAAAGTCGCAAACAATGTAGACGAGAAAACTAAAAACCTGTTGAGCTAAGGGGAACCAAAAATGAAAGGGAAATTGTTCGCGTTGCTTGTTATCTGCCTTCTGGTCTACGGCTTCACTGCTGTTGCAGAATCGTCCCCATCTAAAGCATTACGAAGCAACTCTAATGCGCAAGTGTTTAGATTAACTTCAAACGATGTTCAAACAGCCTTTGTAAAATGGGGTGAATTTTGCTGGACGCTGAAAAGTGAAGAAATTGATTCGCTTATCATCATGTTGCGAAAAGTGAGGAAGGAAGACATCAAGCCGTACCGAGGCCCACTTCCAAAAGGAGGACCATTTCAAGTAAACTTAAAGACGAAATCAAATGAACATTTCACTTTTACGGTTGGTGTTGGCGGGGAGGGGTATGTCCTTTGGTCGCCACGCGAGAAGGTATATCTTCCTGATTTTAATAAATTTATGAAACCATTTATTGAACGAAGAGCCAATGAAGCTAACAATGACTCGCCGACGCCATGCTCGAGTCAAACAAAAAAGGAGCCTTTGCGTGAGACAAAGGCTCCTTTTTCATGAATCTCAATGTATATCAGTTCTTCCGTCGGTCTGAAAAAGAGAGTTCCATCTGGCGATTAGTCTTGTTCATCTAAAATAAAACGAAGCGTTAAATACCGCTTCGTTATTATTAAACCTTTTTCAATTAATGCGAAAAAAGTGAAAGAATCTTTTTCAATCTTTATGATTTTGAATAAAGCTTACGAGCACTTACTGTACCCGCAGTTGCCGCAAGTTTTGCAGCCCTCGATATTGATCAGTGCCGCAGCACCGCAGGACGGACACAGGTCCACCGACGCCTTCGGCGCATCATGGCTGTGCGAGTGTGTGCCGCCATGGTCCGCCGTCTCCGGTGCCAGCGTAGCCGCCACGGGAGCAGGCTCTGGATGATCTTCGTCGATGCCGCTCTGCACATGCGCTTCCAGCGCCTTGGCGACCGCGTCGGCGATCGATTCCACGCGGTTGACGCCAAAGCCGATCGCGCCGGAACCGCCGATGCCCTTCAGGTGCTTGATCAGCAGCTCCACTTTGTGTCCATGGTCGCCGTAGCGGAGGAACAGGGAGCAGACGCGGCCCAGCGCTTCCGCCATGGCGAACACATCGGAGCCTGCCTTGCCTACGTTCAAGAAGATCTCGCTCGGAATGCCGTCGAGGTCGTTGATCGTAATGTACGCCATGCCGAACGGCGTATTGATCTTATAAGTCGCGCCCCGCAGCACCTGCGGCCGGCGCTTGTACTGCTTATCCACCACCGAGCCCTGGGCGCTTGCCACGGCAGCGGCTACCTGGGCACCCGCCTGCTCTGCGGCAGCCTCGGAGGCAGCTGTTTCTGTAGCCGGAGCGGCCTTCGCTTCGCTCTTGTCTTCCTTCTTCTCCGTTTGCAGCACCTGCACGTCGCGGCTGCCGTCACGGTAGATCGTCACGCCCTTGCAGCCAAGGTCGAACGCCAGCTCATACAGCCGCTTCGTTTCTTCGACCGTGAAGTCGGCCGGGCAGTTCGCTGTCTTCGAGATGGAACTGTCGACCCAGCGCTGAATGGCGGCCTGGGCGCGGATATGGTCTTCCGCCGTCAGATCCATCGCCGTCACGAAGTAATCCGGCAGCTCTTCGCCCGGATGGGCGTCCAGCCAGTCCTGGGCAATCGGCACAAATTGCTCGTCGAAGCCGAGTCGGCTCTGACGGAAGTATTTAAACGCGAAGTACGGCTCGATACCTGTAGACGTGCCGACCATCGTTCCCGTGCTGCCGGTCGGCGCCTGGGTAATGACGGTCACATTGCGCATTCCCTTCTCACGGATAGCTGTACCGACTTCCGGGAACGCCTCGGTCATATTTTTCATAAATCCGCTCTGCAAATACGGATCCGCGTCAAACGCCAGGAACGAGCCTTTCTCTGCCGCAATGTCGGCCGATGCCAGGTACGCTTCGCGGGCGATAAACCCGTACAGCTTGTCGAGGAATTCAAGCGATTCCGGACTGCCGTACCGGATGTTCAGCTTGATCATCAGCTCCGCAAGACCCATCGAACCGAGGCCAATCCGGCGCTCCTTCTTCTGGTTTTTCTCGTTTTCTTCAAAATGGTACGGCGTCGTGTCGATGACGTTATCCAGGAAACGCACGGAGTAACGCGTCACCGTCGCCAGTTCATCCCAATCCACGTCATGCTTCTCTTCATCGTAGAACTTGGAGAGATTCATCGCGGACAGGTTGCAGACGCCCCATGCCGGAAGCCCCTGCTCGCCGCACGGATTCGTGCAGATGATCGGGTTGAAGTACCAGCTGTTAGACATCTGGTTGTAATATTCCATAAAGACGACGCCCGGCTCGGCCGATTTCCACGCCGATTCGATAATGGTATGCCAGATTTCGCTCGCCTTCACCGTCCGGTACGGAATGACGGCATGGCCGCCCTGCTTCCATTTCTCAAGGTCGCCGTCCCACAGCTCGTCGTAATCCGGATCTGTCGTATCCGGGAATACCAGCTCCCAGTCCAGGTCCTCCTTGACTGCCTTCATGAAATCATTGCTGACACAGACGGAAAGGTTGGCGTTCGTCACTTGTCCCATCGTCTGTTTGACCGTAATAAAATCGAGCACGTCCGGGTGCCAGTCGTTGATCATGAGCATCAGCGCGCCGCGCCGGCTGCCGCCCTGCTCAATCAGGCCGGTCGTGTAGCTGAACAGTCCGCCCCAGGATACCGCACCGCTCGAGGATCCGTTCACGCCCTTGACCACGGCTCTGCGCGGACGGAGCGAGGACAGATTGATGCCGACCCCGCCGCCCCGCGCCATAATTTCGGTCATCTCGGACAGCGTCGCCATGATACCGCCGCGGCTGTCCTTCGGCGAAGGAATGACGTAACAGTTAAACAGTGTCAGCTCGTCACTGGCACCCGCTCCGGCGGCGATCCGCCCGCCCGGAACGAGCTTCCAGTCTTCCAGAATGTAGCGGAACTTCTCTTTCCACTCGGCCTGCAGCTCCGGCGTCGGCTCAGCCGATGCCATGGCTCCGGCCAGCCGGTCCCACATTTCCTCAGGCGTCTTCTCGATATTCAGCGTCAGCTTCTCGACATCCGTCTCCACCAGCTCGCCGCGGCGTGTTTTTACCGTCGCCCGTTTCCCCTCGCGCGATACGATCTCGCCGACTTCCTTTGTCGGAAACTTCGGATCATCCTTGGTCAGTACAAGTACAACGTCCCCTACTTTGGCGTGATTCGGGTCCGGGTCCTTCCATGCATACCGGTCCAAAAAGATTTTTTCGCTTAACCCCTCAAGCTTCTGTTTGCTCTGAACTTGATTCACTGTTACATTCTCCTCCCATGACTGTTCTGCCGAACGTATCGGCTCTTAGTTCCGATCAGCGGATGGTGTCGGTCTGCCGACTGCGCTAAAAGTGCCGGTTCACTTCCAGGAAAAAGGCCTGTATGTAGCCGGGTTCCTTCCATTCAATAAACGAAATAACCCCATTTAAAACGCAAATCCGCTCGTCATGTACCATATATTGTGTGCATAGATGATTATACTATACCACATATTGTTACTCCACGCTTTAATCCTGAAATTTAGACCATGAAAGCTCTTCACTCTGGGACAACCTTTGCTTTTCTCCGCCAATCTCACTTTTTTGCTTCGGTTCCTTTGAAAAAAATTGTGAAAATCAGCGGATGCCTTCATCCATACGGAGGTTATGAACTCTCCGGTTTACGTGCATACTACTGTTACGCGGGATTACGAACCTATGAAGGAGGTACAAGGCTTGAAAACTTCTCATCTCGGTAGCGGGGCGCAGGCCGGGGACCTTCCCGTTCCCCTGAATATTGACCGCAGCTGGCTGGATAACCTCGAATCCCGCCTGGATAAAGGCGGCCCCTGGGGTGACTTCCGGCTGTTTCAGCTGGCCGTTCAAGGCGAAGAGGCGCGGCTTGTGACGAGCTTTGACGAGCTGCAGTGTGTGAAGCATTTGCAGGACCTGTCCCCCCTTCCCCATCAGATCGACACGGCGCGGAGGGTGCTGTTTGAGATGTCCGGCAGAGCTATTCTGGCCGATGAGGTCGGACTGGGCAAGACGATCGAAGCGGGACTCATTTTAAAAGAATACATGGTGCGCGGACTGGTATCCAAAGTGCTGATTCTGGTGCCCGCCTCCCTGGTACTCCAGTGGGTCCGCGAGCTGAACAGCAAATTCGGCATCCCGGCGGTCGCGCAGAAAAAGGCTTATTCCTGGCATTCCGACGTCGTCGTCGCCTCCATGGATACCGCCAAGCGCGAGCCCCACAAGGACATGCTGATGGAGCAGGAATACGACATGCTCATTATCGACGAGGCGCACAAGCTGAAGAATAAGAAAACGACGAACTATCAATTTATCCAGAAGCTGCGGAAAAAGTACTGCCTGCTGCTGACCGCGACGCCGGTTCAAAACGATATGAGCGAACTCTTCAACCTTATTACGCTGCTGAAGCCCGGCCAGCTCGGGCGGCAGGGGGATTTTGCGGCCAACTTCGTCGTCGGCAAACGGCAGGCGAAGAACGAGGACCAGCTCCGGGATGAGCTGGCGAAGGTGATGATCCGCAACCGGCGCGGCGAAGGCCCTGTGCAGTTCACCAAGCGGACGGTACGCAACGTCAGCCTGCAGCTCTCTCCTGAGGAGCAGGCGCTGTACGACGGTGTGACTTCTTTCGTCAAGAACCAGTACAAAGCGTCCGGGGGCAACCTCAGCAGCATGCTATCCCTGGTCACGCTGCAGCGCGAGGTATGCAGCAGCCGTGACGCGGTGTTCCTGACCCTCGTGAACCTGTCGAAGAAGATTCCGGACGACTCCCCGCTCACCGCCGAGGTGTGGGAGCTGGTGAACGCAATCCGGAACATCAAAGCGAACACGAAGGCCGAAAAGACGATCGAGCTGATCAAGGACATGAACGAAAAGGTCATCGTGTTTACGGAATACCGGGCAACGCAGGAATACCTCCTGCAATATTTTCAAAAGCACGGCTTGTCCTGTGTACCGTACCGCGGCGGAATGAACCGGGGTAAAAAGGACTGGATGATGGACCTGTTCCGCGGCCGGGCCCAGGTCATGATCGCCACCGAAGCCGGCGGCGAGGGCATCAACCTGCAGTTCTGCCACCATATGATCAATTTTGACCTGCCGTGGAACCCGATGCGGGTCGAGCAGCGGATCGGCCGCGTCCACCGGCTCGGGCAGCAGAACGACGTGAAGATCTACAACCTGTCCACCACTGGAACGATCGAGGAGCATATCCTGAACCTGCTGCACGAAAAAATCAACATGTTCGAGACCGTTATCGGCGGCCTGGATGTCATTCTGGAGCGTTTCGAGAAAAAGGAATCGTTCGAGAAAAGCCTCTACAAGCTGTTCCTCGAGTCGGAGTCGGATGAGGAAATCCGCAGCAAGGTCAGCTCGCTCGGGCAGTCGCTTGACCAGATCAAGCGCGAGATCGAATACGAAGATGCGGAAACCGTCATTGAGGAGGAAGCTTGATGAGCCTGTCCCCGCAGGAAGTTCAGAAGCAAGTGCTAACCTATCTGGAAACGACCGAATGCAGCATTATCGAGAAGTCTCCTTATCACGTGACCGTCAAGCTGTCACCGCAGGCGGACAAACAGCTGACTAACCGCCCCTACTACTGGGGCTTTATTGAACGGACGGGGGCGGAGCCGGAAACCCTTTCCTACACCTTCGTCTTTGACCCGGACCAATATAACGAACAGGCGGCCAAAACCCCACCTCCTTCAGCGCAGCCCCAGCCGCAGGACAGCATTCTGTCGAGGTATTTCGGGGTGAATCCGGCAGGGCCGCGGATCGGGCCGGGGCGGATTCCCCGTGAAGACGTCACATACGGCAGCAGCCGGCTGCAGCAAATTTGGTCCGTAGCCCGGCAGGAGGGCTCCTGCGTGTACCTGTTCGAGCAGCCGGGCCCTTTGCAGCGGGAGACGCTGTTCTCCGCCCCCTACGAGCCGTGGCTGGGCGTCTGCTTCAAGGTCGAGATGACCTGCGACGTGAAGAAAGAAGCGCTCCACTTCATCGGTATCTCGCTGGTGACCGGGCAGATCGACCAACAGTTTGCCCGGCGTCTGGAGACGCTTCAGCTCGGGCCGCGGCTTCCCGAGAATATCCATATCCAGCCGGGAAGCCTCTCGCTAGCGGGCGCGGCCAATCTGCTGGAGAAGCATATGAAGGGACTGCTGGCAGGAGAGGATTACAGCTGGGCGGAAGCCGCCAGGGAGCGCCTTAGGGATGAGCTTGCGGTGATCGACATGTATTACGAAGACCTCCTCAAGGAAACCGAGGAGGAGAAGCTTACGGCCATCCGGGAGCAATACGACAACCGGCGCAGCGAAATGACATGGCAGTATGAACCTAAGGTGAACCTGTCCGCCATAACCTGCGGTCTGTTTCACTTAAGATCCATCCGTCCATGAGCATTTGACCTCCCTCGCTAAAAGAAGGCAAAAAAAGACCCGTGCCCGCGCCCCAAAGCCCGACACCTTGCAACAGCCTTTTTACGGCTTGTCCGGTACAATGATGTCAATAAAGCTCTGAAATCGAGGAGGGTGAATGTGGTGAGGATGGTATCTCTCGCTTTAAAAGTGACGGCGTTGACCTGCGCCGTCAGCTGCGCCTGGCCGGCCTGGGGTCCTGCGGTCCCGCAATCGGCCGCAGCGGTCGGCATCGCTGCCGCCAAGGCGGCAAGCCCAGCTCGGACGGCCTTGCTTCGGATCGCATCGGGATCGGACATGCAGGCGGTGCCCGCGCCGCTGGAGAGCTTTGCCGGCTCCGTCGTCCGCGAGCTGTCCGCGCAGTCCGAGTTTCAGCAGTGGGACGGCGCCGCCATCGACTATTACCCGCTAGGGCCCGGCACCCACAGCTGGCTTGCGATCGTTTCAAAGGATAGCAAGCAGCTGGGATATTTAATATTCACCGCCAGGGAGGAAGGCGGATATATGCTCAGCGAGTACGGCAGCGGTCCAGCCATCCCTTACAGTAGCGATGCGCTCCATGACCGGCTTGCTGAGGATGGCCTTATTCCCGATCACCCCGGCCTCCCCGCAAACGTTCAAATCCAAGCTCAATATTCGGCCATGCTGCCGGTTTGGAAAGTGACCCTGCCCGGCAAGCCAGCGATGTACATCAATGCGCTGACTTTGGAGCTTCTGCCGGCAAATGCCGTTTCCGCCAGCACCGCCTCCGTTTCTAAGACAGCAGTCGTTACCAATCAGAACGGTCTCCGGCTCGAGGCATCGTCACCTGCTGCGAAGATAGATGGCAACGATCCTTATGACGACCTGCTCTGGATGACCTCGCCCCGGCTGAACATCCGCCGCGGAGACGATCTGCTGAAAGCAGTCGCATCCGGCGGCAGTCTGATCTTCACCGCTCCCGGCCGTAACGCGTCCTATGGGGCGCCGTTTGCGGTAAGCGGGATTCAGACATGGTCTCCAGCCGCAAGCGCTCCTACGGTCAACTACGCGGCGACAGGACGTGCCGGAACCCGGTACCTCCCTGTCTCCATGCTAATGGCTGCCGGAGAATTTCATGCCCGCCCCTAGATCCGCTGCATGATTATCTGTTCCTGCCCTTATCGCGTTTCCTTCCCAAAAAGAAGCGGACCTCGTATCCACACGAGGTCCGCTTCTTTCATTTTCGTTCAGTCATGAAGATTCCGAATCTTGGTTTTTCGCCGCTTGGGATGGCGTTTGTCAGCCGCCCGGCCTCCCCATTGGGACAATCCGAACGGGATCATGCCGAACCATTTGACCGTCCACGGCTCTTTATATTTTTGCTTCCTTCGTTCTTCCTTGGGTGTTTCCATGTAGTTGACGACGCGCTCTGTAATGTATTTTACAAGTTCATCTCCACTGGCCATTTCCATACCTCCCACAATGCCAAATTACAGCCCTGCTATGCTCTTAGTTTGCACAGAGATACTGTAATCTAAACGGAGGAATGCGGACGGTGCATTTTTTACCGTTTATTGCACATTCTAACTTCGACATCAATTTTTCGCTCAAATCCCGTTTAACGAAAGGAGGGCCATCCTTTATGCCTATCAAAAGCTTGATCGCCGCCATCCTCCTGATCCCGGCAATGTTGTGCGCAGGCAGCTCGTCTGCTTGGGCCGCAGGCCCCGGTGACCAAAGTACAACCGCCTATCCGGAGCATCCGGCTTTTCCGCATGAAGTTATTATCGTGGATGCAGGACATGGCGGTGTTGACGGAGGGACTTCATTTCAGAATATTCTGGAAAAGGACATTAACCTCGCCATCGCCCAGAAGCTGTTTATGCTGCTGCGCAGCCAGGGGTACGACGCGGTCTTGAACCGGACGGCTGATTACGCCCTCAGCGACGACAATCACTGGCTCCGCAGCTCTTCCCGCCATAAACGCGATCTCGCGCAGCGCAAGGAGCTAAGCCATCAGCTGCCGACCCTGATCGTCGTGAGTCTTCACGTCAATTGGGGCCGCAATCCTTCAAAGAACGGGGCGCTTGTGCTTCACCAGAACGAAGGACGCAGCGTCCTGCTTGCGGACAGCATTCAGCAGCAGCTTAACCCGCTGTACCAGACGAAGGGAAGCATCCGGCTGGGAAGCCCGTTTTACCTGCTGAACCAGGTCAAAGATCCTGCGGTTATCGTAGAGACCGGATTTCTCAGCAATGCCGCAGACCGGGCGATGCTGTGCAATCGGCGCGGGCAGCTCAAGATCGCGCAGGCCATCGCGAACGGAATCAATTATTATTTGACGGCAATATAGGCGCCGGCTTCCAATCCCAGATATCCCGGACGAGATCGCTGATTCCTACAAAAGATACGGAATTCTGCATACCGGTGATGCTTTGGCGAATGGCCTCCGCCGTCTTTTTCCCCTGCACGCCGACATGACCGATCGTTACACAGTTCTGATGTTCGCTCGCCCAGGTTTCAACGGCTTTCATTTGTTTGCTGACATGGCTGACGGTGTGTCGGTCGTCCAGAAATATGTTGTTGGCCACCGGAGGCATTCCCATCTGAACGGCCAGCTTGCCGACAACGGAATGGTAGTTGGTCTTGCTGTCCACGAAGAACAACCCGCGTTCGCGGCAGACCTCCAGCACGATGGACATGATCCGTTCGTCTCCGGTAATCTTCGATCCCATATGATTGTTCATGCCGACCGCATACGGCACGTTGTCGATGGCTTCCTCCACCCGTTGGCGAATCTCCTCATTGCTCATATTGGAGGTAATGGCGCCGGGACCTAGCCACTTGGGATTGCCCTGCTTGGGCTCCATCGGCATATGGACAATGACGTCATGCCCCTGTTTATGGGCCAGCTCCGCGTCGGTTTTACTGGTAGGAAGAAACGGCATGATGGCCACGGTCAGCTTAATCGGCAGGGACAGCATTTCTTCGGTTCCCCCTTGCCCGTTCCCGAAGTCGTCGATGATGATCGCAACCTTTTTATCCGGCTTCATATCACTTTGCCGCTTGTCTGCCGCGGGCTGCTCCGCTTGCTCGTTGAAGACCCGCTCCGCCGCCAGTGATCGTTCCCCATCCGCGAAGGCGGTTTGACCAGAAAGCGCAACCGTAAGCGCCAGTCCCGCTGCCGCAATATTCCGCCAGCCGTGATGCAGCTTATTGAAAGATGATGTGCTCAAGCAACTTCCTCCTTTACTCGGTATCTCCACGATGTGGTTTCATTGTTTGAGGAAGTTGGAGGAATTATGTATAGCAAAAATCCCCGTTTCGCCCCTCTCAGGAAAGTTACGGGAATAACAAATAACACAAGAAGGCGTCCCCGTTGTTCAAAACGGGAACGCCTTATGTATGTATGCGGTCGAGAGGACTCGAACCTCCACGGGGGTTAGCCCACACGGACCTGAACCGTGCGCGTCTGCCAATTCCGCCACGACCGCAAATCGGTCGGTCACTCTTTGAAAGATTCAATCTTTCGCGGCGACAAGATAGATCATACCATGCTGGACAGGTATAGTCAACACTTTTTCAAAAAAAGTTTAATCTCCTTTTCATTCTGAATAATTTCCAGTTCCTATCTATTGAATAATCCAAGCATTTGCGGGTAAAATAAGAACATAAGTTCGTACAGGTGGTGATATGTATGGCAGCACCCGGCATGACGTCGGAAGAGGCATCGCTGATTAAGAGTTATCTGCTCCTGATTTTTATTCATAAAGTTTTCGAACGGGACATTCGGATTATGGAGGAGAGCGGCGTATTCAAGACACCTCAGTTGTATTCGGAACTGATTGTGAACGGCGACCGGCAGGCCGGCACACTGCTCGCTGAAGTCAAGCGGGAAATGAAAAGACGCAAGATCCGGATCCTTCGAATCTTACAAGATGATGCCGGGGTCAGGGCGGAATATTCCTGCAGAGGCTATACCGACGAAATGAATATCCTCTGGCCGGCTTTTCGTAACGAGATGCTCGTTCGGATGAGGGTTTATCTCGGGCTGGATCCTTTCTCTCCCGAAGACCGTTCTCTCCTTCCCGTCTCTTCTTTTACTCACCATATGGACCACCCCGCTGCTCCCTATTTTCAGGAGGGCTCCAAACCATAAGAGCCGCCTGGAGTCCCCCGATATGAACCAAGGGGAACCGAACCAGACGGCTCTGCTATTATTCCAGAGGGCTTTGACGCGGAGCGCTCGCAGGCTGGAACAAGTAGTTCCGGTCCAGCTTGACCACTTTGCGGTTGCGGCGGCGGATCAGCACCTGGCTGCCGTCCCAAGCCACAACAATCCCGGTTACATCATTGCTTTCGATGCCGTCGCGAACCACCCGGACCTGCTCTCCGGATTGGCGGTACGCATCCAATTCCTCATCGCTGATCATCTCCAATCCTCCTTTGCTTCTGAAGCAATCTTTTCATGTAATGAACATGGATAAGTATATGCTTTTCCCGCATATCTTACAATGAAATCGGTGTGTACCGACCTTTATTATACACAAGACTGTGCGGGTTCAATGGCATTTTTCGTTAAAGTCATCCCGCATTATTAAGAAAACCTCTATCGACGTACCTTCAAAGAAGACAGACCGCGTTAAAAGGTAATTTTTCTTGCAATATCAGGAAGCAATGCTCTGGCGTTTACACTTTTCTGATATTATAAGAAAGGACCAGCAGCCAATAGGCCGCTGATCCTGAATGCGTTGGTATAAAGGTGTGTATATTAATCAACTGAACCTCTCGGTGACGCTCAGCAATTAACGTTGTGCGTGTTCTTTACTGTCGTTCTTCTCGTACCAATAATCGAGCACCGTCGACGACATCACTCGTTTTTCCAGATATTCAACTTGATGAGGGGTAAACAATTCCTTCCAGGAGAAGTCTAGCTCATCACACATGCCCACGATGGTCAGCAGTTCTGACCAGGCCACGTAACGTTTATACCAAAAAAACTGAGGATGCTCTATAATATAGGGATAGAGGTCATCGAATTCGGTATGCTTGCAATCAAGCGCTCTTTCAAAGTGATCCTTTGCTTTGGCCAATTTATCAATGAAATACTGTTCGGTTACCGGTTCTTTCCCCATTGTGCTGCCTCCCCTCATGATCATCTAATACATATTATAAGCCAAAAGACGGCCGGTTGAAAGAAATTGTTTCGATTTATCCGCGGAAAATGCGGCGAAACGGGCTTTCATCCCGGGCTTAATCGGCAAAAGTGATGACGCCGCCTTCGAGCGACTGGATACGGACGAGCGGTTCAATACTTATGCCCTGCTCCCGGATGGTCCGGGCCCCTGCCTGAAAGCACTTCTCTATGACGACACCAAGGCCAACCAATTCCGCGCCGGAGCGTTCGATAATTTTGATAAGCCCCCGCGCAGCATCTCCGTTTGCAATGATGTCATCGATAAAGAGCACTTTATCCTGTTCGCTGATATAATGACGCGACAGCATAATATCCGTCACGATCCCTTTGGTAAACGAAGGAACCCGTTCGCAAAGAGCGTCCGGATCGGCCAGCAGCGTCTTCTTGCGGCGGGCGAACACCAGCGGCACGCCAAGCTCGTAAGCCGTCGCAAAGGCCACCGCAATCCCGGACGATTCCACGGTAACGACCCGGGTCACGCCGGCTTCGGCAAACCGGGATGCAAACTCTTTTCCCATCTCCATCGTCAGTTGCGGATCCACCTGGTGATTAAGCAGACCGTCCAAGTTCAGCACCTGATCCGAAACGATGACGCCTTCTTGTAAAATTCGTTCTTTTAACTTATCCATTTCAATAGCCCCCTACGCCGTTCCTTTGACGTAAAAGTAACATATCTTGGGCTCCCACTTCAAGGGGAAACTCCATACATAACTTCAAATGTCAGCGTTTCTTCCACCGAAGCAAACCAATGACCGCTCCGAGTGCAAGAAGGGCCGCAAGCAGCCCGATCCGGATCGTGGTGTGCGTCATCCTCCCGGCAAGTTCGTTCCAATGATATCCAACGGCATGTCCGATCAGCATAAACGTGGTGCACCACAAGGCGGCACCTGCTCCCGCATACACCACATAAGCCCTGGCAGGAAGTTTCGTCGTCCCCGCGATATACGAAGATAAATGCCGGAGTCCCGGCACGAAGTAGCCGACGATAATGCTTAGTGATCCATAACGCCTAAACCACTTCTCCGCCCCAGCCAGCCGCTCCGGAGTCATTCTTACCCATTTTCCATACCGGTGAAGCAGGGGTTCCCCGACCATGCGTCCAAGAGAATAGCTGATCAGCATCCCGGTCATGCTTCCCAGAAAAGTGACGGCCAGCGCGCCGGCAAAGTTGAACTCACCCCTCGCGGCCATCCCCCCGAAAGCAACAATCAGCGTTTCGTCAGGCACCGGAATACCCAGAATGCCCAGGGCCAGCAAAAAGTACATGGCGGCATACCCGTAATGGGCAATGTAAAAGGTAACTCCTGCCATAACAAAGCCTCTCTTTCCTATCGGTGTGTCTATTCGTCCATTCGAACGCAGTCGCTCACGGGAAACGCCTTATGGACTGCCTTCATGAGACATGGACAGGTTCCAGTCATGTCCTACCTCTAATCATCATAACCTGTAGTACAGGCAGGACACAAACCGGACTGCCTGGAGCAGGGAGGAGAACGATGAAGAACGGGATCAGGGTGCTTCAAATTGCTTTTACATATATCGGAACCATTGTGGGTGCAGGCTTTGCGACCGGACAGGAGATCCTGCAGTTTTTTACCCAATACGGCAAATGGGCGACGCTGACGATTCTGCTGTCCACCGCCCTGTTTATTTGGCTTGGTACCAAGATTATGATCATTTCACGGCGGATATCGGCCAGATCCTATGAGGATTTCAACAAGCATTTGTTCGGGGACCGGGCCGGGGGAGTGATCAGCATCGTGATGATGTTCGTGCTCGTCTGCGTAAACAGCGTCATGTTGGCAGGAGCCGGCTCCGTTTTCGTCGAGCATTTAAACCTTCATTATCAGACAGGCCTGATCATCACTCTGGTCGGATCCTATATCTTGCTCACCCGGGGAATGAACGCCATCGTGCAGATGAACAGCATTGTCGTCCCTTTGATGCTGACGTTGTCTTTGGCCATTATTTTCAATACGATCCGCATGCCGGGGGCAGACAGCTTCCTGCGGATTACGACCGACCATCATTATACGGCGGTGTGGACCTCTCCGCTGCTGTATACATCCTTCAATCTCGTCATGGCCCAAGCGGTGCTGGTCCCCCTTGGAAGCAAGACGGAAAGCCATAGGGTGGTTAAATGGGGGGGCATTCTGGGGGGCGTCGGCGTCGGGTTTATGCTGCTGGCCGCGCACGTTGCCATGTCCGCCCACATGCCGGGCATCCGGCAGTACGAAATCCCGATGGGCAGCATCGCCAGCAACCTGGGCACCGCCATCCAGCTGATTTATGTGATGCTGATCTTTCTGGAGATCTTCAGCACCTTCGTCGCCGACATCTACGGAGTCACCCTTCAGCTGCAGCAGCATATTCCTTTGCCGCCAAAGCTTCTGATCGCCTGCGTCATGTTTATCTGTTTCCTGCTGAGCCAAATCGGATTCAGCTCCCTGCTGTCCGTGCTGTACCCGATTTTCGGCGCGCTGAGCCTGATATTGGTGCTGAAGCTGATGTTCAAATCCAAATGACAGAGGCATGAAATAGAAAAAAGGCGGGAGCTGAATTTCTCAGCACCTGCCTCTTTGAGTTGAATGGCCAGCACGCTACACCTTTTGATAAGATAAATAAATTTTCTTCAGTTCATTCACCGCATGCGTCAGGGAATATTGGCTCTTCGCCTTATCCCAGGCCGTCCGGGCGAGATCGTAGCGGTACATCGGGTCGGTGATGACCTTCTCAAGCGCTTCGCAGAGCGCGATCGGGTCCTCCGGCGGCACCAGCAGGCCGTTCACTCCGTCTTCGATCTGCTCCGGAATTCCGCCTACGTCGGTTCCTACCAGGGCCAGGCAGCTGAGCGCCGCTTCCGCAAAGACCGAACCAAAGGCTTCCGCTCTGGAAGGGAGCACGAAAATATCAAAAAACGGCATAAACTCTTCCGGATGCAGCGTGTATCCATAGAAAATAGTTTCGTTATAGATGCCAAGCTCTTTGGCAAGGCTCTCCAGCTCCGTGCGGAATGGTCCGTCTCCGATGATGTGCAGCACGTAGTCATGACCCTTTTTCTTAAGCTCGGCGCAGGCCTTCAGCAAAATATCCAGCCCTTTGGCCGGTACCAGGCGGCAGACCGTAATCAGCTGCGGCACCTCGTTCTCATGGGGAACCGGCTTGAACCGCTTTTCGTCAAAACCGTTCGGAATGACCCCAATCTTATCCGGATAGTTCACATAGTCCGATAAATAGCCGGCGAACGACCGGGAAACCGTCAGCATGCGCTGGCTCTTCTGCTCCAGCTCGCGGTACAGCGATACGAGAAAACGGTGCTCCGGCCCCCCGCTCTTAATGCGTCCGTTCAATATTAATTCCCGTTCATAACTGGAGTGTATGGTCTGAATTAACGGCGTATCGGGAAAAACCTGCTTGGCGGCCAGCCCGGCGATGGGATGGTGCGCATGGATCAGGTCATACGGCTTCTGGATCCGCAGACGCGTCCACCACAAGTAATCCTTGTACGTCTGAATATATTTTTGAACGACAGGGGAGTCCTTGAACTCGGTCCAATCGAAGGTGTCAAACACGACCTCCTCATGCCCCTTGTTGCGGATCCGTTTAGGAAGCCAGAACAGCTCCATATCCCATCTTGATGATTGGAATCGCTCCTGCATATACGGAATCATGGAGGATACTCCGCCCGGCTGCTCGGGTGGGAAAAAGAGGGCCTGTAACAATCTCATAATGGGAAAACCACCCCTTTCTGTAGGTCTCTTAGCTTTTCGGCATCTTGTAAATTATGATATATTAGAACATATGTTTCAGTAAAGTAAAACCGCTGATCCAAAGAATATTCAAGAGAGCAGGAGAACGATCCATGCCCTACTCTTCATTCTTATCCCCCATTGTACCGGGGATTGCCGCCGCATCAGGTTTATATATCATACTCATCATGCTGCTGATTTGTCTCACGATGTACAGCAGGCAGCGCAAAAAAGCCTATCTCTACATGGTGGCGGCCTTTTTGTTCATTATGGCATACGAAGGGGTGAACATCCATTTCGCCTTCTCCGGATCGCCTAGGCAAGGGAGTTACCCGGAAGGAGCCGATTGGCTTCAGGCCTTCTCCTTCCTCCTCCTGAACTTCGCCGTGTACCAGCTGTACCACCGGATGAACCGTAGGCTGCGGGCGCTCCTGATCGTCATGGAGCTCCTGTATGTCGTTCCGCTCCTGTCTCCCGGTTTTCTGGAAGGGACCGGAAGCTGGCAGGCGGGTTATATAGACCTGTGCCAATTGGGCACCGTAATGATAGGGCTATTCGGCATGGCGCCGCGGGTCGGCCAGCGCAAGAAATATACCGCCGGATTGGCCGTCTATTTCGTCTACATTTCGGTCCATCTGCTGAATAACCTCATCCCCCTGGAAGAGACTTGGATTCCGGCGATCTGGATCTGGCTGCCGCTCTTGTTTTACACGCTCCTCTTTTTTATTTTGTTTACGCGGATCGTGGAGCAAATGCAGTCGATCTACCGTTCATCCATCACCGACGGCTTGACCAATTTATACAACCGCCGCTTCTTTACGAGGCAGCTGAACCGTTACGTGGATCAGGGGCTGAAGGTCTCGCTGATTTTCTGCGACATCGACAACTTCAAGAAGCTGAACGATACCGAAGGCCATGCCAGAGCGGATCAGGTGCTGGAGCAGGTGGCCGCCATCATCGAGGAGGAAGTCGACGAAGCAGGCCTGGCCGGGCGGTACGGGGGCGAGGAGCTGGTTGCCCTCATCGTCGATAAAAGGGCCAAAGTCAGCCGGATCGCC
Organism: Paenibacillus sp. S28; assembly: GCF_016624415.1. NCBI lineage: Bacteria > Bacillati > Bacillota > Bacilli > Caryophanales > Paenibacillaceae > Paenibacillus > Paenibacillus sp. S28. The sequence goes on along the minus strand of NZ_JACVTM010000003.1, from coordinate 420,798 downwards.
GAGCAAATCCGGGCCCGTGTCGAAGCCGAAACGATCGTGACCCTAAGCGTCGGATACAGCGTCCTTCGTGCAGGCACGAACGCCGGTACGCTCATTTCGCAGGCGGATCAGGCCATGTACCGCTCGAAGACGACAGGCAAAAATAAAGTGACCGCATACCGGTCTTCAAATCCGCCGGCAGCCGTCGGGACCTCCCCTTCGGCGGAAAGCACGAATACATAGAAACCGCATCCATGATGATGTTGAATAAAGGAGTATGTAACGAATGAGTAAACAGGAACTCCCCGCAGCTTTTGTCAGACAGATGGAACCCCTGCTGGGAAGCGATACCGAAGCATTTCTTGACAGCTACGAGCGGCCGAGAACGCATGGACTCAGGTTCAACGGCTTAAAGCTTGCGGGCGTGCCGCAGCTGAAGGAGGCCGTCATCCGGGAGTTTGGCTTGACCCCGGTTCCTTGGTGCAGCACCGGCTACTATTACGGGGAGAACGTCCGGCCCGGCAAGCATCCGTACCACACGGCCGGTTTATATTACATCCAGGAACCGTCGGCCATGTCGGCTGTGGAGCTGCTCGATCCGCAGCCCGGCGAGACGATCCTGGACCTAGCCGCAGCGCCAGGCGGCAAGAGCACCCATATCGCCTCGAAAATGAAGGGCGAAGGGCTGCTCGTCTCGAACGAAATCCACCCGGAACGGGCGAAAATTTTGGCCGAGAACATCGAGCGTATGGGCGTTACTAACGCTGTAGTTACAAGCGCGGCGCCGGACGAGCTGTCGCGCCGTTTCCCGCAGGCTTTTGACCGGATCATGCTGGACGCCCCATGCTCGGGCGAAGGCATGTTCCGCAAGGACTCCGGGGCGATCGCGGAATGGACGCCGCAGCTGGTCGAGCTGTGCGCCGCCCGGCAGTGGGATATTTTGCAGGAGGCATACGCCATGCTAAAACCCGGCGGTACGATGGCTTATTCAACCTGCACATTTAACCGCAGCGAAAATGAAGACATGATGGAGCGCTTTACGGCTTATTATGCCGATATGGAAATCATCGCCATGAAGCGGCTGTGGCCGTATCGCGAGGCGGGGGAAGGGCATTTTGTCGCCCTCCTCCAGAAACAGGGAGAACCCAGCGGCAGCGGGCACACCCTGGAGGCCTCGCCAAGCGAGCGGCAGCGGCCGCGAAGAAAAGGCCGCAGCGGAAACGGCAAGCCGCAAGCCGGCCTCCAGGACGCCTCGTCTGCGCTGAAGGCGTTCCAGGCCTGGGCGGATGAGGAGCTGCCGGACTTCGCGCTGCCGGCGGGTACGCCGATTCTGTTCGGCGAATCGCTGTACCTGCTTCCAGGCGGGGAGCTGCTGCAGGAACAGCAGCTCCAGGGCCTGAAAGTGCCGCGGGCGGGCCTCCACCTGGCCCACCTCAAGAAAAACCGGATCGAGCCGGCGCATGCGCTCGCCATGGCTCTCTCCCCGCAGCAGACGGCCAAGCGCATCACGCTGGCCGCGGAGGACCCGCAGGTCTCCGCCTACCTGCGGGGCGAGACCCTTCAGGTCGATGCCTCCCTGAAGGGCTGGGTGCTCGCGGCCGTGGACGGCCTGCCGCTCGGCTGGGGCAAGGCCAGCGGCGGGCAGCTCAAAAACCACCTGCCCAAAGGCCTGCGGCAGCACTAGCCACCGGCCATCAACAGCAAAGAGCCTTCCTACGCCAGCGTGTACCAAGCTGAAGCCGTAGGAAGGCTCTTTTTTTCATTACGACAAACAGTATTTCAGCAGCGCCGCGTGCACGCCGTCCTCATTGTTCGAAGCCGTCACCTCATTAGCTGCGGCCTTAACCTCCAGCGGCGAGTTATCCATCGCCACGCCAAGGCCGGCGTAGGTGAGCATCGTAATGTCGTTATAATAGTTGCCGATCGCCAGAATCTCCTCCTGCCGGTAGCCGCGCCGTTCGGCGAGCTGCTTGAGGGCGTTCCCTTTGGACGCTTCCGGATGCATCAGGTCGACGAAGTATTCGCCGCTCCGCAGGATGTTAAATTCCGGCGTCCACGCCGCGATGTCCTGATGTACCCGGTCCATCGTGTCCGGCTGCCCAAACGCCGTGACCTTGACGATCGGATCACTCAGGTCATGCAGCGGCGGCAGAACCGAAGGCAGCATCAGATAGTTTTCATACATGCTGCGCACTTCCACAGCCAGTCCCTCAACGTCGTCGACAAACATCTGAAACGCCGTATTAACGTCAAAATGCACGCCTTCCTTCCGGAAGTAATCCAGGTAAGGCACGATCGCCTTGGCGTCCATCGCGTATTGGTGAACCACTTCCCGGGTGTCCACCTTCACCGTCGCTGCCCCGTTATGGCTGATGACGTAGCCGGAGAGCCCCATCTGTTCCATAAACGGAATGGAATTTTGCGGTCCTCTCCCGGTACACAGCACGATTTCAGCACCTTGACGCGCGGCCTCCTGAATCGTCTTCTGCGTCTGTTCGGTTACTTCATGCTCATCATTAAGCAGTGTGCCGTCGACATCCAATGCAATCAGTTTGTATTTCATGCTCCATCCATCCTTTGCCGTAATATCTCTATCTGTATCTGTTCTAAAACGAGCCGGTCTTTGATCTATTGTAGTATGCCAATGTTATCGGGATGTTTCATCCTTCCCGAGCTGCAGCAGCTCATCCTCCGTCAGCTCACGGTAAGTCCCGATGCGCAGGCCTTCATCCAGCTTCAGTTCCCCCATCTGCACGCGCTTGAGGTAGGTGACCTTTTTCCCGACAGCCTGGAACATCCGCTTCACCTGGTGAAATTTCCCCTCATGGATCACAAGGGAGATGTGGGAGACAACCTCGTCCCCCTGCTGCTCTTTGCGCAAAATGGTGAGTTCGCCGGGCAGCGTAACATAACCGTCGTCCAGCGTGACCCCGGAGGCGAACTGCTGTACATCGGTTTCGGTCACGTCGCCGGATACGACGGCCTCGTATGTTTTGGGAACATGCCGCTTGGGCGACAGCAGCTCATGCGCCAGCTTGCCGTCGTTCGTGAGCAGCAGCAGGCCTTCCGTGTCCTTATCCAGCCGCCCGACCGGAAACGGCTCGAATGCCAAATGCTCCGGTTCCAGCAGATCCAGCACGGTCCGGTCTCGTGTATCCTCGGTCGCCGAGACGACGCCCGGCGGCTTGTGCAGCATGAGATAGATAAATTCCTTATACTGCACCTGTTCCCCGTCAATCCGGATGTCATCCTTATACGGATCGACATGCATGCCGCTGTCCTTGGCCCGGACTCCGTTGACGGTAACCCCCGCCTGTTTGATTTTCTTCTTGATATCGCTCCGGGAGCCATATCCCATATGCGTTAACACCTTGTCCAACCGCAGTGTCGTTCTGCCCTGCTTGCTCATGCGGATGTCCACCTCCAGCCTGCCGGATATTCGTTCTTCAGCATGCCCTCCTGCCACTTGCCCCATCCGGCCGAATAGCCGTCGATGCAGACCAGGGCGTAGCCCTTGGGCGAAGCTTCGCCTCCGCATTCCACGCGTTCCTCGGGAATGCTCAGCGTTTCGCCCTTCAAATAACGAACGGCTTCGCCGCTCCCGGAATCGAGCCGGATGACCCGGATGAACTCGCCGGGATGCAGCGCCGTCGCCAGCGGATGGGCTGGAACGAAGCGGCCGTTCTTGGCATCGCCCATGTACCAGCCCGGGCGGACGACCTTCAGCCCGTCGAGAAGGCTTGGCGGCAGCGGCGATTGATAAATATGGGAGCTGTAGACGACCGTATGGCCCCCCGGCACGAAGCCAAGAAGATGCTCGCGGATGAAAGCTTCATACGCGGCCGTTGGTGCGGCTTCGCCCTGGTTCCCCGCACCTTTTTTCGGCGGTTTTCCTTTCATGGGCTTGGCGTTTCGCGTCGGCCGTTCCTTGCCCTTAGGCCGGTCAGCGGACTCCGCCGGAGCCGTGCTGCTCAGCAGCGCGTCTCTGACCCGTTCCGCTTCGGCGGCAGACTCGGGGTCCGCCTCATGCTGCAGGACAGCCAGGAAATGCCCTTCGCCTTCAATCCGGTGCGGCCACAGCCGGGCCGTCCCCCGAACCTGCTCCCAAACCTGATCCGGAATATGCCCGAATCCGGAGCCTTGTTTCTTCAGCCAATCCGTTTCCCCTGTGGCAAAAGAACCGGTCCCTCCGACCGGGAGCACGCGGTATTCTGGATGAGCGGCCACAAATTCCGCAATCATCCCCTCGTTTTCTTCTGGGGAAAACGTGCAGGTGGAATACACGATCCGTCCACCGGGTCTGAGCATGGTGGCGGCTGCCCTAAGAATGTCGCGCTGCATGTCCGCGTATTTCAGCGGCGAATCTTCGCCCCATTCCTTGATCATCGCTTCGTCTTTGCGGAACATCCCCTCGCCCGAGCAAGGGGCGTCGATCAGAATTTTATCGAAAAAGGCCGGGAACTTCTCCGCGATCCGGTCGGGATGCTCATTCAGCACGACCGCGTTACGGACGCCGTACAGCTCGATATTTTTGGCCAGCGCCTTGGTCCGGTCAGCATTCAAATCATTGGAGACCAGCATGCCTGTCCCCCGCAGCTTGGCCGCGATTTGCGTCGATTTGCCTCCAGGGGCGGCGCACAGGTCCAGTACCGCCTCTCCCGGCGTTACGTCCAGCAGCTCCACCGGAGCCATTGCGCTTGGCTCCTGGATATAATAAAGGCCCGCATGGTAATACGGATGCCTGCCGGGCCGTTCACCCGCTTCGGTATAGAAGCCTGTCCCGCACCAGGGAATCGGCCGCAATTCCCACGGGGCGATGGACAGCAGGTCTTCTGTGGAAATTTTCAGCGTATTGACCCGGATGCCGCTGCGCGGCACACGATCATACGAATCCATAAAATCGGTATACTCCTCTTTCAGCAAGGAACGCATCCGTTCCTGAAAGGCAGCCGGCAGCTTAAGTGCCATGTGCTTCATCATCCTGTCTTTAATATAAAATCGTTGGCCGGACCCCATTGTATCAGCCCTCGACCATACAAACAACCCGCTGCGCATGATCGGCAGCGGGCTGAATCCGAATGTTATGCTTCATCGGAAGGATCGTTTTTCTTTAGATCATGGCTGTAAGATTTCAAGGATACTGAAACATCTCATGATCGCAAGAAAAATTTCCGCTAATCTCGGTCTGTCTCCTGTGAGAATACGTCGATAGAACTTTTCTTATAGGCCGCCATCAGTTCCCGTACCTCGTCGAGGAGCTGTCTCATGCTCTCCATGTCATGAGGCTTGCCTGGCTCGGTCTGGGACCAGATTTGATTGAACCGTTCCTGGAACGCCATCGCCTCGTTCACCAGATGATAGAAGTAGAGCTGATGGATCATCGCCAGCAGCGTAGAGGTCACGTTGGAATCGTCCTCAAACTGCTTTTGCGCCTCAAGGATATCCTCACGGATGCTCGACATTTCGTTATCCAGCACGGATGCCGCTTCGGCCGCGGTCTGCAGCCGCTTACGGATGTTCTCCGGAAGGCTCTCCCGGTACTTATAGCTGAGCGAATGCTCGATCGTCGCCCAGAAATTCATCGCGAGCGTGCGGATTTGGATCTCCGCCAGCACCGGTTTTTGACCAAGCGCCGTCTGAACCGGGTACTCCACGATCATATGAAAACTGCGGTAGCCGCTTTCTTTATAATTCGTAATATAATCCTTTTCATACAGCACCGTCAGATCCTTCCGCTTGCGAATATATTCGGCCACGCGGCGGATATCCTCGACGAACTGGCACATGATCCGGATGCCGGCGATATCCTCGATCCCTTGCTCCAATTGGTCCATTGGAACGTTAAGCCGCTTCGCCTTGTCCAGAATGCTCGATATTTTCTTGACGCGTCCGGTCACGAACTCGATCGGGGCATATTCCTCTCTCTTCTTCAGTTCCGCACGCATCGTCTTGAATTTGACTTTCAGTTCCTCAACGGTTTGTTCATACGGTAGTAGAAACAATCCCCAATCTCTGCCGTCCATTCACATGCCTCCTGTCTGTCTCCCTCAGTGATGGTCTGCCCCCACAGCCTCGGAGATATGGGCAAAGCCGTCACGACGCAAAAGCTCTCTCAGCCCGGCGTTGATTTTCCGGTTGATTTCGGGTCCTTCATATATAAGGGCAGTATAAATTTCCACCAGGCTAGCACCCGCCCTGATCTTCTCATAAGCATCTTCAGCCGTAAAAATGCCGCCGGAACCGATGATCGGCAGCTTGCCGCCCGTCTGGCGGTATACCCGGGATACGACCTCCGTGGAACGGATACGCAGCGGTCTGCCGCTTAGTCCCCCGGTTTCCCTGGCGTTCGGATGGCTCAGCCCTTCCCTCCCGATTGTGGTGTTCGTGGCGATAATGCCGGAGATCCCGCTCGGAGCCAGCGCGTCGACCATTTCTTCCAGCTCGCCGTCGCTCACATCAGGCGCAATTTTCACCAGAATATGCTTGGACTCCCCGTGCTTGGCGGCTTGTGCCCGCATCTCTTCCATAATATGCCGGACCAATGTCGAAAGTTCGCTGCCGTATTGCAGATTGCGCAAATCCGGCGTATTCGGCGAGCTGATGTTAACCACAAAAAAATCCCCGTACGGATACAGGGTACGCAGGCATTCCTGATAATCCTTATAGGCTTCCTCGTTCGGAGTTACTTTATTTTTGCCGATGTTCACGGCGACCGGGATCCGGCGGTTCTTGATGGCCGCCAGCCGCTTGGCCATGGCCTCCGCTCCCTCGTTGTTGAATCCCATCCGGTTCACAAGCGCCTCATCGGGTGGAAGGCGAAACAGGCGGGGCTGCTCGTTGCCCGGCTGTCCCTTCGGCGTCACCGTGCCAACCTCCATAAAACCAAAGCCGATGGAAGAAAAACCGTCGACCGCTGCCGCATTCTTGTCCAATCCTGCTGCAAGTCCAACCGGTGTCGGAAAATGTATGCCGAACAGATCCACTGCGAGGTCTGCCGTCTCGTTCACGCCGTACATGCTTCGCAGTAGGCCCGTTCCTCCCGGAAACGCGCCCGCGGAATGAAGTCCGCCGATGACCAAATGGTGAGCTTTCTCCGGATCCATTTTAAAAAATATCGGTTTTGCCAAATTTCGGTACAGCACCAGCCAATCTTCCTCTCCATGCACATTGTTGTCTCTATCCTTCAGTTTATCCTTAATCGGTATAAAAATAAAGTTTTTTGCCTGATCGAACCGGCTGGCTCCAAGCCCTTCTCCTGCTGGTATTTTACATTGAAAGCCATTACAATGAGGGTAAGATTGAATCTGATTAGGAAAGAAGGTAGAACGTCATGGCAACCAAGCGCAAACCGCCGACGCTTCAGCAGAAGAAGGACGAAGTCAACCGGAGGGCGTTGCTTTGGGTAGGGATCGGCCTGCTTTTGCTCATTCTGCTCATTTCGGTTCTGATTATTTTCAACGTGTAAATTTTTAATTCTATAATCTAACGCATTTTCGTTTGGGACAAGCCTTTCTCCAAGGCTGCGATTCACAGCCAGTGATACGTCTGACGGGGGTTCGTCTGATCCTGCTTCGGCTTCGTAAGGAATCTTTCCTTCGGCACGAGCGGCAGATCAGGCAGAACCCCCTTGCTTATGAGTACAGGGGTTCCCAGCGGTACGAGATCAAAAAGCTCCTCGATGTCCGCCCTGCTCATGCGGATGCAGCCCTTGGATTCGTCCTTGCCCACGCTGTCCGGTTCGTCCGTGCCGTGAATCGCGTAATTGGTATCCGACAGCTGCATGCCCCGGCTTCCAAATTCGCCGTCATCCCGGCCGTTCGGATTCATCACCTTGATCGATATTTTGTATTTTCCCTCCGGCGTACGCTCTCCCCCCAGTCCAACCTTATAACTGCGGATGAGCTTATCCCCGCTGACTACGGCCAGACGGTGCGCCGCTTTATCGACGATAATTTCGAGCCGCTCCTGCAAAAAGGGCTCCTGCCCCCATGTCGAAGCAAACGGAGACGACGGCGTATTGGCACCGGATGCCGTTTCACCGCTCCCTCCCTCTTGTCCCTTAGAGGAACTTCCGCCGGATTGCATCCATTCGGCCATCGGGGCAAACGCCTCCTGCATCCGCGGCGTCCGCCCCGAAACCCAATTTTCCGGAAACGGCCGCGTCAGATCGTTCACGGACTTCGGCAGGGCTCCGTTTTTTTCCCGGTAGGCGGCCATGGCGCTGTACAGCAAAGCCAGCTCTTCCTGCTCCAGGGTCCATTTCGCGGCAGCGGACTGCAATGCTTCCTGATCCTGCGGTTTGCATGCGCAATCTTTGGCATTATAGGACTGATAGGTCATCTTTCCTTTCCCGCCGGAAAGCATCGTATAAGAGACTGGCAGATCACGCGACCACAGCAGCCATTTTCCCTGCCGTTTCATGGTCAGGACCGCCAAGCGGTTCCTGGATTCCTGCGCGATTGACATTTCATCCGCTAGCAGGTGCGCCTTGCCGTCCCCATCGTCCTCGCCCAGTGCGGTAAACACCGTGCCAGATGCAGGCTGTCCGTCTTCTGCCGCAGCCCCCTCGCCTTTACCCGTATCCTTTTTCTCCGGCATATCACCTGCTGCTGCAGCCGCCTGCACTTCTTCCCCGGAGTTCGTTGATTCTTCTGCCAGGTTCTGCCGCTGCGGCGATTCCACCGATGGAATCAGCACCAGAATGAGAATCATCAAAGCAACCGCCGCCCGGCGGATCCGCCGCCGCTTCCGCTCCGCATCCTCGGCCTGCTTCAGCAGCTTCTGTTCGTATTCCAGCCAAATATCCGAAGGCACCCGGCTCGTTTCAAAGGCTTCATAAATTCCGCCCGACTGGTTAAAGCAGTAGTTGGCTTTCCCCTGCTGCCCGCTTTTTTCATATTCCTTCCCCAGCAAATACCATCCCATTTTATTGTCCGGATGCATCTGAACGTATTTTTTGAGATAGAGCGAATTCTTCAACGGTAACCTCCATGCGCAAAAGTTCTTTCTATTTATATCGGCACGCAGAAAACAAAAAAACATCCCCCTCGAGGCCTATTCGGCCGGGGGATGCTTTCAGACATAGGCGTAAGCATGAAGCGTTGCTTCAGCCTTCTTTATGAAAAGGGCAGTCCGCGATCTTGATGGAATCCGTCGGGCAGCCGTCAACGGCATCCTGCAAGTCATCGTACATCTCTTCAGGAATTTCGGTGTTGCCTGTGTTGTTGTCGCCGCCGTACACGACTTCGGCCAGCCCCTCGTCGTCGTAATCGTAAATATCCGGAGCGGTTGCGCCGCAAGCGCCGCACGCGATGCAGGTATCTTTCTCAACCCAAGTATATTTGGCCATGGCTCTCCTCTACCTTTCTATTTATCTATATAAATGATCTATCCAAAAAAAACGAAATGTTCTCCACTATAGCAGCAAAACCATATTTATATGGTAACGCAAATTTCGCCATCTCTTCAATGACAAAAATCACATATTTTCGTTTCGTGACTTTCGCCCTAGCCGCCTACGGAAGATCCTCGTCGCGCTTATCGGCAAAATCCATCTGCAGCGACGTTCCCCGCACCCGGTGGTTGCGCAGCAGCGCCGACGGATCGTCGCCGAGCATCCCCGCGGTAACGACGGCGTTCTCCCCAAACTTGTTCCGCAGCTCGTCCATGATCTTCGTCAGGGACTCCTTCTTCGGCTGCTTCTCATAGCTGAACAGATCAAGCTGGATCGCCGACTCCTCCTTCGGCACCAAGTGCTGCAGCGTAACGCCGAGCAGCCTGACCGGCTTGTCCCAGCTCCAATGCTCCGCATACAGCTTGCGCGCCGCCTCGTAGATGTCCTCGGCATTTTCGGTCGGGGCAGGCAGCACGCGGGCACGCGTGATCGTCTTCATATCCGGCGTCCGGATCGTGATCTGCACCCCGCCTGCGACCAGTTCCTTCCTCCTTAAGCGCCGGGCCACCTGATCGCTCAAATTGAGCAGCACCCGGTTCACATCTTCCTTGGCGCTAATGTCGTGAGGCAGCGTCGTCGTATGCCCGACCGATTTGCTCTGCTCCCGATCCTCCACCACCGGAGAATGGTCAATGCCGTTCGCCGCCTGCTTCATCCAGGCCCCAACGACCCCGAACACGCGGATCAGCGCTTCTTCGTCCGTACGCGCCAGCTGGCCGATCGTATGGATGCCGATTTTGCGCAGCTTCTCCGCCGTTTTGCCGCCGATTCCGAACAGCTCTCCGCAGGGCTTGTTCCACAGCACGTTCGGCACATCGCGGATGCGAAGAACCGAGATGCCGTTCGGTTTTTTCATATCGGAGCCCATCTTGGCCAGCAGCTTGTTCGGGGCGATCCCGATAGAGCACGGCAGCCCGAGCTCCTCATAGATCCGCCGCTGGATTTCCTCGGCGATGTGCTGGGGCGTCCCGAACTGCTTCGATCCGGTAATATCGAGATAGCATTCGTCAATCGAAGTCGCCTGCATCAGCGGCGTATAGGAATAGGCGATTTTCATAAACGCCTTGGAGTATTTGCGGTATAAGTCAAAATCAGGCTTGATGACGATCAGCTCCGGGCAAAGCTTCAGCGCCCGGGTGACCAGCATGCCTGTCGAAATGCCCCGTTTTCGCGCAGCATAGGAACAGGTGACGATAATCCCCTTGCGCAGCTCCATGCTTCCTGCAACCGCGGTGGGCATGCCCCGGTATTTCTCCGGCTCCTCCGCCTCATGAACGGAGCAATAAAACGCGTTCATATCGACATGCAGAATGACCCTTCCATTCTGTGGATAATAGGCATCAACGCTTGGCTTGTCCATCTTTCTCACCCTTACCAAATTCATAAATCCAGCATACCCCTCGCCAGAAACGAGGTCAAGAACCCTGGGAACCTTCTTGCACGAGGAATTCTTTGTTACATTCCCGCGTAAAAATGATATAATTATGAATTATACAAATGACGTAGTGATCATTCCAAGACTTCCAAAGGAGGACTCCCATGTCTAAGTCCATTTCCATCTTCGATACGACCCTGCGGGACGGCACCCAAGGCGAAGGTGTCAGCTTGTCCGCCGACGATAAACTGAAGATTGCCAAGAAGCTCGATGAGCTTGGCGTACAATATATTGAAGGTGGCATTCCGGGAAGCAACAGCAAGGACATCGAGTTTTTTAAAAGGGTTCAGCAGTTGGGCTTGAGCGCCAAAATTACCGCTTTCGGCAGCACGCGCCGTAAAGACAGCAAAGCTGAGCAGGACGGAAACTTAAAGCGCATTCTGGAATCCGGCGTACAGGCCGCCACGCTCGTCGGCAAATCTTGGGACTTCCATGTCCATACAGCGCTGCAGACCACGCTGGATGAGAACCTGGCCATGATTTACGACTCGATCGCCTTTTTAAAGCAGCAGGGGCTTGAGGTCATTTTTGACGCCGAACACTTCTTCGACGGCTATAAGAACAATGCGGACTATGCCGTTTCCGTGCTGAAGAAAGCCAAGGAAGCCGGCGCCGATTGGCTGGTGATGTGCGACACGAACGGCGGAACCCTCCCGCATGAAATTCACGGGATCGTTACCAGCCTGACTTTGCTTATCCCTCAGGCCCAATTCGGCATCCATACGCATAATGACTGCGAGCTCGCCGTGGCCAACACGCTCAGCGCGGTGGAAGCCGGCGCCCGCCAGGTTCAGGGAACGATCAACGGCTACGGCGAACGCTGCGGCAACGCGAATCTCTGCTCTATCATTCCGAACCTGGAGCTCAAGCTCGGTTACGAGTGCATCGGCGAACATCGCCTGAAGCAGCTGACCAACACCGCCCGCTTCGTCAGCGAAATCGCCAACGTCAACATGCCGGTGAACCAGCCGTATGTCGGCAACGCGGCATTCGCTCACAAAGGCGGAATCCACGTCTCCGCCATCCTTCGCGACTCGCGCACGTACGAGCATATCGTGCCCGAGCTCGTCGGCAACAAGCAGCGCGTGCTGGTGTCGGAGCTGGCTGGCCAGAGCAATATCGTGTCCAAGGCGCAGGATATGGGCCTGGACTTCGACTCCACGAGCGAGCATTCGCGCAAAGTGATCGAGAAGATCAAGGATCTCGAGCACCAGGGCTATCAGTTCGAAGCTGCCGACGCGTCCCTGGAGCTGCTCCTGCGCGAAGCCGGCGGCGAGATGAAGGAGCTGTTCACCTTTGAATCCTTCAAAATGCTGGTAGAGAAAACCGCCGGCAGAGCCGTCGTTTCCGAGGCGTTCGTCAAGCTGAACGTCGCCGGCAACAACGTCTATACTGCGGCTGAGGGCAACGGTCCGGTCAATGCGCTTGACAATGCGCTGCGGAAGGCGCTTGTGCAGTACTTCCCGGCAATCAAGGAAATGCACCTGTCCGACTATAAGGTCCGCGTGCTCGATGAGAAGGATGCGACCGCGGCCAAGGTTCGCGTACTGATCGAATCCCGCAACATCAACCAGTCCTGGAACACCGTCGGCGTGTCCGAGAACGTCATCGAGGCGAGCTGGGAGGCGCTGGTCGACAGTATGCGTTACGCCCTGCTGGGACAGATCCTTCAGACATCGGAACCTGAAGCGGCTTCACCGTCGCAAGGGCTGGTCAATCACTAAACCATTCATATCAGCTTAACTGAAGCAGACCATCCGGGAGTTATCCTGGACGGTCTTTTATTTTCTATATCAACACAAAAAAAGAAGACCTCCGGTAGTCTACCCGTTGGGTCTTCCATTCAACCTAAACTAGGACTCGATCAGATGCTTGATCTTCTTCTCCAGATCCTTGGATGGCAGAATGCCCAGGATCACATCCTGCACGACGCCGTTTTTGTCGATCAGCACGTTTGTCGGGAACACAGCTCCTTTGTACTGGTCGTAAATGGTTCCTTTCAGGTCCAGCATGACCGGAAAGTTCACGTCGTATTTCTCGACGAAGCTTTTTGCGTTTTTCTTGTTGTCGTATTTGGTCACATTGATGCCGTAAATATTCAGGTCATCCTTGTATTTTTCCGCCAAGGCATGCAGCTCGGGCGCTTCCTGCTGGCACGGGTCGCACCAGGAAGCCCAGAAATTTACCAGAATAGCCTTGTCCTGCACTCCACCGACACGGTATTCCTTCCCGTCGAGTCCCGTGGCCGTGAAGGCCGGCGCCAGATATCCCGCTTGCGGCTTCGTTTCGGTCGGCATCGGCTTCTCCTGCTGAAAGGCAGCCTGGATTTTGTCGCCTGCACTTTGGTAAACTACAACACCCGCCAGCACCAAAAAGGCGAGCAGAATGTATAAATTACGTTTCATGGATGTCGCCCCTTTTTCATAAAGAGGATGTTCAAAAAGTCCGCTTTTGATAAGAAAACCAGTCGAGGCCAATCAAGGATGAATGACCGCGATTAAAATGTAGGTTTTCTTGCGATATAGAATTTCATCAGCTCTGCTGATAACGAATAAAATTCTATATCTAACACGAAGTAAATCGGGAAGCTGATTCGGCATCGAATCTTGAATTCAGCCGGGCCTTCCGGTGCTCACGTACCCACTACGTACGCTCTGCTCCTCAGTCCCTTGCTTCATCCAATCTTCTCGGTGCTGAAAACCGACCTTTTTGAACACGCACTTAAAGTGGTATCCCTTATATTTTACCCTCTTTTCACGGGAACTTACAAATGAACTGCAAAATTTTTCCCACCGCCCTATTTGGCTTGTCCCACAGTGCAATCTGCCGAACGCGTCCCTTGCGATTGTACAGGCATCCCGCTACACTTGACATGATATGAATGCACAAAAAAAAGAGCCCCTGCCAAATGCAGAGGCCAAAGTGAGAGGGGAGAATACGGTTGACAGAGCTTCACGTACGCGACGAAGAAATATGGCTGGTTGCTGCTTGCGCCCACGGATTGGCGGAGCAGCTATTTCTTCATCGGCCTTATGAAGCCTGCGGTGTACTGCGGGGTAATGCTGCAGCGGGCGGCATGCGAATCGAGACGTTGATCCCGATCCGCAACGTAGCGCCTGACCCGCTGCACCGCTTCGTCCTAGATCCCCAGGCGTGGGTCCAGCAGTGTCTGAACCCTTCGGGACTGCTCGGAATCTTTCATACGCATCCACACACCGTTCCCGCTCCGTCCGAGGAGGATTTGCGTCAGCTCCCGCTTTTCGGAGATTTGCTTCGTATCTACTTGATCAGCTCCCCCGACCAATCGGGATCTTCCATCCTGACCCAAGCTTACTTCATTGAACGATCAACGGCAGGCGATTTTCATCTCCGCCCGGCCCGGTTACGCATGGCTTAAATAGGCGTACAGGTCGCCCAGCGTCTCTACCTGTCTCCTTCGCGATATGTCCCGCAGATACATAACCCACAGCTTTGCGGTCATCTTGGCATCCTCCAAAGCGTGATGCCGTCCCTCGATCGGAATATTTTTCGCCATCAGCAGGTCGTCCAGCGCAAAGCTCGCGCGCTGCGGCTCCAACCAGCGGGCAATCATCATCGTGTCGATCACCCGGTGGCTGAGGTTCACCTTCGAAGTTTTCCACAGTGCCGCATTCAAAAAGGATTTGTCATGGGCGCTCGCATGGGCGACCAGCACCCTTCCCCCAACGAAATTCATAAAACCGTGCAGACCGTCCATCAGCGGCGGCGCTTCGTTGATCATCGCCTGCGTAATCCCCGTCAATCCGGTAATGTGGGACGGCACCGGGCGTTTGCATTGAACAAGGCTGTAGAACGACTCATCCTCTTTGATTTCGCCGCCTTTGACGCGAAGCGCCCCGATCGACAAAATTTCATCGCCCTGCTGAACGTTAAATCCTGTCGTCTCCAGATCAAACACGACGGTTTCCAGCTCGCTGAGCGGAGTATGCAGAACCTCCGGCCGCCGTTGTTCTCTCATCAGCGAGCGGATAAACGCCATCTGCTGTGCGGAGGCTCCTCCCATCACTGAAGCAATCGCCGAGGGCATGCCTCCCTGCCGAAGCAGGCTCCAGAACCCGCTGTTCCCCCGCTCCGGCGTCTTCATGGTCTTCTCCTCTCCGCGAAACGGAGCTGACGCTGCAGCGCCCGGTGAGTCCGCCTGACGACGGTCAGGCTTTCGCGAAGCTCATACATCAGCGGCCTTTTCTTGAGCTCCTTCTGCGGAATGTAGCCGCTGCTCATGAAGATGCCCCTTTCTTCGCGGTGGGGGGCGGTCGATCTCAGCATCAAGGCGGTCAGAAAGGCGCGCTGCACGTTCTCCAGCAGCATGTTGCCCCCGTCCAGCACCATCAGCCTCTCCAGCCGCTTCAGCGTGGATGATTCCTTGACTCCCTGCTGGAGGGCCATATATCGGACGCTGTTGACGATCGGGATGTACACCCCGTATTTCACGTCAAAATCTCCGGCATGTTCTCCAAACCGTTCGGTAACGACCTGGCCGAGCAGATTTAGCGTTGCTTTATGTCTGACCGTATTCCGCAGAATCGCGATCGCCAGCTCCGGCGTCTCATCGAGACATTTTCCGAAAAAAGCCTTCCACGACTCAGAAAGTGTGCGATCACCAGAAATATAGCGCATATCTGTAGCGATAATCAGGTAGCGAACCGGTTCCCAGCTGAAGTCATTGCGCCAGCGGGAGAGCTGCGTTTTCCAACCCTCCAGCGTTTTGCGCCACAGCGGCTCGGAGCACATGACTTTCCCCTTGCATTTTTCATAGCCCAAATATTCAAACAGGTCCGACAGCCGTTGACCGAAGATTTGAAAGTAAGCTTCCTTATATGCATCCGGCTCGTCGCTGATAATAAGGCCGTTATCCTGATCGCTCCACAGCGTCGACTCCCTACGGCCCGCACTGCCGAATACGACGAAGGCGTAGGAGACGGGAGGCAGGCCGTAACCGGCCTCCTCCAGTTCCCGCTCGCAAATGTCGACGGCTCTGGCCGCGATCAAATCATGCATTTCATTGACGAGTGCAGACCAGGCCCCGATCGGCATGTCAGCGAACATTTCCTGAAGCTGTTCCTGGCAGTCCAGCCGCCGGCTCCGAAGCTCTTCACGCGAGTTCGCATAAGCGATCGTACCGAGGTCCAGATCACATGATTCCGACTTCAGCGGTTCCATACGGTTCACCCCCTCCATGGTGAATTATATTCATTCATATTTCTTTAGACTTAGGTAAAGGACTCGTTGGTTCCCGCAGATGGCTTAGGAGCCGATGCGGAAGACGCCGATGGTCTGATCTCGGAATCAACGAGCAGTCTCATTTGCTCCGGATAGCCGTAAGTGCCGTGTTCGCTGATGTCCAGACCCATCATTTCTTCCTCTTCGGTAACGCGAATTCCCATCGTTGCTTTCATAATAGCGATGACGATAAAGGAGATCACGAGAACGAATACGAACGCCCCGAGGACACCCAGCACTTGAACGCCCAGCTGCGAGAATCCACCGCCATAGAACAGTCCGGGTTTTCCGACGCCAGTAATCTCAACAAGCTTCGGCGTTGCAAACAACCCTGTGGAAACGGCACCCCAAATCCCGGCAATACCGTGTACGGAAAAAGCGTAAATCGGATCGTCAAGTCCCGCTCTCTCAAACCATTGAGCCGTGAAGAAGGTAATGATACCGGCAACCGCACCGATCACGATCGCCGCCCACGCATCTACGAATGCACAAGAACCTGTGATAGCAACGAGAGCGGCCAAAACGCCGTTCAGCATGCTAGGGATATCGGCTTTGCCGAATATTGCCCAGGAAATCAGCAGGGCGGCAACAGCACCGGCAGCTACAGCCAGGTTGGTGGTCAAGGCCACATATCCGAAAAATCCGTCCATCAGTGGTGTCAGCGCACTGCCGGGGTTAAAACCGAACCAGCCGATCCACAGAATAAACACGCCAAGTACCGATAATACCTGATTATGACCCGGAATGCTGTTAGGCTTGCCGTCCTTGTTGTATTTGCCAAGGCGCGGCTTCAGCATGTAAGTGATGACCAGGGCTGCGGTCGCACCTGTCAGATGCACGACGGTCGATCCGGCGTAGTCCTGCATACCCAATTGGCCCAACCAGCCTCCGCCCCATACCCAGTGGGCAACAACCGGATAAATCACGATCATAAAAATGGTTCCAAATACGATATATACGCTTAATTTTGCGCGTTCCGCCATACCGCCGCAGGCAATGGCCAGCGATACGGCCGCAAAGGACAGCTGGAACAAAAACTTAACCGTCAGCGACGCATCCGATGCGGATAAGGAATCAAAGGACGCTGCCATGGAATCGCCGGTCAGGAAAAATCCCGTCGTTCCGAATAAACTGTTCCCATTGCCGAACCCAAGGCCAAAACCGACTGCCCAGAAAACGACGATGGCAATTCCGAGTGTCAGTACGGTCTTCCCTGCGATATGACCCGCGTTCTTCATCCGTACCGTACCGGCTTCCAAAAGCGCGAAACCCGCCTGCATAAAAAACACGAGCATAGCAGCCATAAATACGAAGAAGGTGTTCAACCCAGCCTGTAGTTGAACGTTGGTCGCCCCGTCATCGGCTGCAAAAACCGTTACGGGAAACGTCAACAATGTAAGCATTAATAACATGATTCCTAACCATTTCCTTTTCATGTACCCCATTCCCCCAATGTCAATATTTCTAACACAAAGTGAAATTCTTAATGACATTATAAGCCGATAGTCCTGAAATTGACAAGATATTTTTTGAAAATACTGAAAAAATGTTTCTGATGTAATATTAACTCACAATGTCAGCTTTACAGGAAAAGCATGACGTTTGACTGTACGGTTCGGATTCATGTATCATAATTTAAGTAATATAATATGGAAACGAGCATTCGTTTAATTTCCTGCGAGGTGATATAGGATGGGGATATGATACTGTATCGGATCGGTGAATTAGCTAAGGCTGGTGGTGTCAGCGAGCGTACAATTGATTATTACACCAAGCTGGGATTGATTTTTCCAGAGAAGCGCACGCTTAAGAATTACCGTTTGTACAGCCATGAAACCTTGGTCCGGCTTAAACGTATTAATGAATTGAAACAAGAGAAATATAGTTTGGATGAGATTAAAGAGATGCTTGAGAAGTGGGATTCGGTTCCGGAAGAGAAGCAGGTGTCCGACAAGCTGTCTCACCTCGAGCTTCATATGCAGCAGCTGCAGCGCGAAGTGAAGGAGCTCGAACCGCTGATTAAGCAAATGAAGCCAAGCCATGCGCGGCTGGTGCTGCTGAATCTCCTCCCGCAAGGTGCGGCGTGCATCGAGGCCATTCGCCTCTTCCTTGAACAGCACGGCCCAACCCTCTAGTTTCCCGCAAAATAAAGCAGGAGGTATGGAAATGTATTTCGACGGAATGTATATACTTATCATTATTGCATTTCTGTTTTCGCTCTGGGCACAGTTTCGAGTTCAGGGTACCTTCAAGAAGTGGTCCACGGTTAAGGCGAACAGCGGCATGACCGGATATGACGCGGCCCGGCACATGCTGGATACCCACGGGCTGCACGACGTGCCGATCGAACCGGTACGCGGAGCCCTCTCCGACCACTACGACCCGATTAACCGCGTCGTCCGCCTGTCGGAACCGGTGTATTACGAGAGCTCCATCTCGGCGATTTCCGTTGCTTGTCACGAGATCGGCCACGCCATTCAGCACAAGGAGCACTACCCGATGCTGGTTCTGCGCCACCGGATTTTCCCGATCGTCAACTTTGCATCTGGACTTGCTCCGATCCTTCTGATTGCCGGTTTCCTTTTCCAATGGCTTGGACTGATCGGACTGGGCATTATCTTCTTCTCCGTTGCGGTTGCTTTCCAGCTGATCACGCTGCCGGTCGAATTTAATGCAAGTAACCGGGCCCGCGAGATTATGGTTTCGGAAGGATACATCACGAACGAAGAAGAACGCGGCGTAGCCAAGGTGCTGAACTCCGCAGCCCTGACTTATGTTGCAGCGGCGCTGGTTTCCCTGCTCGAACTGCTCCGGTACATTTTGATCTTTACGAACAGCAACAACCGTGACTAATACAAACAGGTATGTAGATATCCGATTTCAATATAAAAATACCCCGTGTCGTTTAACCGACCGGGGTATTTTTATTGTTCTGGTGTAAGCCGAAATATTTAAGCAGAAAGGTGCGGAAAGACTGGGCCACCAGAGGAAGCTTATCGTCCGAACGATGAATCAGCCCGATCGTGCGGGTGACTTTCGGCTCCGAAATTTTAACGCGTGCCGGCTGCAGCGGATTGGTCTGGAACAAGGCCAGCTCCGGCAGGATGCTGACACCCATGCCAGCGGCCACCAGTCCGCGGATCGTGTCGGTCTCCTCACCTTCGAAGGCGATCTTCGGCGTAAAGCCCGCCTCGAGACAAGCATGCCAGACAATCGGCCGCAAAGAATAGCCTTTGCTGAAGAGAACGAACTTCTCATCCTTCAGTTCGACGAGCTTGATGCTCTCCTTCTCGGCCAACGGGTGGTTCGGCGGCAGAATCGCATACAGCTCTTCGGTCAGGATTACTTCGCCTTCCACATGTTCATGCTTTTCCGGGAAAGGTGAAATGAAGGCCAAATCGACTTCCGCCGAGATCACATCACGGATCAAGGACGGGAACATCCCCTGCTTGAAACGGAATTTCACGTTCGGATACCGGCGTTTAAATTCGGCCACCACGGAAGGGATCAAATGAATCCCCAGGCTGTGCGGAAATCCGATACGAATTTCTCCCTGCTCCGGATCCAGAAATTCATGAACCTCCATGACCGCCTTATCCAAATCCTTCAGAATGCCCTCCACCCGTTTGCAGAACAGCTGCCCTACGGGGGTTAACTGCAGGTTTCTTCCTTTCTGCATGAATAAGTGGACTCCGAGTTCCTCCTCCAGCTGATGAATCTGCCGGCTCACCGCTGACTGGGCGACATGCAGCTCCTCTGCAGCCTGCGTGACATGCTCCTTCTGTGCTACCTTCAAAAAGTATTGCAACTGTCTTAATTCCACTACTTTCGCTCCATTCTGCTTATACGATACCTGTTCATCCGAGCTTGGCTAGCGGCGCCTTCTCAGCACCCTGGCCATCAGTCCATAAATAAAGAAACCGCCGATCAATCCGCCCATATGGGCCACCCAGTTAATGTTGGATTGCGAAATCCAGGTTACGACGACGCCCACGATCAATATGCCGTACACGGTTTTCCGGGAGGCGTCATCCATCCACTGCCGCTGAAGCAAGGCGATATACAGGTAGGCGCCGTAAATGCCGTAAATCGCTCCTGAAGCCCCTATGGAGATCAGGATCTCTCCGGTACGGTTGTAATGAGCCACTGTCATCAAATTGCCCAGAATACCGCTTAACAAGTACAGCAACGCGTATCGCCATGGACCAAGCACCCTCTCCAGAGGCGGGGCAAACACGAGCAGCGCGAAGCTGTTAAACAGCAAATGGGAAAAACCCGCATGCAAAAACATGGAGCTGACATATCTCCACCACTCATTATATTGATCGATGTTCGTCAGTGCTCCAAACCGGATCAGCGTTTCATTGTTGGTGGAGCCCCCGTTAAAGGCCATAATGAGAAACATCACCAGGTTGATGACAAAGAGCAGCGTCGTGATCGGGTAGTACTTCAAATAACTTTTCAGATTCTCATAACGTACAAATAACATGTTATCCTTCCTTCTATAACCGAGTAAACCACCGACGAAATTGGACAATGCCTTTTTAAAAAGATTATAATGGACTTTGTCACGAATCACCAATTTTTGATAACCAGGAAGGAGATTTCATATGGCACAAGAACGTACCAATGCAGCTACATTCAAAGGCAATCCGATTACCCTCATTGGCCCGGAACTTCATGTGGGCGACGCCGCTCCAGATTTCAAGGTCAGCAAAAATTTGCTTGAAGAGGCTACTCTTAAGGATTATGCCGGCAAAATCAAATTAATTAGTGTCGTTCCTTCTCTTGATACGGGAGTATGTGACGCCCAAACGCGCCGTTTCAACGAAGAAGCCGCCGGCCTTGGCGACGACGTGATCGTGCTGACCATCAGCGCCGACCTTCCATTCGCCCAGGAACGCTGGTGTGCCGCTGCCGGAATCGACCGTGTCGTGACCCTTTCCGACCACAAGGAGATGTCGTTCGGCGATGCATACGGTGTTCATATCAAGGAATTCCGTCTGGACATGCGCTCCATTTTCGTCGTGGACAAAAACGACAAGATTACATATGTCGAGTACCTGAAGGAAATGGCCGAGCATCCGAACTACGAAAATGCCGTAGCAGCCGTTAAAGAGCTGCTGTAATTCGGCTTAAGCCGCCATGTTCCCATAAAAAGCGGGAGAAAGAGCTGATCTTTCTCCCGCTTTTTCCTTACTCATTGTGTTATTTTGTATTTAGCCAGTTTCTTATCCAATATGCCGAACAAGTTTAAAATAATCCGGTAATTATACCCCAGATCCCCCAGCGAGCCCCGGGAGGCGGAATACATATCAACAGCGGTGCGGACTGGACCAACCGATAGCACCGAAATGGTAATATCCACGGTACGGCCAAGCGAGGTTCTCTTCTCCAGCGTAATTTCCCCGACGGAAGACACCTCGTGCAGCACTTTGTAGCCAGGAATTTTTTTAAGTGTCGAGGAGATTTCCTCCCATGCCTTGTCTTTCGATAAATTGTAATAGCGCGTTTTCATTTTAGGATCCTTCGCGCGGTCGCTTGTTCCTTCTTGACTGCGAATGACCCCCACTAGAACTCTCTTTAGCGACAAGACCTTTCCTCCTTTATAGTAAACATCATCAATACTTAACAGTTTATCATTGTTACGGTCAGAACAAAAGAGTAAGTACGGAATGATGCCGGGGATTCAACAAAAAAACACCCCAAACCGGAAATAGAACCGGTTGGGATGTTCTCTATTCTGCACCATAATGGTCGCAATGGGTTCATCGACAAAATAAAAACCCGCCTATGCCGTCCGGTTAAATTGTCTTCTGAACCTGCTCTAGCAGGTGGGTGATCGCATCAGCGGTTTTGAAGTCCCCATGTCATATAGACAGGGCGTTTCAGCTGCGCTTCATATAGATCTCCCTCAGACATTATCATTGGTTCAAAACAACGATTAACCGTGGCGAACATCGCAGGATGTAGTCTTATTATAGACCGAAATCGTCAGCATGTAAACGAAATGGTAAAAATTTAGAAGAAAATATCGCTTGCTGGCTTAGTTTCTTTTACCCGGCTCATCACCATTTGAAACGCTTTCCTCGTACCATTCATCTCTCTTGTCCGGATCACCCTGCAAACTTACGGAATCATCTGCGTCAGCAGCTTCCTGCTGTGCCTCTTCTTCCTTCTGTTTGAGCCGCTCCGCTTGCTCCTGCATCTTCATGTAGGTGCCGTAGAAGTTGAAAAACGCCCACAATGCGATGACGCTTCCGCCAAAGAAGAAGATCAGCGCTGGATACTTGGACCCGATAAACAGGACGACCGCACTCCCGAGCACGGTAGCAAGCACCCGGAAAGGCCGGATGATCGTAATCAGAACCGCGTTCTTCAAAATCTGTCCGATGGACATATGGTAATGAACGATCATCGAAAAAAAGTTGAACATCGACAGGAACAGAACGATCAGCAGGATCAGCATCACAATCCCGATCAGCTGCATATTGCGGAACTGGGTCATATAGACCGTATAATCCACCATCATAATAACCAGCAGCAGCACGTAGAAAATACCGCCGACCATACTTTGTTTGTAGTTTTCCTTGTACGCTCTGAAATAGGTGCTGAAAATTTTAATATCGGTATCGCCCATCACCCATTTGCGCACCACTGCAAACAGCGCCGCTGTTGCAGGGAACAATGTAAACGGTGCCACGATTCCCATGGCCCAGTTCATCTGCAGCGACTCGTTAGCCCCCGTTACCAGCAGCTTCGTCACCAGAAAAAAGAAGAATGGGATCGAACACAGCATCCACAAGATATTGCTGTAAGCTATCCGGGTAATCCACTCTGTAATTTTGTAAATTCCACCCATTGCACCTTTGAATTCCAAGTAAAAGTCTCCTCCTCCACTAACATGCCTGTACCTTAATAATACCGCATTAGGGACATACATTGCCAGAGCCTAATTTCCGGCATCTGGGTGTTGGTCTATACATGCGGGCAAAAACCGTCATAAGATACACCGTAAACCAAAAGAGTTCAACTTTTTGAAGGAGGTTATGTTCAATGTCTCACGCTGTAGGCGGAGTTGGTTATGGTTACGGTCATGGCCTTTGGGGTTCCACAGGCGCCATTCTGGTGCTGTTCATCCTGCTCGTCATCATCACTCGCGCATTTATCTGGTAATTGATGATATGAAAAAAGAGGCGAAGTGCACGCGGCACTTCGCCTCTTTGTTATGTTCTTACTTCTCGAAAGAATCTTCGCGTTTCGTAGTACGGCGTCCCTCGCTGCTGCTGGTCCGCGGTTTGCGGTCGCCGCGGTACGAATCCCCGCGTCCGCTGTAGCTCTTGCTGTAGCCGCCGCGTCCGTCGCCGCGGTCACGGTTGTACCCTCCGCCGCTTCGGCTGCCGCTGCTGCCGCCGCGGTAGCCGCCGGACGGTTTGCGTCCGCTGCGCAGGTCCGGCTTACCGCTTTGACGGCGCTTGACGCGGATCGGGTCTTCCGGCGTCAGCTGGATATCCGAATCCTTCTTCTCGCCTGTCAGCATCTTCAATGCCGCAGACAGCAGCTGCACGGAGTCGTACTGCTCCAGCAGTTGGATCGCTAGTCCTTTGTATTCGTTCAATTCGCCCTTTTCCACGGTTTCAAGCAATCTTTCTGCCGTCACGCGCTGTTTGCCTTCGATGGCTTCGGCCAGCGTAGGCAGCGGCTTGCGCGGAATCCGGTGGCGGGTTACGCGTTCGATCAGGTGCAGATGATCCATTTCGCGCGGAGTAACGAAGGTCCATGCGGTACCTTCTTTGCCGGCACGGCCGGTACGTCCGATCCGGTGCACGTAGCTTTCCGGATCCTGAGGAAGGTCAAAGTTCACGACGTGGGTAACACCGGATACGTCAAGGCCGCGGGCCGCAACGTCTGTAGCTACCAGCACGTCGATGCTTCCGTCACGGAATTTACGCATTACGGTGTCGCGCTGGTTCTGGGACAGGTCCCCGTGCAGGCCGTCTGCGGAATATCCGCGCTTCTGCAGGGCTTCAGCCAGCTCGTCGACACGGCGCTTCGTGCGTCCGAAAACGATGGCAAGCTCCGGAGATTCCATATCGATCAAGCGGCTGAGCGCTTCGAACTTCTGGCGTTCCGGCACTTCGATATATGCTTGGTCGATCAGCGGTGCGCTGACTTGTTTCGGAATGACGGAAACATGCTCCGGATTTTTCAAAAATTGCTGGGCCAACTTCTGAATGTTCGGCGGCATCGTAGCGGAGAACAGCATCGTTTGGCGTTCTTCCGGTACCAGCTTCAGGATCGATTGGATATCCTCCATGAAGCCCATATCCAGCATTTCGTCGGCTTCGTCCAAAATGACGGTTTCGACGTCGTCCAGGCGGATCGTTTTGCGGTTAATGTGGTCAAGCAAACGGCCTGGCGTGCCGATAATAATTTGGGGCTTCTTCTTCAGCGCACGGATCTGGCGTCCGATGTCTTGACCGCCGTAAATCGGCAGCGAGCCAATTCCTTTGAAACGGGTCAATTTTCCGATTTCCTCTGCGACCTGAATCGCAAGCTCCCGAGTAGGTGTCATAATGAGGGCGACGATTTTATCCGTATCTTTGGAAATTTTATTAATCAGCGGAATACCAAAGGCAGCGGTTTTGCCTGTACCCGTCTGTGCTTGGCCAATCATGTCCCGTCCGCTCATTGCGATCGGAATGGATTGTGCCTGAATCGGTGTCGCTTCCTCAAATCCAAGCTCCGTAATGGCCTGCAATACCTTTGGTTCGAGGCCTAATTCTGCGAAATTTTTCAAATTTTTCATACTCCTTCTATAAAGTGGACATACCACAATCTTGTCTGTATTCTTAAGTAGCGGTAAACATTATATAGGGTAGCCAAACTTCGATCAAATTTTTCATGGCTTCGATTCTCTATAGCGTTTATCCGGGCAAACAAAACAGCCTACAGAATTTAGTAAACGGTAATTATTCTCCTGAAACAATGCAAAATAATACTATTGTACAACCGTACTCAAGAACATCTAATACATTATATCACAAACCAAATTACAAACACCAGTCAAGCTGAAACAACTTTCAATAATCTTGCAGAAAATTACATAATGAGGTGATGAGCTTGGAGCTCAAAAATATTTGGAAGTATGTGGTTGTGGTCCTTGGTGCGGCTTTTATTGCCTGCGGGTTCAATTTATTCCTCGTTCCGCTTCATTTGCTGAGCGGGGGCGTGTCGGGCCTGTCCATGCTCGTGAATTATTTTACACCGATCAGTCTCAGCGTTCTTTATTTCGTGTTTAACATACCGATGCTTGTCGCCGGCTGGTTCCAGCTTGGCAAACGTTTCATTATTCTGAGCATTCTATCGGTCGTCGCCACGACGTGGTTGATCGCGGTAGTCCCCGAAACGTCTCTCGTGTCCGATACGCTGCTGGCCGCGGTATTCGGCGGCGTCCTTGTCGGGATCGGGGCAGGCATCTCTTTCCGGGCCGGGGGCTCCTCTGGCGGATTCGATATTATCGGGTCTATCGTTACCCGTTACCGCGACTTCCCGATCGGAAGCGTTCTGGTGGCCATGAACGGGGTCGTCATCCTCGCAGCCGGCTACTTACAGGGCAATTGGAACCTTGCGCTAGCCTCTATCGTTTCCATCTTCGTGACGGGCAAGGTCGTGGACATGATCCACGTCAGCCATTTCAAGGTCACCGTGTACATCATCACGAACGAGACGGACGCCCTTCTTCATCAGCTGTTGGAACGTCCGCGCGGCGTAACCAAGATCAAGACGCAGGGCGCTTTTTCCAATGTGGAAAAGGATATGCTGATGACCGTTACTACACGGTACGAATTGGCCGAGCTGAAGCGCATCATCAAGCAGACCGACCCCAAGGCGTTCGTCAACATTGTCGAGACTGTCGGAGTGATGGGTTCCTTCCGCAGAAGCTGATTTTTGTATGCGCTGTGTAAAAAAAACACCAAATGTGGTATATTAATAGTGCGCGCTTCCTACAATAGTTCCATGAGATTAGGATATACCCGAATTTCCCAAAGTACCAAAACGCTTTTCCGATTCGCCTTGCGTTGGATCATCTGACTGTGAAGATTCGAAGGAGGAAAGGGTGATTTTTGTGGAAATGGAAATGGAAACGGTAAAGTTGTCCCAAATCGTCATGAAATGGTTCCCGGATATGATGCCATTCTTGAAGCAAAATGAACTGAATTCCCTCATTGTGCTGCGGGACGGACTTAGCATTCTGGAACAAGAAGATGCCATGGAGATCATCCAGTACAGCATCTGTGAACATCAGAGCTCCGCGCTGCTTCACTGATTTATAGCAAGTAGCAAGTGCTTGAATAACATGCCATTCGCGAATGGCCGCTTTCAGCGGCAGCGCGGGTGGCATTTTTATTATCCTGAAGCGGCCACCGGGCACGGGAACCACAATTTTGTCAAAATGTTGGAAGTCGCTTTTCCCGCAAGTATTTAAGCATCCCGGTGGCAACCCTACGGAGAGGGATACCGTTTGATTCCAAGCTGATTCGTTTAAGAAAAGGAAAGGCGCCCAGATTCCAGCCGCACATCCTTCGCCAAATGATTACAAAGCTGTTGCACCAAACAGGAGGTCGTTCCGATATAATTGACATGTAAAGCCATTCAAGGGGAGAGAGTATTATGAATATTATTTGGGCGCTGCTGCTGTTGCTCGGCAGCAGTACCGGTCATCCGCAGCAGGACAGCAATCATCCGTTAAGCCAATTGTTTCAGGCAACCGTTCATTCCGCAATGATCGCATCCCAACAAGACGTTCCGGTCAGCGCAGACCACCCGCCCGTCAAGGTAGATCCGCAGGTCACCGCCCCCAAAGTCAAAGGGATTTACGTTACCGCATACAGCGCCGGCGGTTCACGCATGAATCAGCTGCTGGATCTCATCGACAAAACCGATTTGAACGCCATGGTGGTTGACATCAAAGACGATGCAGGATACATAACCTATAAGACGGACAATGCCACGTTGAAGCAGATGGGCAAACCGCAGCCGTTCATTCCCGACATCAACCAGCTGATGCAGCGCCTGAACAAGCATAAGGTGTACCCTATCGCCCGGGTGGTCGTATTCAAAGATACGGTCCTTGCCAAGAAGCGGCCGGATCTGTCGTTTAAAAATCCGGACGGAACTCTCTGGGAGAACGGCAAAGGCGACAGCTTCGTCAACCCGTACAGCAAGGAAGTATGGGATTACAACATCGCCATTGCCAAGGAAGCGGCCAAGCTTGGCTTTAAAGAAATTCAGTTCGATTATGTACGGTTCCCGGAAGGATTCGAGAAGCGAGCCGATACGCTGAAATACGTCAAGAACGGTAAATCCCGCGTGGATACGGTCGCAGAGTTCGTCCAGTATGCCCGCAAGCAGCTGGCCCCTCTCGGCATTCGCGTGTCGGTGGACATATTCGGCTATGCGGCATCCGTTCCGGCGGCCGAAGGGATCGGTCAGGATTTCGGCAAAATCTCCGAAAACGTGGACGTCATCAGTCCGATGGTGTATCCGAGCCATTACACGACGGGCTGGTTCGGTGCCCAGGATCCGGACAAGGAGCCTTACAAGACGATCAAGGGCTCTATGGCCGATACGCACAAAAAGCTGGATCCGCTCAAAGACCGCAAGCCCATCATCCGACCGTGGATTCAGGATTTTACCGCAAGCTGGCTCGGCAGCGGCCATTACGAGAAGTACGGCAAGCAGCAGGTAGAGGATCAGATCCGTGCCTTAAAAGACGCCGGCGTGGACGAATACTTGCTGTGGAACGCTTCAAATCGTTATTCCCAAGGCGTGGCCTACAAATAAGAGGTACCGCCTAGATCAAACGGCATGATTATATACGCACTTCCTTATCCCGGCGACTTTCGCCGGGTTTTATTTATTTGGAAATGCCCCTGTTCAAACCGGTGTGCCATGGTTTACAATAATAGTCTTGTCACCTTTATGTCAGAATTCAAGATATCTGTGAGGCTCATTTTATTATGAAAACAACAATGTCGCTCAAGCAAAAAACGATGCAGTTTCTCGTCATCCTGCTGCCGATTCTGGTCACGCAAATCGCGCTGTCCGCGATTACGTTTTTCGATACCAACATGTCCGGCCGGGCCAGCTCGACCGATCTCGCCGGTGTAGCGATCGGCACAAGCCTGTGGATCCCGCTCCAGACCGGCCTGAGCGGTATCCTGATGGGCATGACCCCGATCGTGTCGCATCTGGTCGGCGGCGGCAGCCGTAATAAAGTAGCGTATCACGTCGTGCAGGGCCTGTATCTCGCCATATTGCTGGCCCTTGTGATCCTTGGAATCGGCTCGCTGCTGCTTCCCGTTATTTTGGATGGGATGAACCTGGAAGGGAATGTGCGGGACATCGCTTTCCGCTTTTTGAGCTATCTGTCCATCGGCATCGTCCCGATGTTCGGTTATACCGTGCTGCGAAGCTATATCGATGCCCTGGGACAGACCCGGATTTCCATGCTGATCACGCTGATCTCGCTGCCGATTAACGTCGGCTGTAATTATCTGCTGATCTTCGGCAACTGGGGCTTTCCCCGCTTGGGAGGCGCAGGCGCGGGAATCTCATCCGCCATCACTTATTGGTGCGTGTTCCTGATCGCGATCCTGTTCATCCACCGGCTCCATCCGTTCACCGATTACGGCATTTTCCGGAAGCTGTACGGTGTATCGCTTTCTGTGTGGAAGGAGCTGCTGAAGATCGGGGTGCCGATCGGCTTCTCCATCTTTTTTGAAACCGGGGTATTCTCCGGCGTTACCCTGCTGATGAGCCGCTTCGATACGGTGACGATCGCGGCCCATCAGGCGGCGATGAATTTTGCGTCCACGCTCTATATGATTCCGCTCAGCATCAGCATGGCGCTCACCATTCTGGTCGGCTACGAAAACGGAGCGGGCCGGCTGCGGGACGCCAGACAATACAGCAGGCTCGGGATTTCCACCGCGGTGGGCCTTTCACTGGTTACCGCCGTCGTTTTGCTCGTAGCCGGACGTTATGTGGCCGGATTTTACTCAGAGGAGAGCCATGTGATCGAACTGATTCAGCATTTTCTGATCTATGCGATTTTCTTCCAAATCTCCGATGCCGTAGCCACCCCCGTTCAGGGCGTACTGCGCGGATATAAAGACGTCAATCCGGCATTCATCATTACGTTTATTTCGTATTGGGTCATCGGACTGCCCGTGGGCTACCTTCTGGCCGAGTTCACCCCGCTTCAGGCCTACGGCTATTGGGTCGGCCTAATTACGGGACTCGCGGTCGGCGCGGCACTTCTGCTCGGACGGCTCGTTAAGGTTCAGCGGCGGTTCGCTGCCCTAAGCCGAGCGTAACCGCCCGGGTTCCCCCAAGCAGTTACTGAGACTTGGCTGCGCAAGCGAAACCGGCATACCGCTTCCCTACTTTCAGCTCACTACAAAAAGGCGCTGCAGGGTTAAAACCCGCAGCGCCTTGTCAGTGTTACCGTTATGTTTATTGCGAAAGCCGTGAAGCGAGCTCATACAGCTCCCGGTTAAATTCCTTCTTCGTGTTGACGACCTTATCGATGTCCGTCAGCACGAGCTCGCCTTTAATGATGCCGCAGGCCTTGTCGGATTCACCCGCGATCAGCATACGCACCGCAAAATCGCCCAGACGGCTCGCCAGATTCCGGTCCGCCGGAGTCGGCGTACCGCCCCGCTGGATATGTCCAAGCACCGTTACCCGCGGTTCCAGAGTAGGGCAGCGGTCGGTCAGGGCTTTGGCAACCTCTTCCCCGCTTCCCACACCTTCAGCCACGAGCACGATACTGTGCCGTTTGCCATGAGCAAAGTTCTGCTTCATCCGCTCCGTAATTTCATCCATGTCATGCGGCATCTCCGGCACGAGGATCGTCTCCGCACCCGAAGCGAGGCCCGCATGCAAAGCGATATCTCCGCAGTGTCTTCCCATGACTTCCACAATGGAGGACCGCTCGTGCGAGGACATGGTGTCGCGCAGCTTGTTCACCGCATCAACGACGATGCTGACGGCGGTATCGAATCCAATGGTGTAATCTGTAAACGCGATATCGTTATCGATCGTTCCGGGCAACGCCATCGTATTGATGCCGAGCTTGCTGAGCTTATTGGCACCCTGGTATGAGCCATCGCCGCCGATGACAACAAGGCCGTCGATTCCGTGCTTGCGGAGGATTTCCGCACCCTTCTGCTGGCCTTCCGGCGTCATAAATTCCTTACAGCGTGCCGATTGGAGAATGGTGCCGCCGCGCTGGATAATATCGCCCACGCTGCGCAGATCCATCGAAAAGATGTCGTCGTTCAGCAGACCGTGATACCCGCGCTGAATGCCGTAAACCTCAAGTCCGTGATACAAGCCGCTGCGTACGACGGCGCGTACGGCTGCGTTCATCCCTTGCGAATCTCCGCCACTGGTTAATATTGCGATTTTTTTGACTGCCATGTTATTTCCTCCTCTTATCACTCGTACAAATGCTTGCGGATCCACCGGCTGTTGAAGAAGAAGAATAAGCGGGTAAGCGGGCTTCCCTTCATCAAACGTTTGGATACGGAGCGAACTTCCTGCTGCTCGCTGACTTTGGGATCGGATAAATAGATTGCCAGCAGCCCCTCAATGATCATCCGATGGAACGGGGGCACCGGGATGGCTGCAACATCCTTCCGGGCCGATTCCACAATAAAGGCAATCCGGTCCAGCATGACTTCGGGGCTCTCATAGTAATTGCAAAAATTGAGGTCTCCGCCAAGCCGATCCTCTTCCTGATCAATCAGGTAATCCAGCATAATATGCAGACAGCAAACATGTGGAAAATATGACGCATGAATGGAGGCGGCGGCAGTGCTGCTCAAATGGCGGTCGCTTGCGGCCAGAAAGAGCATGAACACGCCCAAGGTCGAACCGGTTGCCGCGGCGAACTCGTTCCATTGAAGCTGGGGAGTCCGTTCACGATGAAGCTCCCACCACGCAAGCAGCGCCGGTTCTCTTAACTCCGGTTTGATGTGCTTGTAAACCTGCAGGTCGGTATACAGGCCCGCTAAGTCCCGGATAAAGGGCATCGCGGCAGCGTAGCCGGGCAGCTGGCGTATGCAGCTTTGGCAGGTTGTCACCAACCCATGCAAATAACCTCCGTCATTTTGCTCCTGACGAAGTGCATAGTAATTGACAGGTTCAGCCGCCGGGTCGATCGCATCCAGCATCGATTGGTGAAGCAGGCGGAAATCTTCGGCTTCCATGGATGTGCTGCGGTCACACAGGTTATCCAGATAGTCGCTGATCGTCTGATAGGCCACGATGAGCTTGGTAAGTATAAGCCGCTCCGGCAGCGGAACGGCGGCGTAGACGCCTCCGCCCTCACAGTGAAACTGCTTC
This sequence comes from Paenibacillus sp. S28, assembly GCF_016624415.1. Taxonomy (NCBI): domain Bacteria; kingdom Bacillati; phylum Bacillota; class Bacilli; order Caryophanales; family Paenibacillaceae; genus Paenibacillus; species Paenibacillus sp. S28. The sequence goes on along the minus strand of NZ_JACVTM010000003.1, from coordinate 389,254 downwards.
GTCTCTATACTCGCCAAGGCTTGCTTTCTCAGCTCGGGATTAGGGATGTTCCCTGCCTTCCTCCGCCATCCGTCCAGTTCTTTTCGCACTTCCGGCAATATATGCTTGTACACCCGGCTCATTAAACTGACAGGATTCCGGGGAACTTGATATCGAGTTTGCCTATTTTCATTCAAGACGGTGCCTCCACATTGTTGTCTACTTGTATCGATCCTAATGTCTTTTATTATAATATGGTCCTGGAATTTGCACAAATAAACCGTGCATGAATCCTCCCTTTTTTTACAACAATATGTGTCCAATTAAAGGAGTGTGCCGGGATCTCCTCGAAAAGGTAAGCTGAAAGATTCCACCGCAGCAGCATATGCTCATCTATAGTATAGCGGGCGGCATCGTGCTGCAGGGTGACTTTTTGCACAAAAATCACAAAAACATCGGGGTATGGATCATGAAACTAGAACAATCGACGCCAGACGTCAATTGGCAAAGGGCATTCACCTTTACCATCTATGGGACCAGCGTCCTGGTCGCCTCCTACTTCCAGCTTTACTTCAGCCACTTGGGCTTCAGCAGCTCACAGGTCGGCTATCTGTACGCCGTCGGGCCCTTCATCTCCATCTTCTCCAACATGTTTTGGAGCATGGCCAGCGACCGCTACCGGACGACCAAAAAGATGATGCTCCTGCTGTTTGCCGGACAGCTCGGTATGGGGCTACTCCTGTCGGCCACTTCTTCCTTTTATGCGGTATTTGCGTTGATTACGGTCTTCTACTTTTTCTACTATCCGGTATTTCCGCTGTCGGATACGATGTCGATCCAGACCGCCCAGAGGCACGGGAAAAACTTTATCGTCATCCGGGTTTTCGGTTCGATCGGCTATGCCTTCTTCGCCCTGTCCATCGGCTATGTTCTTGGCAACGTCGGCATTTCCCGAACGCTGCTTCTGGCCATAATCATTGCTGGGGCCTGCCTCCTGCTCGCCACAAGGCTCAGGGACGGCGTCAAAACGAACGGTCAGAAGATGGAATGGAAGGGCTTGTGGAACGTGCTTCGGCAAAAAGAAGTGTTGTGGTTTTTCGCAGGCGTATTCTGTCTCGCCCTCCCCTACCGGATGAATGAAGCGTTCCTGACCCTGACGCTTAAAAGCATGGGCGCTAGCGAGGGTCTGATCGGCTGGTCCCTGCTCGCAGCAGCCCTCAGCGAAATTCCGGTCTTCTTCCTGCTCAGCCGCTTCGGAGAGCGTTTCAAGGAGCTGCCGCTCCTCGCACTGGCCGCGCTGATGTTCGCTCTGCGCTTCTTCTTGATGTCGATCGCCGATCACCCCGGAACGGTCATCGCGGTCCAGACTTTACACAGCGTAACCTTCGGCATTTACTATGTGACGGCGGTCCGATACATCACCCGAATCATTCCGGATGAATTCCGGGCGACGGGACTTGCGCTGTTTACGATCGTGTGGTCGAGCGCAGCCGGGCTCGTCAGCGGAACGTTCGGCGGCGTGCTGTATGAGCAGACCGGGCGCACAACCTTCTATTTCATCGCCGCAGGGCTGGCTCTGGTCGCCTGCGCCGGTTTTTTGGCGAGACACCTGCTCGGAAATACCAAGGTTCCGGGCGCTTCAATGGACAGCCGCAAGATGTAAACCTTCAAAAAAAAGCCCATTTTCTAACCGCGGAGAACGGAAGAAAACGGGCTCTTCTTATTTCAGAAAAATATATGACAACAAAAAGGCACAGTCCCCACATGAGAACTGTGCGTAATAAGCAATTGTTAACCAAAACTTATAAGAAATCCGTTACCGGAGTCAATCTTATAATTTGATTACGTTAGCAGCTTGAGGGCCACGGTTGCCTTCAGTAATTTCGAATTCAACTTCTTGACCTTCGTCCAAAGTTTTGAAGCCGTCTCCTTGGATTGCGGAGAAATGTACGAATACGTCCTCGCCGCCTTCAACTTGGATAAAGCCATAGCCTTTTTCTGCGTTAAACCATTTAACTGTACCTTTCAAATGAACAACCTCCTAAAAATACCGCCATCTGTGGCGAATAAGTACATTATACTTCATGAACTTTGACAATGCAATCGCTCTTTTTCGTCCGAAGCTTCTTTTTAAGGAATGGCATTTGTAAATCTCATCCAGGCTAAACCATCCCGTTATCGCAAGAAAAACTGCCGCTAATTGCGGCCTGTCTTTAATGAATTATGCATGGATGACGTTTTTCTTATTTGCTTTTACACAAGCCTCTGCGGTATCATTTTACCAAAAGACCAAACGGAGAATGCGACATGATCAAAAAACATGAAATATACAAAAAAGACAAATGGAACATGATGACTGTCGAGGTCCAGGGCCGCTACATCGTCCTGCGGGAAATTTCCGATCAATGGGGTGAAGAGACCCACACCTTTATGAGCCGTCCGGCCATGATGCAGTGGGTGAACAACCGCTTTCCGAAGGAAGATTACCAGGGCAACGAGGATGAATGGCGTCAAATCATGAATGCGTTTAAAGAGGTATAATTCAGGATGGAATACGGCAGCGTCCTGGTCTTTGTTATTTTGGCCTTCTGTTTAGGCGCAGTCTTGATCATGAGGAAGGATACGATCCCGCCGAAGCTGAAGCGAGGTATGGCCATCTTCGCCCTCATCATGATCCTGGTTGCCTTTTTCCTTATTGTATACAATTTGCTTACCATGGGTTCCAGTCCTAATGGAGGATAAATAATCTTTTTCGGGTAAGGTCATACTAAGGGGTATATTTCTTCAAGACAGACCGTCAGAGGAGGCCCCCTTTCGTGAAATACTCGAAGACCCTGAAGCTTGCCGTCGCTATCAGCATGCTCTCGGTCCTATTTGTTCCTCCTGCGGCTTCTTCACACGGAGCCCGATTCATATTAACCCAACAGTCAAGGAGGATTCCGATGGAACAATTACCGAAACGTTCAGAAGTACCCGCCGAGCACAAATGGAAGATTGAGGACCTGTTCGCCAGCCAGCAAGCTTGGGACGAAACGTATGCCGAGCTTCAGCAGGAAGTGAAAAAGGCCGCCGATTTCCAAGGCAAACTGGATAATGCGGCAGCGGTGAAGGACTGCTTCGCCCTGGAGGATGAAATCTCGCTGAAGACGGAACGTTTATACGTGTACGCTCACCTGCATCACGACGAAGATACAGCCAACCCTACATACCAGGCCCTGTCGGCCAAAGCCAAAAAAATGAGCGTACAGGTGGGCGAAGCCCTCTCCTTCATCACGCCGGAAATTTTGTCGCTGCCGGACAGCAAGCTGGACGAATTTATTGCCGATCCACAGCTTGCCGAATACAAATTTACGCTGACCGAAATGAAGCGCGAGAAAGCGCATGTCCTGTCCAAAGCGGAAGAAGCGCTGCTGGCCCAGGTCGGCAACCTGTCCCAGGCACCGCAGACGATCTACGGCATGCTGAACAACGCCGATCTGAAATTTCCGAAGATCAAGGACGAGAACGGCAAGGAAGTTGAGCTGACTCACGGCAGCTACATTCAGTTCCTGGAGAACCCGAACCGCGAAGTCCGCGAGCGGGCGTTCAAAGCGGTGTACGAAACGTACGCCAAGCAAAAGAACACGATCGCGTCCACGCTGAGCGCCAACGTCAACAAGAACATGTTCTACGCCAATGTGCGAAAGTACCCTTCCGTGCTGGAAATGTCCCTCTACGGCGACAATATTCCGAAGGACGTGTATACCAACCTGATCGCCACCATCCATGAAAGCCTGCCTCTGCTTCACCGCTACATGAACCTGCGCAAGAAGCTGCTGGGCGTGGATGAGCTGCATATGTACGATCTGTTTGCTCCGCTCGTCGACGAGTACAAAATGGACATTACGTATGAAGAGGCGAAAAAGACCGTATCCGAAGGCTTGAAGCCGCTCGGCAAGGACTATCTGGCTTCCCTGCAGGAAGGCTTTGACAACGGATGGATCGACGTTTATGAAAATGAGAACAAGCGCACTGGCGCTTACAGCTGGGGCGCCTACGGCACGCACCCTTATGTGCTGCTGAACCACAAGGAAAACCTGAACAGCATGTTTACCTTGGCGCACGAGATGGGTCATGCGCTGCATTCCTATTATTCGGACAACGCGCTGAAATATCGCGATGCGCAGTATACGATCTTCTTGGCGGAAGTGGCCTCCACGACCAACGAAGCGCTGCTGATGGATTACCTGCTCAAGAAATCGACCGATCCGAAGGAAAAAATGTACCTGCTGACATATTATGCAGACCAGTTCCGGACAACGGTATTCCGTCAAACGATGTTCGCCGAGTTCGAGAAACTTGTCCACGAACGTGCGGAGCAGGGTGAAGCATTGACGCCTCAGGCGCTGTCGGAGATCTACTACGACCTGAACGTGAAATACCACGGCAAGGACATGGTCGTCGACAAGGATATCGAGATGGAATGGGCTCGCATCCCCCATTTCTACACCAGCTTCTATGTGTACAAATACGCTACAGGCTTCTCGGCGGCGACCAGCTTCTCGAAGCAGATTCTGGAAGAAGGCCAGCCGGCCGTCGACCGTTACCTCGGCTTCCTGAAGAGCGGAGGCAGCGACTTCTCGATCAATATTCTGAAGAAGGCCGGGGTCGACATGTCTTCGCCGCAGCCGGTCCGCGAAGCGATGAGCGTCTTCGAGAGCGTCATCGAGCAAATGGAACAGCTGACAAAATAAGTTGAACGGTCAGGCTTATGAAAATCCCTTGCCCGCGGGGGCGGGGGATTTTTCTACTGTCTGCCGGAGAGGGTGTTTTCAAAAAGTGAAAATGCAGTGGTCACTCATATTCGGGCTTCTGTTTGCGCTGCTCACCGCGATTTTTGCCGTGATCAACGTCGATCCCGTGAAGGTCAACTTTATGTTTGCCGAGGTGAACATTCCGCTGATTCTGCTCATTCTCGGATGTACGCTGATCGGCGGGATCATCGTCGGATCCTACGGAATTTTCAGGCAGTACAAACTTCAGAAAACAGTCAAACATCTGTCGGCCCAACTGGCTCAGGTCCAGGCCGAAACGGGGTATACCTTCCCGGATCCTGCTGCTAACAAGGCGGGCTCTGACGAAGACGCCGGCGGCTTGAAGCCGTCGTAAATGAGGAATGCAATTCTAACGGAGGAGAACCGTGAACATGTCGATACAACCCAATGAACAATACGTTTTAACCTTTTTGAAAAAGCTGCTCGACACGCCGAGCCCTACAGGATTTACGGGACACATTATGAAATTCATCGAGGAGGAAGCTGCCAGCCTGGGCATTCCGCTGACCCGGAATCATAAAGGCGGGGCGATTCTGGAGGTGCAGGGCGAGAATACTTCCCGCACGGTCGCACTGAGCGCCCACGTGGATACCCTCGGGGCGATGGTCAGAGCGGTCAAGCCTTCAGGCACGCTGCGGCTGACGTCCGTCGGCGGCTTCATGATGCACAGCATCGAGAACGAATACTGCGTCATCCATACGCGCAGCGGCAAAACCTATACCGGCACGATCCTCAGCACCCATCCGTCGGTGCATGTCTACAGCGACGCACGCGATTTCAAACGCCAGGAGGACCATATGGAGGTCCGCATCGACGAGCTGGTGGAATCCAAGGAAGACGTGCTGAAGCTGGGCATCGGGGTCGGCGACTTTGTCTCCTTCGATGCGAGAGCGACGATTACGGACAGCGGTTATATCAAGTCCCGTCATATCGATGACAAAGCCAGCGTCGCGGCGCTGTTCGGCCTGCTGGAGTCGATGAAACGGGAAAACTGGAAACCGTCCACCAATGTCAAGCTGCTGATCTCCAACTATGAAGAAGTTGGACATGGCACCGCCTATATTCCTTCGGACATCGATGAGATGATCGCCGTGGACATGGGCTGCATCGGCGACGACCTCAGCTGCAAGGAGACCGACGTCTCGATCTGTGCGAAGGATTCTTCCGGTCCGTACGACTATGAGATGACAAGCCGGCTGATCGAGCTGGCCAAAGCCGAAGGCATTCCTTACGCCGTGGACGTATATCCGCACTACGGCTCGGACGCTTCCGCCGCCCTGTCCGGCGGGAATAACATTCGCGCCGCGCTGATCGGGCCGGGCGTTCACGCTTCCCACGCGATGGAGCGCACCCATAAGCAGGCGGTGCTGAATACGGTCAAGCTGCTTGCAGCTTATATCCGCGGGTAACGCCCCAACCAATTTCATAAGCCATATGCCGGGCTCACGCCCGTCAAAGCCAAACCGGCTGTCCATCTCGGACAGCCGGTTTGTTTCTGTATGTGCTGAATCACGATATCAGCAGCGTTTATACAATGATTTCGTTCACTAATGTGAAATCTCGATTCGCTCGCCAGGCTCACGCCTGTATCAGCGTCCGCCGCCGGAAGGTACGACTGCCTGCACGGGGCCGGATTCCGCGACCGGACTATTGCCGGGTGCTGCCTGCTCGGTGGGCGCCGAAGCGTTTCCTGCTCTCTCAGCCGGGACAGCAGCAACTTGAGCATTGGCCCCTGCTTGCTTGGAGATTGGTGCCGTCTCACGAGGGGCCTGCGCCCCGGCCCGTACCGAAGCGGCGTTTTCGCTTGCGCCGGATTGCGCAGTCGCATCGCCGCCCATGGTGGAGCGGGCCGCTTTCGGCGAATAGACCGAAATGTGATCCAAGCGCTTGGTGGCATGCGGCCCGACAAATTTCAGCTCGTAATCGCCCTCTTTATAGGTAAGCACATCATCCGATCCGCTTGTCTTGACGGAGTTTGGTTTGCCTAAGGTATTCTCGATTTCCTGGAAGCTGATTTTGCTTAGATCGGTGCTCTTATCCGTACCCGATCCGAAATAACGGATGTCGTACACCACTTCGCCCTGCCCGATGCCAAAAGCGTAGCTTCCCCGGCCCGCTCCCGGCGAGTAGGAATCATAGGCGTAACGGTCGGTCGGCTGCCATGGCCGGTCTGGCTCACCCCAGGCGGCATGCACGTCCTCAATCGTTGTTTTGCCGGATACAAAGTCAGCGCCCTTTACTCTGCCCTTCTTGGCTAAAGTGGCGATATCCTTGATCTGCTGCTGGTGTCCGCTTGTTGCACTGCCGGTCCCGGATGTGCCTGAGCCGCCACCCGCAGTACCGGTGCTGTCACCTGTAGTGGAGCCTGTGCCTGCGCCATTGCCGGCATTGTCAGATCCGGAATCCGTCTGGCCGCCCGGCTCGTTCTGTCCATCCCCGTTTTGGGTCTGCCCATTCGATCCTTTCCCGTCATCCGAGGGGGTCGTGCCTGAATCCGTATTGGTACTTCCGGCCGGCGGAGACCCCTGATCCTGTGTGGATTTTCCGTCGGTCAGGGCACATCCGCCCAAGGCGAGCACAAGCACCAAACCGATCACCGTCCAGCGGATAGAAGCCGGTTTAAATGTTTTAATCATGAGTATCCTCCTTCTCAGCTGCCTGCGTGAAGCAGATAGTCTTGCGGTCCCCGGAACATAGGCATCCGTCCGGTATTGTTCCAAAAGCGTCAGAATCGTATGCCCATACTGGGCGATTTGGTTCGGATCCATCCGTCTCAATGCCAGCGCATCGGCGGACAGCTCCTGATCCTCCCGCATCCGGTAGAACCCGTACCACAGCAGCGGATTATACCAATGAAAGGCGAGGAGGATCTGCGCAACCCAATTCAGCAAAATATCCCATCTTTTCGCATGCGCCAATTCGTGCAAAAAAATATGCTTTTGCTGCGCCTCGTCAAGCTCCGCAATGCCCGGCGGCATGATCATCCGCGGACGCAGCACCCCAAACAGCGTGGGCGAGGAAACGGAGGGCGATATCTTCAGCCCGATGCTTCGCCTCACGCCCATGCTGGCTTTAGCCTCTTCAAGCATTTGAACCATTCCCGGGTCTGCCGCTTGGGAATGCCTGCCGAGCAGCCGTGCGTAACGGGTATTCGCGATGGCAAGCCGGATCAGCAGGAGCGCCGCCCCGGTCAGCCAGACCGTCATCAGGATCGAACGGACGGATAACCCGCTATCCTTTTGCTCCAGAGCTAGAGTTCCGGATTCATGGCCCCCCGTAAGTTCGCCAGGGAATAAATCCGCCTCGTCCTCCACCTTCACCGGTGGCTGTGCTTGGCCGGAGGAAGGGGGGTCCGGCGCCTGCTGCCCAAACAAGGCGTTTCCCTGACCTGCCATGGAAAAAAGGTTCCCCATGCTGAATGAACTTTCAGGCCCGGCCGGGATGATCAATCGGAGAATTAACAGCAGCCACAAGGCGTAATGCCACTCGGGTTTCAGCCATCTGCCGAACACCCGCTTCATCAGCAAAATGAGGACCACCATCATACCGGCCAGCAGCGTCGTATGGATCATCCAGTCAAACAAATCGTTCAGCAGGGGGTTCAGGTTTCCCGGCATGCTTATCCCCTCCCTTCCGGTCTGCTCGTCTCATCCAGCAGTTTGCGCAGCTCGGCGATCTCCTCCTGTGACAGCTTCTCCTCCTTGAGAAAATTCACGAGCAGCGGCTTGAAGGATCCGCTGTAAATACGCTGTAAAAAGCTCTTCGTCTCCGCCCGCTGGCATTCTTCCTCCGAGACAAGCGGGAAGTATCGGTATGGACGGCTGTCCGGATCGAATGAAGCGGCTTCCTTCGCGACGAGACGGTTCAGCAGCGTTCTGACCGTTTTCGGGCTCCAGTCCATGCGGCCGGCCAGAACGTCAATGACCTCGCCCGCCGTCAGCGGCGAGCCGGCCCACAGCACTTTCATGACCTCCCATTCGGCCTCGGAAATGACGGGAAGTTGTTTCACCGGTATATTCTCCTTTCTTGTGATCACATTTGTAATCATCATATGCATCCAATATTACACATGTAATCCAAGTTGTCAATCCGTTCTTTGCCCGGAAAAATGTCATTTGCTGAAAATGCACAGAAAAAGGGCGTTCCCATAAACTTTTATGGGAACGCCCTCATGTACTACCCTTCAGCTCCTTGAGCCGCTTTAATCTAAGCCTTGCTCTGCTCAATTTTCTCCGCCAGCTCGTTCAGATACGTCCAGCGGTCCATCAAATGCTCCAGCTCCTGCTCGGCTTCCTGCTGCGCCTGCAGCAGCTCCTGCAGTCTCGCCGAATCGCTGAACGCGGCTTCCATATCCTTCTGTATACCCTCCAGCTTCTGCTCACAAGCTTCAATCAGGCCGTCGATCTGCTCGTATTCGCGCTGCTCTTTATAGCTGAATTTCAGCTTTTCCCGCGGTGCTTCTTTCGCCTGAGCCGAAGACTGGGCCGCCTCCTGGGAGGCGCCGGCATTCTTCGGATCGTCCGCAGGGGAGCCGCCTGCGGCAGATGGCGCATTCTTGCTCATCCATTCCGCATATTCCGTGTAAGCCCCCACATGGACGCGAATTGCCCCTTCGCCTTCGAAAGCCATAATCTTCTCTACGGTGCGGTCAAGAAAGAAGCGGTCATGGGATACCACGAAGACTACGCCCGGAAAATCGTCCAAATAATCTTCCAGCACGGACAGCGTTTGAATGTCGAGATCGTTCGTCGGCTCGTCGAGCAGAAGGACGTTCGGGGCCGACATCAGCACCCGCAGCAAATACAGGCGGCGCTTCTCTCCGCCGGACAGCTTGGAGATCGGCGTCCACTGCATAGCCGGCGGGAACAAAAATCGTTCGAGCATTTGGGAAGCGGTGATCTGGCTGCCGTCATCGGTCCGGATCACTTCCGCTCCTTCCTTGATGTACTCGATCACCCGCATATTGCCGTCCATCTCCTGATGCTCCTGGGTAAAGTATCCCAGCTTGACCGTCGGTCCGACCACGATTTCGCCCTTATCGGGCTCCAGTTGCCCGGCAATCAGGTTCAGCAGCGTCGATTTGCCGCTCCCGTTCGGGCCGACGATGCCGACGCGGTCGCTGGGAACGGCAATATAGCTCAGATCGCGGATCAGCGTCCGGTCACCGGCCTTTTTGGCCAAATGCTCGATCTCGAGGATTTTCCGGCCGAGCCGGGTCGAAAGCGCAGCCATGTCCACATTCCCGGCACGCTGCGGCCCCTTCTGATCCTTCAGCGCCTCAAAGCGTTCGATGCGAGCTTTCTGCTTCGTCGATCTCGCTTTGGCCCCGCGCCGGATCCAGGCCAGCTCCGTCCGCAGCAGGTTCTGGCGCTTCTGTTCGGAAGCCGCCTCCCGCTCTTCCCGCTGGGCCTTCAGCTCCAGAAAGGCCGAGTAATTGGCCTCATAGCGGTACAGCCTGCCCTGGTCCAGCTCCAGCATGACATTCGCAACACGGTCCAGGAAATACCGGTCGTGCGTAATCATCAGCAGCGCGCCGCGGCGCTTCTGGAGGTACTGCTCCAGCCAGGCGACCGAGTCGTTGTCAATATGGTTGGTCGGCTCGTCCAGAATGAGCAGCTCGCACGGCTGGATCAAGGCGGACGCCAGCGCGACACGCTTCCGCTGGCCGCCGGACAGCGTCCCCATTAGGGCATCGAAGCTTGAAATGCCCAGCTTGGACAGGATGGTCTTGGCTTCGCTCTCTAGCTGCCACGCCTGAAGGGCGTCCATTTCCTGATTTAGCTTAAGAAGCTTCTGCTGCAGCGATTCGTCCGAAGGATTCAGCTCGACCCGTTCCATCGTCTCCGTATAGTCACGGACGATCTTCATCTGCGGGTCCTGGCCTTGGAACACCTGCTGAAGCACCGTCATGCCCGGGTCAAAATCGGGATTTTGCGCCAGATAGCGGACCCGTACACTGTTGCCGATGGAAATCTGGCCTTCGTCCGGAGGCTCAAGTCCGGCGATGACCCGCAAAAAGGTGGATTTGCCGGTGCCGTTGACGCCGATGATCCCGATTTTATCCTGATCCGCCATCCCGAAGGACGCGTCCTCAAACAATACCTTCTCTCCGTAGCTTTTGGAGATATGTTCAACTGTCATTATGTTCATAGCTATTTCCCCTACTCATCCAGCGATTTTCTGCTTCCTTATATATTAACACAAAAACCGCCCAATGGCTGGGCGGCATGTATGCTGTGCTTCTGTCAGATGTTGAGAGCGGGTTGTCCAGGATGAACTGCGCTTACCCCAGACGCGGGGTAAAAGGAGAGCGGGGCTGCCTTAAACGCTTTAAGCCCTTAAACTCCCGAAAATCATGAAAAAAGCAGCAGCGCGGCCGCGAGGGCTGCTCCCCCTCCGATGAAGGAAGAGACGATATTGACGGCGTCGTTGTTCATGAACCGCCATCCGCCCATACGGCGGGTCGGGCTTCCGCAGTGCGTCATGACCTCGACCTCTTTGCCGCACACCGGGCACTGGTACATGATCTGCACGGATGCGCCGAGGATGGAATCGGCGAAAGCTCCGGCCAATCCGCCTACAATCCCCAGCACCAGGGCCAGGGCCAGCGAATCGGAGCCCTTCCCCGACAGCTGTTCAAACAGCCAAGCGAAGAGGCCGATCAGCGCTCCTCCTCCCGCGGCGGCGGTGCTGCCGAGCAGCGACACCCCTCCCGACGTACCGGGAGGGAGCACGCGCCCGTTCAGGACCGAACGGGGCGGCTTGCGGCTGAGGCTGCCGAGCTCCGTAGCCCAGGTATCGGCCGTTACGGCCGCCATGACGCCGATGAAGGCGAACACCCAGCCCTCATGCGGCCAGAAGGCATTCAGCACGCACAGCAGCATGCCGGCGCCCCCGTTGGCCAGCACTTGTCCGGCGTCCCGGTTGCCTGTTTTGGCGTATGATTTTTCCAGCTCAGCCTTCCGGCTTGCCTTTACCTTCGACAGCGCCGAGGAGCTGACAAAAAAGACGAGCAGGGTGCCGAACCACAGCAGATTCCCCGCTCCGAAATAAATCGTTCCCATAACGAAGGCGCAGATCGCTCCCGATATGGTGAGCGACCGCTTCCAGTACGCAGCCCCGGCAACAACGAGCGCGCACAGCGCCCCGATGATCCACATCATGGCGGTTTAGCCGATGCGGCAGCTTCCAAGCTGCTCTTCGCCCCAGCCAAGAGCGAACGTATCGCCTTCGGATGCCGGGCCGACGCCAGCCGGCGTACCGGTAAAAATCACGTCGCCTTCGCCCAGTCCGTAACGCGCGCCGATATAATCCACGATTTCCTGAAGGGAGAAAATCATATCCCGCGCATTGCCGCGCTGCACTTCCTCATTATTTTTCAAGACGGTAAAATCCTTCTCCGTCACGCTGCCGGTTCCCGGAAAAGGAATGAAGCCCGTAATGGGAGCGGAATTTTTAAACCCTTTGGCCGCTGTCCACGGGTGGCCCTTCTTCTTGATGACCGACTGCACGTCCCTCAGCGTAAAATCGATGCCAAGCGCCATTTGGTCCACCAGATCATCCACCACGGCTCCAGGCTCATAATCACGCGCGATGCGGATGACGATTTCGCCTTCGTAATGAACCTCCCCCTGATCCTTCGGGAGGGCGAGCACGGCGTCCTCAAGCGGAACGACCGCATGGGACGGCTTCATAAAGATCATCGGCTCGGTCGGAACCTCGTTGCCGAGCTCGGCGGCATGCAGTTTGTAATTTCGGCCAACACAGTAAACGTTACGAATCATCTCGATCATCCTTTGCTAAGATGGATTGGGTGTTGCATCGAGCAAGGCGACAATGGTTGCGGAGTTCGAGCATTGCCGTTTCCGGTGGGATTCAGCCGGGAAAGGTTTTCCGCCAAACGTCCGGCCGGTTGGTACAGATCAATATTTCGGGCGACATTGCTGCGATCCTTTTCATGCCTCTGGCGTCATCGATCGTCCAGGCCATCACCGTAATGCCTTCGGAGATCAGCAGCGACGCGAGGCCCGTATCGAGATTAGGGTGACCGATCGACAGGAACGAGCACTGCAGCGCCTTGAGGCGCGATGGCAGATCCTTGGGCCTGCCATCGAGGATCAAGCCCGTCTTGAACGCCGGGTTGATCTCCTTGACCCGCTGCAGCGCACCGGTATCAAACGAAGTGATCACCACGTCCTGCTCCATATGATAGCGCGATACGCGTTCGAGCACCGCCTGCTCCAGTCCCGGATACATATTGCCGGATGTTTTCAGCTCGATGTTCAAACGGACCCTGCCGCAGCTTAGGCGTAGCACTTCGTCCAGCGAGGGAATGCGCTCTCCTTGAAAATCGCGCCCTTTCCAGCTCCCAGCGTCCAGCCGCTGCAGCTGCTGCCACGTATGGGCCTTGACCTTGCCGCTGCCGTTGGTCGTCCGGTCCAGGCTGAAATCGTGAATGACGACGGGAATGCCGTCGGCGGTCAGCTGCGTGTCGATTTCCATCCACTGGACGTAAGGCTCCGCCATCGCCATCCGAAAAGCCGCCATCGTGTTTTCCGGCGCCTTGCCGGAAAATCCCCGATGGGCCACACACAGGTTGTTCATTCCCTCTCCCCCGCTCTCCTAAGTTATGGTCAACGTGCCGAGCCGGCCGTTACGGTCCCGTCGCCGGATACCCGAACACCCCCGATGGACAGCTGCTGCATTTCCTGCAGCAGCTTCTTTCCTTCTTCGGCGTTCATCGGAACCGGTTGTCCCAGCTCCGTCTTGTACGGGATCAGCTTCATGCCGCATCCGCCCTTCGGACCGCATGAAGCCTCGAATACCGCGGTCTTCCATGTCGCCGGAACGGTTGATTTGGTGAAAATGAAATTGCCTGTGCTGTAAGCAATCCATTTACCCTTGTACTGCTCCAGCCCCTGCAGCACATGCGGATGCGCTCCGATGATCAAATCGGCTCCCGCATCAATAAAGGCGTGGGCCAGCGCCTTCTGGTTGGCATCCGGCGTGCTCTGCCGCTCGATACCCCAGTGCGCCATGACGATGACCAGATCGGCGTTGTTGCGGGCTTCGGCAATGGATTTCAGCACCTCGGGAGCCTGCCCGTAAGCACTGGCCACACCGGGTTTATTGGTACCCGCGGCCCAGCTTGATTCCGGGTACACGCGGCTGGCACCGACCAGCGCCACCTTCATGCCTTTGATAGAGAAATATTCCGGCGCGTAGGCACGGGCTGCGTTTTTCCCTGCACCGACATACTTAATGCCGCTGGCACCCAGGTGAGTGATCGTATCCAGCAGCCCTTCCTCCCCCTGGTCGAGAATGTGGTTGTTGGCGAGCGTGACGGCGTCCATGCCTGCGGCTCGCAGCGCATCGAGCGCCTTAGGGGATGATTTAAATACAAACGTTTTGTTTTTGGCTCCGACGCCGCGGGTGGTGACCGGTGTCTCCAGATTTCCCAGCGTCAGGTCGTCCTTCTTGAACAGATCCCCCAAATATGTAAAGGGGTATGAATAGCCCTTGCTTTCAAGCAGCGTTTCCACTTTGCCCGAAAAAATCATGTCGCCCACAAAATGAATGCGAATCGTTTGGCCGGATGGCGCATCCGACGTCCCCCCGGAAGCTGTTTTCTCCGGGATTTGATCCTGCTGCGGCTTGGCTTTGCCGGAATCGGGATCCTTTCCCGTCTCCTGCTTTCCTTCTTGCGCGGCCTGCTCCTTCCCGCTTCCAGCAGGCTGGTCCTGCTGCACGCCGGCAGCCTCCTGATCCGGCGGAGTTCCTGCTTGATCCGGTGGAGTTCCTGCTTGATCCAGCGGAGGCGGGTCCTCAGCCTCCTCAGCCGCTTGTTCCGAAGATGTCTCCTGGCCGGAATCTCCCGCCACTTCTCCGCTTCCCGGCACCGTTCCTTTCGGGTCAACAGGCGGCTGCTCTGCGGTCTGCTGTACAGGCTTGTGGGACTCCTGCGCAGAGCCGCCCGTATGTGCCTTTTGCGTCAACAAATAATATCCAATAAGTAGTGCAATGACGGCAAGCAGGCAGAGATTCACGTATCCCCACTTCCGCCCCTGCCTTTTTCGCCTGGCTTTTTTTCCAGCCTGGTGTTTCTGTGATCTTGGCGGGTACATGATTCACCCCTCATTACGATTTTTTCTAAAATACTGCGGCCCTCCCCTGAAAGCCCACTCCATTATATCAGGTTCCCGGGAACAAATAGAACCCCCGGTCCGTGACACGGGGGTTCATCAACATATATAGAGATGCAGTCGTATTCGAGAGTTTTACTCCGCCTGGGCCATTTCCCACTGTCCGATCACCGCGTCGGACAGCGTCTGCATATAGAGCGGATCGCTGTTCAGAGAATCGATGCGCATCAGACGCAGATCCAGCTCCTTCACTACCTGCTGGGCTTCGATGTCCAGATCGTACAGCACTTCGAGATGGTCGGACACGAAACCAATCGGAGCGACCAGCACGTCCTCGACTTCCTCCTTGCTCAAGTTGCGGAGTGTGTCCAGAATGTCCGGTCCGAGCCATGGCTCGGCGGTACGGCCCGCACTCTGCCAGGCAAACTGCCAGGAAGTGATATCGGCCTTTTCCGCCACCGCGCGGGATGTTTCCAGAAGCTGCTCCGGATACGGATCACCCAGCTCCAAAATTTTCTCAGGCAGGCTGTGTGCACTGAAAAGGACGCGCACTTTGCTGCGGTCCGCACCGGCTTCCTCGAACAAAGCCAGCTTTTCGTTTACACGGCGGGTAAAAGCCTCGATCAGCTGCGGATGCATATGGTAGCTCTGCACAAAGGTCATCTCAACCCCGACCTCATCAGCTTTCGCTTTGGCCCGCTTCATATAGCTTCCGACGCTCATAGTCGAGTAGTGCGGCGCCAGTACGATCCCGACCGCTTTGCTGATGCCGTCTTTGGCCATCGCCTCCACGCCGTCCTCGATGAACGGGGAAGCATGCTTCAAGCCTTGATAGCAGACGAATTCCACGTCGGGATGGCGGCTGTCCCGGTTCAGGGTCTCCTGCAGGCTCGCCACCTGCCGGTTCGTGTTCTCACGAAGCGGGAATACGCCGCCCACGATCGCCTCATAACGGTCGGCCAGCTCTTTGAGCTGCTCCGGCGAAGGGGCGTGCCCTCTGCGGATATGCGTGTAATACGCCTCAATGCCTTCCATGCTCTCCGGTGTGCCATAGGACATCACCAGTACGCCTACTTTATTTTTCACGAATCGCTCACCTCTTCTTTATATATCGGTTCTTCCATGAAGAAACGGTCTCCTAGCGGAGAAGGGTTGCCGAATATTCATGAATATATTCCGTCAATTCCTTCAGCTTATCCAGCGAAGCTTCGGGGAACAAGCCGTGGCCCAGGTTGAAAATATACCCCGGCTCCTGAACGCCTTGATCGATAATCTCTTTGGCGTACCGCTTGATGACGTCCATCGGCGCGGTCAGCACATAAGGGTCCAGGTTGCCCTGAACAGCGAATTTCCCGCCGGTCCGCTTTCGTCCCTCGGCAATCGATACTCTCCAGTCGAGCCCGATCACGTTCGCCTGCAAGTCCTTCAGCGTCGGCAGCAGCTCGCCTGAGCTGACGCCAGGGAAATAGATTTTCGGTACATGTAAATCTGAAAGTTCGGCAAAGATACGGGTAATGGTAGGTAGTACGAATTTCTCGAAATCCTGCGGCGCCAGCGCCCCCACCCAGCTGTCAAACAGCTGGAACGCCTTGCCGCCGTTCTTGATATGTGCTCGCACATAGGTTATGACCATGTCACCCAGTTTGTTCATCAGCTGATGCCAAACCTCGGGCTGGCTGTACATCATCGTCTTGGTGAGAATATAGCTTTTCGAAGGACGCCCTTCGATCAGATAGCTGGCAATCGTAAACGGAGCTCCGGCAAATGTAATCAGCGGAACGTCCAGCTCTTTGTCCAGGATGCGGATCGTCTCCATGATGTGGCTGAGATCCTTGTCTATGTCGATCGGACGCAGGTGCTCCACATCGGCCGCGGTCCGGATCGGATTGTCGATCACAGGCCCGACATTTTTCACGATATCAAAATCGACTCCCAGGGATGCGACCGGATTCATGATATCCGAATACAGAATGGCCGCGTCCACGCCAAGCTTGCGCACGGGCATCATCGTTATTTCGGCAGCGAGCTCGGGCTGGCGGCAAATTTCCAGGAGCGAATATTTCTCTTTGATCTTGCGGTATTCCGGATCATAGCGACCCGCCTGTCTCATATACCAAACAGGAACATGGCTGACTTCCTGCTTGTAGCTGGCGCGGATCAACGTATCGTTATAGGTCACGAACAGGCCTCCATATCTATAAAATTCTCTGCTTTCTATTATGCCCTTTTTAAAAGTAAGTAACAACCGCCGCACCCTGACATCTGATGACAATCGTATGACATCTTTAACATAAGACATTTAGAAAATGTGCTATACTGGTAAAACTGTGTTTTTTCAATCATTCATTTCAGTCAGCTTAGAAAGGAAGTGAAAGCACATTGAAACCGTGGAAGGTCAACCTCATTGTGCTTTGGTTCGGCCAATTTCTGGTCAACTCCGGGATGACGATGATCACGCCGTTCCTGTCCCTGTATCTGGCTAAAGATCTGGGGGTACAGGGCGAGCATGAAATCGGCCTCTGGGCGGGCTTTATTTTTGCGGCCAACTTCATGACCTCATTTATTTTTCAGCCATTATGGGGCAAGCTGTC
Organism: Paenibacillus sp. S28; assembly: GCF_016624415.1. Taxonomy (NCBI): domain Bacteria; kingdom Bacillati; phylum Bacillota; class Bacilli; order Caryophanales; family Paenibacillaceae; genus Paenibacillus; species Paenibacillus sp. S28. Next base: position 371,728 of record NZ_JACVTM010000003.1, on the reverse strand, counting down.
GGACCGGTACGGCCGGAAAATCATGCTGCTGCGCTCCGGCTTCGGAATGGCCATCGTCATCGTGCTGATGGGTTTTGCCCGGAATCCGTGGGAGCTGCTGCTGCTGCGCCTGCTGAACGGCACGATCTCCGGCTTCAACCCGGCATCCATCTCCCTCGTGTCGAGCACGACCCCGAAGGAACGGATGGGCTTTGCAATGGGGATCATGCAGTCAGGCTCGGTGGCCGGAACGATTCTCGGACCGCTGATCGGCGGCGGCTTGGCCGACCTGATCGGCTTCCGCCCGATCTTTTACATTATCGGCATGCTCATCTTCGCCGCTTCCCTGCTGGCGCTGTTCCTGGTCAAGGAAAACTTCAACCGGGAAAAAGCCGCCCATGCGCCGCAGGTGTCGGTGCTTGAAGGCTTCAAGGAGCTGGCCCGTATCCCGCAGCTTCCAGCGCTGTTCGCGGTAACGTTTCTGCTGCAGTTTGCGATGATGAGCCCCATGTCGCTCCTGCCGCTGTACGTGGAGAAGCTGCACCGCTCCTCGGTTGACATCGCCTTCTGGGCAGGTGTGGTCAGCGCCGTGACGGGATTGTCGAATATGATCACCTCCCCGATCCTCGGGCGCTTCAGCGACAAGGTCGGCGCCCACCGCATTCTGACCTACGCCCTGATCGGCGCAGGACTGTGCCTGATCCCGCAGGCGTTCGTGCAGAGTGTATGGCAGCTGATCGTCGTCCGCTTCCTGATGGGCATCTTTATGGGCGGCCTGCTGCCAAGCGTCAATGCCCTCATCCGCTCCTACACGCCTGGAGGCATGGAAAGCCGGGCTTTCGGCTTCAACACAAGCACGCTCGCACTCGGCAATATGCTGGGCGCGCTCGTCGGCGGATTCCTGTCGGGATTTATCGGCATCGAAGGACTGTTCATCATTTCCGGCAGCCTGCTGCTGCTGAATATGGTCTGGGTGCGGCTGAAGCTGTACAAGCGCAGCAACACGCCGCAGTACCGCTAAACTGCCGCCGATGCGCGGGAAAGGGACAGCCGCAGGGTCACACAAGTGACTCTGCGGCCGTCTTTTTTTCTTGCCGTATGACCGCAAGGAACAAGCCCCCATTGAAAAATGTTCTGAAGGCCTAATCCGGAAAGTAACCTCCCATGATAAATGACAAACTCCTTCGTATATATTCCGTTTCCCCTAACTAAAGTCCCGATTTTAAGATATGTAATGTAATATAACACAAAATAGTACCCACAGGACTATTCCCACTCCATTCCACAACGTAAATCAAACTCCAATTATTTTGAGAATTGTACTAAATCACCAACAAAAAGGGTTATTATCTACCATTCTCTTCGATAACAAGCGCTTACACGCTGATCCTTTTTATTTGTCATATAACCTAACACAATATATGATCATCTTAGATTTTATTACATAACCATTACATAAACATGAGGAGCTGATCGATTAATGGAGAAAAGAAAATTCGGCAAGTGGTCCCTGATTCATGCATCTGCGCTGACGGCACTGTCCCTCTTCGCCGCACCGGCAAGCAGCGTATTCGCCGACGCGGCAGCAGCCAATGGAGTGACAGCAGCAGTTACCACCCCTGCAGCAGCAACCGCACCTGCAACCACAACGACAACCGGCACAACCGCCCCGGTTCGCAACACGGCCATCCCGCCGGTCACCGATGCCGACAAGGCCTCCAAGCTGCCTAACGTGCTGGTGATCGCCACAGGCGGCACCATCGCCGGGCAGTCCGTCGACCAGACCAGCTTCCAAAATTACAAGGCGGGCAGCATTCCTATCGCGCAAATGGTGAGCGAGCTCCCGGACAAGCAAAAAATCGCCGACGTCGAAACGCTCCAATTCGGCAACTCGGGCTCCTCCGCCTATTCGATGGCCGATCTGTACGACCTGTCCAAGGCCGTGGACGAAGCGCTCAAATCCTACGACGGCGTCGTCGTCACTTCCGGCACCGACACGATGGAGGAAATCGCCTACTTCCTGGATCTGACCGTTCAAAGCGATAAGCCGGTCGTCATTACGGGATCCATGCGGCCGTGGACGGTCGTCGGCTCCGACGCCAAAGCGAACCTCTATAACGCCATCAAGCTGTCGGCAAGCGGCCGGACCGCCTCGTTCGGCACCGTCCTCATGCTGAATGACACGATCAATCTCGCCCGCGGGGTCACGAAAACGAACGATTACCGCGTCGACACTTTCGAGACGCCGATGCTCGGGGCCGTCGGATATATCGATGAAACGACGATCCGCATCTACCGGGCTCCGGAGCGGGCCCTGCTTGGGCCGGGCAAAGGCAAGCCGGTCTTCGACCTCGCCAAAATCAAAAAGTCCGATCTGGCGAAAACCGAAATCGCCTATTCCTATCAAGACGCGGGCGGCGAAGCCATCGAAGGGTTTACCGCTGCAGGAGCCAAAGGCATCGTTACCGCAGGCACCGGAGCCGGAGGCATTTCATCCTCGATGAGCAAGGCGCGCAGCAAGGCGGTCGAGCAGGGTGTGGTCTTCGTCACTACGACCCGGACCGGTTCCGGCAGCGTCTACGGCGGCGGAAAGGGCATCATTTCCGGGGACAACTTGAGTCCGCAGCAGGCCCGCATCCTGCTGATGCTCTGCCTGTCCTTCAGCAGCGACTTTGAAACGGTCAAGTCGTGGTTCACGACCTATGGGGTCACGGAAATCGAATAAGCTGTCATTCAGGAAATTATCGCACTCGTCATATTCATTTCAATCGAAAAAAGCCCGATCCTGGACTGCATCCGGATCGGGCTTTCGTTTGCTGTTTTACTTGACCATGGCCACTGCCAGCCCGTCATAAGCCGGGAGAATGGTTCCGATCAAACGGTCGTCGGTCGCCATCGCTTCGTTGAAGCGGCGGATCGCCTGCACCGAAGGGCCGTTTTTGTCGGGGTTGAGGGTCCGACCCCGCAGAAAGGTGTTGTCGCCCGCAATCAGTGCGCCCGGATTGGCCAGCTCGATCGCGTATTCCAGGTAATTCGGATAGTTCTCCTTATCCGCATCGATAAAGAAGAAGTCGAACCTCTGCCCCTCCGCCTTCAGCTGTGCCAAGCTGTCCAGCGCCGGTCCGACCCGGTATTCCACCTGGCCGCCGAACCCGGCTTCGGTCACATTGGCCCGCGCAACGTCCGCGAATTCCTGCTTCAGCTCGAGCGACGTAAGCGTTCCTTCCGGTGCAAGCCCCCTGGCGAGACAAATGCCGCTGTATCCGCCCAGCGCACCGATCTCCAGGACACGGGCCGCTCCCGTCGCCTTGACCAGCAGCGTCAGCAGCCGTCCGTAGCCCGGCGCGATGGCGATTTCGGGCATGCCTTTCTCGGCGGTCACCTGCTTGACCCGATTCAGGACCTCGTCATTTTCGATAAAATGGTCTGCATATTGTTCTGGATTCACTTTCCTACTTCCCCTTTTTCCTACCGGACCCGGCAATTTTTACGTAACGAACACAAATGTTTGTGATTGACTTTACATTATCCTATAATGTGAGGATGAACAAAGATCCGCACCCGAACGCTGCTGCAGGATCTACCATCATTGTATGAATTTTTACGGTAGTCTACAAGAATAATGGAGTTGAACACGCACCATGCCAGAGCTGCAGTTGATTGCAACCGCCCCGATGGGCCTTGAAGCCATCGTCGCGCGCGAGTTGAAGGAATTAGGTTATAACGACGTTCAAGTCGAGAACGGAAGGGTCAATTTCACCGGAGATTACAAAGATATTTGCCGCTGCAACTTGTGGCTCCGGACGTCCGACCGCATCCTCGTCAAAATGGGGGAATTCCCCGCCAAGACGTTTGACGAATTGTTTGAAGGGACCAAGGAGCTGCCCTGGCAGGACTGGATTCCGGCGAACGGGGAGTTCCCCGTGGAAGGCCGCTCCCACCACTCCCAGCTCAGCAGCGTGCCCGCCTGTCAGGGCATCGTCAAGAAAGCGATCGTTGAAAAGTTGAAGCAGAGCTATCATACCGATTGGTTCCAGGAGAACGGTCCGCGTTATGTCATCGAAGTCAATCTGCTCAAGGACGTGGCGCTGCTGACGCTGGATACGACCGGTCCGGCCCTGCACAAGCGGGGATACCGCAAGCTGGTTACCGAAGCCCCGCTGAAGGAGACAATGGCCGCCGCTTTGCTGCAGATAAGCCGCTGGAATCCGTCGCGGCCGCTGTATGATCCCTGCTGCGGCTCCGGCACGATCCTGATCGAAGCGGCCCTCCTCGGCTGGAACATTGCGCCGGGTCTGCGCCGTTCCTTCCCTTCGGAGCACTGGCCGGCCATTCCCGAGGAGCTGTGGAGCGAGGCGCGCGAGGAAGCGTTCGATGCGGTGCAGGACGATGAGCCGCTCCAGCTGACCGGCAGCGATATCGATCCGAAGGCGATCGAAGTCGCCAAAGCAGCCGCCAAGAGCGCAGGCCTCGCAGGCGAGATCGATTTTCAGGTGCTCCCTGCCTCCAAAGCCCATCCGCAAGGGGAATACGGCTGCCTGATTACCAATCCGCCGTACGGGGAGCGGCTCAGCGAGAAGACCGAAGTCGAGAAACTTGTCCGCACGCTGGGGAATACGGCCAATCAGCTGCCGACGTGGTCCTTCTTTGCCTTAAGCCCGACCAAACAGTTCGAGCATTACTTCGGCCGGAAGGCCGACAAGCGGCGGAAGCTGTTCAACGGCCGCATCGAATGCCAATATTATCAATTCCTGGGGCCTCTTCCGCCCCGCCGTTCGTAACAAACGCTGCCGCTTTGTCAGGAGCTGTCCACTTGGACAGCTCCTATATGGTTTTGTGGTATATCTTATCATGATCTATTTACAACGCTATAGCAGGAGGTTGTCCAATTTGAACTACTCATACAGCATGTCCAGTCACGCTTCAAATGGCGGCTTCGGGCGGTTCATCCGCTCCCGTTACTTCACATACTGCCTATTTTTGCTGTTCATGATATATAAGCTGCTTCTTTTCCATTTTAAACTTCATATCAGCAAAATTGATTTCAACCCGCTGGACTTTTTCATCGGCCTCGGATCCCTGATCCTCGTATCGTTCTGGACCTTATGGCTTCCCCGGCGCGGGCAGCGGATCGCGCTTATCGTCGTTAACCTATTGCTTACGGCGCTGATGTACACGGACTTGGTGTACTACCGATATTTTCAGGATCTGGTCACCTTTACGGTGATGATGCAGGCAAGTCAGGTGGACTCCCTCGGGGACAGCATCATGACACTGCTTCATTGGAGCGATCTATGGTTTGCCGCGGATTGGCTGCTGCTGGCCGTCATCGCGTTATGGAAGCCGTCAGGATGGCGAAGTCCGGCAAGGGGGGCACTGAATTTTACGGTCGGCAAATCACCCACCCGGAGGACCGGATTCGCTCGCCGCTTCTCATCGGGGATCGCCGCCCTGGTGATCGGCTGCGTCGTAACGTTTGCGCCGCTCAAGTTCTACATCGATTACTACGCTGTCGGCCTTTTTACCGGAAATTGGTGGAACCTTTCGCTTTATAACGTAACCGGGCTGCTCGGTTTTCATGTATACGACGCATACCGCTTCGGTAAAGAGCATTTGGGTCCAAAGCCCGTGCTCGCTTCGGGCGAAGTCGACAAGGTGCAGGAATGGTTTGATCATAAAGATACAACGCGTTCGGAGAACGACGCCATGTTGGGCAAGTACAAGGGCAGCAACGTCATGGTCATCCAGACCGAGGCATTCATGAATTTCATGATCAGCAAGCAGATCGGCGGACAGGAAATCACGCCGAACTTCAACCGGCTCATGAAGGAAAGCATGTACTTCAGCCATTATTATCATCAAACCGGCCAGGGCAGAACCTCCGATGCGGATTTCTCGTCCCAGACTTCCCTGCATCCGGTTCCGTACGGCTCAGTTTTCATCCGCTACGCTGACCATCAGTTCAACTCGCTCCCGGCGATCCTGAAGGAGCACGGCTACACGCCAAATGCGTTCCATGCTTATGACGGCAGCTTCTGGAACCGGAATGCGATGTACGAAACCTTGGGCTACGACCGGTTTTTCAGCAAAAAGGATTACGATATCGACGAGCCTCTCGGCTGGTCGCTTGGGGACAAGTCCTTTTTCAAGCAGTCCATGGATCAAATTGAGCAGCTTCCGCAGCCGTTCTACTCGTTTCTGATCACGCTCTCCTCCCACCATCCGTTCTCGCTGCCGGACGACGTGCAGGAGCTGAATGTCGGCGAGTTCGACGGAACCGTCTTTGGAGATTACCTGCAGGCGATCCACTATGTGGACGCAGCGCTCGGTCAGTTAGTGGAACGGCTGAAGCAGGACGGCCTTTGGGATCATACCATCCTGTATATCTACGGGGATCACGACAATTCGGTGAAGGACAAAGACGTCTATGAGAAGTTTCTGGGCAAAAGGCTGACCGATTTGGACATGGAGCAGATCATGAACGAGGTGCCGCTCCTCGTTCATCTGCCGGACGGGGAGGGCGCAGGGGTGTATGACAAACCTGCCGGACAGCTGGACATGGCGCCATCACTCCTGCACCTGCTGGGCATTTCCGCCAAGTCCCAGTACATGATGGGAAATGACCTGTTTGACGGCCAAGACCGGTTCGTGGTCCTGCGCAGCGGAGCTTATACAGACGGCAAACGCTTCTACATTCCCTCCCAAAGCGGCATGTTCGAGGATGGCAGCTGCTATAGTCTGGAGACCGGCAAAACGGTTGATGTCAGCACTTGCCGTGCCGGCTACGACCGGGCGAAAAAAGAGCTGTACACCTCCGATGAAACCTTGCAGTATGACCTGATCCCTGAGCTCAATCAAAATGAAAAACCCGGAACTCCTTAAGGAGTCCGGGTTTTTGCTGCTTATATCGAAGATTATGCTAGAACAGAAGCTTGTCCGGATCGCTGCCGACGCGGCGGTTCTGATTGAGGCTGTCGATCTTCTTGATTTCGTCGGACGACAGCTCGAAATCAAAGATGTCCGCATTCTCGCGTATCCGGGAAGGTGTAACCGACTTCGGAATCGTGACGATCTTGTTCTGGATGTTCCAGCGCAGGATAACCTGGGCCGGCGTTTTGCCGTATTTTTGGGCGATGCCCGCCAGCGTCGAATCGTCGGTAAGCTTGCCCTGCATCAGCGGGCTCCACGCTTCGAGCTGGATTCCCTGTGCGCCGCAGAAATCCTGCAGATCCTGCTGGATCAGCCGCGGGTGCAGCTCCACCTGGTTCACGGCAGGAACCGTCCTGCTGTCCTGCATCAGATCCTTTAGATGGTGAACGTGGAAGTTGCTGACGCCGATGGCCCGGATTTGTCCTTCCTCATACAGGCGCTCCATCGCTTTCCACGTATCTTTGAATTTGTCTTTGCCAGGCCAATGAATCAGGTACAAATCGATGACCTCCAGGCCAAGCCGCTTCTGGCTGCCTTCGAAGGCCCGGAGTGTGGAATCATAACCCTGGTCGTCGTTCCACACTTTGGTCGTGACGAAAAGCTCGCCTCTCGGAATACCGCTCTCGGCAATCGCGCGGCCTACTTCTTCCTCGTTGCCATAAACTTTTGCGGTGTCGATGCTCCGGTAGCCGATCTCCAGCGCCAGCTTTACCGCCTTATACACATCGTCCCCTTGGGCTTTGTAAGTGCCCAGTCCAAGCCATGGCATCGTAACTCCGTTATTCAGGATGGTGCAATCGGTAATGTGCTTCATACTCTCACAACCTTCCTTATGAAATAATGAGGAGACTAAAGAAGACAATCCTCATTATAGCATAATCAGGGACGGGCCCCAAAAAAGCCCTTTCAATAGGGTCGGCACTCCCGCTGTATGGATTTGACCCGAATCCCGAATGATGACATGCAAAAAACCCGCAAAGCGCAGTGCGCTTCACGGGTTCAGACAGGAACCTACGAATTCGATTTCCCTTCTTCGGACGTCAGTGACGCCAAACGGCTCTTCTCCTCGGCCAGCATTTCTTCAGCCAATTCGACAGCTTGACGGTTCTCCGCCAGGCCAGCTTGACGTACGGCTTGTTCCGTATGAGCCAGACGGTTGTGCGCCTGCTCGATCATTTGCCCGGTCGGATGGGACAGAGCCGAGGAAACCGCGTTGTGGAGCTTCTCCACCGCGTTTTGAGCCTGGGATACCGAATTTTGTGATTGCAGACTGGAATCGTAACGTGTTGTCATAAACAGTTGCTCTCCCTTCACTACAAAGTTCCTACCCGTCCTTAGAATGGTATGGGAGGAGCGGAACTATGCAGCAATCCGGGAATCCACCATTTTCCACCACATCTCTGCGCTCAGGTTCGCAAAAAAAGAGCGCCTTAATGATCGCCGTGATTGCCTTGGGATGGATTGGTGATCACAAAGCCTTCCTGCGGAAAATACAAATAGTCGATTTTGACGCCGTCAAGAAGCGGCTCATTCTTGTCCAGAAGCACATCGATTTCCTTATCGGTGCTGACGATTTCATCCGAATCCTTGGGCTTGTCCATATCCAGGCCGTAGTGCGCATGGTCGCCATGGGCGTGGGTCACGAGCACGCGAAGCTTCAGATCGCGGTTTTCTTCCTTCTCGAGTTCTTTTTTAAGCACCTTGGCCGCATTGCGGGTAATTTTGCATTTCATCGGCTACATCTCCTATAGGTAAGGTCAGTTTTACATACGGTATAGATTGAACTCAAGTTCCGAATTGAACCCCTGTTGTAACAGCTTATCCAAGCTCTTCAACATAAATTTCTTGAGTTCATTCTATTTGTAACTATTGATTGTACAGTATCGGATATAGGATGGCAAGAAGCCTCAGCGCACCGGACCCTTGGGCGGATGAATCGTACCGTTGTCCAGCAGACCAGGGTATTTTTTATCCATCCGGGAGACAAACCATCCCGTCATCAGCATCGTGACTCCTATATCGTCAATCGGGATAAACGGCATAACGTCGGGCAGCACCCAATACAGCACCACCGGAACGAGAAACAGCAGCTTGTCCGTAATGGCCACTTGAGGTGACATCAGGTAGCGCCAAATCCGGGAGAACATGTGGGACCAGCGCCGCAGCGACAGCAGTCTTCTCCATTTCATGCCTTTCCCTCCTCTTCTTGTATATGTGTAGTACGGATCCATCCGGACCCGGACGAGCTCTTGCGCGAAAAAAGGAAACGATCGCCGGTCTCTACTTAAACCTAACACAGCGTCCGCTCCCTTAATCATATCATACGTAATCTTGCAGAAAATGTTTCAATATTTTTTTCACAATGACATGAGTTCAGCAAGAATCAAACCGACGTCCAGGCTGATTTGATCGTAATCCTCAAGCGGAAGCGGGTTTTTGCCCAACCCGACCTCGACAGTAAAGCCGGGACGGCGGAAATGCTGGATAAACCAGTCTTTATAGCCGGCGTCGCTGCCTTCCAGCTTCACGGGACGATAGCCGCTGACCTGGCCCAGGCGCCTTGACCATTCCCGGCTCTCCTTGGGCTCATAGTTGCGGTAATTCCAGTAAATCTCCTGCCCCTGGCTGTGCAGAGATACGGCCGCATCGGGCGACGTTTCCAGCGTAAAGGCCGCCAGCGCCGCCGCTTCCGGCTCCGTCAGCGGAGCGGTACCCGGGTAATCCCGGGGGGACGGAGACCGTTTGCCCCGCCTTTGCACCTCTTCCTCCCAATGGGCCGGGAACTGATCGCCCAGGTCCACGCCGTGAATATTGGCCTTCCAATGCCGGAAGTCGCGGCGGCAGCCGTTCCACTCCGTCAGCTGCCTGTAATACGGATGGCCAGGATGAATCCCTTCCTGAACCAGCTCCACGCCGTCCGGATTGACCATCGGGACGACCCAGAGCGTGCACTGCTGGTACCACTGCACGGGATCATAGCCGTTCCAGCGCTGCCCGCATTGCAGACTGCAGACGTATTCCTCGATGAAACGCATGACGGACGGCGTCGTAATCCATTCGTTTGCATGGATGGAAGCGTTCACATGTATATGTTTGCCGCCTTCCCCGATTTTTACATACGGAAGCGGTTTTCCGAGTACGCTCTCTCCAATCGATCCGGTTTCGATCTTAGGATAGAACGCCGCCAACTGCCGGATATCATCCTTCATCTGACGGTAACCGTATTCTCCCAGAAGCTGGACGATACCCGTCCGTTCGGACGGAGGAAGCACCAGGACGCGCCCTTCGGGAAGAACATGCGGCGAAATGCCGGGATTCATCTCCATGATCGCCTCTTCCCGGGTTTGAAAGGCCGCAGCGATGCGGTCCAGTGTATCGCCGGCCTGAACCTCATACCTTCTACGCGGAGAAGAGGGAAGGTACAGAATCTGCCCCGGAATTAAATAGGGCTGGTCGGAAGCCCAAGGGTTGGCATTGATAATATGACTCGCCGATAACCCCCTGCTTGCGGCGATGCGTCTCAGGGTGTCGCCTTTCTTCACAGTATACTGCTGCATGGCATCGTTCCTTTCCGCGGGACTAGACCGCAGTCATCATCACCATTCGTAACATTGTATGCCCCAGAGAGCTTGGCCCATGCGGTAAAAACGATCCCTAACGCCCTGTTGAAATCGATGATAAGGGCATGTACGTAAAATGTTCCTACGATCACTCTAAGCCAAACCTCAAGGAAGCCAGACTCCATTTAAACGGAGTTTTCACACGATAGGAATGCCGCGACTTCTTTATATCCAAAAAATCCGTAAGTCACCCTGAAGGCGGCTTACGGATTTGAGACCATCCAAAATCCTTATTCATCAAATTTGGAGACCTGCCATACGACCGGCGTCCGCCGGATTTGCTCCCCCAGCCACAGCTTTGCGATCCGTTTAAACATTTCGGGGTCGCCGCTGCAAAAAAACTGATGGACCGGGCTCTCCTCCCGGCTGGCGAGCTGCCCTTGATTATACAGAATGGTGCTGATTTCACGTGCCGTCTCGTTCGCCGAGCTGATCAGCTTGACGCTGCTGCCGATCACTTCCTGGATCGTATCCTTCAAAAAGGGATAATGCGTGCATCCCAAAATCAGACAATCGATGTCGGATTGGCGGATTCCCGCGAGCGACCTTTCCACGATCGCCGTCGTTTCTTCCGAGCGGAACAAGCCCTGCTCCACGAGCGGAACCAGATCCGGACAAGCCTGGCTAACCACCTTGACATAAGGCGACAGCTGCTGAAGCGCGGTGGTATAGGCCCCGCTGCGAATCGTACCGACGGTCCCGATGACACCCACCTGACCGGTTTTGGTCGCGCTGATGGCGGCTCTGGCTCCGGGATGAATTACCCCGATGACCGGAATCGGCACTTTTCCGGAAATATAGTCCAGCGCCGCAGCTGTCGCCGTATTGCAGGCGATCACGATCGTCTTGGGACTGAATTGGATCAGAAAATCGACGATCTGCTCCGTAAATTTTCTCACTTCATCGGACGAACGGGGTCCGTAAGGGGTGCGGGCGGTGTCTCCAAAATATATGATTTTTTCCCGTGGGAGCTGTCTCATGACCTCTTTGGCCACGGTGAGCCCGCCCACACCCGAGTCTAAAATTGCGATTGCCTGCTGCACGAACACACCGCTTCCTTCTCGTTTTCTTCTCTCTGTAGCTACCATATGAAAACCGTCAACAAAACGTACCTCATATCTTAACCCATTTCGTTTTTTCGGACAACCGCGGCATCGCACCTGAAAATATGGAAAAACAGGCCCTGCTCCCGGGTGACACCAGGAGTGGGCCTGCGTTTTACGTTTCTGAATCCATGCTTGCTTCCAAATTAGTCCCGCTTCGCTTCAGCGTCGGTCAAATCGAGATCTTCGAACTCATCGGGCTCGCCAGCGGTTTCTTCCGAGAAAGAGGAGATTTGGGCCAATTCGCCGGCTTCTTCCCCCTCAGCCTTGGACTTGCGCCAGGACTGGATATCGGCGATGACGTTGCCTGCGGTATCTTTAACCTTACCGGCCCATTCCTGGGTTTTGCCGCCAACCGTGCGTGCGCCCTCCGCAATATCCTGACGCAGTTCTTTCCCGGATTTCGGCGCAAGCAGCAGCGCGGTTACCGACCCTACAATACTTCCGACCAATGCGCCCCACAGCAGGCTTTTATTCTTTTCCTTCATATCTCATCTCTCCCTTTCGCTTGATGGCACCGTTCCCGGCGGGTAAGCCTCCTGCTTCCAGGAGTGCCATACCGACAGCCCCACATCCAGCCAACGGAACGCTTCCGCGAGCCGAAGCTCGTTATCGCGGTGGGCTTTCTCCAGTCGCTCCATGGCGGAATCGGTGACGAGCTTCGAAATCGAATCCACCCGCTCCAGCGTGCCGGTTAAAGTTTCGCCAGCCAGCCGCAGCGATGAACTGAACGGTTCGATGTCTTCCACCCGCTCATGCAGAAGCGACAGTGTTGAAGATGCCTGTGTCAGCAGCTCCCTGGATTCTGCAGCCAGCTGTGTCATGTCGGCTCCCGCCTTCCCCAGAACGGATTCCGCCCGCAGCAGTACTCTCCTCAGCGTATGTAGAAGGATCATTGCCACAACAGCGAACATGATAAATCCGCAAGCGATGAGTATATAGCCCCATTCCGCCATGATGTTTCACTCCCTTCGCCCAGCCGGGCTAATGCCTAGTTGATGGTGTATTATAAGCAGGGCGGGGTTGTCTTGACACAAAATGGGCGCTATTTTTTAAAAAAATTTGCAGAAACACAAAAAGACCCGTCCATTCCCATGGACGGGCCAATAACAACCTATGTCACTGCGGCGGAGAACCGGATTACGCACCCAGCTCCTGCTTCAAATAATCACGCACCTGCACGGAAAACTGTTCGAGAATGTCCGGCAAAACCGGTGTCAGCTTGTGCAGGCTTCTCCGGTCCCATGCGTAATATTCCTGCACCAACGGTTTGCGGAGACTGACGAGCTCCGCCAGCACGGCAAACACTTCATCATCAAACACGCGCTCCTCATGCGTAATTTCTACGATATCCTCGTAGCTGCTTGCGTCGCGCATAATAAATCCATCAATTAAATAGCTGCCGACATCGGTTACGACCTCGATGGCCAAATGCAGCGCCCGTTCCTGAACGAAACCGGACACAATCCCGCCATCCCAATTCCCGGCAACCTGCTTCAATGCTTCCACGATATCCGGAATCGCTTCCAGACGCCGCTGAATTTGTTCCTGGTTCACGTAATACACGGCCTTACCTCCATGATGTGGAAATTTATTTGTCCCGTTTTCCGCGGCGCTTCAGCCAGAATAACATGACAAACAAGGCCGCAATAAATACGATGAGCAGGAATAAGGTCTCCATTGGATATTCTAAATCGCTCATGTCCCATTCTTCCTATTCTTTAGAATTCGTAGTCCACACTCACGGATACGTCTTTCACTTCGTTGATGTGGCGGATCACGATCTGGTGCTCAGGATGAACCTGGTAAGCCTGCAAATCTTCCAGCGATGCAAGCTCCGTTACCAGCGCGATATCAAAAGAACGTTCCGAATGGATGACATCGAGTCCAACCTCAATCGATACGAGCTGCGGAATCTTCCCCTCCATATTGCGGAGGACCGAGGCGGTGCGTTCAATACTTTCCGGTGATCTGTCCTTTAATTTAAAGAAGACGATATGCTTAATCATGGTATCATGCTCCTTGTCCCATTCGAAAAGTGTACTGAGAAAAATATACCATATCCTCCCCCTCAGGGAAAGGAAACATGAAGAACCGTCACAGATCGGGACCGTCACCTTTGTCTTTATTTCGCAAAACGGCGATGAGCTGGCGGATTTTATCCGGAAGAGGCAGGCCAAGCCGTCCGTAATTTTCGGTAATCGATATGAGTTCGTTGGACATGTAAAAATAGATCGCCCCCGTCTTGATGACGTCGCTCCCGCTGCCGATCAGCACGTCCATCTGGTGCGCGAGGACGATGACGAGCAGCATCAGCGCTTTCCGGGTAAGACCCCAGAATCCGACCTGGCTGTCCAAGCCGGATCCTTCCTTGATGGAGGCCAGAACCCCTGTTGCATAGTCGATGAGTATGGTGATCAGAAACACCGTAAGCAGCTGATCCCACCCTCCCAATACAACGGTAAGAATTCCGCCAGCGGCCGCACTGATGCCGTTAACAGCCAGATGATTCATCTCACAGCCCCTCCTTTCCTACCATCTCTTATATGAGTATGAAAGGAGAGAGGAATCTGCGCAGCCGGATATCTTCCATCACGGGCCTATTTCATAGATTTGCAGGGCGATTGGTCTTACCGTTTGTCGTTCCAGAAGTTGACTGGCGGCGTGCTGTTGGTCAGCGGCTTGAACGTGTAACCTTCGGCTTTCAGCGCTTTGATCAGCTTGTCCAGAATCGACGTGGTCGCCGTCTGGTCATGGAAGAGCACGATCGGGGTAACCCCTCTCTTCTTCATGGCCTTCACATCTCTCAGCACGTTGTTATAAATCGTCTGCGGATTGCTCTTGTAGCGCCAGTCGTCCGAATCAATGTTCCAATCCCACAGATGGTAGCCGTAAGAAGCCGTCAAATCCCGGTAGCTCTGAGTAAAATACGGCTTGCTTCCATAAGGCGGGCGGATCATTTTCGTGTAAACGCCAGCAGCGGCGTGCAGCTTGTCGTTATCGGTGTTCATCTCACCCAGCGCGGACGAAGGTGAAGCGTAGAACGTATTTTTCTGGTGGCTCATGCCGTGCAGGCCGGCCCCATGCCCTTCCTTCACGATCCTGCGGACAGCGGACGGATGCGAAGCGATATTATTTCCCAGCATAAAGAAGGTCGCCTTCACCTGATTGCGGTCCAGCACGTCGAGCAGGCGGGTCGTACCTGCATTCGGACCGTCGTCGAACGTAATGTAGATCACTTTGCTGCCCTGCTGCGCCGTCGTGCCGTTCCCCGTGGAAGGCTTCTGGACAGCCGTCTTCTTATGTTCCTTGATATACGTGCTGTATTTCAGCGCCAGCTGATGGTCCGTCAAGGAGGCGGAACTGTTCACCGCACGGTACAGCGACTGTGCAGCGTTGTAGGAAATTTGATAGCCGAACTTGTCGGTCAGCTTCCGCAGGGAGACGAGCGTTCTTCCGTTTTTCAGAATGGCGTCCTTCCCGGGAACCGTCAGGACAAGTGCCTGCTTTCCGCGCGAAATGGTCAGCTTGCCTGCGGCGTACTTCGCCGACGCATTCATTTGGGAAACCGTAGAGGCGACGGGTACAAACAGTGTACCGTTATGTATAAGCGGCTGGGGCTGGTCGTAAGTGATCAGTTTGTCATTAACAGCGACAAAGACGGAAGCCTTGACAGAGGACGCCGTGCTGCCCGCGGCTGTAGCCAGCCCTCCTTCTGCCGAAAGTACAGTGCTAAAAACAAGCAGGAATGATAAGAGCCATTTCGAGTAATGCAACTTCTTTTTCAACATAATCTACCAACCTTTTTCTCTCGGATTTGGCTAAGATGTCATAGATACGCGAATCTAGTAATCTAGCACCCTTGCATTGTACCCTTCCCGGCTGGCGAGTTCAATTTCAATTCGGTAACAGTTTGATGACTGAATTGGAAGCATTTTGGGGTTGAAGTGAAAAAATAGTTCCTATTATTCACTTGACAACGGGATACCGTAGATTCCCGGGTCATTCGGCTGAAAACCGGGACCTTGCAGAAACAGGCGATAGCACTATTGAAAACGTAGCCGAAACTATTGTAGAATTTTAAGAAAAATCATCGGAGGAAATATGCCTAAACAACAAGAACCGCATTCCATTCAGGCGTGGTCTCTGATCAATCGCAAATACTTAGGAAAAGGAATCCGCGTCAAACGCTTCCGCAAGCCATCCCGCTGCCAAATCCGCAACCGCGTGCTGCTGGCCGTCCTGATGGCCAACGATATCAAGCTGTCCCAGCTGGCTGAGGACATTTCGGTTTCTTCCCGGAGCGTGAGCGCCTGGGTATATGAAGGACGGATTCCGGGAAAAAAGAATTTGGACAAGGTATGCCAATACCTGGGCTATCCGCATCACATTCTGTTTAATCATACCGTCACATCCACAAGCCCGATCATCTGTCAGCCATCCTCTTCGCGCTTCATGCGCCGGACGCTGACCCGGTCGCCTGTCAGCAACAAAATACTAACGGGGCTGTGCATGGTTCACGACCTGTCCGTCAGCGACGTCAGCGAATGGATGGACATCCATCCCGGAACGTTCCGGAAATGGCTGCACCAAGGGACGCTGCCGTCAGCCAGCTTCCAGGACCGGGCGGAACAGTTTTTCCGCATCCCGAAATTCATTTTGTTTGCCGACTGCATATTGCAAGACGAGGAATCATGACACTTTTGGCTTATTCACCGCATTGATCATACAAGGCACGCCCTGCTGTTACCGAGACATTCCGGACGGCAGGGCTTTTTTCATGCTTCGGGAGACCCGGGCCTCGGTTATATCGCAAAAAAAGTATCCGCTAAATGTGCCACACTCTTCGAATGTACATCGACAGACGTTTTTCTTTTGCCTTCCAACCGCTTTTTCCGCCTCAAGCAAGCCGAAGCGCCGAACCATACATTCTCTCAAACCTTTTTCTATATACTTACGAAAAATAACTGAAAACCTGTTGACATGTGTTCCAAGTGAGGTATAATAAGGTCAAAGAAAGTCAAAGTCAGAGCAAAAGATCAAACTTATACCGTCTGAACAACCTCTTAAGGAGTTTGACTTTCGGTGCGGCCGTCTTTGTCCTGACGGAAGTTCTGACTTTTATCCCTTTATTCCGGCGGCTGCTCCCGCAAGGCGCGGGCAGCCGTTTTCCTGATTAGGACATCCAGATGAAGTATCCAAAGATTGATTATTCCATTAACTAACGAAAGGGGCATGCCTTCATGCGCTGTCAACATTGTAATCATAACCAGGCAACCGTAGGTCTGAGCCTCACTGTCAACCATAAATCCGAGAAATTGTTTCTTTGCGAAGATTGCTATGCCAAAGTAAACGGCGGCGTGCCGTTTGCGGCCGGCTTTGGTCCTTCCGGCAGCTATTCTTCTCCGCTGGAAGATTTGTTCCGCGGCTTCATGCAATCCGGCCAGCCGGTATCCGGCGCGGCGCAGCAGCCTCCGAGAGCAGCCGCTCAAGAGGGCGGACGGCGCGGCGGCGGTCTGCTGGATCAGCTAGGACGCAATCTGAACGACGCGGCGCGCGGCGGCAAGATCGACAACGTCATCGGCCGCGATGAGGAGATCGACCGCGTCATCGAAATTTTGAACCGCCGGAACAAAAACAATCCGGTGCTGATCGGCGAACCGGGCGTCGGCAAGACGGCCATCGCCGAAGGGCTGGCGCTGCGCATTACGGAGGGCAGCGTGCCGGCGAAGCTGCTGAGCAAGGAAGTCTATTCGCTCGACGTCGCCTCCCTCGTAGCGGGAACCGGCATTCGCGGGCAATTCGAAGAAAAGGTCAAGCAGCTGATCGCCGAGCTGGAGCAGCGTAAGAATGTTCTGCTGTTCATCGACGAGATCCATCTGCTGGTCGGCGCGGGCTCCGCGGAAGGCTCCATGGACGCCGGCAACATCCTGAAGCCGGTGCTGGCACGGGGCGAGCTGCAGGTCATCGGCGCCACGACGCTTAAGGAATACCGTCAGATCGAGAAAGACGCCGCGCTGGAGCGCCGCTTCCAGCCCGTGACCGTCGACGAGCCGACTGCCGAGGAAACGATCGAAATTTTGAAAGGGCTGCGTCCGAAATACGAGCAGTTCCACGGCGTACGCTACCCGGACGAAACGCTTGAAGCGTGCGTGCGTCTGTCCAGCCGCTATATCCAGGACCGCTTCCTGCCCGATAAAGCGATCGACCTGCTCGACGAATCGGGTGCCAAGCTGAATCTGCGGGCTCCGGTCGGCAGTGCGGACGAGATCCGCGCCCGTCTGGAACAGATCACCATCGAGAAAGACGCGGCCGCCCGCGATGAAAACTACGAGCTCGCCGCCAAGCTGCGCGACGAGGAAGCCGACCTGCAGCAGCGTCTGAACGGGAATGCCGCTGCCGGAGAGGTCCTCGAAGTAACCGTCGAGGATATCCAGAACATCATCGAGCGTAAAACCGGCATCCCGGTCGGCAAGCTGCAGGCGGATGAGCGCGGCAAGATGAAAAATCTGGCCGCCCGCCTCGCAAGCCGCGTCATCGGCCAGGGCGAAGCCGTCGACAAGGTCGCCAAAGCCGTTCGCCGCGGACGCGCCGGACTGCGCAGCGACTCCAAGCCGATTGCGTCCTTCCTGTTCGTCGGTCCGACCGGTGTCGGCAAGACCGAACTGTCCAAAGCGCTGGCCGAAGAACTGTTCGGCAGCACCGATTCGATGATTCGCCTTGACATGAGCGAATACATGGAGCGGCACTCCGTCTCCAAGCTGATCGGTTCGCCACCAGGATACGTCGGTCATGAAGAAGCCGGCCAGCTTACGGAACGCGTACGCCGCAACCCGTACAGCATTATCCTGCTCGACGAGATCGAGAAGGCGCATCCGGACGTGCAGCATATGTTCCTGCAGGTGCTGGATGACGGCCGTCTGACCGACAGCCAAGGGCGTACGGTAAGCTTCAAGGATACGGTGATCATTATGACTTCTAACGCCGGCACGGCCGCCGATAAGAAAATCATGGTTGGTTTCACCGCCAAATCCGAGCAGACCCGTTCGATTCTTGATTCGCTCGGCAGCTATTTCCGGCCTGAATTCCTGAACCGCTTCGACGGCATCGTACCGTTTGCTTCGCTTAAGGAAGAAGACCTCGTAACGATCGTCGACAATATGCTCAGCGAAGTATCGGCCACCCTGTCGGAGCGCGGCATCTCCCTCGACGTGACCGGCGAAGCGAAACGCAAGCTGGCCGAACTGGGTTACGATCCGGCCTTTGGCGCCCGTCCGCTCCGCCGCGTTATTTCGCAGCATGTGGAAGACGGCATCACCGATTTGCTGCTGGACGACGAAGACGTTAAGGAGATTCGTGTCGAGCTGGAAGCAGACCAGGTTCGCGTCGTTCGCGCTTAACGTCCGCCGAATAGCCAACTTATCAGCCTTAATTTAGAAAGCTGTCCCTTAACCGCTGCGCGGTGTGGGGCAGCTTTTTTATGTGTACAGACAATCAAGCGCCGCTCAACACGCCAATTCGCCACGCTCCCTTCACTGTTCCAGATAACAGCTATAAAAGCCCCAGCCCTCTTCTCCCCCATCACCCTCTGAGCACTCCGCACTGCCATGCCTTTCGACCGTGAAACATAAGGAAATGTTCAACGAAATAGCCCTTCACCCGGTCACGCACGGATTCCGCACATAAACGGAGGATGCCGGGCATACTAAGCCGACAACTGCATTCTACGAAAAACAGGACGTGAGGAATATCTATTCCTTTTCATAAATTTAACGTTGACGTTAACGTTAGTCAGGATTACAATGGGTAATGTTACCCGGGAATCTTTGAGGGAGGAAGGAAATGGATGAATATAAAATCGACGATGTCGCCCGAGAGTGCGGCTTGACGAAGCGAACGATCCGCTATTACGAAGAGATCGGCGTTTTTCCGACCCCTGAACGGAG
The DNA here is from genome assembly GCF_016624415.1 of Paenibacillus sp. S28. Lineage (NCBI taxonomy): Bacteria > Bacillati > Bacillota > Bacilli > Caryophanales > Paenibacillaceae > Paenibacillus > Paenibacillus sp. S28. Next base: position 352,150 of record NZ_JACVTM010000003.1, on the reverse strand, counting down.
CGAAGGAGGCACCCGCCTCTATACCCGCGAGGACATCGAGTACTTGAAGAAGATCGTCAATGCCAAAGAAATTCTCGGTTTCAGCCTGCAGGAGCTGGTTTCGTACTTATCCGTATCGGACGCTTACAAGCTGCACCACCAAACTTACCACGACATGACCAGCCGGGCTCATCGGAGGCAGCAATTGACCCATATGAGCGAGATGCTGGAAGAACAGCTTCAGATGCTGCGCACCAAAGTGGATAAAATGCGCCTTATGCAGCAGGAGCTGGAACAGACGCAGAAGCGGCTGGATGATTTCATCCGCAAATTCGACGAGGAAACCGATTCCCGGGAAAGCTGAAGCCGCTGCACGCGTCTATGCAAGGGCGTCGACAGACGTTTTTTTGTTGTGGAGATTCATGAAAATTTGAAAATACATGATTCATCAAAATGGAGGTAATGTTACTTATGAAAACCAATGCTTCGCAGCCCCTTGAGCTGGAACAGCGCCAAGGAGGGCTGTTGTCCCAGCCGAAGGCGGTATGGGCGATCGCTTTTGCCTGCATCATCTCCTTTATGGGCCTCGGCCTGGTTGACCCGATTCTACCGGCGATCGCCGAGCAGCTGCACGCATCCAAGAGCCAGGTTTCGCTCCTGTTTACGAGCTATAACTTGGTAACCGGCGTAGCGATGCTGATTACCGGCGTCATTTCCAGCCGGATCGGCATCAAGAAGACGCTGCTGACCGGGATGCTGCTCATCGTCATCTTCGCGGCGCTGGGCGGTCTGTCGAATTCCATCGGCGGGATCGTCGGTTTCCGCGGCGGCTGGGGACTCGGCAACGCCCTCTTCATCGCCACCGCGCTGTCCGCGATCGTCGGGTTGTCCACGTCCGGCACAGCCAAAGCGATCATTTTGTACGAAGCCGCGCTCGGTCTCGGGATTTCCGTCGGACCGCTGCTGGGCGGCGAGCTGGGCTCCATCTCATGGCGCGGACCGTTCTTCGGCGTGGCCGTTCTCATGGCCATCGGATTTATTTTCGTTACGTTTATGCTCCCGAACGTGCCCAAGCCGAAAAAAGCCAGCACGCTGGCCGACCCGTTCAAGGCGCTGTCCTATCCTGCCCTGCTGATCCTTGGGATTACAGCATTCCTGTATAACTTCGGCTTCTTCACCCTGATGGCGTACTCGCCGTACGTCATGGACCTGGATGAGCATGGCCTGGGTTATGTCTTCTTCGGCTGGGGCATTCTGCTTGCCTTTACGTCGGTATTCGTCGCTCCGAAGCTGCAGAAGCGCTTCAGCGTCGTGTCGTCCATTGCAGCGGTGCTTACGCTGTTTACGATCGTGCTGCTCATTATGGGCATCGGCACGTATAATCACTCGCCACAAACCGTTATTGTCTGCGTCATCGTGGCCGGGATCTTCCTGGGCATCAACAACACGCTGATCACCACGGCCGTCATGCAGGCCGCTCCGGTGGAGCGTTCCGTCGCTTCCGCAGCATACAGCTTCGTCCGCTTCCTCGGCGGTGCCGTCTCTCCATGGCTCGCCGGCAAGCTGTCCGAGTGGTACCATGCGGAGACGCCGTTCTACTTCGGTGCCGTCATGGTCTTCCTTGGCGTCGTCGCCCTTCTCGTATCCCGCCGCAAGCTTGCCCATGTTGACCGGGCAGAAGGCCATTAAGGAGGTTCTTATATGTACTCACGTATTCTCGTACCCGTCGACGGATCCAAGCATGCCCGGCATGCGGTGGATTCCGCCGTATCACTTGTGCAGAGCCTGAATACCGCTCCCGAGCTCGTGGTCCTGCACGTCAGCCCGACCGTTTCCATCAATGAACCGCCGGTGGGCGTAGATCTGGAGGAGCACATCCGCCAGGAAGGCGAAAAAATCCTCGCCCCGGCCACCGAAGAAGCGAGCCGCTCGGGAGTCGCCTTCCGCACGGTCAGCAAAACCGGCGATCCGGCCAAGGTCATCTGCCAGACGGCCAAGGAAGAGTCGGCCGACCTGATCGTGATGGGCAGCCGGGGCATGGGCCTCGTGTCGGAAATGCTGATCGGCAGCGTCAGCCACAGCGTCGTCCAGCATGCGCACTGTCCGGTGATGATCGTCCGCTAACCCTCCCCATAAAGCGGAGTTTTTGCTCCAACAGGGATTCAAATCCTTGCTGGGACCCCGGACCGTATTAACCTTTATAAAACAAATAAGCCGTCCCCCATTCCTGATGGGAGACGGCTTTTTGCTGTGCAAACAAATGGCAGCTCATCCAAACCGTCCGGAGATATACTCCTGGGTCATGGCATTGGCCGGGTTGGTGAAAATAATTTCAGTATCGTTATGCTCCATCAGCGTACCGAGGTAGAAATACGCCGTATAGTCGGAAATCCGTGCGGCCTGCTGCATGTTGTGCGTCACGATGACGATGCTCAGCTCTTTCTTGAGCTCGACGATCAGTTCCTCGACCTTCGAGGTCGAAACCGGATCGAGGGCCGACGCCGGCTCATCGAGGAGCAGAATCCCCGGGTTAACCGACAAGGCGCGCGCAATGCACAGGCGCTGCTGCTGGCCGCCCGAAAGCGACAAGGCGGACTGCTTCAGGCGGTCCTTCACTTCGTCCCACAGCGCCGCTTTGCGCAGGCTGGACTCGACGATCTGGTCGAGCTCTTTTTTATTTTTCACGCCATGGTACTTCGGTCCAAAAGCGATATTTTCGTAAATGGATTTATAAAATGGATTCGGCTTCTGCCATACCATTCCGATTTTTTGCCGCAGCTGAATGACGTCGGTGGAAGGATCGTTGATGTCCTCCCCGCCGATCCAGATCTTCCCCTTGATCACCGCTTGAGAGATCTCGTCGTTCATTCGGTTCAAGGACCGCAGAAACGTCGATTTCCCGCAGCCGGACGGGCCGATGAGCGCGGTAACGCTCTTGTCCGGGAAGGTCAGGCTGATGTTCTTCACGGCTTCGTACGCCCCGTAAAACACGCTCAGGTTTTCAGTGCGGAATGTAGTCGATGATTGTTGCATGCTCATTTCTCCTATCCCATTCGTTTGGATGCCGTCATGATTTTGTAGAGCAGGTTGCCGAACCAGCGGGCAAACAGGTTGAAGACAAGCACGAGGATCACGAGCACCGCCGAAGCGCCGGCGGCAATTTCCGCGGCATCGGGCGCAATGCCCTCACTGTTGATTTTCCAGATATGCACGGCCAGCGTTTCTGCCGGACGGAACGGATTGATCGGCGACGTCGGGCTCAGCGGGTTCCAGTTGGTAAAATCAAGGCGCGGCGTAGACATCCCTGCGGTAAACAGGAGCGCCGCCGCTTCCCCGAATACACGTCCTGCCGCCAGAACCGTACCGGTCACGATGCTCGGCAGGGCGACGGGAAACAGCACGGACGTGATGATTTTCCATTTTGATAAACCGAGCGCTAGTCCCGCTTCCTTCTGCTCCTTCGGTACGCTGTGGAACGCCTGCTCCGTGATGCGGACCATGAGCGGCAGATTAAAGATTGTCAGCACCAGCGCGCCTGAGAAGAGCGAAAAACCAAATCCGAACGTGTTGACGATCAAGAGCAGACCGAACAAGCCGACGACGATGGACGGAAACGAGGACAGCACCTCGACAACGAGGCGGATCGCTCCGGTGATTTTGCCCGGCTTGGCGTACTCGGCCATATAGATGCCGGCACCCAGGCCCAGCGGAATTGTAATAATAAGCGTCAGTACCAGCAGGAACAAGGAGTTGAACAGCTGCGGCCCGATGCCGCCGCCCTCCCGGATCGTTTGGGGCACCGAAGTCAGGAAGTGCCAGCTGATGTGGCTGAGTCCGCGATACATAATAAATCCGAGCAGTCCGAGCAGAACCGCCACGATCAATAAGGAAAACACCACAATAATGGCTGTTGCAATTTTGTCAGCGGCTTTAGCTTTCAAATCCGATTTCTCCTTTCGAGCAGGCGAACGATAACGACGAAGATAAAGGTCATGAACATGAGTGCGAGCGCCATGCTCCACAGCGCGTTACTGTGCGCGGTGCCCATGACGGTGTTGCCCATATCCAGCGTAATGACGCTGGTCAGCGTTGAGGCGGATTCGAACAGCGACCGCGGAATATGCGGTGCATTCCCGATGACCATCTGTACCGCCAGCGCTTCCCCGAAGGCGCGGGCCATGCCGAGGACCACCCCGGTCAGAATAGAAGGAAGCACGGTTGGCAGAATAACTCTGTAGATGGTTTGCCAGCGCGTTGCGCCGAGTGCATACGAAGACTCCTTGAGCCCACGCGGCAGCGAGGACAGAGCGTCGGTTCCGATACTCGTAATCGTCGGCAGGATCATGACCGACAGCACGATCGAGCCCGCGGCGATCCCGATCCCCTGACCGGGAAACATGTCGCGCAGGGCGGGAACGATGACCGTCAGGCCGACAAATCCGTATACGACGGATGGAATTCCGGCAAGCAGCTCAATGACCGGCTGCAGCAGCTTTTTGCCCCAGCCCGGTACAATTTCCGTCATGAACAGCGATGCGCAGATGCTGAGCGGACTGGCGATGACCGCCGCCAGAATCGAAGTCGCGAATGAGCCGAAAATAAACGGCATGACGCCGAACTGCGGCTCGCCGTGGTTGCCGTCCGGATCCCATTTGGAGCCAAACAGAAACTCGCTGAAGCTGACGCCGTCTTTGAAGAAAGTCGCCAGTCCTTTGGAAGCGACAAAATAAACGATGGACAAAATAATGACGATCAGCAGAATCGCGCAAATCGTCGTATAGCTGCGTCCCGCAAAATCTTCCATATGATGTTTTTTAAACCGTGCGGGACGGGGGTTGTCAGCGATGCCTACAGGCCTTTCATCTATAGCTTTCATCGTTGTCCTTCTTTCTAAAGTGAAAATAGAGGCAGAAGTTGGTCTCTCCGCCTCTTGTCGTACATATTCAGTGTTTCATGAGAGCTCAAGGAACCTGATGTTATTTCGTGATGTTGCCGTCCTTGTCGCGTTTCACTTCCATTTTGGAAGCCGGAATGTATCCGAGCTCAACCACGTCGCCGTTTTGCACAGCATCCGAAGTCATGTAGTCCAGGAACGCCTTCACTTCCGGAGCAGGCTCACCTTTGGTGTACATGTGCTCGTAAGCCCATACTGGGTATTTACCGGAGGCTACGTTCTCTTCCGTTGCTTCCACACCGTCATATTTCAGAGTCTTCACTTTGTCGTCCAGGTAGGACAGAGCGAGGTATCCGATGGCACCTGGCGTTTCGGAAATGATCTTTTTCACCGTACCGGAAGAATCTTCTTGGATCGAACCTTGCAGGTCTTCGGTCTTCGTTCCGAGTGCATATTTTTCAAACGTTGCGCGGGTACCGGAGCTTGCAGGACGGTTGACGATTACGATCTTTTCATCCTTGCCGCCAACGTCTTTCCAGTTCGTCACTTTACCTGTAAAAATATCAACCAGCTGCTGCTTCGTCAGGCTGTCTACGCCCGCGTCAGGATTCGTCACAGCTGCCATGGCTACAACGGCCACTTGATGGTCAACGAGTTCTTTGGCTTTGTCTGCATCCAGCTTTTCTTCAGCAAATACGTCGGAGTTGCCGATGTTGGCTTGGCCGCCGGAAACTTGAGTCAGGCCGGTGCCACTGCCGCCGCCTTGCACTTGAACTTGGATTTTAGAGTATTGGGATTCACCCATGAACTTTTGTGCGACTTGCTCTACTAGCGGTTGGAGTGCTGTGGAGCCTACAGCCAGAACGGATCCGCTGAGCGTTTCCTCTGCAGCCGGTTTATCTTCAGTTGCGGTTCCCGAACCCGTAGTGCTGCCGCTATCCGACGCGTTTTTGCTGCCGCAGGCAGCCAGCATGAGTACCAGGACCAACGTACAAAACATAAGTAACGGTTTTTTGAATTTCATAATCTAATGTTTCCCCCCATTTTGGTTTGCCGTGTAACTCTATGAAGTTTACCGACAAGTTCATTGTAGTTCTCTATCATTTTGTAAAATGATGCGTTTTGTAAAAAGAAAGATAAATATCAGAATATAATCTTTATGGATCCATAGATTAATTCTATAATAAAAAGGAATCGGACGTGACCGAGGGGGAATCATCGTTGAATTTGTTAAAATTGCAAATCCTTGTTTATATTGAAAAATATAAGAAGGTAACCGACGTAGCCAAAGAGCTGGATATGAAACAGCCGACCGTCACCTTTCATATGAAAAGCTTAGAGGAAGAGCTGGGCATCGCCCTCTTCGAGTCCAGGCGGGGCCGCATCCTCTTAACCGACGCCGGCAAAGCGTTGTACCCTTACGCCGTCAAAATGACGGGGCTGGCCGCCGAGGCGCGGAAGGCCGTGCAGGACTACGCCGATTTGGGCAAGGGCATTCTTCATATCGGCGCCGACAGCCTGATGGGGACGATTCATCTGCCCAGGCTCGTCAACCGGTTCTGCCGGCAGTATCCCGGCATCCAGATCGAGCTAACCGTTCAGCCCAGCCGGACCGTTCAGGAGCTGCACTACAACCATGAAGTGGACCTTGCCTTTTATTACTCACAGGACGTTGCGGCTGCCGGCATCAAGGAAGACCTGCTGCTGGAAGATGAGCTTGTCGTCATTTTTGCGCCGGGACACCCTTTCTCCAGCCTTAAATCGCTGAGCGATCAGCTGGTCGCCCAACACTTCTTCATCCAGCATGCCGAAGGCTCTTTTATGCGGGACTTCACCCGGACCTACGCGATCGAGAGCGGAATCCATTTATGGGAGCGCATGATCATCAATTCGCCGGAGTCGGTCAAGCACACGGTAGAGGACGGGGATTTCATCTCCTTCTTCCCCTTGTCCGGCATCGCAAGCGAGCTCGCCGCCGGAAGTCTCCAATACTTGCCCGCCCCCGGTCCCGCAGGTAAATCGGTCAAAGCCTATATGGCCTATCACGCCGATCAGCCCTATTCGCCGCTAAGGGAGCAGTTCAAGCAGTTCGTCAAACAGCAAATCACCGAGCAGGATATGAAGCCTTGATTCCACGGAATCGGGGCTTTTTTTGGCTCCGCCCCCTATGATCGCCCCGCATACTAACACTGATTAGACCTCGTCTTACCCCACGAAAAACGGACAACCCAGGTAAAAAAACACTTTACAATTCTCCCCATCTGTTTTAGCCTATACTCAATAAAGTTTCCTTAGGTAAAAACTTTTATATATGTGCATTAATTTGTTCCAAGGGAAACTTGTGTCAAAGTTTTCATAATCCAAAGGAGGTCTATGCTATGCTCCCCCGTCACCGCGACCCTTCGGTGTCCGTCGACAGCCTATTCGTCTCCTATCACGGCAAGGATGCCCTTCGCGGCGTCAGTTTTACGCTGCTTCCCGGCAGTATGACCGGTATTATCGGACCCAACGGGGCCGGCAAATCCACGCTGATGAAGTCGCTCCTTGAGCTGATTCCGCGGGACCACGGCGAGGTTCGCGTCCTCGGCGGCAGTGTCAAGGAAGCCCGGACCCGCATCGCCTATGTTCCGCAGCGCAGCGAAATTGATATGACGTTCCCGATTACGGTAATCGATACCGTCCTGCTCGGCACCTACCCGAAGCTCGGCCTGCTCAAGAGGCCGCGGCGGCAGCATAAAGAGCTGGCCTACCACTGCCTGGAGAAGGTCGGTATGGAGGATTTCGGCTCCCGGCAGATCGGCGAGCTGTCCGGCGGTCAGCAGCAGCGCGTATTTCTGGCCCGGGCGCTCGCCCAGGAGGCAGAGCTGTTCTGCCTGGATGAGCCCTTCGTCGGCGTGGACGCCGCCAGCGAGGAGACGATCGTCGCCATTTTGAAAGAGCTGCGGGATCAGAACCGCACGGTGCTCGTGGTCCATCACGATTTGAGCAAGGCGGAAGTGTATTTCGACGGGCTTGTGCTGCTTAACGGCGAGCTGGTAAAGGCAGGTCCGGCCCGCGAAGTCTGCCGTCCGGACATTCTCAGCCAGGCTTATGCGGCGCAGCTGACCTTTCTCGAAAAGAACGGAGTGGGTGTGTAATGGAATTTCTGAGCGGAATCCTGGAATACGGCTTTTTGCAAAAAGCGCTGCTGACCTCGGTCATGGTCGGAATGATCTGCGGCATTATCGGCTGCTTTATCATTCTGCGCGGCATGGCGCTCATGGGCGACGCGATCTCCCATGCGGTCCTGCCCGGCGTCGCCCTGTCCTACATGCTGGGCATCAACTTCTTTTTCGGCGCCGTGGTGACGGGCGTGCTGACGGCGCTCGGCATCGGATACGTCAGCCAAAACAGCCGGATCAAGAATGACTCGGCTATCGGCATCGTGTTTACGTCCTTTTTTGCCGTCGGCATCATCCTGATTACCTTTGCCAAAAGCTCGACCGACCTGTACCACATCCTGTTCGGCAACGTGCTCGCGGTCCGCGCCTCCGACATGTGGATCACGCTGATCATTGGCATCGTGATCGCCGCGGTCGTCTACTTGTTCTATAAAGAGCTGCTTGTCAGCTCATTCGATCCGGTTATGTCCGCGGCATACGGGCTGCCCGGGCGGCTTATCCATTACCTGCTGATGACCCTGCTCACCCTCGTGACCGTCGCCTCCCTGCAGACCGTCGGCATTATCCTCGTCGTCGCCATGCTGATCACCCCTGCCTCCACCGCTTATCTGCTGACCAACCGGCTGTGGGTGATGATTTATCTGGCTGCCGGCTTCGGCGCGTTATCAGCCGTGGTGGGGCTGTATTTCAGCGTCAAATACAATCTGGCCTCCGGTGCAGCCATCGTGCTCGCGTCAGCTGTTTGGTTCATGTTGGCATTGGCCTTCTCACCAAAACAGGGTGTCCTGTGGCGGCATTTCCGTTCCCGGCGCAAAAAGGCGGCGCTGAAAGGACTTTGACGCCGTCTGCCCGGAAGGCATCAGGGTTTGCGCCGCAATGATTCTTTTTAAATAGGAGGGAATCGTATGAAACATAAAAGGAAGGTTTGGCTCGGAGCCGTACTTATGCTGGTCCTGGCACTTGCCGCCGGCTGCTCCGGTCAAACCGGGAATAAAGCCGGCTCTTCCGGGGAGAAGCCGGTCGTGCTGACCACGTATTCGATCCTGTACGATATCGTGAAGCAGGTTGCTGGGGACCGCGTAGAGCTGTATTCGATCGTGCCGGTCGGCACGGACCCCCATGAATATGATCCGCTGCCTGCGGATCTAAAGCATGCCAGCGATGCCGATGTCATTTTCTATAACGGGCTTAATCTGGAGACGGGGAACGGCTGGTTCGCCAAACTGCTGGAGACGTCGGGAAAAGCGGGGGAAGACGCCCCTGTCTATGCACTGAGCGAAGGCGTGGAGCCTATGTACCTGACCTCCGCCGGCAAGGAATCCGAGCAGGATCCCCATGCCTGGCTGAGCATTGAGAACGGGATCCGTTATGCGAATAACGCCCTTGCGGCTCTGACGAAAGCGGACCCAGCCAACCGTGAATATTATGAGCAAAATGCCGGGAACTATATCGAGGAATTGAAGAAGCTGCACGATGATGCCGTGACACGCTTTGCCGACATCCCGGAGGAACGCCGGGTTCTCGTTACAAGCGAAGGGGCTTTTAAATATTTTTCCGCGGCTTACGGGCTGAAGGCCCAATACATTTGGGAGATCAATACGGAGAACCAGGGCACCCCTGAGCAAATGAAGCGGATTATCGATATCGTGAAGGCGGAGCAGGTGCCTGCATTGTTTGTGGAGACCAGCGTGGATCCGCGCAGTATGGAGAGTGTCTCCAAGGAGACCGGGGTTCGGATATTCGGCAAGGTGTTCACCGATTCCACCGGCAAGCCCGGGGAAGAGGGAGACAGCTACCTCGCCATGATGAAATGGAACCTCGATACGATTCATGCCGGATTAACGAAGTAACCGGTCCCGCCGCCTTTTTCCACACAGCATCTCCCCTTCTCACCGATGGAATGATCCTGTCTCTTCCTATATATAATAGAGTGATGACATCCTTCTTCATCAATCATCAGCCCGGTTCGGGAGGCTATGCCCAGCCGGGTCCACCCCCTCTTTTGCATCCCGGGCGATTCTTGCAATTCCCTGGGCCCTGTGCTTAAATTGCAATAGTGTAATAGTTACTATTAACTTCATTGTCCCGCATATGGCCCGGCTTAGCACAGGTGTCCAAGCCTTGTGTTTGCTGTGGCCTGATGGCGTTTTTGATAAGGGGTAATCTATGATGCTGAAGAGGGAACGCGGGCGGCCCGCCGGCAGGACAACCTGCGGATGACAGACCGTACGCTGCTAATTCCTATACGCCCTTGGATGGGCTTAGCGATCTGTGTGGAAATTACGAAAGGGGCGTCGATTGATTTTGCATAACCGTTTTTCATGGAGAGCGCTGATAGGTAAACCTTTTATCTTCTTCTCCATTGTCATGATTTTAAAAATGCTTTTGGTCTGGACGGTCGTGTTCAGGGAAAATGCCGGAGGCTTCGGTATGATGCTGCTGACGGGCATACCGCCCGTATGGCTGCTCTTCTGCCTGATCGAAACGCTGGCCTACCGCAAGAAGCTGGTCACCTACCTGATTGTGGACCTGGTTCTGACCATTATTTATTTTGCCGTCATTATGTACTATAAGTATTTCGGAGTTATCGTTACTTATCATGAGCTTCGACAGGTAAACCAGGTATCCGAGGTCAACAGCAGCGTCTTTTCGCTCATGGATCCGTATTACTTGTTCATTTTCACCGATATCGTCGTGCTGTTCATCCTTATCTGTTCCAGACGGCGGTTCCGCGCCTTTGGCCGCAGCTTGTCCGTCCGAACGGGCCGACCGTGGTTTGCGGGGGGAGCCGTCCTGGCACTGATCGCCTGTGCCGCGTGCATTTTTCCGTTCCGGAGCGGGATGAACGAATTCCAGCAGGCCCGGGATATGGGGATTCTCAACTATGAAGCGTATGTCGGCTTTGCCCCTTCCAAGAACATCAAGGTCGACGCCAAGTCGGTCACGCCCGAGGCGGTTGCCCAGGTGAAAGGAACGACCGAGCCGGCGCAGCCGGCATACTGGGGTGCAGCCAAGGGCAAAAACGTCATCGTCATTCAGCTCGAAGCGTTCCAGAATTTCCTCGTCAACCTGAAGATCGACGGCAAGGAAATTACCCCGAACATGAACAAGCTGGTCAAAGATCATATGTATTTCCCGCATTTCTTCCAGCAGGTCGGTCAGGGAAATACGGCGGATGCCGAATTCGTCGTGAACACTTCCCTCTACGTTCCGTCCAACGGGGCTGCTTCCGAGGTGTATGCGGACAAGGCGCTGCCGAGCGCCCCCAAAACGTTCGCCGCGAGCGGCTATCAGACGGCGACGTTCCATACGAACAGCGTCGTGTTCTGGAACCGGGATCAGCTGTATAAAGCGCTCGGTTGGGAAAAATATTACGACGACAAGTTTTTCGGCAAAAATGACCTCGTTTCGTTCGGTTCATCGGACGAGCTGCTATATGCCAAGACGGCCGACGAGCTGGCACGGATGCAGGGAACCGGTAAGCCGTTCTACGTGCAGGTCATTTCCATGTCGGGCCATCACCCGTTCCGCATCCCGGAGCGCAAGTTCAAGATGGAGCTTCCCGACCGTTATAAGGGAACCCTTGTCGGGGATTATATCCAGTCCCAGAACTATGCCGACTACGCCCTCGGCCAGTTCGTGAACGAGCTGAAGAAAAACGGCGTCTGGGACAACAGCGTCATCGTCCTGTACGGTGATCATCAGGGACTTCCGATATATTCACTCAATAACAAAGAGAAAAAGCTGATGAAGGAAATTTACGGACGGGAGTACACCCTCCCCGATATGATGAACATCCCGCTCGTCCTCTCTGTGCCGAACCAAAAAGCCCAGACGCTGGAGCAGGTCGGCGGGCAGTCGGATATTTTCCCGACGCTGGCCAATCTGATCGGCGTCTCGCTGAAGAACCAGGTGCACTTCGGCCAGGATCTGCTCAACCAGAACAGTCCCGTGCTGCCGCAGCGGTATTACCTCCCTTCGGGCTCGTTTATTTCGGCTAAGGGAGCGTTCGTACCGGGCTCCGGTTACGCCGACGGGGTGACCTATCCGCTGAACGGAGGCAAGGTCACCAAGCCGCTGGATTCCAAGGAAACTTACGAGCGGGCGCACAAGCTGATCAGCATGTCGGATGCTTATGTGGCGGCGCTGCCGGAGTGGAAGGATCAGGAGAAGGAGCATGCGAATACGAATACGGATTCGAATACGAATGCAAACACGGGGGCGACTTCACCTCCGGCCGGATCCGGAGCAGGGACTTCCCCGGCAGATGATCAAACGAGCAGCACGAAACCCGCCGATGCCAAGACAGATGGGACCAAACCGGCAGATGTCAAAGCTAGCAGCACTCTAACAGATCCCCAGGCTGGCAATACACCAGCGGGCAGCAAGCCAAGTAATACCACTCATGCGAATGATTCGGAAAAGCCGTCCAAGCCAGGCGATGCTGCAGGCAAATAAAGCTTACACTTTAGAAACCAAACAAGACCGGAAGGAATCTTTGCGATTCCCCCGGTCTTTTCATTTGCTGGGCAGCACAGGATCATTTTGCCCAATCGTTAAACGAATTGTGAATTTTTCTTTTACCCCCTTTACAAAATGTAAAATCGGAGTAAATTTTATAGTATAAGCTTTCTCTTAACGAGACGTGGCTCAGCTTGGTAGAGCGCTTGCTTCGGGAGCAAGAGGTCGCAGGTTCAAATCCTGTCGTCTCGATCCTTTATACAATCAACGGTTGCGGGGTGTCTGACCGCAGCTTTTTTGTGTTCAAGAACAACAGATGTCTACATATCACAATCATAGCAGGGCTAGAGAGCATCGGCCTCATTTTCGTGGTAAGCCTCTCTCCTCTTTTTTCCTTATTCAATGAAATCCCCTTACAAACATAACCCTATGTTTTCTACTGTACTAAACTCTCCAAATCCGGCTGCAATTTGGTCCGCAAAGCATACAGCATGATCGCCCCGACCAGGAACGCGACGGCATCCGCGATGACGAGCGACCAGACTACCCCGTGGAAGCCGTTCATTCGATTGGCGATATAGAGTACAGGAATCAGAGTAACTCCTTGAATAATTGACATAATAAACGCAGCGGTTCCTTGTGCGGTCGCTTGGAAGATCCCCGTAAACAACGTGGTCATGCCTGTAATGAACAAGGATAAGAACGTCACATGCAGGATATAGCTGCCCATTTCGATTAATTGCGGGTCATTCGTAAATAAACCAATCAAGTGGTCGGAAATCAAATAGACGATGATGCCGAACGCGACGGCTAACGCTACAATCGTTTTGATCGTAAATCCGATCGTTTGCTTCATACGCAATTTATTCGCTGTAAAAGAGAAGGCAATCAATGGCACGACTCCCTCACATAAACCCATCAGAATAAACTCGGGAAACTGCAATAAACGCGATGAAATTCCATAAGCTGCAACGGCCGGATCTCCATATTCTACAAGAAAACGATTAAAGATGAGCGACATGGCCCCCAAAAAGATACTCATAATAAAGACGGGAACTCCAATTTTGATGACATTGCTCAAAATCTCTTTGGACGCCTTAAACCATTTAACGGAGATGGTTAAAAATGAACTCTTGTATCCCATATGGTAGGCGTAGAATACGCTGGCGACCAGGTTGGAAACGACCGTAGCAGACGCAACGCCGATCACGTCCCAATGAAAAGCGAAGATGACCAGCGCATCGAGAATAATATTCACGACAACACTCAGAATCATCCCCATCATCGACGTCATTGCCGCACCCTCCGAGCGTACGATATTTTCCAGTGTGAAAAATAAGATGACGAATGGTGAACCAATAAGCATCATCGTGACATAGTCCTTCGTAAAGCCAAAGGAGTCGGGCGTTGCCCCCAATCCATGGACAATGGGATCAATCAGCGGGATACCTACGGCCATCACGATAAGACCAATAACTAAACTGCTGTAAAAAGCGAATGAAGACACATGCTTGACATCATCCAATTTTTTCTCTCCCAGCAAACGGGAAATGAAGGTACCGCCCCCGATGCCAATCAAGTTGCCCAGTGCCATGATGATGGCGAACAACGGCAAGGTTAACGCGAGAGCGGTTAACATCGCCGTATTGTGGAGTGTGCCCAGGAAATAGGCATTCAATATGGAATAGATGACACTCATTGACGTGCCCAGCATCATCGGTACAGCGAAATGAGCTACGGCTTTGGCGACCGGTGCCTTTTCAAAGTAATAAAGATTTTCTGTATCCATGCGGATCCCTGCTTTCTTTATTGTTTTAGGTCAACCGTCTAACAGTGCAGATGTCATCTTACAGTGTTAGTTTGAACCTTACAGTGTTAGATGATATCATGGTCTTATGAACATGTAAAGCATAAACTTACACTGTTAGGTAAAAGGATGGATTCCCGATGAAAAAACAGCAGCCTCAGATTTCGGAGGATCGGATTTTGGAAGCCTCGTGGGAGCTTCTTGGCGAGGAAGGTATCGAAAAGTTCAGCATGAGACGATTGGCCGACCGGCTGGGGATTCAGGCTCCCTCGATATACTGGTACTTCAAGAGCAAACAAAATCTCTACCAGCGTCTGGCCAACCAGGTATCGAAAATCATTCTGGAGGAGTACCACGCCGAGGGGGACTGGAAGGAGCAGCTGGAGGGGCTAGCGGTAACGGTGCGAAGCGTGCTCGGCCGCTATCCCTGCTCCACACAGCTCATGATGTTGACGCTGCCCCACGAACCGGACATCATCCGGTTCACCAACCGGATGCTGCTCTGCGTGGAATCAACGCCGCTCGAGCAGGAGCAGAAAATGCAAGTGGTTCTTACGCTTATGAATTATATTTTCAACTTCGTTCTGGACGATTATGAGCACCAACGCAATGTCTCCGCGATTGTTAAGGAGCACGGAGAAGGAGCGCTTCCGGGTGAGGAGATGATTCGCCTTCTGGACTCCATGAGCGAGGCGGATGCCGGACTGTTCCGGAGGATGTTCTCGAACGGGCTGTTCGAGCTGATGGGGACAGACAAGGCGTTCGAGTTCGGACTGAAGCTGATTCTTCTCGGGATCGAGCAGGTGATCCAGGAGCAGGAGAAATAGAACGCAACGTGAACCGCCCATCCGGTTATCGGATGGGCGGTTTCAATAGGGTTACCGTTTACATCGTAAAGACTGCTTTCTCAGGAGGGATTCTCCTGAAGGGAGTTATCTTTTTTACTATGAATCACCCTGCCTCTGTACAGGGTAACGATAGCTGAAACAATAGCCAGGATGACAAACAGACCTCCGATCCAGGCATTGGCCGTAACCTCATAACGGCTGATTACCACGCCGCCGATGACAGATCCCGCAGCTACGCCGAGATGCAGCGAGGAGGTATTTAGGGAGAGTTGGATGTCCGCCGACTTTGGTGCAAGCCGCACCAAATAGCTTTGAATAGCCGGACTTGGCGCCATGTTAAACGCACACCAGACGATGACGACGGGCAGCAAGCGCAGCATGGAGGCAGCTGCCCAGGGCAGAAGCAGGATCGCCATGGCGTGGAGCAGCAGCGTGACGATCATTGTCCGGGCTGCCCCAAAGCGGTCAGCCGCCCACCCTCCAATCCACCCCCCTGCAATGCCGGCGAGCCCATAAACCAGCAAGACGAAGCTGATTTGACCGGGAGACAGGTTCAACATAGTCTGTAAAAACGGCGTGATATAGGCATAGATCGTAAACTGGCCCGTCATTTGCAGAATGGAGACGAGATGGGCGAACACAATTTTAAAATTTCCCAACGTACGCAGCTGTTCCCGCATCGGAAGCTTAGGCGGAGACACCGCTTGGGGCAGAAATTTCATGATGCATATCGTCACAATTAACGATAGTACGCCAATAAAAGCAAAGGTTGCCCGCCAGCCCCAAGCCTCGCCGATCAATGTCCCCAGCGGAACGCCGAGCACGAGGGCGCCGCTGATCCCCATAAAAATCATTCCAATCGCACGCCCTTTTGCTTCAGGTGTCACAATCCCCGAAGCCAGGGTGATCGACAGAACGACAACAATGGAGCAGCTTGCCGCCAGAATAACCCTGGATAGCAGCAGCATCGTAAAATTCGGACTTAACATAGACATGATATTTCCAGCCGTAAACACCAGCATGGCGATGACCAGCAGCCTTCGGCGCTCAACCTTCGTAGTTAAAGCGATCAAGACGGGGGATCCTAAGGCGAAAACCAGAGAATACACCGAAACCAGTTGGCCGGCCACACCGACGGAAACGCGCAGATCCCGGGCGATCATATCCAAAATCCCGGCAATGACCAGTTCAACTGAGCCTACTGTAAAGGCAGCCAGCGCCAGAATGAAAATGCGCTTATCCATTCCTCTTCCTCTCCTTTCTTTCAACCTGATTATGAACCAGCCGAAAAAAGCAGAGGTAGTCTAAAAATCGCAAATGATTGCCTGATTCTCTCAAAACGATTCATCGCTGGACCCAACAGGGCTTATAATGGACATAGATAAGGAGGGGAAAACAATTCATGCGGGATTTATCCAACCACGCCAATTCCTTGGTTTCGTATCAGAAGGAATTGTCCCTATTGATGGAAAAACATACGGACGGAGACGGCATTCACGAGACGCTCATTCCTTCCCTTTCCCTGATTCGCAGTTCGAAAACGACGTTCCCTTCGTTTTCGGTCCATGAACCGGAGCTGTGCATCGTCTCCCAAGGTTCGAAGGTGGTCATGCTTGC
The DNA here is from genome assembly GCF_016624415.1 of Paenibacillus sp. S28. NCBI lineage: Bacteria > Bacillati > Bacillota > Bacilli > Caryophanales > Paenibacillaceae > Paenibacillus > Paenibacillus sp. S28. Next base: position 335,383 of record NZ_JACVTM010000003.1, on the reverse strand, counting down.
AGACGAGAGCTTTACGTATGGGCCGTCCAGCTATCTGGTCATCTCCCTGGATTTGCCCGTCTCCGCACAGATTATTGAAGCATCGCCTGATGTTCCTTATTTGTGCTTCAGGCTTAAACTTAACCTAAAAGATGCGTTGGACTTAGTAAACGAGGCGAATCCGGTATCCCGGAAGAAGCACCGTTCGAAACGGGGGTTATTCGTGGAACAATCGACTGCTCCTCTGCTGGACGCGGCTGTCAGGCTTACACGCCTGCTCGATAACCCGGAGGATATACCGATACTGGCACCGCTCATCGTTCGTGAGATCTTATATCGGGTTTTGCAGGGAGAGCAAGGAGACGTATTAAGGCAAATGGCCTTGAGGGGAAGCAGCTCGAACCGGATTGCCGGGGTGGTAGAGCAGCTGAAACGGGAGTACATGGAGCCGCTTCGTATCGATGAGCTGGCGGCCGCTGCCCATATGGCCCCCTCCTCCCTGCACCGCCACTTTAAGGAGGTCACGGCCATGAGCCCGCTGCAATACCAAAAGCAGCTGCGGCTGCAGGAGGCCCGCCGTCTCTTGTTATCCGAATCTGCCGATGCAGCGGATGTTGCTTTTCGAGTCGGTTACGAAAGTCCGTCCCAATTCAGCCGCGAATACGCCCGGCTTTTCGGCCTTCCGCCGATCAGCGACATCACGCGGCTTCGGGAGCAGTTAGGCCGGGTGCCCTGATCCAAGAGCCCCCGGCTCCAGTCTGTAATCACAATCCTGAAGAGAATAAAAAAACGCCTATCGGCGTAAATAAACATAAAAATAGGATCATGTATTGCCTTTCAGCAATCACATGATCCTATCAACGATGCGGTCGAGAGGACTCGAACCTCCACGGGGGGTTAGCCCACACGGACCTGAACCGTGCGCGTCTGCCAATTCCGCCACGACCGCATATTCAGTTGGTCACGTTCGAAATGTTTTTTTCTTAGCGACAAGATAGATCTTACCATGGATCCATTATCATCGTCAAGCGTTTCGCCAAACTTTTTTTATAAAGATGAAAAACGGAGTCCGGGACGAATCTGCCGGGCGATTCCCCGGTTTCTCTCGTTCCAAAACTCCGCCGTGTTTCGTTACCTTCTGACCGTCTTCCCTGCTTCGAGGGTCAGCTCCTCCCCCTTGTGGCGGATCTGCAGCGGTTCACCCTCCAGAAGTCCATATCCCGTTCCTCCCGCGTCGACAAGCACCTCCAGAAGCCGGCCCTGGTTCATGATCCGGAAGCGGTAGCTGTCCCACTGCCCCAGCAGCGCCGGCGCAAATTCCAGCATGCCGTTTACCAAGCGCATGCCCGCAAACCCGTATACGATGGACATCCAGGACCCCGCCATGGCCGCCGTATGCAGCCCGTCCTTGGCATTCCGGTTGATGTCATCCAGATCCATGCGCACCGTCCGGTCGAAATAAGCATACGCTTCTTCGAGTTCGCCGATCTCGGCCGAGACGATGCTGTGAATGCACGGCGACAGTGAGGAATCATGCGTCGTCAAAGGCTCATAGTAGCGGTAGTTCCGGATCTTTTCCTCCATCGTGAACCGTTCGCCAAGCAGGAACAGCGCCAGCACCAGATCGGCCTGCTTCAGCACCTGGTGGCGGTAGATGACGAGCGGATGAAAATGCAGGAGCAGCGGGTACTTGTCGGCCGGCGTGCTCTGAAAATCCCATTTGGCCTTCGTCAGGAACGTATCGTCCTGCGCATAGATGCCGAGTTCGGCATCATACGGCACGAACATGTTCTCCGCGGCCCTGCCCCAAAGCGCGATTTCCTCGTCCGTCAGGCCGATCGCCGCCCGCAGGCGCTGATCTTCCGCCGGATGTGATTCCGCAAGCCAGCCGGCCACCTGCACCGCGTAGCGCAGCTGATCCTGCACCATAAGGTTCGTATAGGCGTTATTGTTGACGATGGCCGTATACTCGTCAGGTCCGGTCACACCGTCGATGCAGAACTTTCCGTTTCGGGCGGAGTTGAAGTGTCCAAGGTCAAGCCAGAACCTCGACGTCTCAAACAATATTTCGGCGCCTTCATTCAGCAGGAAATCGGAATCTCCAGTGGCGGACACATACTGCTTGATCCCGTAGGCAATGTCCGCGTTGATGTGAGCCTGGGCCGTACCGGCGGGATAATACGACGAGTTCTCTTCCCCGTCGATGGTCCGCCAAGGGAACAAAGCTCCCTTCTGCGACATGACCCGGGCCCGTTCGCGGGCTTTGTCCAGCGTGGCGTAGCGGAAATGCAGCAGCGCCCTGGCAATATCCGGTCGGGTATAAGTGAAGAACGGCAGCATGTACATTTCCGTATCCCAGAAGTAATGGCCCTCATATCCTTCGCCTGTGAGACCCTTGGCACCGATGTTGGTCACACCGTCCCGGCCGACGGACTGCAGCAGCTGAAACGCATTGAAGCGGATGCCCTGCTGCAGTGCAGGGTCGCCGGCAATTTCCACGTCGGCGGTTTTCCAGAACTGTTCGAGAAAAGACTGCTGCTCTTGGGCAAGCACCTCAAACCCCGACTGCCGAGCCATCCGCTGAACCTCTTCAGAACGGACAAGCAGCTCCCCTTCGGCATAATCCTTGGACGTATGGTACGTGACGTATTTGGTGAGGTCTGCGCTCTCCCCCTGCCGGAGTGATACGGTAAATTCAGATGCCGCATACTCGTTCTCCGACCACGCCGAAGTCTGGGAGGGCTGATTCGTCTGCAGATCATGGCTCATGGCCGTCAGGAGCACGAATCCCGAATGCCGGGTACGCTGTCTCATCCAGGACAGCTCTCCTTCACGGCCCGTATCTTCGAGCAGCAAGCTCGGCTCAGCCTTGGCGGCGCCCAGACGGGGATCGCCGTTGTTGTTCTGCGATGTGATCTTACCGTCCAGCGCGGAGGTCAGACTGATGGCCCCGCTGAAATTAAGGGCGGTGACTTCATAATGGATCGCCGCCAAATGCTTGTGCTGGAGGGCGGCGAACCGGCGGATCCGGATCCGGGCACGCTGGCCGCCGGGTGCTTCCCACTCGATCTCGCGCGTCAGCATCCCCTTTTTCATGTCCAGCTCCCGCCGGTAGTCGTGGACGACGCCGCTATTCAAATGGAACAGCTGGCCCTCGATCCGCAGCTCCACCCGCTGCGCGTTGGTCACGTTTAGCATCGCGTGATTCCGCTCCGGATACCCGTACGCCCCTTCGGGATACACGATCGGTTCGGAGTCATAGAACCCGTTCAGATAGTTGCCGGTGACGGAAGTTCCCAACATGCCGTAAAAGCCTTCCTCGAAATTGCCGCGCATGCCGATATATCCGTTGCCGATGGCAAACAGGCTTTCGCTGCGCTGGTTGTTTGCCTCGTCATACGTTTCCTCGGACAGACTCCATGCCTCATAAGGGTACAGCGGCTGCGGCCTCACATACGTTTCCATTCTCATCTTCAACTTCAGCTCCTTACGCCGCAAGGGCTTCATTATATGTTCATGTTACCCAGCGGTACCGTTAACCTTTCACTGATCCGCCCATCAGTCCTCTGACGAAGTACTTCTGGAGCAGGAAGAAGATCGCAAGCGGCATCAGCATCGAGATAAAGGCGGCGGACGTCAGCAGGTGCCAGTCGTTGCCGCGGGAGCCGACCAGATCGGCGATTTTCATCGACATGACCTGCACTTCCGGCTGGTTGCCGATAAAGATCAGCGAGACGAGGTAGTCGTTCCATACCCACAAAAACTGGAAGATGCCGATGGAAGCAAGTGCCGGGACCGACAAGGGCAGGATCAGCCGGCTGAAAATCGTGAAGTGGGTAGCCCCATCCATAAAGGCCGATTCGAACAAGTCCTTTGGCAGCTGGCTGATGAAGTTGTACATAAAGTACGTAACCAGCGGCAATCCGAACGCCGTATGCGCCAGCCAGATCCCGAGGTAGCTGCCGTTCAGGCCGAGCGAAGTATAATCCTTCAACACGGGGATCAGCGCCACCTGAATCGGAATGACCAGCATCGCGATAATGACGACGAACAGTGTCTTGCGCCCCGGGAACCGCAGCCAGGCGAAGGCGTAGGCGGCGAAGGATGCGATCAGGACCGGAATGACCGTCGCCGGTACCGCAATCGTCAGCGTATTCCAGAACGCCTGGGATAAGCCGGTTCCCTTCTCCTTCGACTCGCTGCCGTCGGCATTTTTGATCGTATATTCCTTGCCTGTGATCACGTTCTTATAGTTATCGAGCGTCAGTTTGGACGAGCCGACCCAGCCCTGATCCTGCACGCTGATTTCGCGCGCGCGGCGGTTTTCCCAGGTCAGCCGCTTTCCGTCCTGCATGACGCCGCTCTTGAGCTGGTCGTCCGTATACGTCTGGCCGTTCACTTCGATCGGCCCGCGCAGGTCGACATCCTTGGACAGCTGAATCGTGTCTTTCGTTTTCCATTCCTGGTGAGGGAATACCTTCCACCATCCGGTCTCCAAAATATCCGCGGCCGGACGGAAGGACGAAATCAGCAGCCCCAGCGTCGGCAGCAGCCATACGAAACAGATGATACCGAGCACGATGTTGACAATCCACTTTTTGCTTCTTCTTTTCTTTTTGCCTGCCATGTCAGAATCCCCCCTGCTTGCGGAACTGGCGCAAATTGATGATGATGACCGGCAGGACGGCGATCAGGAGCACGATGGCCAGCGTTGAGCCGTAGCCGAAGTTCCGGTACATGAAGAACTGCCGGTAGAACTGGGTCGCCACCACTTCCGTGCCGTACTGTCCGCCCGTCATGACCATGACCACATCGAAAATTTTCAAGGTGAACACAATGATCGTCGTCGTGACGGTCAGAATCGTCGTCGAAATAAACGGAATGATGATGCGGAAGAAAATGCGGATTTCGCCGGCTCCGTCGACGCGGGAGGCTTCCAGAATATCGTCCGGCACGCCCTTGATGGCCGCCGAGAAGATGACCATGGCGAAGCCCGTCTGCATCCAGATCAGGATGATGATCAGAAAGAAGTTGTTCCACGGCTGGAGCATGCTGACCCAGGCCTGGGGCTCACCGCCGAGCGCCATGACGATGGCGTTCAGGAGGCCGATCTGCTCGTCTCCCGGCTGGTAATAGTACACAAACTTCCAGATGACGCCGGCCGCCACGAAGGAAATGGCCATCGGCATGAAAATGATCGATTTTGCGATCCGCTCATAACTGCTCCGGTCTGCAAGAATGGCAATCAGCAGCCCAAAGGCGACACACGCCAGTGTTCCGACGAAAACCCACAGCAGGTTGTTGCGCAGCGCGGTCGCGAGCAGCCGGTCGCTGAAAATGGCCACATAGTTGCCCAGACCGACGAACTTATCAGAAGACGCATTGAAAAAGCTCAGGTACAGCGTACGCAGCGCCGGCAGCACGAGCAGCCAGCCCAGCACCAGAACCGCCGGCCCAATAAACACATACGGGAGCACGCTGCGGCTGATCCGGTCGGGAAACTTCTCCACCGCCCAGGTAAACGTATAGTAAATCAAGTAAACGCCCAGAACGCCCCATAGAACGGCCAGCACTGCGGTAAGCAGCGGGTTCAGGGACGAATCCCGGAAAAAGACGAAAATCACGCCGTTGACGGCGATATTGGCGATCAGGACGCCCAGAAAGATGAGCAGCGCCTTGATGCTGAATCCCGGTTTCGTTTGCGTATTCATAGGTATCCTCCTAAACAGACGACTTCATGGGTAGATCAAACGCGGGGAGGAAAAAGAGAGGCCGACGGATCGCTAAACCCGATCAGCCTCTTTGGTTGCCCATCCCTGCTTCTCCGCTGCCAAAAAGCTAAGCGGCTGCGGTTAGTTGTTCCAGCCGGCCTGAATTTGCTTCAGCGCCTCATCCAGCGTCGCGGTGCCGCTGACATAGTCGGTCATGCCCTTCCAGAACGTGCCGGCGCCCACTTTGCCCGGCATCAGGTCGGAACCGTCAAAACGGAGGGTCGTCGCATCCTGGACCAGCTTCGCCATGCGGCGGTCGGACTCGGATGTGTACCAGTCGAGCGAAGCGTCGTTCATCGGAGCGATCACGCCGCCGGACTGCACCCACGACTTAATCGATTCGCCGGTCGTGAAGAACTCCATCACCGCGCGGACTTCCGGACGGTCGTTGAACATGGCATAGATGTCTCCGGCCACAAGCACCGGTTTGCCGTATTTCGAATCGATCGGCGGCAGGTAGAACCAGTCGTAGTCCTGGTCGACCTTGGCCGTTTCAGGGAAGAAGCTCGTAATAAAGTTGCCTGTCAGGTTGAACCAGGCTTTCGGAGGATTCTCGAACATCGGCTTCGGCGCATCGCCGAAAGCGGTCGTCACGATCGATTTGGTGCCGCCATACACATAGTCCTTGTTCATCCAGATTTTGGACATGAGCTCAAAAGCGTTTTTCACTTCAGGCGATGTGAAAGGCAGCTCGCCTTTGACCCATTTGTCGTAGTTTTCAGGTGTTGTCGTGCGCAGCATAATGTTTTCGATCCAGTCGGTTCCCGGCCAGCCGGTAGCCGCGCCGCTCTCGATGCCGATCGTCCATGCCGGGTCTCCGTCCTTGGCGATCTGCTCGGTCAGAGCCATCATTTCGTCCCAAGTTTCCGGAACTTTGTAGCCGGCTTCCTCAAACTGCTTTTTCGGATACCAGACCAAGCTCTTCACGTTGCTGCGGTTCCAGATACCGGCCATAATTTTGCCATCCTTGCCATCCATCGTCCCCATGTCGAGCCAGCTTTGATTGTAGTTCTTCTTCAGTTTCTCCTGGTCCAGAACTTTGGTCAGATCCACCACTTTGCCGGTCTTGGCAATTGAGGCCAGCAGGCCTGGCTGTGGGAAGTCGGCGATATCCGGCGCATTGCCGCCGTCCACGCGGACGTTGATGGTCGCCTCGAACTCCTTGGAACCTTCATATTGAATATCGATGCCCGTTTTATCCTCAAAGTCTTTGATGCTGGACTCGAATTTCTTCTGGTCCGCATCCACAAACGGCCCGAACATCGTCACTTTGGTGCCTTTATATTTGCCCTGAAGCGCCTCCTCCAGCGGCGAACCCGGTGTGGCCGCAGGCTCGGTTGCCGCCGCTGTCGAACCTCCGTTGTTAGACGCCGTACCAGCAGGTTCTGCCGAAGGACCTGCATCCTTGCTGCTTCCGCAGGCGCTCATCACCATTGTAAACGACAGTCCCAGCACCATCAGCAGCGATAGTTTGGGCTTTGATGTTTTTTTCATTTTGGAACATCCCCTTTTCTTCATTTAGAAAACGATTCATGATTCCTGATTCAGGTTACGGATGCCATCACGGGTTCCTAGCTTAGCGGCCGCTCACCCCCTTCACAGAATTGAATTCGGAGCCCTCCTGAAACATCCAGTTCATATACCATTGAACATATTCGTCAAATACAACGCTTACATGAATCCGGGAGGAAATCTCCCTCTGAAAAGCTTTTCAGTATCGTGTAAAAAAAAGAGCTATCGACGTAACTTCACAGCAGACGGACCGCATTTAGCGGAAGTTTTTCTTGCGAGATCTGGAAGCGGAAGCTCCGAAGCTTTTACTTTCTGATCTCTAAAAAAGATCTGCTTATCTCTGGCGGGATGACTCCCTTACGATCAGCTTATGCTTCATCATCTCCTTTGGGACCTTCACACTGCCTGTCGTAAGCAGTTCATGAAGCTTCTCCGCTGCGCGGTATCCGAGCTCGTAAATCGGCTGGGCCACCGTCGTCAGCTTCGGAATGAACATATTCGCCATCCGCAGATTGTCGAACCCGACGACCGACACCTGACCCGGCACGAGAATATTCCGGTCCTTCAGATACGAGATCGTCCCCATGGCGAATTCGTCCGCCACGCAGAATACGGCCGTAATGTCCGGATGGGCGGAAAAAAGCTCGTGCGACGCATGGTAAGCCTGCTCGAACCGGTGCTCCGCATAAGCCACCTTTCCGATGTTGTGGGTGAGCCCGCCTTCCTTCATGGCCCGGACGAAGCCTTCGTAACGCGGCGGCCCCGATACCGAGTTCACATGGTTGAAGCCGATCATACCGATCTCCCGGTGGCCCAGCTCAATGAGGAACTTCACGGCCTCATAGGCGGCCTCCTCGTCGTCAACCTCGACGCTCGGAACCTCGAATTCGTCCGAATGCGAGGACAGCAGCACGAACGGGATGCGGCATGCGGTAAGCTTCTCATAGTACTCCGGATACAGGATATCGCTGGCGAAGACGATGCCGTCCACCTGCTTCTCGCGGAAGGCGTCGATGTACGACAGCAGACGGTCCTTGTCGCGGTCGGTGTTGCAGATCATCAAGCTGTATCCGAGCTTGACGCAGGCGTCCTGCATCCCCCGGATGATCCCGGCAAAGTACATGTTCTCGATATCCGGGATGAGGAGCCCGAGGGTAAAGGACTTTCTGTAGATCAGTCCCCTGGCAAAGGCATTCGGCTGATACTGGAGCTTCTCGATCGCTTCGAGTACGCGTGAGCGCTTGGCCTCCACCACCGATTCGGGCGAGTTCATGACCCGCGAGACCGTGCTGATGGAGACACCGGCCATTTTGGCAACATCTCTGATTGTTGGTTTCATGTAGGCAACTTCCTTTTTAAGAAAACCTTTTCAAGGCGATTATAGCAAGGGTATTTCGAGTTGGCAATACCTTTTTTTAAGCGCTTACATCACCTTTTTATTCCGAAACGTTTTTACTCATTGAAGGTGCCTATAGCTGCATAGGGAAAGGTTCTTCGTCCTCCCAGCAAAAAAAGCCCCATCAGGGCTTTTAGGTACGGCACCAAACGTTTGCGGTTTCTTGCGGGAAGGTCAGCTGTACATTTCCATTCTTTATTCATGAACTGCGGCGTCCTGAATCCATATTTTACAAAAAAAAACCGCCCTTCCGTCTAGTCTTCCCAGGCCGTTTAGGCGATCTTATTTTCCTTGCTTGGTATTCTTTTTACTTGGTCACTTCGCAGTCCCGGTTCAGGACTTCGCCATCCCTGTGTAGACCAGAATCGCGTCCCGCAGAAACTCCGCCGCTCCCGGCTGCTTCGCATCATAGTAAGCCTTGAAGCGCTCGTCGTCCACATACATCTGGGCCAGCCCGGCATGCGCCTCTTTGCTGTAATCGCTCCAGTAGTACGTCAGCCACTGCTTGTGGAGGTCAGCCGCCTTCTGGGCGAGCTGACCGGCAGGATCTCCGGTTTGATAAGCCTGCCCAAGCGTGGACAGCACCTCATCGGCCAAGCGCGATACCTCTTCATACTGCTCCTTGGTCATGTTTTTCACCTTGGCGTTGGAACGTTCAATGGCCGCATCCCCGTACTTCTCACGGATTTCCTTGCCGTACTTCTGTTCGTTATCGTCAATGAGTTGTTGTTTGAAACCTTCAAATTTCTGCTGATCCGTCATGTTCATTCTCCCTTCCTGATACTGGATCGTCCGTTCCACGTTGGTAATCAGCCGGTCCAGCTGCCTGCGTTTGTCAAGAAGCTTCTCACGATGTTCCTTCAGAGCTTCGCTGCTGTTAAAAGAAGGTGAGGACATCAGCTCCTTGATGCGGTCAAGGCTTACGTCCAGCTCTCTGAAAAATAAAATTTGCTGCAGCCTGTTCACCTCATCCTCCCCATAAATCCGGTACCCTGACGAATTGATCCTAGCCGGCTTAAGAAGACCGATTTCGTCATAGTACCTCAGGGTCCGGGTGCTGACGCCCGCGAGCCTTCCCAGCTTCTGTACGGTGTATTCCATGGGGTCACCTCCTGACGGTTTCACTGTACACCTTTACGCAGCGTCAATGTCAAACCCTATTTTGCACACAACAAAAAGGGCTTACCAGGCCGACCCTCAGACGAAAGCCATGCCGTGCAGCCCTTGAAGTAACATTTGAGCTATTGCTTTGTTTCATTACTCGGCTGAAGCCGGGTTTCGTCCGCCCCATTTATCCACCCATCGCTCCATTTCCTTTAAGGCGAGCTGGAAATCGGCGCCCTTCTCCGTCAGCGAATATTCGACGGTCACCGGGACCGTGGGGAACACCTCGCGGTTCACAAGTCCCATCCGTTCGAGATGCCGGAGCGTATCCGTCAGCGACTGGGTTTTGATCACGGACGCATTGCGCTGAAGCTGATTAAACCGCTGCGGGCCCTTCAGCAGTTCATCCAGTACGAGGAACGCCCATTTGGTCTTCAGGATTTGCAGAACCTCGCAAATTTTCGAGCCCGACTCTTCGGGATCATATTTCAAAGCATGATCTTCCAAAGCGCTTCACCCCCCTCATGTTCGAGAAAAAAAGTACCGACGTTATCCCGCCTGGTCGGCAGGATGCTGCCCTGAATATATAGCTTCAGCATGCCCGTGTCAATGAGCGGATGGTACGCTTGCCGGATTCCTACGGCCGATCATAAAGCTCGCCCAGTGCCGAAAACGAAGCCTTCGTGTCCCACGGCATCCCGGGATAGACCACCCCTGTCCGCCCGTCTTTGAACGTGCGCACGACGCTGTAGCTCGCCGTATCCAAGTTAAAGGCCGGCTCTTCATCATACGGATAGCTTGGCATGGCAAACGTAAACCAAAAGGCTCCATCCACCCCTTCTTCCTGAAAAATATCGAAAAGATCCCTCATGTACCGGACCTGCACCTGTTCGTCCCTCACGATGCCCTCCCCCAGCCGCTTGGGCGAATGTCCATGATCTACGGCGTTCCAGCCATAACCACCCCGGTCCTGCGCCCCTTCGTAGGTGCAGCATCCGAATTCCGTGATGACAACCGGTTTCCCGTACTTAAAATAGGCGCGCAGCTGCTCCCGGTAGCGCTTATCGTTATACGCATCGCGGTAATGATCGGCCGAAACGATGTCAAAGGGACCCCAATTCACATTTTCCCACGTACCGGAAGCATAGGTGACTTGCCCGTGGAAATGCTGCCGGATCACGTTCACGGCTTTGCTGAGAAAAGCGTTCAGACGCTTATGAAAAGCTCCCTTTCGAATGGTGTATTTGAGCAGCCGCCAAGGGCTCATCAGCACCCCGATCCGGTCGAAGGACGTAGCTCCTTCCAATATCCCTTTCATGAACAGGCTCAGCTCGCATCCAGCCACAAACACGACGTCCGCTCCTTTTCGCCGCAGCGTCTCCGCCGCGATTGCACATTCCCTGTAGTACTCAAGCATCGCTTGTTCTTCCTCATCGATAAGAGCCGGGGAGAACCACACCTCGAGCCCCTGATGGAGAGCGCATTCCGAAGCCGCCACCAGCCTGCCCACATCCCTGCCCGAAATACGGATACTGGTGCAGTGCAGCTCGCTCTGGATGATCTCCATTTCCTTCCGGACGGTCTCCGGATCAAAAAGTTCTCTCGAGGAGGGCTGATCCGGTCCGCGGGTGTACGTTCCGACATCATAGTTGATTCCCCTCCGGCGAGGACCGCCGCTCTTGCGATTAATTGAATCATTGGCCATGCTGCGGGTCATTAGGGTTCCTCCTCTGTCCCGTTTTAATTAATAATTATTTACTATTGCTGTTGATATTTTGCGTTAATACGTGAATAATATAAATAAATATTTACTACCTGTCAAATGGACAGGGATGAAGGAGAACGAAGGAGAACACGCCATGAATTCAGACAACTCCAGGCTTGCCGCAGCTTATATTCAGCTGATCCCGCTGCTCCACCGCGGCTTTGACATGCCTTCGGCGCGGCAATTGATGCCTGAGCTGACGCATTTGCAGTACCACGTGCTCGAGGCTTTATATCATCAACCGGATAGTTATTCGATGAGCCTTCTGGCCAAACATCTGCACATATCCAAGCAGCAGCTTACGCCCCTGATCGCCAAGCTTGAAGAGAAGGAATGCCTCACCAAGCAGCCTGACCCTCAGGATAAGCGTCAGATCGGACTGTCCTTGACCGAGAAGGGCCGGCGAATCGTGAGCAGCCGGTGGGAGTCCTTCCACCACGAGCTGAGCCAGCAGCTGGACCGTCTTAGCGAGGAGGACCGAAGCGATCTCGGCTTCTGCCTTGAGAAGATGACCCGAATTCTGCGCCGGTTGGATCCGGATACGACTAAGGCGGATTAGCCCGGCCTGTCCGGCCGAGCTTGATCCGTTACTCTGGCCGGCTTGCGGGAGCGGATTCCCGTTGCCGGTACAGTGGGAGCACGATAAGCAGGCCGATCAGCAGGCACAAGCCTGCCAAGCTGTAGATGATTCCGAGCGGTAAGCGGCCGGCGAGCACGCCGGACAGGCTCATCATCAAGAGCATGGCACCCGTCATAAGCGGCGTACGGATTCCGCTCACCCGTCCGATGTATTCGGGCTCCGTATGCTGCATGACGAGCGTTTGGTTACCGATGAATATCGCCGGCTGCAGCAGGGCGATAACGAACTGGGCTAGCATCGTGAGCCACAGCATACCGGACCATCCGGTGACGGCAATCCCGGCTGCATTGACGATCAGGCCGAGCATCAGCAGCTTCTGGGGAACCATGCGGCCGGCCAGCGCAAACGCGGCGATCCCTCCGGCAATCTCCCCGGCACCATACGGGATGGACAGCCATTTCAGGTGATCGGCGGGAAGACCGAGCTTGTCGGTCACGATGAAGACGCTTAGCGGCGAAATGAGGCCGATCCCCAGACCGACAGCCGCAAAACAAAGACTGAGCCGACCCAGTACGCGGTTCGAAGTGACATAACGGATGCCGTCCCTCATCTCCCGGAATACCGAGGTTTCTTTTCTTCGGCCGCCCCCTTCGGCCTTGGAATCGGCTGGAATCCATCCCAGCACGGCGGCGGACAGCAGAAAAACAGTCCCGGTCAAGCCCATGGAAACGCCGATGCCGAAGGTTTGATACACCCATGTCCCAAGAACGGGGCCGAGCACCATAAACACGGCAAATATCGTTTGCAGCATGGACATCGCCGGCTGGATCAAGTCCGCTGCGGCCCGTTCTTGAAACAGCCTCATTCCTGATGGCTGCGACAATTGGGACAGCACGGCGGATACCAGCGTCGGGAAGAACACGGCTTCCCAGGCACCCGATTTCATGGCCGCGAGGACGATCCAGATGGTGACGGCGGCGAGCGCATCGCACCAGATCAGCGTTCTGCGCGGCCGCCACCGGTCGGCGAACACGCCTCCGATCAAGGCAAATACCAACATCGGAGCATACTCGGCAACCGAGATCATAGAGACGGCGAGGGCGTCGCCGCCAGTCTTGTTAACCACATAGAGCAGCACCGCGAAGTTCCGGACCCAAATACCGGTTTGCGTCAGCAGATTGGAAATGAGGACGATCCGAATCCATGGATGATGTAACAGCTTTAACGAAGCGAACATATGTTAGACTCCCTTCCTGGTTTGGATTTCATCATGTGCGTTTCGGATTCCATGATGCAGCCTCCTCCAAGGGGAGAGTCAATGACTCATTTTTTCGGGTTCCCTGCTTGACTCTGACCTTAGGGGAGGCTATACACTAACCGCGAAAGGAGGAAATGACCAGGTGTACACCGTGAAAGAAGTATCGGAGCTGTCGAATGTCACGATCAAGACGCTCCACCACTACCACAAGATCGGCCTCCTGATGCCGAGGGAGATTACTGAGGCGGGATATCGGTTATACGGCATGGAAGAACTGGAGCGTCTGCAGCACATTTTGTTCTATAAGGAGCTCGATTTTCCGCTGGAGCAAATCAAGCAGCTGCTGGAGGATCAGCCGGGCAGAGCTGAGATTTTGTCCGGTCAAAGGGAACTCCTCCTAGGCCGGATGAGCCGGCTCGAGCGGCTTGTCCATACGCTGGATGAGTCCATTCAACATACACGGGAGGGAAAAGCGATGAATACGAAGGATATGTTCCAAGGATTTCAAAGCGAAGAGGAATGGAAGGAAGCGTTGGCGGAGCAGAACCGCCATATCCAGGAGAATTACGGATACGACATGCTGGAAGAAAACCGGGTGGATCCGGTCGAGATGAACGAGCAGGCCGCGGAAGCGGTGCGCTTTATGAACGGAATGGCGCAGGCGCTGATGGATGGCGTCAAATACGACGACGGGCAGATCCGGCAGCTGATCGCATCGCATCTGGAGGCTTTGAAGAAGCATGGACATGACACCGGACCGGACGCATTTGCCGCGCAGGCGCGTTTTTTCCTGCAGGATGACTTTCACCGGAACATGCTGGAGTCCCAGCAAACCGGCCTGTCCTACTATCTGTGCACCGCAGCCGAGGCGTTTGCGCAGAACGCTTAACAGGCGTATCGGAAGCCATCAAGATCTAGTGTCATCAGGATCGAAGGACGCAAAAAGACGGATCAGCTGCAGCTGGTCCGTCTTTTTTCCTCTCTCCAGGGTTTATTCATGGGAGGGGGCGATTGGAGATTTCCGCTTCCCCTTATAGTGCCGCTGACGCCGGCCAATTGCGTTTTCTTTAACGCTCCGAACCGGCCGAGCGCATCACCTGCACGTCTGCCATGACATGGCTGCCTTTATAAAAAGCATAAATCGTCGTGTTCCCTGCCCGCTTCCCGACCAGATTTCCTTCCGCATCGATATCCGCGATATCTGGGTTCTCGCTGCGGAACTTCGCCTGCTTGGTTACGTCGGTCTCCTTGCCGGTCAAGTAATCCAGCACCGTCAGACGGATATCGATCTGCGTGCCGGCGGCCAAAGAATACTCGTCCGAATCCAGTTGAAGCCGACCTTTGACCTTATCGAATTCGTCGCTGTCCTTAGGCAGCACCTGGACCTTGATCCTGGCGCTCAGCCCCTGGAATTCCGCAAGCAGATAGGTTTTCCCCTGCGAGACACCGATGACACGCCCGGAAGAGTCCGCCTCGGCAATGGACGCATCTTCGATGCTGTACACCGCCGCCGTGGACAGATCGCTGTGCGATCCATCCTCGTATACCGCCTCAAGCACGGAAGGAACGGTTTCCCCTTCTTTCAGCTTCAGTTCCTTTCCGGAAAAAGCAATGCTTGTCGGCTTGCGGTCACCTGCTGGCCCCTGCTCCTGAAAAGGGGCAACCTTAATGAGCTGGAACTTTGTCGTTTCCTCGCGCAGTACCGTGCCGGGAACGATGACGCCTCCGTCCGGACCGGCGGCACCGATGCCATAGCGGGATAAAGCAGCCTCCTTGAACAAGTGGCGGTTCAGAAAGTTACCGTCCCTGTCCACGGTCAGCACATCGTACTGGATTTTCCGGTTCGAAGGGCTTCCCGAATAGTGGCCCCCCAGCAGGGCGTATCCGTCGCCTAACGGAATCAAATTGTTAAACACCTCATAGTCCGAGCCCTCCGTCTTGAACGTCTTCTCCCACTGCGGCTCCCCGTTCAGATCCGTCTTCGTCAGAATCGTAATGCGCTGCTGGTCTACCGCCCGCTGGCTGCCGATCAAATAACCGTCGTCACCCGCGGGGATGACCGCGAAAGCGCCCCGGTCCGTGTGGGGATCGCTGATCTGCTTAGACCAGACCTCCTGCCCATCCGCATTCAATTTGACGATCAGCAGCGCGTCCGGATCCCCTGCCTCGTATTCCGGAGTATTCACCGCGCCCACCGCGATCAATCCGCCGTCGACCGCCGGAATCAAATCATCAAAATACTGGCTCTCCGCATAACGGTATTTGTTATACCACAGTTCCTGTCCCTGCCCATCGACCTTAAGCGCGTAAGCGGTCTCGTATCCCATCTTGGAGATGCCCTTGCCGCCGATAACGAAGCTTCCATCCTCCAGCTCCACCGCTGCCTTCGGTGTGCTGTAAATATAAGGATCATCCTGGGTCCGGTCCCACTTCAGACCGCCGTCGGCATCCAGTTTGGCCAGGTACATCTGGCTGTAAGGCTCACCGGCCTGATTGGTGGATGTTCCGTACACGAGATACCCGCCGTCCCTGGTTTCAATCGCGGACAGCGCTTCATTGGTGCTCGAACCGCCGTAAGCCAACCTTTGCTCCCATTTCACCTCTCCCTCCGGGCTGAGCTTCATGATATACGCTTGTTGCTCATAATCGTCCCACTCCCCGGCAGGCACGACTTCCGTATAGCTGCCCAAAGCCAGGTATCCGCCGTCCGAAGTGGGAAGAACGCCTTCACCGGCAGACCAGCTGCCGTATTCCCGGGACCATTCCATATGCGTCTGGCTGTCGCTTTCCGCGCGGACCACCCCCGCCTTTCCCCCTGGCATCATAATCAACAATACCAACATCATGCTTGTAAATCGCAGTAAAAACCTGGACATATGCGCACCCCTCACGTCTCGTCTGATTAAATTCCATAATATTTCAATCTGCTCTAATTATGGGTGCAAATCATTCAAGTGGGTATCCCCCTAATCTCTTAAATCCCTGTGTCGTATGAACGGTTTTCCGTTCACCGATCAAGGCTATCTGCAACCCTCTGGACCTAGTTCGATGGAATGAGCCCGCATATAGCGCCATTGCATTCGTCATGAAAGTGTGCTAATAATTATATGAACTATTTTACACGATGTAAACAAAATTCACTAAAGCAGGATTCGTTTACACTTTATATTGGGGAGGCAATCTGGCATGAGATTACAAGGCAAAGTGGCGATCATCACCGGGGCAGCAAACGGAATGGGTGCGGCGGAAGCGAAATTGTTTGCCAAAGAAGGCGCAAAGGTCGTCGCAACCGACTTAAACGAGGCGAAGCTCAATGAAATCGTTGCCGAAATTACCGCAAACGGCGGCGAAGCAGTGGCGCTGAAGCAGAACGTCACCTCGGAAGAGGAATGGAAGGCGATCGTTGCAAGAACGGTTGAGCTCTACGGCAAAGTAGATGTATTGGTGAATAATGCGGGCGTCGCAAGTCCCAAAACGATGGCCGATATGGAGATGGACGAGTGGAACAGAGTCATGGACATCAATCTGAACGGCTGCGTGCTTGGCATGAAATACTGCATCCCTGAAATGAAAAAGGCCGGCGGCGGATCGGTTATTAATATTTCATCCATCGGCGGCATTGTGGGCATGGCAGGCTCTAGCCCTTATACGGCTGCCAAAGGAGCGCTGCGCGCGTTGTCCAAATCCGCTGCCGTCGAGTACGGCAAGGATCGGATCCGCGTCAACTCCGTCCATCCCGGCATCATCGTCACGCCGATGACCGCTCCTTCAATGGCATCCGCTATGCCTTATTATGAGGCGCACACCCAGCTTCCTTACATGGGCGAGCCGGAAGACGTTGCTTATGGCGTCGTATTCCTGGCCAGTGACGAGTCCAGATTTATGACGGGTGCGGAACTCGTCATTGATGGCGGCTGGACAGCGCTGTAATCCGAGAGCATTTTTATCTATCCAAAAAAAAACAGGGGCTGCTTCTCAAATGGTTCGAACCTTTGAGGCAGTCCCTTTTTTTCTCGGCTATTCGGCATCCTTTTATTGCAAGATAGATCATCGGCAGATGACGTCCGGCTGCCTTGAATATACGTCGGATGACGTTTTTTATGCTAGTATAGAGTTACCAAAAGATAGGTGTGATGTGGGTGGAAAGAAAAGATCCAAGGCAAGTGCATTCGATGAAAAAAATACAACGGGCTTATTTGTCGCTGATGCTGAAGGAAAACGAAAAGAGCATCACCATTCAGCGCATCTGTCAGGAAGCTCATGTAACGAGGCCTACGTTTTATAAATTGTATAAAGATATCCTGGAATTGCGCGTCGACCTGCATAATGCGATTTTAAACGATTTAAGGCAGTCCTTGACCATTACCCATCCCAAAAGGATTGACGAGCTGCGTTCCGAAGACCTTCCGGAAAACATGGTCGCCCTGTTTGAGCATATCATACAGAACCAGCTTGCCTATGAAGTCATGCTCGTGTATAAACCGGACGACTTATTTATTCAGGAAGTTAAAAACATCATCAGGCATTACGTAGAAGACGGCATTCGCGTATCCCAAACGTCCGAAGAAGGGCTCCGCATGGAGATGTCCTTCGTCATTGCCTACACAACGGGCGCTTATTTGGAAAGCATCGTCTGGTGGGTTCGCAGCAACTATAAATATTCCGCCGTCACCATGGCGTCCAAGCTGCTCGAAATCTCCTTCCACGGGCCATATAAAAACCCGATTTTATGGAATAAGTAACACTTATTTCACGATGCCAATCATAAACCCGTCGTACCCCTTGCTCCCTACCGTCTGCAGCGCCGTGGCCGAAATATTCGGATGCCCGCTGAGCATATCGTAGAACGTTCGGACACCCTGCACCCGCGGGTCAGTGCTGTGCCGATCGGCAATTTCCCCGTTGCGGATAACGTTGTCCCCGACAATGACCGTTCCCGGCCGGGAAAAATGCAGCGCCCAGCGGAGATAGTTCGGATTGTTCGGCTTATCCGCATCGATAAAAATGAGGTCAAACGGCTCCACCCCCTCTTTCTCCATTTGGGCCAGCTGTTCAAGCGCGTCCCCGGTGCGTACTTCGATCGTCTGTTCCAGCCCCGCCCGGGCGATGTTCTTCATGGCGACTTCGGCATGATGCGGACTCAGCTCCAGTGTGATGATCCGCCCGCCTTCACTTAAGCCTCTAGCCATCCATATCGTGCTGTAGGCCCCCAGCGTCCCGATTTCCAGGATCCGTTTCGCCCCTTTGATCTGTACGAGCAGCTGCAAAAACTTCCCCTGATTCGCCGTTACATCGATTTCCGGGAGGTCCGCCTTCCGGTTCGCCACGATTACTTCGTCCAACACCCGGTCATTCGGGCAAAGCCGGTCGACAATATACTCATCTACTTGTTCCCATACAGGATTCATTCCCCGTCACTCCTCATCAATTGATTTCATCTTTAGGATAGAAGCGCTTCTGGTTCTATTGTAGATCGTCTATAATGATATGAATAATATATCTTTCGCCGATTTTCATACATTAAAGATATGAGTGGATGAGGAGTTGAAATACCTTGAACCTGCACGCCCTGCGCTTATTTCATGTGATTGCTTCCACCGGGAGCGTGACCCGGGCATCCGAACTGCTGAAGATCAGCCAGCCTGCGATTACCGCCCAGATCAAGAAATTCGAGAAGGAGCTGTCCCTGATCCTGCTTGAACCGCAAGGAAGGGGCATCCGGCTGACCGATGCGGGGGACAAAATAGCTGCGCTCGCCAAGAGGCTGTTCGCCGTCGAGCAGCAAATCGAGCAGCTGGCGCGGGATTATGGGCAGGGTACGGCCGGCCATATCCGCCTGGCGGCGACCTACCTACCTGCGCACTTTCTCCTCCCGACCTGGCTGGCAAGATTCAAGCAGCAGTATGAGCAGGTCGAGATGAGCATCACCACGACCAACTCCAGCGGGGCGCTCCGGCAGCTGCTGAGCGTCGAAGCCGACCTGGCTATCTATGGCGGGCTGCCGGAAGAATATCCGGACACGATTCAGACCGAGGAGCTGTTCCAGGACGAGCTGTGGTTCGTCGTCGCGCCGAATCATAAGTTTGCGAACCACCACCTGTCGCTTGCCGAAATGATGAGCGAGCCGTTTGTCATGCGCGAGGAAGGCAGCTCCACGCGGGAGCGGCTGTTCGCGCTATGCCGCACCTACAACGCCCCAGCCCCCAAGGTAGCTCTGCAGTTTAACGGTCTGCACGAGGCGATCACCGCCGTCATTGCCGGATACGGCGCGAACTTTGTCTCCTCGCTGGTCGTACGCGAATATGTGGCGCGGGGAGAGCTGTGCCGGGTCTATGTAGACGACGTCAGTTTGACGAACGTCATCGCCATCTGCACCCGCAAGGATGAGCCGCTGTCTCCGGCGGCCGCAAACCTGGTCGAGCTGATCCGCAGCCGCCCGGTGTAATGCGGCAAGCACAGTCGGCACACTGCATTCCGCCATATTGCCCGAAGTCCGTTTTAGCCGTGAGACAGGGCCGGACTAATCTTTTTGCAGCAAATAAATGGACGGATGCAGTCCCTTCAACCGGAGGTCGGCTACCGTGGCCAAACGGAGATCCGCTTTCTCGGCAGCCGCCAGCAGAGGACCCCCCGCATCGGTTAAACAGACGATCTGACCTCCTGGTTTCAGCACCCGCTTCATTTCTCTAAGCACTCCTTCATACAAAACGGGAATGCATGCTATGGACGAAATTTGTCTTCCAAAAGGAAGATTGGTCACCACTTTGCCTGCATATCCCGAATCCAGCGGCAGGCGCTGCGCATCCCATTCCTTAAGATGTACACCGGAAGTGTGTCCCACGTTGGCACGGGAAGCTGAGACGGCTTCCTCAGAAAGGTCTCCGCCATGAATGCCGGCGTGAGGATACGCACAGCGCTCGGACAGCACGGTTCCTGATCCGCAGCAGGGGTCAACGAAGATGTCGTCCTTCTCCGGACGGGACACCCACACGAGCGCGTGCGCAACGGTCGGCCGCAGGGCAGCCGGCGCAAATTCCCGCGTCTTTCCCCTATACCTGAACGCCGCATCCGTTATCCTGATGGCAAAGACAGCCTCTTCCTGAACCAGATC
The DNA here is from genome assembly GCF_016624415.1 of Paenibacillus sp. S28. Lineage (NCBI taxonomy): Bacteria > Bacillati > Bacillota > Bacilli > Caryophanales > Paenibacillaceae > Paenibacillus > Paenibacillus sp. S28. Next base: position 314,907 of record NZ_JACVTM010000003.1, on the reverse strand, counting down.
GAGCCGAAACTCGAGCTGATGACCGCCGCTGTGATCTTGTCTAAAATGCCGATAGCGCCGCATGATTCCCAATTCCGCAGCCTCTGCCGCATCAAACCTGCTGTAGGTATGGTTTCCCGCTCGGCTGGCATTGACCTTAAAGCTGATCATTCCGGAAGAATCCGGGCGGATCATGGATAAATCCAAACGGAAGATTTCTTGTTCGATATGGTGTAAATGCAATTTATGAGGACCCACCGGGAACCGGTGGATGAAACGATACAGATTGTCGGCAGTCCGCAGCGTCAGAAAATACTCTACTGGCAAGTCAGAGTCAAAATAAACCTTTCCCCTGACCTTGTCCCCAATACGTACCCCGGAAATTTTAGCCTGCATTTCATCGGCGAGAATTTCTTCCAGCCCAGGCAGTACAGTAAAAAAGTAGCGTGGCATACATCGATCACCTCGTCATTGATGGTAAGCATAGAATGAAGCCCGCAGAGCGCGGTTTTTGCCCCGGCGGCCGGTTAAATGTGTTTCGAACATTTGCCCCGGAAACAAAAAAACACGAATGAACCAAAGTCCATTCGCGTCTTCTATGCAAAAAGGCACAGGCTGCCCCTAAGGCTGCCTGCATAAGAACGTGATTAAGGAATTCCGTTTCATGACCATTCACTGCATCCCCGGAAGCTGCATATCAAATATACCCAGCCCTATCGGGCTCGGATACCTCATGCCTCCGGCATGCTATTCAGTTTAGTTCACTGAAAGAATGGTCAAGAAAACGGTCATCATCATCATCGTTCCAACCTCCATCAATTACGAAATTTTCCCCATTATATTACAGACCGCCGGCTGGGGCAAGAGATCTGCGCCAACAAGCCTATCCCCCTTGCGGCCCGCAAGAAATTCAGGCTGATGAATCAGCCTTTTGCGACCGGCAGGCTCCATACCTCTTCTCCCCCGTATACCGCCCCGGTTGGCGCAAAGCCTGCCGACTCGTACAGTCGCTTGGCGACTCTGTTGTCCCCATGGACGGTCAGGCGGATTTCCCGGCAGCGGTCCCACCGATTTACGATCCAACGGACGATCTCCGTCAAGGCGGCCCGGCCGTACCCTTGGCCCTGGTAGCGCTCATCAATCAAAAAGCCGTTAATCCAGTACATATCCGCCGTGTTCTCTTCACATGCGTGCATTATAAAGCCGACCATTCGCGGCCCATCGTATATGGCGAAAGGGATATAGTCGACGTTGTCCCCATCGGGTTTAACGTAGACTTTGGCCAGCGAAACTGCAACCGGCGGGGTGAAGCCGGCCTGTTCCTCCGCAACCCGGAGGGAAATGGCTTCCTCCCAATTTTCCCTTGTCACCTTTTGAAGCTGAATATCCATACCGATGCCTCCTGCCAGGTGACGGGTTTTTATCGTTAACCCCACCCTTTTTAACCCCCATTATACCGAAACCTTATCACTTGCATAAAGGTCATATAATAAGGGGGTAAGCAAAGAAAGTCATCCCATTTTGAAAGGACGGCGGTAATGATGAAAATCAACCATTTGAATTTAACGGTGACCGATGTGGCGGCGTCACGGGCCTTTCTGGAAACTTATTTCGGACTGGAGTGCCGGGCGGCCCGCGGCGACAACTTCGCGGTGCTCTTCGATGATGACGGGTTTGTGCTGACACTGATGAAGGGCCGTGAGGTGCAGTACCCCAAAACGTTCCACGTCGGCTTTCCCCAGCAGACCGAGGAGCAGGTCGACCGCATCAACCAAAAGCTGCTGGAGGACGGATACGATGTCAAGCCTCCGCAGCATGCGCACGGGTATACATTCTACGTCGAGGCACCGGGCGGGTTTACGGTCGAGGTCCTCTGCTAAAGCCTGCCCCCGTCCCGATCTATACTGCCAGCCGGCAGGCTGATGCTCCGTCATCGTCGGCCCTTTCCTTACTCTGCCAAGGGAAGGGCTGTTTCCTTTTCCTTCGCCCGCTGCTTGTTTAGCGCCTTCGCCGCTTTAGGCTTCGCGGCCAGCTGCTGAACCCCCGCCATGGCCAGCGTGACGGCAAGCAGCACCGGGATGAGCAGCGTATAGCTGCCGGCAGCGTCGTGGATCACGCCAAGCAGCATCGGTCCCATCGCGCCAATCACGTATCCCACCGATTGGCTCATGGCCGACCAGGCTGTCGCCTGCTGAGCATCGCTTACCGCTTCGATCGGCATCATCAGATTGACCGGGAACAGCACGCCGGGACCGATGCCGATCAGAATCGCCGCCAGCCACGGCGTCACGGATATCCAGAGCATCAGGAAGCCGGCGGCCATCGACAGTGCGCCCAGCGCCAGCCAGAAGCGTCGGGAAGGCAGACGCCGGAGCAAGTGCGGAAACAGGAGGCCGACGGGAATCTGCGTCAGGGAGAACAAGACAAGCATGTTCGCCGCATAGGCTCTGCCGTATCCCATATGTTCCACAACCGGAGGCATCCAAGCCGTGACCGAAAAGAACAGAACAGCCAGCAGGCCAAAGGACAACGTGAGAGCCCATGCTTTGGCGCTGTTCCAGGGAAGTCCGGTCGCCCTTGCCGAGCGCTCCGCACGGGCAGGCCGACGGGTATGACGGAGAACCGACCACCACCATACCGGCAGGGCGACGGCAGCCAGGATAGCCCAAACCGCCAGCGATTCCTGCCACGAATGGGCCCGGACCGATAAAGGCAGGGACAATCCCGATGCGAGCGCGGCTCCGACCGCCATGGAGACGGTATAGAGCGAAATCATAACGGGCACCTTGGCGGGAAAATGCTGCTTAATGAACCCGGACAGCAGCGGTCCTGCCGCAGCAATCCCGAGCCCGGCCAGGATGGTGGTCAGCAGCAGGTATGCTGACGACCCGGTGAACCATCTCAGCACCGTACCGGCGCCGATGACCGCAATCGACCAGCCGATGACGCGCTCCAGCCCGGCACGCTGGCCCAGTTTGACCGCAAAAGACGGAAATATCCCCATGCACAGCACCGGAATGGACGTAAGCAGACTTGCCGACAACGCGCTCATGCCCAAATCCCGCTGGATGGCTTGCAGCATGGGCGAGATGGAATTCATTGCGGGCCGCAAATTTAAAGAGGCCAAAATGAAGGCGACAGCCATCATGAACAGTGAAGGTTTTCTCATTATTTCTCTCTCCCTCAGATCGATTTGATCACATCTTAATGGGAGAGGGATCATTTATCAATTATATTGAAATTATAATAATAATTTGTTATACAAATGATAATACCGTGTTTTCACACATTCTAGGGTTTACTTCCACTTCGGTACGCCGCGATCTATCGTTCATGAACAGGAGGAAATAACATGGAACTGAGGCAACTGGAGTATTTCGTGGCCGTATGCGAGGAGCTGCATTTTACGAGAGCCGCAGATAAGCTCGGCATCTCCCAGCCGAATTTAAGCCTGCAGATTAAGGCCTTGGAGGAGGAGGTCGGCATGCCCTTGTTTGACCGGATCGGCAAACGGATTGCGGTGACCGATGCAGGCTCGGTCCTGCTTAAGCAGGCAAGGGGAATTTTTCAAAATTTGCAGAACGCCAAGCTGGAGATCGGCGAACTTCGCCATCACCAGGGCGGTACGCTCGGCGTCGGCGTGCTGCCTTCCGAGCTCGATTTCCGCCTGACCCCGATGTTCATCGATTTCCGCAACCGGTATCCGAACGTCCGGCTCAAGATCGTCTCGGCCGTCGATGTAGCGGACCTCGTCCTTAGTACGGAAATCGATATCGGCATCTCGCTCAAGCCGCTTTACGACAACCGGCTGGTGGTCAGGTCCCTGCCCCGGGAGGAGTATGGCGTGGTGGTATCTGCCGAACACGAGCTGGCCGGCAGGGAGTCGGTCTCCCTGACTGAACTGAACGGCCTGCCGATCATTATGTATCCCAAGGGGTTCTGGGGAAGGGAGCTCGTCGAGCAATACTGCCGGAAGAACGGGTTTAACCTGGACATCGTCGTGGAAACGACGTCTAATCCTTCGCTCTTCCGCTTTGTCCGGGAAAACATGGGGGTTACCGTTCAGACGCCTACGCTCGTCGAAGCCATCGGCGATCCAAAGCTGCGGTTCCTCCCCATCCATGATGATCCGCCCTACAGGGAAATGAGCATCATTTACCGGGCGGATAAATATTTGGGCCATGCTGCGCAGGCTTTTATTCATCTTGCCGAGGAGCGCCTCAAATCATAGTGCGAGCTCGAGGCGCGCAGCATGGCCGGCAATCGGCCCAATTTTGACCCTTGGGAAGTTATATGTATCTTTCCTGGATCACGTTATAATGGTGGATTTCATGTCCGGTCAGAATATACGCCCAAGCGGCGGCGGTGGATTCATAACCGTTCACGATACCTCTGCGGGTCCAGGCCTCGTCCGGAATGCTCCGCAGCAGCGTCAGCGTGGAGCGGCGAACGGCGGCAAAATCCTCGAGAAGCTCGGCGATGGAGAAACGGTCAAAGGCTGCGCCTTCCATCAGCACTTCCTCGTCATAGCCGGTCAAAGGCGTGGTGTCCCCCCTGGCGATACGGAGCAGCCTGTAGCACATGATGCGCTCATTATCCGTAATATGGCCGAGCACCTCTTTCAAGCTCCATTTGCCTGGCGCATAGCGGTAGTTCCCCTTTTCTTCCGTCAGTGCAGAATAAAACGCGGTCGTCCGGTTCAAAGACCCGTTCAGAATCTCCTCGAGGTTCCCCTCAGGTACGAGAGAGACATACTTGGCGAAACCTTCGTTGTAGTCATCCTTCGTTGGGCGTAGAATCATCGGTATCCATCCTTTCGTTTTGTAAAATGTTCAAGCAATGGGCGTGCCGTTGCCGACAGGCACATCAGGGGCCAGCAGCACCACATCGCCCTCTTCCGGAACTCCGCCTAGAACGAGCACTTCCGATTCATATCCGGCAATCCGCCGTACGGGAAAATTAACGACGGCGGCCACCTGGCGGCCGACCAGCTGCTCCGGGGTATACCTTCTCGTAATCTGGGCCGAGGAACGCTTGACTCCAAGCTCCCCGAAATCAATGCTCAGCTTGAGCGCCGGCTTGCGCGCCTCCGGAAAAGGCTCCGCCTTGACCACCGTTCCGATGCGAATGTCCAGCTTCATCAAATCTTCGATGGTTGCCACAACTTTTCCTCCTTCTTATGCCATGATTATATCTCTCCATTATATCCCTGCCTGTCAATGGCAAAAGCACTTTCACCAACCTAAAAAAAGGCTGCACACCGCAGCCCAGATTCCCATAACGTATTTTATCGATATAGCCGCAAATAACAAATTAGCAATATGCCTAACTTTCAAGCTTGCCTTTTCATTTATTCTAAAAATCAATCGTTCATCCTCAAATACGACAGTTAATGACGCATTACTTTAGTATGGTGAAATAAATAACTGCGAAGGAGTAGATGAACTTGAAGAGACTCGCTGGGAAAATCGCTCTTGTAACCGGAGGAAGCCGGGGAGCAGGACGAGGGATTGCCGTTGAACTTGGGAAAGCCGGAGCAGTAGTTTATGTGTCCGGAAGAAGTTTACGAGGCACGACTACACACGGTTTTCCAGGCAGTATCGATGAAACTGTGGAGGAGATTCGAAGTCATGGAGGAGAGGCGTACGCATGTCGTTGCGATCATACCCGTGATGAGGATACACAAGCTTTGATCGAGAGAATCCGACAGGAACAAGGACGGCTCCATATCCTAGTGAATAACGTCTGGGGACTGCATGACTTGGAAGTGAATTTACAATCCAAACCATTCTGGGAATATCCGCTGAACATGTGGGATGCGATGTTTCAGAATGGAGTACGCCCACAAATAGCGACAAACCATTATGCGATTCCGCTTATGCTGGAAGCTGATTCTGGATTGATCGTACATACCACATTTCAGGATCAGGATAAGTATTTAGGAACTTTCTATTACGACCTCGCCAAGAATACCATTAACCGCTCAGTGCTCGGATTAGCTCATGATCTCAAAAGCACTGAAATAACCGTGGTAGCGGTCTCCCCTGGCTGGATGAGAACAGAACTGGTATTAAGGAACTTCGGTACAGATGAAGCTCATTGGAAGGAGGTTGATGCTCTGAAACACACGGAGTCGCCGTATTACGTAGGGCGAGCGGTGTCAGCCCTAGCTGGGGATGATGAAGTGAAACTGAAAAACGGACTGGTACTACAGGCTGGTGATCTTGCCCAGGAATACGGGTTCACCGATATTGATGGACGGTTCATCCCTCCCTTTTTAATATAATCAGTCTCATTGAAAAAACGAATACTCGCTAGAGCTCAGTTAACCGCCTTCTTATCGGGCGGTTAACTTGCTGCCTAATACAGCGAGTAGATCGTTTGAGTGAAGGCCAGTGCGATTCAAGATGCGGTTTTCTTTCCAGGAGGCAAATCCCATGACCGCGGGCTATCCTCCATAGGCTTCCCGAGTCCGGTAAATATGCTGGTCCATCAAAAAGTTCAGCAGCATGCGGTTGAATGCATGGGGCTGGCACAAATGGGTCGGATACATCGCATCCTCGATCGTCGCCAGCTGCACATGCCGGAAAAGGGTGGCCGCCCGCTGCATTTGCTTGACGAACCACTCGCTTTGGCTGCCTGCGACGCACAGTACAGGCATCGGCAGCCGCGCCAAATTGGCGGGCATCTCCATACGCAGCAGCTCCATGCGCTGCTTGATCGACTCTGTCGGCCGCTTGTGGTACAGCTCCTTGCGGAGGATGCTGTAGACCGGTCTCCACCGGTTATACGTCACCCGCAGCGACCGGAGGAAAAACTCTGCAGGCAAATAATAAGAAAGCCAGCTGCACGCCTCGCAAATATTCAGCAAATGGTTCTTTTTCCCGAAGCATCCCGCGAAGTAGCTGTCTACGAGTACCAGGGCGCTGATACGGTCCGGATGAAGGGCGGCAAACGTCTGGGCGAGCACGCTTCCGCTGGAACAGCCGACAAGCGTCGCCTGCGTAATATGCAGCTTATTGAGCAGCTCGCACAGATCGCTGCATTGGGTTTCCATAATGTGCCCGACCTCCACGTCAAGCTTCCCCGAATTGCCGTAACCCCGGAGATCCAGCACAATCACCTTTGCCCGCTTGCTGAAATATTCGACCTGGGGCTCAAACATATGATGGGACGACAAATGCCCGTGAATGAACACAATGGGCGTGCCGCTGCCGTGAATTTCGTAATATAACGTGGTTCCGTTTACTTGTATCTGAGGCACTTCATGTTCTCCTCTCTCCCAAATAACCTGTTTTCTCTGTTTGTGCAAAATCGCGGGCGCCGCCCGCTTGGGAATCGATGCTTCTCCTTGTTTAAACAACAAAAAAGAAGCACCGGAAAGAGGACACTCTTCCATGCTTCCAACTCCAAGGCCGAATAAGCCTTGCCATCTGCATGAATAACAGCTGCCTCTCTTAACACGCTTGCGTGGTTAGCTGACGGATTCGGGCCCAAGAGTAGCCCTACTCATCACTTTCGAGATTCACCCCATATGGCCGCAGCGGATGCTGCAGACACGACCGGTTCCCCCGCTTTCCGCCCTCCGGCGGAAATTCAGCGAATAGACATATTCCATGTACACGCTTCATCCTTCAAAATGAGCGCACAGAAAAACACAGAGCAGATACCCTGTGTTGATTCGTCAAATCACAGTTTCCTCCGCTCTCAACTACGCTTACGAGGTTAGCTGACGGATTCGGGCCGTGAGAGTAGCCCTACGGAAACAGGCGTTATCCTGCCTCCGATTCACCCCTGCAAGCCGCAAGCCCCAGCATAAAGCTCCGTGGGACGAGGACTGCGATTGGTTCCCCCGCTTTTCATCGGAAAATTCAGCGTTCATCAAGTCGCAAATCTTACTCTATTGGATGATGAAATGAATATACGCCTGGGACGGCGAACTGTAAAGCAGGGAAACGATACGATTCCCTGCTTTATTTGGGGATCTGATGGGAAAACGGGTCCTAATCCGTAGGAATCATTGTTTTACGGCCTTTCCTACCGCTTTCCTTAGCTTTGCTGGATAACTGAAGGCGGGAAGCCATTCAAATGGCTGAACCCGCCCATTGGATCGGAAAATAATGCCGGAGTAGGGCTGAAGCCGCTAGGCTGAAAAAAAGCGGCTTTTTACCGGAATTTTGGACTTTGCACTGGAAAGATGCTGGTTTTGATCTAAAAAAATCCGCCTCGTCTTCTTGCCAAAGATATCCCTTGGACGTATGATTCGGATAGTTTACCAATCGGACACATGTATGGAACCCTACTGGCCGTGACGATCCGGAACAAGACGGCAGGGAGTATCCATGAAATCACGGTCAAGGAGGATGTCACGATGAACCGGGCTTTGATCTCCACCATCGAACTGTTTGAAATCGATCTTCCAAGGTACCAGCACCACAGCCTGGGCTGGCTGGAAAACTGCCGGATCGGCATTGTAAAGCTGCCTTACTCGGGAGAGGAAGGGCTTGCCGAGGGCCTGCTGTGCTCAGGCAAGCAAGCCTTCGACCTGGTACGGTGGGGCTGCTGCCTGCGTTATATTTGCGGCCTGACGCTGGAAGAGGCCATCACCGCGACGGCCATGCACATTCTGAAGCAGCCGGACCACAATCAATACCCGCTCGCGCTGATGGCGCTGCTTGATGTCAGATCACGCCTGGAGCAGCATACCGCGCGCACAACAGCCGAACACATGGGAAGATCCCTTGATGCCGGCCTTCTCGAGCTGAATCGTACGGCTTACGCCAAAGGAGCCGCAGCATCGTTGCGGATCGGGGGAGGAACGTCGCTTGCGATCTCCGGCCTGACGGCTGACCTTGATACGGAAGTCCAGGCGAACGCTCCCGTCAACCGCCTCCCGCTGCTCGGCCCGGAGTTCCCGACGGATACCCGCGCCTTGATCCGCCGCTCCTCGGCATATCTGTCCCTGTTCGGCGCCAGCACAAAGAACCGCCACCCCGGATAATCCCCGAGTGGCGGTTTTTTTGTGCTGCCTGCGCGGGCGGCTACAGCGCCTGCTCCTCGCTGCGAAGCTGCACCAGCGCTTTTCGCTGCCAGGCCTTGCTCCTCCAGCGGACCCAGAGCAGGATGCCCCGCAGCCATTCGTCGGCGATAAACGCTGCCCAGATACCGTACAGGCCGTATCCCCAATGGATGCCGAGCAGGTACGTCAGCGGCACGCTGAAGAGCCAGGTCACCGTGATGGACACGATCATGGCGGACCGGGCGTCGCCGGCGGCCTGCAGCGACCGTTCCAGGATGACGTTGAAGTTGCGCCCCGGCTCCAGCAGAAAGCTCAGCAGCAGCAGGGCCGCTCCCATCGCGATAATGTCCGGGTCGGTCGTGAACAGCTTCATCAGCGGCTGCCGGAACAGCGTCAGCACGGCGACGGCCGCCAGCGTGATCAGCTCGCTCCGGATCAAATTCCGGATCACCTGCTTGTAGGCCTCTTCCCTCTGGCCTGCGCCGACCAGCTGCCCGACGATGATCTGCCCGCCCCGGCCCAGCGAGACGGCCAGAATCATGACGAAGAACATGATGTTCTGCGTGTAAATTTTCGTTGCCAGCACGCTGGCCCCAAGCGACGAAATAAAGGCCGTGGTCACAAACTGGTTGGCGGAGTACGACAAGGACACGGCCGAGGACGGCACGCCGACGCGTAGCACCTTCCCGATATGCTCACGGCTCCACACGAACAGGTCGTTCCAGCGGATGTAGACGCCCGCCGCCTTGCGGAGCAGCACCAGATTGACGGCCAGCCCGACGCACTGGGCAAAGGCGGTGGATATCGCCACCCCGACGACGCCCAGCTTCGGAAAGCCTCCGGGACCGTAAATAAACAGGTAATTGCCGAAAATATTCAGCACGTTCATGCCGATCGTGACAACCATCGTCTGCCGGGTTAATCCATGAGACTGAATCATGGCCGTGACGGCGGTCAGCAGCGCCTGAATGACCAGGGCGCCCCCGGCGATGAGCAAATACTTCTCCGCCTGTCCGAACAGGGAAGGATCGAGGTCGAATATCCGCAGCAGCGGCCCGCTGAGCATCATGACGATGACGCTCACGACCAGGCCGAACAGGAAGTTCAGCGCCAGCGAGGACCCGGCCAGCCGGCCGATCTCATGCTGTCTGCGGGCACCCAAATACTGCGAGATAACCACCGCGGAGCCGAGCGCCACGAAATTGAACATCAGCACCGCAAACATGATGATCTGGTTCGCGACGCCGACTGCAGCAACCGCGCCGTCGGACACCTTGCTCAGCATGAACGTGTCCGATGTCCTGAGAAACATTTGAAGGGCCGATTCCACAAAAATCGGCCACGTAATCGCAAGCAGCGACAGCTTGCTAACGGGGTTGTCTCCCGCGATGGATCTGGACATTACAGGCCGTAAGCCTCCCGGATCTTGGCGATGCCAAGCTTCGCGGTCTCCAGCGCAGTCAACCCGCCGTAGCTGTCCATAAACAGCTCCAGCGACAGGTAGCCCTCATATCCCGCATCCGCCAGCGTTCTGGCGAGCGCTCCGGACGGAGCGATGCCGTCTCCCGGAAATACCCGGTGGGCGTCCTGGATCTCGGAGCGGGACGGAGCCGCCGGATAATCGTTCACATGGACGATGCCGATCCGGTTCCCAGGCAAGCCTTCAAGGTCCCGAAGCTCGCTGCCGCCGGTATACATGTGGAACGGATCGATAAGAATTTTGGCGTCCGCCACCCCGCTGGCTTGAGATACGTAAATCGCATCCTTCAGGCTGTTCAGCCGGGCAGCTTTTCCCCAGAATTCAAGATAGGGCTCTATGCCGATCCGGCGGGCCAACTCGGCCAGCTTGGCAAAGGAAGCGGCAAATTCGTCCAGCGTGACGTGGGCAACCTGTCCGAAGGGGGGCGCCGCAGCCGCGAGACAGCCCAGCTCCGCCAGCATTTCCATTTCCTTCTCCGCTTGATCGAAGCCGCGCTGTCTCGCTTCAGGGTCACGGTCGGCCCAAGCCCAGAAGGCGATGGCGTTCGCCACCTTCAGTCCATGATCTTCGATATACCGTCTAAGCTCCTGCAGCTCGCCACCCTCTGCAAGGTAAGCTTCAATGTCCCGTACCCACAGCTCGATGCCCTCATAGCCTGCTTCCGCCGCCACGCGGACCTGCTCTTTGACGCCGAGTCCGTAAGGCAGGAGTGTAGATGTATTCAATGACAATTTGAAAGGAAACAAGCTTGATCTCCTTCTTTCCGTAAGTAGTTAAGGGGTAAATGGCACCCTTCTCTGCTCGGCATGGCTCTGCATGCCCAGCTCGATGACACGGATCGCCATCCGGGCCTGCTCGGGCTTTACGCCAAGCTCCGACACACCATGGATAGCCTCCGCCACGTTGCGGTAATAGGCGTCATAGCATCCCGGAATCGTCTTCAGACGCCCCGTAAACTGCAGGCCGTCCCGGCTGGCCACGAGGCTTCCCCACATCTCCTGCGGCTCTTCGCCCCATCCGGGCGATCCCGGCAGCCTGCCGGCCTTCAGCAGATTTTCCTGAGGATCTTCTCCATACTTGACAAACGAACCCTCCGTCCCGTACAACCGGTATCTCGGAGCCGGATCCCGGGCCAGCAGGGTCGATTTCACCGACACCTTCAGCCCATCCGGATACCCCAGCGATACGTCAAAATAGTCCGGGGCCAGCGTCCGCTCCCGCTGCGTCCGCACCTCCGCCTGCACGCTGTCCGGAAGCCCGAACAGCGTCAGCGCCTGGTCGATCAGGTGGACGCCCAGGTCATAGAACGTCCCGGACCCTTCGGCCCCCGCATCCCGCCAGCGGCTGGGATCGGCATTCGGGCTGAACCGGTCCCAGCGAAATTCCGCTTCGGTGATCCGGCCGACCAGACCGCGGCGGACAACCTCCTGCAGCGTCAGGTAATCGCCGTCCCACCGGCGGTTATGGAACACGCTGAGCACCAGCCCCTTGTCTTGGGCCAGCGCGATCAGTTCGTCCGCTTCCTCCGTCGTCGGCGTGAACGGCTTCTCTACGACGACATGCTTGCCGGCCAGCAGGGCGTCCTTGACAAACGAATAGTGCGCCGTACTCGGCGTCGTAATGACGATCAAGTCGATGTCCGGATCCTCATAGGCTTCCCGGACGTCCTGTACAGCCCGGACGGACGGGTAGGCCTGCAGGCACGAATGGCCGCTCCGCTGGACGATCATCGCCAGCTCCAGCTCCGGTACGGCCGTGATGACCGGGCAGTGAAACGTCCTGGCGGCGAATCCGTAACCGACCACCGCTGTCCTCACCTTCTCCTTCATTCGCATCACTCTCCTATACAGCCAGGCGAATGTTAACCTTCGCCGGCCCCGATGTTATACAGAATCCGGTTGACCGGATACAGCGATTCCGACTCCTTGACCGGAACCAAATCCCGGTACATCGGATTGTAATACTTTTTGCGGTACTGGCTGGCAGTGAGTCCCTTCACGGCTTTGAACACCCTGCTGAAGTAATTTTCGTCCGAGAATCCGACCGCAAAGGCGACCTCCTTGATGCTGTGCTCCTCGTACAGCAGGAGCTGGCAGGCGCGCTCGATCCGCCGTTGAATAATCGCGTCGCGCGGCGTGCGGCCCATATACTGCACAAAAGACCTGGAGAAATGCTCATGCGACCAGCCGATCCGTCTCGCCAGCATTTCCACCGAAATGGCCTCCCCCAAATGCTTGTCGATATAATCGAGCGCCTTGACGATTTGGGGAGGAATCCGGTTGGCCGGCGTCGTCAGCGGCTCGTCGAAGAGATGGCCGCTGATTTCCGTCAGCAGCGACCATAGAAGCGAGCTCCCGCGGCTCTGCATCCGGTCCGTATGGGCATGGGCGATATGCATGATTTGCTTCATCATGCCGACCGGAAGCTCCTCGTCCAGCGGAATAACGCTCGGGCCGCCGGGCGCAAGGAGCGGAAGCGCCGTCTCCGTCCCGGCATCTTCCGGAAATCCGAAATGAATGAACAGATGGCGCGCTGGCTGCTGCGGGTCGTATTCATAGGCGTGGTATTCGCCCGGCCTGGTCACGATAAAGCTCGGTTCCTGCAGGACGTATGCTTCCCCCTCCACCCTGTAGACGCTGCGCGTCCCATCCGGAAAATACAGCAGCTCGTAATCGTGAATCCGCCGCGGGCCGAGGGAGGTGCCGGGCTTCTTGACGATGTCCCCGACGATATGGATCCTCGGGAGGTGCACAAGATGCGAGGCCGCCCGGCTGGATTGGCTTTCCGTTATATTCATGGCAGTTCCCTTCCTCATCCCCCACGAAGTGGAGTCTTAGCTTCGGTTCCTTTTCAGGCCCATTCGATGTTCGTTCTAAGAAAATAAATGATTAAATCAGTCCCAGTCCCTGCAAATTGCGGTAGCTGATCGCCAGGCTCTCCAGCGGATCGCGCCGGCTCTGATCCTGTTCGACGACGAGCCAGCCGGTTCCTACCTCCCGCGCCGTTTGGGCGATAGCCTTGAAATCGAGAATCCCCTCCCCGATTTCGGCGAAAAACTGCTCCTCGCCGGCTTCCACGTCTTTGATATGGAGCAGCGGGCACCGGTTCTGAAGCTTGGCGAGGTACGACACCGGATCTTCACCGCCCCGCTTGACCCAATACGTATCCAGCTCCATCTGAACCAAGGAAGGATCGGTTTCGCGGAGCAAAATATCGAGCGCGTATTCGCCGTCGAATTGGGCGAACTCCCAGTCGTGGTTATGGTACAGTAGCTGAACCCCGCGCTGGCGGAACTTCTCGCCCGCTTCGTTCAGCTTGGCGGCCTTGGCCAGCACCTCGTCCCGGGACGCAAAACGCAGGGACAGCGCCACGAATTTACCGCCGTCCACCTCCTCAAGATAATCCGCGATGTCGTCCGGGTTGAAATCAAACGTATCGAATCCGGCGTGGGTTCCGATGACCTTGAGGCCGATCCGGTCCAGCAGCGCCTTCTGCTCCGCCACGGTGATGCCTTCCGGTGGGCGTCCGAGCTCAATGCCCTGATAGCCGATGGCGGCGATTTTCTCCAGCGTGCCTATGTAATCCTTGCTTAATTGTTCACGAACCGTATATGGCTGTACGGCAACGGGAAATTGGGTCATGATCTATGCATCCTCTCTTGTTTTGAAATGAGATAGATATTCCGTGCGGTGATTATTACAGATCCAGCATGTTGTATTTCAGGCCGAGCGGCAGCGGAGCCGGACGTTCCACCGTGGATTCCAGATGAATGTGGCGCTCCTGCTGAGACGCTTCGAAGATGCCGAGCGAGATGTCCAGCACATGGCGCGCCAGCTTGCCGCTTGCCCGGTTCGGCCGTCCCGACTGGATCGCATAAGCCATGTCGGCTACGCCCATGCCGCGTCCTTCCTCGGCATACGGATGGGAATGCGGTATCTCTTTCGTCTGCCCATTCGGGAACTGGATGGATACGGCGCCTCCGAAGAAGTTCGGATCCGGAACGTACAGAATGCCTTCCGTGCCGTACACTTCCAGCCGCGGCGAATAGCCGAACGCCTCTTTGGCCGCCTGAAGGGTAGCCACCGCGCCGCTGTGGAAGTCCAGCACCGCCGATACGTTCGTCGGCGCTTCCACCGGCACCGTCTGGCCGAATGCCGGCGATTTCGGATTGTCCACCGCGACCTCCTGATGCAGCTGGCGGGCGGATCCCGTTACCCTCTGTACGGGTCCGAGCAGCGCGATCAGCGCCGTCAAATAGTAAGGCCCCATATCCATGATCGGATCGCCGCCCAGCTTCAGGAAGTTGCGGAAGTTCGGATGCATGCCGCCCGCGGCGTTCCCCATGATAATCGTAGCGCTTGCACCGTAAGGCGTGCCGATCCATCCGTCATTGATCAGCTTGACACAGGTCTGGATGCCGGCGCCGAGAAAGGTGTCCGGCGCGCAGCCGACAAGCAGGTTTTTGGACTCGGCCAGAGCCAGAACCTCATCGGCATCCTCGCGGTTGAGGGCAAACGGCTTTTCCGTGTACACATGCTTCCCGGCCTGAAGCGCCCGAAGGTTCAGCGGGGCGTGCGCGGCGGGGGCCGTCAAATTGAGAACGATTTCAATTTCCGGATCGGCCAGCAGCTCCTCCACAGTATACACGTTCGGAACGCCGAACTCTTCCGCTTTTTTCTGCGCGAGCTCCGGAACCATATCCGCTACGGCTTTGACCTCGACGATATGGTCGAGCATGCCGGTCAAATTTTTCAGATATACGGTGCTGATCATGCCGGTACCGATGACGCCAACCTTGACTTTACGCACGAATACATCAACCTCTCTTCGTTTGGTAGTGATCTTGTGCCCTCATTATCACGCATCGCCCGGTCGAACTCAATGGACTGCAGCGCAAATAAACTGGATTTATTTGATATTATCCATCCCTGTCCGCAGCAAGCCGGTTTGTGTTCAGGAGTAAAAAACCTCCCGGCACCAGGGACATACCCGAAGAGCAAAGAGGCATTCTAAAGCGGTTTTATGATCAATCCCTTGGGGCGTTACTCCACCCTCGGCTTTGCCGGGTCGCAATCAGGACGCGGCACCTCACCGAATTGGGACAGCTTCTGCAAATAATAGCATTCTTCCCGGAACATATGGTCCGGCACCAGCCTGTTCAGCCTGCTCAGCAGCTCAGCGCTGATGTCCAGCTCCTCGACCTCCAGCAGAAAGTTCATAAACGCCGACATTTCCAGGTCCACGTCGCTGTGAAACTTTTTCACCGCCGGATAGGTCGTCCGAAGCGTACGCAAGTATCCGACAAGCTCAAGCGCCTTCAAATAAAATTCGTTGAAATGCCGCTCAAATTCCTTGCTCCTCTGGATCAGCCTCCGCTCCACCCCGTCGAGATCCGAAGCGATCGATGCCGAGTGAAAAGCCGCGTCAGGCAGCCACAGCAGATCGTGATGCAGCGGGTGATAACGGGGAACCGGATTTCCCTTTAACAGCTCAGCGAGAATGCGCTCATATTCCTCCAGCTCGTTCACCATATGATTGATAAACGTTGGCGACAACCCGATGACCACTTTGCGCTGCAGCACCCGGTCGAGAAGATCCAGCTTAAACGCCCGCAGTTCAAGTACCGCCTGATTCGCCTGTTCGTTCAGCTCCGTCAGCGGCTGTCCCTCAGGGAACGAGCGCGCCTGTCCCAGCAGCCGGTCAAACCATTGGACGAACGAAGCCGCCGTCTGCACGTCCTTGACTTCCTTCGAAGCCAGCGCGTTGTAGATAAAACGGGCATGATCCCCCAAAATCTGCAGCCAAAACCTGTGCTCAAAGAGCGCCTCTTCATTCATTGCAGGCGTATCCCTCCCATCGATAACGATCCGTCACTGGACAATATATGAGATGGAGCACCCAACTTATGCGTTACAAAAAACCACCCCCGCCGCATACAGCGGCAAGCGTGGCTGCAAAAGTCATACCTTGAGACTACGTCCCGGCGCTTCATCCATATTTTCAAAATTAGGGATCAATCGGAAATCGCCTGGTGCAGCGCTTCGATATACTCCAGCGCCAGTTTGGACAGCGCCGCATTCTGATGGCAGATCCAGCCGACATTGATCGTCTCGTCGCAGTCGAGCGGCACAGGAATAATCTCGTTCCCGTTCAGGTCGGCGCTGAGAACACCGGTTGAGATCGTATAACCGTTCAGTCCGATCAGCAGGTTGAACAGCGTGGCGCGGTCGTTGACCCGGATGCTTTTCGGATGCGTCAGTGTGCTCAGAATTTCCTCGGAGAAGTGGAAGGAGTTGTACTCCCCCTGCTCAAACGACAGGTAGGGATAATCCTGCAGCTGGTCGATCGTCACGATGGACTGCTTGGCGAGCGGGTTATGGACGCTGATAAAAATATGAGGCTGGGCCGTAAACAGGCTCGTGAATTTCAAATTGGCGTCCTTCAGCAGCCGGTTGATGACCTTGCTGTTGAATTCATTGAGGTACAGAATGCCGATTTCGCTCCGCTGGCTTTTGACATCCTGGATGATTTCATGGGTCTTCGTTTCCCTCAGCGCCAGCTCGTATTCGTCCTGCCCATACTCGTTGACCAAATGCACGAACGCATTGACGGCAAACGCATAGTGCTGGGTCGATACGGAAAAATGCTGCGGCGACGGCTTGGCGTTCAAATATCGGCTCTCCAGCAGCTCCGCCTGCTCGGTCACCTGGCGGGCATAGCCGAGAAATTCGGCGCCTTCCTTGGACAGGGTAATCCCTTTGTTCGTCCGTTCAAAAATCGTGATGTTCAGCTCTTCCTCGAGATCCTTGATCGCATTCGACAGACTTGGCTGCGAAATAAACAGCCGTTTGGCCGCTTCATTCATGGACCCGCGGTTGGCGACTTCGATGACGTATTTTAACTGTTGTAAGGTCAATGCTACAGCCCTCTCTTTGAAAACAACGATATGATCTTCATTTATTTCAAAGTATACCCGGGCACCGGTCCCCTCCACAACTGTTCGGGCATAAATTCCCCATTACTGCCGCCGTGTGCTTCGCAGTGCGGTGTACAACGACAGCAGGATTAGCACGAGGGCCATTACCGGATGTATGGCACCCAGCGCAGGCACATGCGCCGTCATGTACTGCATGTCGATCAGAACAAACATGGCCAAACTGAGCCAAGCGCTGCCTTTAAAGCATTTTCCCGTAATGGCAAAAATGATCATCAGAAGCGGGGCAAACCCAAAGAAATGAACAAAGTTTTCGTGGAGCCGCCAGTTCACCGGATTTTGGAACACAGCCGACCCTGCGACGTACACCTGAATCGTGATACATGCGACCAATATCCAGGACAGCCCCGTAAAGATGCCCCGGGAAATCCGTCTGCCCCCTGAAATTTTATCTTTAGATGGATTAAGATCGATGCTTGTCATGTGGTTTCCCTCCCTTATAATCGGACGTTAACGCGGCGATCCCCGCAAACAACGCAGCCATGATCAGCGGAAGATAAGGTGTCCCGGCCGGCCGGTCATGGATCAGATAACCGAGAGCGGCAATAATGGTTGACAGAAAGATGCCGCAGGCAGCTCCGCCGACGGCAGCCAGCAGTACTTTGATCACATGGTGCTGCTTCAGCATAATCACCCCTCCCCCGTTGAATTGCTTCCATTGCATTGACCGCAATGAAGGCAATGAATTGCGATGGTCTGCGGCGCACCCGTGTTTTGCCGCCTGGAGTTTATTGTAGCAGCGACTTGTTGTGAACCTGTGAAGTTCTCTTGCTGTTGCGATGAAAATGCATCCGGATATTGCGGCTTTTTCCCGGATCTATGCCGGGGTTGTCGGGGGTTTTCCTTCAGGAATGTTGCGAACTTGTTGCGGTTCCTTACGGCTTTGGTGAATTGTCCCCGCATTCGCGGGAACCGGTATATAATGAGGGGGATAAAAGCCGGAAAGGCTGCAACGGCCCGAGGCTCTCGAGATAAAGGAGAATGAACACATGACGCATACTCTGCTGCTTGTCGATGATGAAAAGGAAGTGCTGGCCTTTATGGAGCCGTTTCTCCAGCAGGAGGGATACGAGACGATCACGGCTTTATCCGGCCGGGAAGCGCTCCGGATCGCTGGCGAACGGAAGCCGTCCCTGGTCGTCCTCGACTGGATGATGCCGGGAATGAGCGGCATTGACGTGTGCCGGGAGCTGCGGAAGCTGCCGAAGCTGGGAATCATCATGCTGACCGCCAGAGTGGAAGAAACGGATAAAATCATCGGGCTGGAGGTCGGCGCCGACGATTATTTGACGAAGCCCTTCTCCCTCCGGGAGCTGGTCGCACGAATACGCTCGGTCCTCCGGAGAATCCATGGGGACGAGACTCCGGATGACCGGATCGTGCGGGGAGATTTAACGATATCCGAGGCGCAGTGCCGGGTGTGGAAACGCGGGGAGGAAGTTCTGCTGACCCCGACCGAATTCAAAATGCTCGCCACCCTGGCTTCGCGGCCGGGCATCGTATACAGCCGCCTGCAGCTGCTGGCTGCGGTCGATGACGACCTGCTGAACGACGAGCGGACCGCGGACGCCCACATCAGCCGGATCCGCAAAAAGATCGAGGACGACCCGTCCAACCCGGTGTTTATTAACACCGTGTACGGATTCGGATACCGGTTCGGTGACCGCCGTGAACGTTAGCCGGAAACTGTTTTGGGCCATGGCCGCCTTTATCGTGGTCATGAGCCTGACGTTTATGCTGATCACAAATGCGGTCGTGCGCGGGCTGCTGGGCGAGCTGACACCGTCCTCCGACCAAGAGCAAATCAGCCGCCTGTCGCATACGCTCGCCGAATATTATGATCGGCACGGCGGTTCCTGGAGCGGCGTCGAGAAGCTGGCCCCCGGCGACTTACTGGAAGAAGCTCAGGACAGCGGCCTGATCTTGTACGACGTCCACGACAGGAAGCTGGCCATCTTCGGCAGCGTGGCCGAGCCCATGATCAGGGGGCTCGGGGTAGAATACCGCATCGAGACGAATGGACGGGACGTCGGGTCTTTCCGATACTACGACCCGGAAATCAGCGTGATCTCCAAGGTGAAGCTGGGCATTTCACATGGCGTCGGCTTTCTGCTGATCGTCTGCGCTGTCGTGTTTATCGGTGTCGCCCTGCTGGCCGCTTACTGGATAGCCAAGCGGCTCACCTCCCCGCTTCGGCAGCTTATCCCGGCAATCGATCAGGTACAGCGGGGTCGCGCCGGGGTGCAAGTTCCGGTCACGACCAAAGATGAGTACGGCGAGGTCGCATCCGCCTTTAACCGGATGTCCCTGCAGCTGGGCCGGGCCGAGGATGCGAGGCGCAATCTCGTCGCCGACGTCGCGCATGAGCTGCGAACTCCCCTCTCCATCATGAGGGGAAAGATGGATATGCTGCAGCAGCAAGGCGAAGCGATCGAACCCGAGCAGCTGCTTCCGCTGCAGGATGAACTGATCCGGCTCACCCGGCTCGTGGACGACCTGCATCAGCTCTCCCTGGCCGAGGCAGGCAAGCTGTCGTTTGAGTTCAGCCGGACGGACGTCCGTGCCCTGCTGGAGCAGACGCTCGAGCGGCTTCTGCCCCGCGCACAGGATGCCGGCATTGCCATGACGCTGGTGAGCCAAGCCGGCTCCACGGAAATCCCGGTAGACTCCGGCCGGATAACCCAGGTCTTTCTCAACCTGCTGACCAATGCCGTCCGGCATACGCCGCATGGCGGTTCGATCCAAGCGATCCTGTCGGAGGCACAGGATGCAAACGGACGGCCATGGCTGGAGATCGCGGTGAAGGACACCGGCACCGGCATCGCCCCCGAGCATCTCCCGAACCTCTTCGACCGCTTCTACCGAGCCGATGCTTCCCGCTCGCGGCACAGCGGCGGAATGGGGCTTGGGCTCGCCATCGCCAAGGAATTCGTCGCGGCGCATCAAGGCACCATCGATGCCGAGAGCTCACCAGGCGAGGGGACCACGTTCCGGGTCCGGCTGCCATACAGGCGGGAGGAGCACGCCTGAACGCGGGTGACTGCCCTGTCTGGCCTCAAATTGAAACACCCCCCGACGTTGTCGGAGGTTGTTTGTGCTTACGGATAAGGGGCAGGCATCAGCTGATCTGTCTCCAAACCCCCGCCCCGCTTTCCTATTCATACAGCCAGCTTAAATCTTTCGTGAACTGCTTCAGCCGTTCCGGCTGCAGCGAATAATAATGCCGTTTTCCCTCCCTGCATTCCTTGATATACCCCTCATCCTTAAGCTCCTTCAAGTGGTAGGACAGCTTAGACGGCGATACGTCTCCCAGCTTAAGCTGCAGGTCCGCGGGGCATACGGCCGCAGGCTCGAACGTACAGACAGGAGACTGGAAATCCGACTGCCTGCCCATTTTAATCATCACCAAAATTTTCATCCGGATCGGGTCGCTGAGTGCTTTGGCCGCTTTGGCCATCTCGGTTTCGTAATGGGATCTCATAGAAAATATTATACACGCTCTGTATTGACATTTCAATTTTTGTTGAAATATAATCATTTCAAAACATTTTGAAATGAGGTGCTTTTCGCGTGTCATCACGAGACCCGTTGTCAGCAAGTCCAAGGGGCGAGGTCATTACCGCTGCCCATTCTGCCGCCACTCCGGCGATGTCAAAGAAAGCCTTGGGCTGGAGCCTCGCCATCCTCGCTTTCGCCCAGCTGATCTACTCCCTTGACATTAATATCGTCTTTGTTGCGCTCCCCGAAGTGGGCCGTGCACTGGGCTTTTCGGAACAATCCCTTCAGTGGGTCGTCAGCGCCTATACGATTTTCTGCGGCGGCTTCCTCCTTCTTGGCGGACGTGCCGCAGACCAGCTCGGGCAAAAAAGGATGTTCATATCAGCACTGCTCCTGTTCGCGCTAGCCTCCTTGCTTGGAGGGCTGGCATGGAGTCCTCTGGTCATTATCCTGGCCCGAGCGCTGCAAGGTATCGGAGCCGCTTTTCTTTTTCCGGCGACCCTATCCCTTATCAACCGGCTGTATGAAGAAGGACCTAAGCGCAACCGGGCCCTCGCAGTCTGGGGCGGAGCGGGCGCCAGCGGGTTGACCTTGGGCTCTCTCCTCGGCGGCATTCTGACGAACGCCATAGGGTGGGAAGCCGTCTTCTTCGTCAACGTATTGTTTGCCGGCGGTGCGGCCCTGGCGGCACTCGCTGCCATTCCGCGGGACCCTGTACGATCCGGAAAAGGCAGCTTCGATCTGCCCGGTGCGCTGAGCTTTACCGGCGCTGCGACTTTACTCGTGTATTGCCTCGTTCAGGGACCTGAGGCTGGGTGGGGCTCCGTCGGCATCCTGATATGCGCCCTTCTGTCCCTGGTGTTATTTCTCACTTTTGCCTGGATCGAAAACCGCACCTCCAATCCGCTGATGCCGCCGCGTCTTCTCCGGAGACGGAGCCTGGTCACGGGCATGATCATAACCTTTCTTTACATGGGTACCTTTGGAGCCATCCCCTACTTCCTGACGGTACTGTTCCAGAATGTGCATCAATTCAATGCCTTGCAAACCGGTCTTGCCTTTATCGTGCCATCGCTTTCTATTGCCCTTGGAACCCAATGGGGCGAAAGGCTTGCCACGCGCTACGGCATGCGCAGCACGATTCTGACCGGCATCATGATCGGCATCGCGGGCACCGCCCTCATCCCTCTGGGGGCGTATGCCGACTCCGGCTATCTGCTTATCGTGCCCGGATTGATCATTTCCGGCCTTGGCCAGGGCGTGGTGTGGACCGGCATGTGGATCGCCGCTTCCGCGGGCGTGGCTCCATCGGAGCAGGGCGTGGCCTCGGGTATGGCCTCGACGACGCTGAATATCGGCAACGCCATCGGCATGGCCTTCCTGATCTTCATCGCCAATTCCGGTATCGCCGGTCAAAGCGGCGGCTCGCTTCTGGTCGCGCAGGCAGCAGGCGTCCGCACCGCCATGTATCTGGCTGCCGCCGGGATGATCATCGGGGGAGTCGCTGCCTTGTTCCTTCCGCGAAAAAAATAATGATGTTGTTATCGATCCGCCGTGCTGCTTACACGAATAATGATCTTCCCCCTGGCTCGCCGGCTTTCGCTGAGCTCATGAGCCAGGGCGGTCTCTTTTAAAGGAAACATCCGGTCGATGACCGCTCGAAGCTGCCCTTCCTCCACTAAACGGGATATCCGGTCCAAATCCGCTGTCGTGACCGGCAGCATCGCAACATCGTGAACGTCAATCTGCCCGGCGGCCGCCTGATCGGTGTCATAATCCCCCCACGTGACCGGAACCAGCGATCCTCCAGGCGTGATCACCTCCAAGAGCCGGTTTCCTTCGGTCCCACCGACCGTATCGACCGCAAGCTGGACCGGATCAACAGCCCGAGTCCATGAGTCAAACGAATAATCCGCAAATTGATCGACTCCAAGTTTACGCAAAAAAGTCTCATTTCTCCCGGAAGCTACGCCGATCACCTCGGCTCCCTTCCATTTGGCAAGCTGCACGGCGAAGTGGCCGACGCCGCCGGATGCACCGTTGATCAGCACCCTTTGGCCGGCCTTCAGGCCTCCTTGAACGAACAGCGCGTTCCAGGCCGCACAGGCCGACTGCGGAAGGGCGGCAGCCGCTTCATGGCTGATGCTGCGGGGCTTTCGTGCAAGCTGCGCTGCAGGCAGAGCCGCATATTCCGCACACGCGCCGCTGTTCGCCGTCATGCCAAATACTTCGTCACCGACCCGCAGAGACGTGACGCCCGCTCCGACCTCTTCGACGGTGCCGGAAATATCCCACCCGGGAATATACGGCAGCGGAAAACGGTCTCCCGCCATCCCCGATCGGATCTGCCAATCTCCCGGATTGATCGATGCCGCATGCACGCGGACCAACACTTCGCGCTCGTTGACAAACGGAACCGGAACATCTTCATACTGCAGCACTTCCGGTCCTCCGTGCCGGTGATACCGGATCGCTTTCATGGTTTCTTTTCGCTGATAACCAGGCATGTTCATCTTACCTCCATGGATTGATTCTTTTCCTGCCACCCCCTACAATAGGGAAAACACGGGCCGGAGAAAATCGTCAATCATCCGCGTTTGACCGTTATCCGACATCTGAGCCTCATTGTTGAATATTACATAGGTATAAAGGAGGCGGCACATGCATGGAAAACAGAGGCGTTCCGCAGGACCGGCGAAGCAGGCGCTCGGAGAGTCTGTTGAAGCAGTCGTTCGCAGAGCTGATGAAAGAAAAAGGCTTTACCGCCATGACGGTTCAGAACATTGCCGAACGTGCGGATGTCAACAGGGGCACCTTTTATTCACATTATCCGGACAAATACGCCCTGCTGGAACAATCGATCCGTGATAAGCTCCATACCCGCCTGCAGCAGCATCTGCCCCCGGATGCCGGATGGAACAGCGATCATCTTCAGATGCTGGCCGTGAACCTCCTTGAGCATTTCCGGTCCCTTCACGGTCGCTGCAGTCCGGTGGAAACGATCAATCCTGTCTTTGAACGAACGATGCAGCAGGAAATCAAATCGCTGCTCACGGCCTGGCTGCAGCGGCTTGAACCGGAGGATTTCGGCTGGAACGTTCCATTGGATACCGTAGCCCTTGCGGCCAGCTGGACCCTTTACGGCGCTGCCCTTGAATGGAGCCGGGGAACAGCTGCGTGCCCCGCAGAAGAAACAGCCAGATATATTGTCCAGTTGATCCTTCGAGGAACCGCTTAGCGGTTGCCCACATTAAAAATAAATAAATACAGCAGCATTCCAAAAATCACTGACCGAGACTGTCAGTGATTTTTGTGTATACTGCTATTAAACCGAACAAAACTTCAAAAAAATGGAGGAATACATGATGTTTACAAGCATTAAAGATTTTGCAGCGGAATGGACCAACGAAGCGGAAATGACCCAGAAGATCATGAACGCGCTGACCGATGAATCGCTCGGGCAGGCCATAACGGACAAGCACCGGACCCTGGGCGGGCTGGCATGGCATCTCGTGGAATCCGTTCATTATATGACATCGCTCGGGCTGGCGTTTGATGCACCCGATAATAGTGACGCAGTAAAAAAGTCAGCCGCTGCGCTTGCCGGCCAGTACGAGCGGGTCAGCCGGGCCATTCTCCAAGCGGTCGAGACGCAGTGGACGGACGCCAAGCTTCTGGAGACGCAAACCATCGCCGGCCAGGAGTGGAACAACGGAGGTTCACTGCGCTTTACCCTCATGCACCAAGCCCACCACCGCGGACAGATGACCGTCCTGATGCGGCAGGCCGGATTGAAGCTGCCGGATTTGTACGGTCCGACTTACGATTCATGGGTGGAACAAGGAATGGAACCGCTCGCCTAGACGCGTTACAATGGAGCTGATACCCGGGATCGTATCCCGGGTAATTCTCTTTTACGAAAGGATTTCTCCGATGTCCAAAGCTGATAACATGCTCTCGATCCTCTGGATGCTCCGGTCCGGCAAAAAAATGACGGCACAGCAGCTTGCCGACGAGCTGGAGATCCATGTCCGCACAGTGTACCGGTGCATTGATTCGCTCTGCGCAAGCGGCGTCCCGGTCATTGCCGATTCCGGCCCAAACGGGGGATTCCAAATCCTTGGGACCTTTGCCGACTCGCCGCTCATGTTCGATGCGGAAGAGCAGAAAGCCCTCGTCCATGCTTCGGTGTTTGCCCAGGAGGCTGGGTATCCTCACACCGATGCCTTGGGCAGGGCCGTGGACAAACTGAAACGGTATACGAACGAGAAGCAGCTCACGCAAATTGAACGCCACAGCAGCGGGCTGTCCGTCCTTCAACCGCCCATCGATTCGGAGCAAAAAGGGCGGCTGCAATGCCTTGAGGAAGCCGCTGGACAAAGGCAGACCCTCCGGATGGTGTACGGCGGCTCCAATGGAGATCCCGGAACCGGGTCGGTACGGGAGTTCGATCCTTACAGCATCATCCATTGGAAAGGGCAATGGTACACCACCGGATACTGCCATCTCCGCAAGGAACTGCGGAACTTCCGGGTTGACCGGATTGTGAGCCTGGACGTGACGGATCGGCGCTTTGAGCGCCCCGAAAACTTTTCGGCCAAGGACGTTCTGCTGGAACAGCTGCTGCCGGACCCGGCTGGCGATCCTTCCCTGGTTACGGTCCGGATTCAGGCTCACGATCACGTCCTGAATGAACTGAAGCAGCACTGGCTGCTCGGTCATGCACTGATTGAGCGAAGCCCCGGGGAGGCGGTATACCGGCTTGATTCCTCCTCCCTGCATTCATACGTCCCCTACTTTCTTCTTCCCTACGGAAAAGCGCTGACCATCGCCGAGCCGGAGTCCCTGGTGCTGCGCATGGCCGAAGTCAGCCGGGGAATCGCGGAACACTACGGATCGATGCTGTCAGGATTGCCTTCAGAGTAACCTCACCATCCTCCTGCATAATTTGATGCAGTAATTGGAATAATTAGGGGGATCAAAGGCAAAGTGTCATGCAAAGGATGATCGACCGTGGAACCCAGCAAAGGTGCAACGATGCTTCAGCATCTCCAGCATACGTCCTCTGAATTTCTTCTTTCCCGGCTCCAGGAGGCTTTTCAGCACGCGGCCGACTTCCAGGCCGTCTGCATCGGTGAATCGGACGCCGGCAAGCTGTATTTGCTGTACCTTACGACGCTTGTCGGCTCCGATCATTTCATATTCAATATGAACCGGCAGCCGCAGGATGGTGTCCTGACCACACTGCACAGTTATTACGGCACCAGCTATTCGGCTGGTGATTTTTCCGCTTGCGAAAAAGCGGTATGCGCCGGCAAAACCGTGCTGTGCACTGCGGAGTCCGCCAACGGCCTGATTCTGGCAACGGAGAATCCGCAGCAGCGGGGACTGCAACAGCCGCAGACGGAGAACGTGATTCAGGGCCCGATGTACGGTTTTATCGAGAACTATCAAACCAATATCGCCCTCATACGCCAGCGGATGCAAACCTCCCGTTTGAAAATTTGGGAGACCAGCGTCGGAGATCTGACCAATACGAAGGTGGGCGTGGTTTACCTGGACGGGGTGACCGATCCGGGTCTCGTCCAATACACCTGCGGTCAAATCAGCGCCATCCAAGCGGACGGGATCCAGGAATCCGGCGAACTGCTGCGGTTCATGAACCCCGGATCCTCCCGCCTCTTCCCTGCCGCCGTCACGACGGAACGCCCGGACCGGGTAACGGCCTCCCTGTTAAACGGGAAGATTGTCGTTTTAATGGACGGAACGCCGTTTTCAATCATCGCCCCGGGGTCCTTCTTCGATTTCTGGGAATCTCCCGAAGATCAATATCTGACGCCGCTCATCGCATTATTTTTGAGGTGGCTGCGGTTCATCGCACTCATGATCAACCTGTTTCTGCCCGCCCTCTACGTGGCGATTACTTCGGTGAACATTGACCTCAACCGCCTGGAGATCAGTCTGGCCGCTGCCGGCAGCAGGGAAGGGGTCCCTTATCCCGTGTGGATCGAGTCCCTCATCATGCTGTTTCTTCTGGACTGCATCGTTGAGGCCGGCATACGCCTGCCAAGGTCGATCAGCTCCACCGTTACGATGGTTGGCGGGGTGGTGCTGGGACAGGCGATCATTCAAGCGAATATTGTGAGCAATTTGCTGGTCATCATCGTCGCAACGACGGCGCTGACCAATTTTATCGTCGTGGATTATCAGATGGGCCTGGTTCAGCGGATTTTGAAATATTTTACGCTCGCCGGGGCCAGCGTCATCGGAATTCTCGGCATATTCATCTGCTTTGCCATTCTCGTCATCTGCCTCTCCCGTATCCAATCGTTCGGCGTCTCCTATTTGACTCCGATCGGTCCCGGTGCCCGGATCCGGTCCATGAGTCTTGGGCTGATCGGCGGTTCCCGCAAATTTTCACTCAGCTACTGGATTACCTTCGGAAGAGGGTCGAGACAATGAATCCATCGAACGAGGAACTGAAGATCTCCATGCCCCAATACTTCGTCCTGCAGATGATGGTATTCGGGGCAATCTCCTTTCATGTGTACCCTTGGCTCGTCCTGCAGTCCACCACCCAGAGCTACTGGATCCCAATCCTGATCTGGATGCTGCTCGGACTGCTGGGAGCCTGGCTGTTCAGCCGGGTCCTCGCGCTGCATAAAGGAAAAGACGCCTATACGATTACAAAGCGCGTGCTTGGGTGGCCGGGGGTCATTCTTTTTATCGTTCCGCTGCTCTGGTTTATGTGGAGCGCCATGGTGATCATCGTCCGGGCTCACAGCGAGATCATCTCGATGACGATCCTTCACACCACGCCGCAGTGGCTTTTGGACGGGATGATCTTTATTGGCGTCTTCCTGGCTTTCGGAGGAATCGGTTCGATTATCCGCGCTTCCGTCCTGTTTCTGCTTGTCAGCTTTCCGCTGTCCGTCGGGCTCGTATTGCTGGGCTTCGGTGATCTCGATTTTAATCTGGGCAAACCGTGGCTCTATACTAATGGGGATTTTCTGACCAGTCCGAAATTTTACACGACATCCTTCATCTGGGCCGGTTATCTTTACTATGCGGCTTGCGGCAGATACGCCAAACAGCCGAAGAAGCTGTGGCGGCCTTATACCGTGGCTGCGCTCTGTTTTCTGCCTTTACTGGCCGCCTCTGTCTATCAGCCGGCGCTGACGTTTAGTCCGGAGATGTCAAGAATTTTGACGCTTCCTTATATCAGCAAAATGGACTCGGTAAGCTATTACTGGCTGGTGATCGAAAATTTGACCGCCGTATTTATCGTCAGCTCCATCCTCTATTTGTTTTTATTGCTTGCCCTGATCCTGAACTGCATCGTAACGGCAATCAGGGCGGTATTTCCCAGCTGGAACGAAAAGCTGCTGTATGTGCTGGCAGGAGTCACGGCATACGCCGCCATCCGGCTTATTCCTTCATGGGAATGGATCGAAAGAGCCGTGGAGTGGGATACGGTTCTTCGCCTTTACTTAATGTATGGCTTTCCTATGGCTGTGCTGGTCAAGTCCTTCATTTCCAACAAAATGAGGGCCCGCCAATGAGCAGACGCGCAGCCCGATACCTGGCCATCTTATGCCTGCTCCTCTTCCTCCCCGGCTGCTGGGATGTCAAAGATGTCGACAACCGGCTCCTCGAGACCGCGATCGGTATCGAGCCGGCCGGCGGTGACCGGGTGCGGGTCTGGATGAGGTTCCCACTCCCTCAGTCGCAGGACGGGGCCCATAAGGATTTTTTCGTCATCAAGCAGGAAGGCAGCACCGTGATTGAAGCCATAGATCAGCTCCGGTTAAGGCTGCCCAAAAGCCTGGATATGTCGCAGAACCAGTCGATCTTTCTGGATCAGGCGCTGGCGAAAAAAGGATTCATGCCCTATTTGGAATTCACGATCAGGGACCGGACCGTTCCTCTGGATTCGTTAATTGCGATTACGACAGGCGGCATGAAGTCGATATTTGAACGTCCCAACCCGACGGGCGAGCTCTCGGGTATCTACACGAAGCTGTTCTTTGAACGCTACGGCGGCGGAACCTCGCAAAAAAACGTCGTGTCGCTATGGGAAATTTTCAGGGGGTACTATGATCCGCTCGAGGAATGCCTCGTGCCTGTATTGGTGACGGATTCCGAAACGATATTCCGGGTCGCGGGCAATGCATTCTTTAAAAATGACGCCATGGTCGGCATGATCTCTCCGGAGGAAACCCTGATTTACGAAATCGTTACGGGCAAGATGTCTCCCTTCGAAATCGAAACCGCGGATAAAATGAACCTTAAAATTCTGAATTCCAGTGCCGATATCGACACGGATATGAGAAGCGGCAAGCCCGTCATCCGCATTCATGCCAAGCTTTCGATGACGCTCATGGATTCCGCGCGCGGGATCGACATCAAGGCAAAGCATCTGGAAGCTTCCATTAACCGCCTGATTGAGCAGCGGGCAGCCGCTGTATTCCGGATGACGCAGGCGCAGGAATCCGACATTTTTGGACTTGGCAACCGCTTTAGAGGAAAAGTTCCACCCAGCCAATACGAACGGTGGCCCAAGCTGTACTCCACAGCGACCCTGGAGTTCAAGCTGGATTCCGAGCTGAAAAACACGGGCCTTCAGCTGAGACGCAGGCCGTTCATTAATCCGTCCAAGGAAAAGTAGGAAACTAAAAGGGGCTGCTTCACATTAGAAGCAACCCCTGTTTCATCATTACCGATCATCCCTTCTCTTCTATGCTTCAATTCCCATATAGCGAAAATGGGAAAAGTCCGCATAGCTCCCCCCAAAGGTCTGCATATCATGGACAGCGATACCGACAAAATTGCCGGTGAAGCCGCCGCAGAGGAAGCGGATGTCCTGTTCTTCAAACAGCGGCACCCAATCCTGTCCCGGGCTGAACCGGCCATAGATCCGTCCGCGGATGCCATGGACTTCCACGGCCAATTGAACGGCTTCCCCGGCATTCACCGGAATCATGTCCGGAATAACGGTGAACGCATCGTCCGCGCAGCGCATGAGCCGGATCACCTTGCCCTGCTCTTCGTCCTGCGTCACATAAGCATACAAATAATTTTCATCGTTCAAATAAAGCATCAGCCCGGCCATCTGCAAATAGCTTGCTGGCTCGAACTCCAGCGACGTCTCCGCCCGGAAATGGATATCCGCCTGCCGGACGGCCACAATGTGGTGATGAAACAGGCTTTGCGGCGATTCCCCGGAATGGAGGCGGAGGTGGCCCGGACGCTCTGACAGCGAGCACCAGGATGGATCCGCAGGTATGCGGAGCGTATTCCAGGCTTTGGCGAGCTCCGGTCCGTCAAAGGTATCCTCAAACAAGCTCCGTTCAGCGGCCGTCTTGGCCTCTGCCGGCGTGATCCCTTTCGGACGCGGGACCTCCATCTGCGGAGAATTCCCCCCGGCAGTCAGGCGAAGCCATCCTTCCTCGTCCCAATACACCTGCTGCAGTGCCGTTTCCCGGCCAAGGAGCGCGTACTGGCCTTCAACCGGACGCGTGCACAAATGGGCCATGTACCATTCCCCTTGCGGCGTCTGGATCAGGCTGCCGTGGCCGGCACACTGCAGCGGGAGCCCCGGGTTGTCCCGGGAGGTCAGCATCGGATTGCGGGGGTCCACTTCGTAAGGGCCCATCAAGCTGCGGGAACGGGCTACCGTCACGGCATGGCCGCTCCCGGTGCCGCCTTCGGCCGTAATCAGGTAATAATAACCTTGATGCTTATAGATATGCGGCGCTTCCGTCTTCTTCAGATCCGTCCCGTCAAACAGCTTGAACGGTTTACCAACAAGCTTCTGCTGCTGCGGATCATACTGCTGAATAACGATGCCGCTAGATTTATTCCCTTCCGGAATGCGGTAATCCCAGATTTCGTTCAGCAGCCATTTCCGCCCGTCTTCGTCATGATACAGGCTCGGATCGAAGCCGCTGCTGTTTAGATAGACCGGCTCGGACCAAGGCCCGTGAATCGAAGGCGCCGTAATCAAATAATTGTGAACGTCTTTAAATGGGCGCTTGGTGCTTTTCACATCGGTATAAATGAGGTAAAACAACCCGTCATGGTAGCTGAGCTGAGGCGCCCAGATGCTGCAGTTCTTCGGGTTTCCCCGCAGGTCGACCTGATCGGTCAGCACGTCGGTGCAGTGCTCCCATACCGCCAAATCCTTGGAGGCATATACCCTTACGCCAGGGAGCCATTCGAAGGAAGACACCGCGATATAATAAGTGTCCTTTGCACGCACGATGCAGGGATCCGGATTAAAGCCCGGCAGCACCGGGTTTCGAATGGTTCCCGTTTGGGTGGATATGGTCATGCTCTTCCCTCTCCTTTTCGCTTCCAAAAGTCCGTTCCGGCAAAAACTTGCTCCTTCCGCGGAGCCCCTTCCAGCGTCTCCTGATAGACCGCCCACCTCGCCCGCTGTCCACCCGGAGCCGGCGCTGCCGGATCAAAGCGGGTGCCGAATTCACGGTATTTGACCGTCAGCCGCCGCCCCGGATCGTTCCAATCGTCCCAGCCCAGCGGTTCGATATGTCCGCCCATCCGGCAGTCGACGTAGTCAGTGCGTGCATATTCGCGCCACGGCCTTCCCAGATACACGCCCGATACGCCTGGCTCTGCCGTCAAAGAACAGAGGTAAAAGACGTACCCGTATTGCTGCCCCGCGGGAGTAGAAGCCGCGGCGATATAACCGGCATGCCCGCTCGAATGACGCAGGCTGCGGATCTCGCAGCGGTCAAAGAAGGCAGCCGCGCCGCCGAATATAAAATCCACCGTCCCTTCGATACGGCAGTATTCGTACACCTGGCGGTACTCTCGGTGATGCTCCCGGAGCGGGATTCCTCCAAACACGCCGCCATGCTTGGGCGCAGGCGGAAGCGGTCCGGTAAACAACGTGTCTTGGTGCCCTTTAAAGGTGCAGTAGCGAAAAACCGTTTCGTCGCAGTGCGCGTAGACCGCCACGGCCTGGCCGATGTCCTCGCCCTGCCCGGCCGAATTGGTCACGACCAAATTCTCGATCAGCAGCCGCCGGCCGCCAAGGAACAGCGTCGGCGTTGCAAACGTGCCAATCTCATTCCCGTTCTCGTCCAGTTCCTTGGCATACCGGCCCTTCGTGATTTCCACATATCCGATGCCGATCACGGCCAGATCGGACCGGTATATCCGTACCGCTTCCTCATAGACACCCGACAGGATGTACAGGGTTTCGGGCCGCTGCGGATCTTGCTTCTCCAACGCATCCACCGCTTCCTGAATCGTCGGATAATCGCAGTGGTCCAGCTTTCCTACAATCATGACCTTCCCCCTTTCGTTTCGGGCTGCGGCCATCGCTTACAAGTGTTCCGCCAAAAATTCCTGCCAGCGGGCCCGCATTTCAGCCGTCTCCATATGGCCGCCGCCGGTCATGACCGTCTGCCAATGCTCCTCCTGTCCGGCGGCCCGGTATACCTCCCGCAGGCCTTCGGCCAGCAGCACGACGCCTTCCTCCGGGGTCAGCCGGTCGCTGCGCCCGGTCAGGCTCATCCTTGGCCGCGGGGCGATCATGGCTTGGATTTCCAGCGTCGTGAAGTGCTTCAGCAAGCCCGGAACGTAGTAGTAGAAGCCGTGGTGATCCAGCCCGCGCTTCTTCATCAAGGTATGCGCATCCACCTGTCCGCAGATGTCCACGGTCACCTTGATCCGCTCGTCCAGTGCCGCCAGCCACCAGGCCATCATCCCGCCCATGGACATGCCGAGGGTCGCGACCCGCGAGGCGTCGATATCTTCCCTGGAGCACATGTAATCCAGCATCCGCCGGTTGTCATACAGCATCATGCCCCACATGACGCGCCCCTGCCATAACATTTCCTTGACGATTTCGCTCTCCGTCTTACCCGACCGCTCATGGAAGCCCCACATGTCGATACAGCAGACGGCATAACCCATGCCGGTCAGTGTGCTGGCAAAAGACGGCTGCTGCAAATACGAGCTGCCGCTGATCAGCTCCCTGCGTCCGTTCGTGTAATTACCGCCATGCGAGTGATTGAAAACGACGAGCGGATAGGGACCCTCTCCGTCGACAGGCAGTGCGACATAAGCTGGCACCTGCTCCAGGCCGTTTAAATCCAGCAGCAGCGTCTCCAGCCGGTACCCGTCCGTCTCTTCCCGCTTGAGCAGCTCCACCTGGATGGGCCGGTCCTCCGGCACATCGCCCAGCAGCTTCTTCAACCGTTCCCTCATCATTGGTTAAACCTCCTCTTCGCTGAGATCCTCCTCCTGCGGAACTACGCTTACCTGTTTTACAAGCTGCTCCGGCACCTTCGTATCCTTTGACCGGCACTGCTGCCATTCCACGTCTTCGCCGTTCTCGACATAGAAAGCCGGCCCTTCGTGGCCGCCAACCGTGACCCGGTCAAACCGAATGTCCCTCACATTGCCTAAATAAAAGCCGCGCGCTTTCATATCCTGGATGCCGGACATCATGGCCGGACGCCCCGGAACGGGGTTCTCCGCCATGGAAATATCGATGTCGGCAAACGTTAATTCCGAAATATACCTTTCCGCAAGACCATAAACAAACCCTGCCGCCGCATGTACGTTCCTTGCGGTAATATTCGAAAAGTGAATTCGCCGGAATGTCGGTGTTTCCAGGTTGACCGGATAAGGCCGCTTATCCCAGACGTACTTGTCCTTGCCCCGCGGTCCGCAAAAATAATACAGGTTCAAAATGAACGGGCAGATGACTTCCTCCATGACGATGCCGCTGACCCGGATATCCTCCACCGTTCCTCCGCGCCCCCGCCGCGATTTCAGCCGGATGCCGCGATCGGTGTGCTTAAAGATGCAGTTGCTGATCACGACGTTCCGGATGTCCCCGCTCATTTCGCTGCCGAGCACGACGCCGCCGTGGCCGTGGATCATCGTGCAGTTCGTGATCGTGATGTTCTCGCACGGAACCCGCTGCGCCGTGTCCTCCGTGCCGGCCTTAATGGCGATGCAGTCATCGCCGACGTCGATGTGGCAGCCGCTGATCCGCACGTTCTGGCACGACTCCGGGTCGATGCCGTCGGTATTCGGTGAATCTGCGGGATTGTATATCGAGACGTTGTCGATCGTCACGTTGTCGCAGAGAATCGGATTGACCGTCCAGCTCGGGGAGTTAATCAGCGTGACGTCGCGGATCGTCACCCGGGTGCAGCGGTCGAGGCTGATCAGCTTCGGCCGGGGGTGGATCAGCTCCTCCGGGCGGCTGCGCATCTTGTCCCACCAGGGCTGCCCGTTGCCATCCAGCGTTCCGCTGCCGGTAATGGACACGTTCTTCAGCCCGTGCCCGTACACACAGGAGGCGTGCACCTCACGCAGCACCCCTTCCCAGCGGGAGGTCACGACCGGATAATCCGCCGGATCGGTGCTGAAGGACAGGACCGCTCCCGGGTCCAGCCTCAGCTCGATATTGCTGCGCAGGAGGATGGCCCCGGTCAGGAACGTGCCCGCAGGGACGAACACGGTCCCTCCCCCCGCGGCATCCGCCGCCTCGATCGCCGCAGCGATGGCTCGGGTCGCCGGCTCGACGCCGCCGGGCACTGCCCCGAACTCGGTGATGCTGTACACGCTCATGGCTATTCTCCTTTCGCCGCAGCGGCTGGTACCCTGGCCTCGTATTCGCCGCAGGCCTGCAGAAACGCCCCCAGCCCCTTCTGGTCGTTGGTGATGATCGGCTCGCTGATGTAATAGGCATAGGTGCCGTCGCGCCGGTCGGCTCCGCCCAGCCCGGCCACCTGGCAGTTTTTGTTCAGGTTCAGCCAGCCTTCCTTCGTCTCCAGCACAAACTCCTCCAGCAGCCCCCGATACGCTCTGTCCAAGCTGTCCTGCCATTCCTGCGGCGCAAGCACGCCTAGGCGAAGCCCTTTCGCGATGGCATAGGTGATCATGCTGGAAGCAGAGGCCTCCAAGTAATTCCCCTTGCGGCCGCCCTCATTGACCACCTGGTACCAGACGCCGCTGCCCGGATCCTGATAGGATCTCAGCGCACGCAGCGTATCGTTCAGGATGCGCTTCAGCTCAGGATAATCGGGATGGCTTCCCGGCAGCAGCTCCAGGCTGTCCGCCAGCGCCATGACAAACCAGCCAAGGGATCTTCCCCAGAAATTTGGAGATAAGCCGGTGGCCGGGTCGCACCACGGCTGGGCTTTTTTCTCGTCCCAGGCGTGATACAAGAGCCCGGTGGTCTCATCCTTCGTATGCAGCTCGCACAGCTTGAACTGCTTCGTCACGTCGTCCAGTCCCGCCCCGTCTTCAAACGTCAGCAAATATTCCAAGTAGAAAGGCGAGCCCATATACAGGCCGTCCAGCCAAATCTGGTAAGGATAAATTTCCTTATGCCAGAACGCCCCTTCCGACGTCCGGGGATGGGATGCCAGCTGGGATCGCAGCAGCCCGGCGGCTTGCTTGTATTTTTCCTCCCCTGTCTCCCGGTACAGGGTGAACAGCAGCTTGCCGTTGTTGATATGGTCGATGTTGTATTCTTCGGGGCGGTACCCGCGGATGCTCCCGTCTTCCTGAATAAAATGGTCCATGTTGCCTTGGATATACTCCCAATACCGGCGGTCTCCGGTCTGCTTCCAGAGCAGCTCGAAGCCCTTGAGCACCACGCCGTAATCATACGACCACTTGCCTTCATATCCCTTACCCTCGTACAGCTTCGGCGTCCGTGCCATGATGGACTCGGCCATGCGCTGCGCCGCGTTGAATGTCTGCATGCTGATCCTCCTCGGATAAAATTTCCGGCTTTCTCTGATAAAATTTCCATCTTCGCCGGGGATTGCTTTTTTACACCCTGCCGTCTTGGAAAAAACACAGTCCTAACCCCCATGCAGGCGGGATAGGACCTGTTGCCGTCTCCTAGCGTATGGCTCAGAAGTTATTTTTGCTGAGTGGCTTTGTAAGCCGCCTCGTATTCCTCGATAATTTTGCTGCCGCCGGATTTCTTCCAGTTCTCCACCGCAGCTTTGAATTCGTCCAGGTTGATTTTGCCGAGAATGTATTTGTAAGTCGCATCGGTAATGATCTTTTGCAGCTCAGAGCCCTGCGTTGTGTATGTTTCGGATTCCAGGGAATATGCCGGGTTCAGCACCCCGTATTTTGCGTTTTCCTTGATCAGCTTGTCGGCCTCGGCCTTCAGCGGATCGGCGTCATGGATTTTGTAGCCCGTTTCGCTCGGACGGGAAGAGGCAAACGGCTGCACTTCCTGCTGCCACAAATCGGTATTGGTAATCGTAACAGCGTCATTCGCATCCACGGTATAATGGACGCCTTCGATTCCGTATGTCATGAGGGCGTACACATCGTCGTCCATCAGGTCGTTGACGAATTTCAGAACGCGCTTCAGCTCGGCTTCATCCTTCACTTCGGATTTCGGGAAAGCCAGCAGTCCGCCGATTCCGTTGTTCGCCGCCCAAATCGCGCGGTCGCTTTCGTTGCCTGTCGATGTAATGTTGTTGACCAAGGCGAGCTGCATGTTATCCTGAACGCCCTTGGCCATATTCAAGAGGTTCTTCCCGTCAAACAGGGCGCCAACGTAAATTCCAGCTTTGCCCTGGGCGAATTTTTGCTGCTGATCGGTCTTGGCGGTCACCGCAAAGTCTTGATTGATATATCCTTTTTCGTACAGTGTCTTCATGTAATCCATCGTTTTGACGTACCCCTCGGTTTCGAATTCGGGGATCATTTTCCCGTCATCCGTCACCTGCCAGTTATTCGGCGTGCCGAAGTATGACCCCAGCGTCTTGAAGGCACCGTAGATCAGATCGCTCCGGTCCATGAAGCCCGTCGTATCCTTCTGTCCGTTGCCGTCCGGGTCCTGCTCGGTGAACGCTTTGGCGACGTTCATCAGCTCATCGGTCGTCTTCGGCACGGACAGTCCAAGCTTATCCAGCCAGTCCTTGCGGATGACGACGCCGTTGCGGGCGAGATCCTTCTGGAAAGGCACGCCGTACAGCTTGCCGTCGATTGAAGCCGATCTCCGCGTATCCTGCGAAATTTTCGCCAGGTTCGGGAACTCGTCCAGGAACGGTTCAACCTCCCAGAACATGCCGGACTTCAGGGCGTTGCGCACGGAGGAATTGTCGAGAATGGTGAGCGTAACGATATCCGCCAGGGAATCGGACGCCAGCGACGTATTGATGCGTTCTTCCTTGGAAGCATCCGGAATCCACGAGAATTTGATATCCGCCCCGGTCTTCTCCTCAATCTTGTTCAGCACCGTATCGGTCGGCGGCGACGCCGTGTGCAAAATGTTCAGCCACGTAATCGTCGTCTTTTCGTCACCTGCCACAGCGCTGCCTCCCGAGCCCTGGGCCGTTTCCCCCTTGCCGCCTCCCCCGCCGCAGGCCGAGAGCAGCAGCCCGCAGACCAGCGTAAACGCAGCCATCTTGCTTACCATTGGTTTCATGTGCCATTTCCCCTTTTCTATTATCCTTTGGATTGATCCCACATCCGTGGATGGATCCCACACCCGCCGTGCCTTGATTAGTACACGCCGTCCTCGCCGAACTTCTTCGCCAGCCGGTTGGAAGCCATGACCAGCACAAGTCCCACCAAGCCTTTGAACAAGCCTACCGTTGTACTGAAGCTCAGCTGCCCGTTCTTCAGACCCGCCGTATAGATGTAGGTGTCGAAAATTTCGGCCACCTCGCGGTTCAGCGAATTGAGCAGCAGGTACATATGCTCGAATCCCAGATCAAGCGTGCTGCCGATCTTGAGAATGAGCAGGGTAATGATGACCGGCCGGATCGCCGGCAGCGTCACATGCCACGTTTTGCGGAACCGTCCGGCTCCGTCCATTTCGGCTGCTTCGTACAGCTGAGTGTCCACCACCGTGATCGCCGACAGATAAATAATGGTGGACCAGCCGAGCTCCTTCCAGATGATCTGCCCGATGTACACGGTACGCAGCCATTCGGGTTCGGTCAGGAAGCTGATTTTGTGCCCGCCCAGCTTGGCGATCAGCTCGTTCAGCACGCCTCCGTCCACGGTGAGGAATACGTAAGTAATGGAGACGATGATGACCCAGGACATGAAGTGCGGGATGTAGATGATGGTCTGTACCCAGTTTTTGAACAGCCGGTGCCTGACCTCATTCAGCATCAGCGCCAATATAATGGGAAGCGGAAAAAAGATCACGATGTTGAGTGCAAACAGAATCAGCGTGTTGCGCAGAAGCATGAAGAATGTCGGTTCTGTAAACAAACGGACAAAGTGCTTCATTCCGACCCAAGGGCTGCCCGTGATCCCCTTGAAAGGCTGGTAATCCTGAAAGGCAATGACGAGACCGCCCATCGGCAGATACTTAAAGATGATGAAATACAACACGCCGGGCAAAATCATCAGGTACAGCAGCTTGTGACGTTTGATACGGTCCAGAGCGGTGTCCGTCCGTACCTTCCTGGCCGGTTTGACATTCATGTTCATGACGGCCGTGTTCGAGTCCTTCACCAGGTCGACCTCCTTGTAAGCGTTTCCTGTTACGACTCCAGCTTAGGCCGTTTTGGGAATTCCGTACATAATCATTTCATTGACACCGGCCATAAAACCGCATAACGGCGCCATTTTCGCCTTCTTCATCTCAGCTAATGATTACGGATTGAAGCTGATGATTATCCGGGTGACAGCCGCCGATTCCCCGCTCTCCCCCCTACCGGACAACACCTCAGGAGCTGATTATATACGTAACCTGGTGTGCTTGGTACAGTCTAACTGTAAACGATTACAAGGAGGATACCCGCGTATGACACCATCCACAGCTTTGCGTAGAAAAGAGTCTTTCGGCAGCCGCCTGTTTACCGTCGTAAACAGCCTCCTGCTCATTCTGATTT
The DNA here is from genome assembly GCF_016624415.1 of Paenibacillus sp. S28. Classification (NCBI taxonomy): domain Bacteria; kingdom Bacillati; phylum Bacillota; class Bacilli; order Caryophanales; family Paenibacillaceae; genus Paenibacillus; species Paenibacillus sp. S28. Next base: position 276,067 of record NZ_JACVTM010000003.1, on the reverse strand, counting down.
CCCTCATTTGCCTGCTGCCTTTTGTAAACGTGATTGCGAGCTCCTTCGCTTCCACCCAGGAAGTCGTGGCCAAAAAATTCATTCTGTTTCCGACGACGTTCTCTCTCGATGCTTATAAGTACATTTTATCGACGCCTACGATTTTTAAAGGGCTGGGGGTATCGATCGGGATCACCGTAGTAGGCACGATCGTCAGCATGATCCTGACGGCGCTCATGGCCTATGGCCTGTCCAGGAGATATCTCTACGGCCGGGGCTTCGTCAACTTCATCGTCGTCTTCTCCATGCTGTTCAGCGGCGGCATGATCCCGACGTTCCTCGTCGTCAAAAGCCTCGGACTGATCGACTCCTACTGGTCGCTCATCCTTCCGGTCGCCATTAACGCGTTTAACCTGATTATAATGAGAAACTTTTTCCAGGCGCTTCCGGACGCGCTCGAGGAATCGGCTAAAATTGACGGGTGCAACGATTTTGGCGTTTTCTTCAAAATTATGCTTCCGCTCGCTCTGCCATCCATTGCTACCATTTCGCTGTTCTATGCGGTAGCTTACTGGAACACCTATATGAATGCGATCCTGTACATGACGGATTCGACCAAGTGGCCGATCCAGGTGCTGCTCCGCCAGATCGTCATCGTCTCCAGCGGCATGCAGGCCGAAGGGACGTCTGTGGATGTCGTTCCGCCGGCGCAGACCATCAAAATGGCGGTCATCGTCATCGCGACCGTACCGATGCTGATCGCGTATCCATTCGTGCAGAAGCATTTTGTCAAAGGGGCGCTGCTCGGCTCGGTCAAAGGGTAACGAACAGCAAAGTCTTGCATTCCGCTCAAGAAAGCAGCCCGGACGGAATTACAAGACTTTGTTTTTTTACTGAGCCTGTTTGACTTTGCGGTAATTTCCCGGCGTCACGAGTTCCTTTTTGCGGAAGGACCGGATGAAGTTTTGCGGATTGTGGTACTGGAGCCGCTCGGCGATTTCCTTGATTGTCATGTCCGTCTCAATCAGCCATTTCTTGGCCATCTCCAGCCGGTAATTCATCAGGTATTCGCTGAACGTCATGCCAAACTCCTTTTTAAAAATGCTGCTTAAATAGTTCGGATTATAATGAAGCCGGTCGCTGATCCATTCCAGGGACAATTCCTGGTCGTACTCCGTGCGGACGATCGTGGCGATCTTCTCGGCGAGGGAACGGAACTGGCGGTTGGTCTTCTCCTTCATGCTGCGCACCATCGGCGAGATGACCTCCTCCACGAGGATCCGCTCGATCTCTTCCGGGTTGCGGATATCGAGCAGGCGGTGGTACAGCGCGTGATTGTCCTGCGTCAGCAGCACCTCCACGCCGAGCAGCTGCTCCAGCTGGATCAGGTTGTTGACAAAACGCACCAAGGCCACTTCAAAATTCATCGAGTTTTTGTTCTTCTTCATCATCTCGGCCAGCAGCGGATACAGCGCCCGGGGAACCTGCTCTTCGTCGCCCAGCCGGATCGCATCGAACAGCTGGGTTTCCAGCTCCGTCGGATAATGGAGAAGCACCGGTCCCGAGACGACCGTCTCGATATCTTCATAGAAGATGATCGATTCTTTGCCCAGATTGAGCCGGTGCCGGAGCGCCTGCTTGCTCATTTCGCAAGCCTCCTTGCTCTCCCACAGATGCCGGTACGTCTTGCTGATGCCAAAGCTGACGGAGCAGTTCAAATAGTCGCGCGCCGTTATCATAATCGTTTTCGAATAGGAGAGCACCTGCCTGCGAATCTCCTGCTCCTCCTGGTCCGTAAACGTCAGGATGGTCGCCTGCGTGTTGTCGTTTAAAATAATCGGCAGCATGCGCCCTTCCTTCGGCACGACTTCCTCGACCATTTTGTTGATGGCGAGCAGGAGCATATCCCGGTCCGACGCTTCCCGGCCGCCGTAACTGTCCATCTGGATTAGCATCGCAACGAACGACGGCTGCGTCAGTTCCGGATACCCGAACCGCGGCAGCATCCGCTCCAGTTCCTCCGGGGACACCCGGTTCCGGAACAGGTTCAGGATCAGCTGCGTTTCCAGCTGGGGCAGCTCGGCCTCCATCATGCTCTCCAGGTTCTCCTTCTCGGTGACGATCGTGTCGATGGAATGAAGGATGCCTTCGATTTCGTTCTTATACGGCAAATGGGAGCTGCGCGGCAGGCTGCGCTGGATTTGGCGGATCGGCTTTGTGAAATAAACGGAGATGCCGTAAGCCACCACGATGATCAGCAGCGTAATGACGGCCACCATCAGCATGATTCCGTATTTGGTCGTCTTGAGCGCGCCGGAAATTTCCTTCTGATCCAGCAGCGTCACATAGATCCAATTGTTGTAGCTGGATTTGGCATAGATCGCTTCGGCCGACTGGCGTCCGGATGCCGTCACCTTTAGCCTGCCGGCCCGGTGATCTTCCCCGGCCGACTGGACGATGCGTCCAAGCTGGTCAGCGGACAGCAGCTGCTTGTCGGGATCGGTCTCGTACATCAGCTCGCCCTGTTTATTTAAAATGATGACCGGCGCATTGTCCTCGGTCTTCAAGATCCGGTCGAGCGTGGACCGGGAAATATCCGAAAGGGCGATCGCCTGCTTTTGCTTGGAAAAGACCGGCAGCGTGTTCACGAAACGGATGCCGTCATCCGTTTTGATCCAGAACAGCCCTTTGTCTTTGTTATCGATGTAGGCCTCGTACAGCTTGCGCCGGTCGGCCTCCGTCAAATAGGACAGCTTTCCGCTCGTAATCTGCCAATTCTGCACGAGGCTGATGAGCGAATACTCGGTCCCTTCCAGGCCCATCGTGGCGATATAGTTCAGCTGTGTATTGACGTTCCGGTATTCTTCGAAATCCTGTTCCGTGATCGGCCTTTTTACGACGGCATCAAACGAGCTCGTCGTGCTGTATGTATTAAAGGCGTATTCGATCGTCTGGATTTTCTGCTCAAGCGAATTTTTGGTCTGGGTAATAAAGCTCTGCTTGCTGCCCGCCACCCGGTCGATCACCGAGTGGGTCGTATTGATATAAATGTAGCTGCCAAAACTGACGACGAGTCCGATCCCAAGGACCAGAATGGGAATAAACGTTTTATAAAACATGCGGCCTTTTTTCATTGTGATGCTCCTTTAGCCCGTTCTTGTTTCCAATTATAGCGTTTTCATGATTGGGTTGACGATATGATTCACGTGTGCATTTTTCAGGAATCATATTGACTTGAACCCTGTCTGAACTTAAACTGAAACCGTTAACAAATATTTCATGTCACGAGGTCATATGATTACGATTAAAGACATCGCGCGAGTTGCGGGGGTATCGCATACGACCGTTTCCAGGGCGCTGAACGGCAACCCGCTCATCAAGAAGGAAACCCGCGACCGCATTGAACGCATCGCTGCCGAACTCAACTACATTCCCAATTACAGCGCCAAGAGCCTGGTCATGAAGAAGTCTTACACGATCGGCCTGTTCTTCTCCAGCATCGACCAGGGAACTTCGGCCAGCTTTCTCGTGGACGCCATCAAGGGCATTCATCAGGTGCTCGACGAGAACTACAGCCTTACCGTCCACGGGATCGACAGCATCCGGCACTATGATGCTATAACGCCAAGGCGTTTCGACGGCGTGCTCGTCATGAGCCAGAGCGAAGCGGACAATGCTTTCATTTATCACCTGAAGCAGACCGGCATCCCCTTCGTCGTCCTGAACCGCCAGCTGGATGACCCCGGCATTCTGAACGTGGTCGCCAATGACCGCGAAGGCGTCCGGAAGGCGCTGAATTACGGCATCGGCCTCGGTCACCGGAAGATCGCCATCATTGAAGGCAAGGCCGGCTTCAAGTCGACAACGGAGCGGAAGCAGGGATTCATGGACAGTCTGATCGCCCACCGCCTCCCGCTGGTTCCGGACTATTTCACCGCCGGGGACTACGGGGTCGAAAGCGGCTATAACGCCATGATGTCGCTGCTCTCGCTGTCCGATCCGCCGACCCTGGTCTTCTGCTCGAACGACGATATGGCCATCGGCGCGCTGAACGCCTGCTACGCGCGGGGCGTCGCACTTCCCGGACAGCTGTCGCTGATCGGGTTCGACGATATTTTGTTCTCGCAGTATACGTACCCGCCGCTGACAACGATCCGCAAGCCGATTGCCGATATCAGCAAGCTCGGCACCACCAAGCTGATCGAGCGGCTCGAGCAGCCGGACTCGGCGCCGGAACAGCTGTTTGTCCAGACGGAGCTGATCGTGCGGCAAAGCGTTACGGCTGTCACATAGGAGGGGCAGCTGTAATGCCCTTGATTTTTTCGAGGCCGGTATTTCAAACATGATTTTTTTACATCATAATGTTAACGTGTGCATAATGTCCATCATCTCTAAAGGAGGCTTGAAATACGTATGACACCACGTCTTTCCCGCAGCCTGTTTCCCGATCTCCCCGCCCTGCCCGAGCGCATGATCCAGTTTGGCGGCGGCAACTTTATGCGGGCTTTCGTGAACTGGCAGATGCAGCAGATGAGTCTGAAGGGATTATTTAACGGAAGCACCGTCGTCGTGCAGCCGACCGCACACGGCAAGAGCACTTCGCTCATGGAGCAGGACGGCTTGTACACCGTACTGCTCAAAGGGCGGCTTCAAGGACAGCTGGTTAACTCAAGCGAAGTTATCGCCACCGTCAGCCGGGTCATCAATCCCTATACGGATTATGAGGCCTTCTTGAAACTGGCCGAACAGGACGAACTCGAGTTCATCACCTCCAACACGACCGAAGCCGGCATTGTGTATGAGGCCGGCCTGCGCCGGGAGGACGCTCCGCATTCCAGCTTTCCCGCCAAATTGACGGAGCTGCTCTACAGGCGGTTCCAGCTCGGCAAAGCCGGCTTTATCATCCTCCCCTGCGAGCTGATCGAGGACAGCGGCGAGAAGCTGTGCCGCTTCGTGCTGCAGCATGCCTCCGACTGGCAGCTTGGCGGTGCGTTTGCCGCCTGGGTCACGGAAGCCAACACGTTCTGCTCCTGCCTGGTAGACCGCATCGTTCCGGGGTACCCGCGGGATCAAGCTGACGACCTGGAGCAGAAGCTCGGCTATGAAGACCCCTTCATGGTCAGTGCCGAACCTTATCATCTGTGGGTGATCGAAGGGCCGGCGTGGCTGCGGGAGAAGCTTCCCCTTGCCGAAGCCGGGCTGAACGTCATCGTCACGGATGACCTGTCGCCTTACCGCGAGCGCAAGGTTCACCTTCTCAACGGCCCGCATACGGCCATGGTGCCCCTGGGCCTCCTTGCCGGACTTGAAACGGTCGAGGACGTGATGAAGGATAGCGATTTGGGCCGCTTCGTCCAGGAGCTGATGGAAGAAGAAATCCTTCCGGTGCTGAAGCTGCCGCGGGCCGAGCTGCTCGAATATGCGGCGGCTATCCGCGAGCGGTTCAACAACCCGCTGATCCGGCATGAGCTGGCATCGATTTCGCTGAACAGCATTTCGAAATTCACGGCGCGCCTGCTGCCAGTGCTGATCCGTTACCAGCAGGCCCAGGGGAAGCTTCCCCGCCTGCTCGTCCTCTCCTTCGCTGCGCTCCTCCTGACCTACCGCGGCGACCATGTCGCCCGCCGCGATGTGCCGGAAGTGCTGGAGGCATTTGATCGGAACTGGATGGACCCTGAATCGTTCGTTACCGGGATTCTGAAGGAAGAACGGCTGTGGGGCATGGATTTAACGGCAGTTCCGGGTCTTGAAGCACTGCTCGAGGAGCATATCGGCCTGCTGGAACGCGAAGGCGTCCGGGCCTCGCTCCATCAACTGACCTGAGGAGGATTGACATGAAATCATTGATGAAACTGAACCCGCGGGACAGCGTCGCCGTTGCCCTCCGGCCGATTCAAGCCGGGGAACCGCTGGAAGTGGACGGCGTGAAGCTCGAGTCCGCCCAGGAAATTCCGCAGGGCCATAAAATCGCCCTGACGGCGATTCCCCCGGGCGATATGGTGATCAAATACGGGTATCCGATCGGCCATGCGGTGTCCGCGATCGCTCCTGGCGATTGGGTGCATACGCATAATCTCCGGACCAACCTGGACGGTGAGGAAGAATACGAATACCAGCCTGACCTTCACCCGATTTCCTACCCGAACCGGGGCCTTACTTTTGAAGGATACCGGCGGGCCAATGGCAAGGCAGGGATCCGTAACGACCTGTACATCGTCCCGACCGTCGGCTGCGTGAACGGCGTGGCCGAGCTGATCCTGCAGGAATTCAAGGCCGTCCACCCGGACCTCGGTCCCTTTGACAACGTCACGATCCTGAAGCACCCGTACGGCTGCTCGCAGCTGGGCGACGACCATCGCCAGACCCGCAGCATCCTGCTGGACGCGGTCCATCATCCCAATGCCGGCGGCGTGCTCGTATTCGGTCTCGGGTGCGAGAACAACATCGTCACCGAGTTCCGTGAACTGCTCGGAGACTATGACGAGTCCCGCGTCAAATTCCTCGTGGCGCAGGAGGTTGGCGATGAGGTCGAAGCCGGCATGGCCCTGCTCGAAGAGCTGTATGAAGCCGCAAGCCTCGACAAGCGCGAGCCGATCCCGCTCAGCGAGCTGAACGTCGGCCTCAAATGCGGCGGCTCCGACGGCTTCTCCGGCATTACGGCCAACCCGCTGCTCGGCGCCTTCTCCGATTTTCTTATCTCGCAGGGCGGATCCACGATCCTGACCGAGGTCCCGGAAATGTTCGGCGCCGAACGCATGCTGATGGCCCGTGCCGAGAGCCGCGAGGTCTTCGAGAGCATCACCTCGCTGATCAACGACTTCAAACAGTATTTCATGTCCTATGGAGAGCCGGTGTACGAGAATCCGTCCCCAGGCAACAAGGCTGGCGGCATCAGCACGCTGGAGGACAAATCGCTCGGCTGTACGCAGAAGGCCGGTACCGCCCCGGTCGTCGACGTGCTGCAGTACGGCGAGAAGCTGCGCAAGAAGGGCCTCAGCCTGCTGCAGGCGCCGGGCAACGATCTGGTCGCGTCTTCCGCACTCGCCGCCGCGGACTGTCAGCTCGTGCTGTTCACGACCGGACGGGGCACACCGTTTGGCAGCTTCGTCCCGACCGTCAAAATCGCCACCAACCACGACCTTTACAACAAGAAAAAGCACTGGATGGATTTTAACGCCGGCTCGCTGCTGGACCGCCCGATGCAGGAAGTGCTGGAGGAATTCATCGCCTACCTGATCCAGGTGGCGAGCGGCCAACAAACGCGGAACGAGCAAAACGACGTACGGGAGCTGGCTATTTTCAAAACCGGGGTTACCCTGTGATGTCACTGGACTCTTAAATCCATTTCGATTTTATCCAAAGGAGCTGTGGACCATGTTCTTGAACGACGATTTTCTGCTGACGACCGATACCGCCCGCAAGCTGTTTCATCAGCATGCCAAAGACATGCCGATCATCGACTATCACTGCCACCTCGACCCCAAGGAGATCTATGACAACCAGAACTTCCGCAACCTGACCGAAGCCTGGCTCGCCGGGGACCATTACAAATGGCGGTTAATGCGGGCGAACGGCATCCCGGAATCCCATATTACCGGCGACGCTTCCGATTACGACAAGTTCCTGGCATGGGCCCGGACCGTTCCGAAAACGGTTGGCAATCCGCTGTACAGCTGGACGCATCTGGAGCTGCGCCGCTTCTTCGGCATTACCGAGCTGCTGAACGAAGAATCCGCCCCGCGGATTTGGGAACAGGTGAACGCCAAACTGGCGACGGACGATTTCCGGCGGCGGAACATCATCAAGAATTCGGGTGTCAAGGTCGTCTGCACGACCGATGATCCGGCCGATTCGCTGGAATACCACCAGCTGCTGAAAAAAGAAGACACCGGCTTCCGCGTGTTCCCGGCCTTCCGCCCCGATAAGGCGCTGAACATCGACGCTCCCGGTTTTACCGATTGGCTGGAGCGCCTTGCGCAAGCCGCAGGCCGGCAGGTCACGACGTATGCCGAACTGCTGGACGCTCTGAAGCAGCGGATCGACTTTTTCCATGAGCAGGACTGCCGCCTCTCGGACCATGCGATCGACGTGCTGCGCTATCAGGAGGGCAGCGCGGAAGAGCTGGAGCGCATTTTTGCGAAAAGGGTGGCCGGCGAGACGCTCTCCCTGGAGGAAATCACCGTTTACCGCACGGAGCTGCTGAGCGCGCTGATCGGACTGTATCACAGCAAAAACTGGACGATGCAGCTGCATATCCATGCCTTCCGCAACAACAATACGCCGATGTTCAAGCGTCTGGGGCCTGACACCGGGTATGACGCCCTGAACGACCTGCCGCTGGCCGGCCCGCTGTCCCGGCTGCTCGACCGTGCCGAATGCGGTCAGGGACTGCCGAAGACGATTCTGTATTCGCTCAACCCGAACGACTATCCCGTCCTGCTGACCCTGATGGGCTGTTATCAAAAGGATACGGCCGGCAAATTCCAGCTCGGTTCCGGATGGTGGTACAACGACACGCGCAGCGGCATGCGTCATCAGCTCACCCTGCTTGCCGACAACAGCCTGCTGGCCAACTTCGTCGGCATGCTGACCGACTCCCGCAGCTTCCTTTCCTATACCCGGCACGAATACTTCCGCCGCGTGTTGTGCGAGCTGATCGGCGAGTGGGCCGAGCGCGGGGAAGCGCCTGACGATGAGGCACTGCTCGGACAAATCGTGGAAGATATCGCCTACGGCAACGCGGAGCGGTATTTCGGCTTCAAGGAGCTCGGCATTCCCGAAGCGCTTCGTTCCTAAGCACGAGCGTGAGGCAATGCTGAACGATAACCACCCCAAGCCATGCCGCCAGACCACTTTTTGGTCTCCGGTAAAAGAAAAGGGAGGATTCCGTTCTATGACCATGACGCTGTATATCGTCGGCGATTCCACGGCCGCCCTGAAGGGCGCCATCGAGAAGCCCATGACCGGCTGGGGTGAATACCTCCAGCAGCACCTGGATCCGGAGATCCGGGTAGACAACCGGGCGATCAACGGGCGCAGCACCCGCTCTTTTATCGCCGAGGGCCGCTGGGCCGCCGTGGAGAACGAGCTTCAGCCCGGCGACTACGTGTTCATCCAGTTCGGCCACAACGATCAAAAGCAGGAAGATCCTTCGCGCTTCGCGGATCCTGCTCCCGGCGGGGAATACCGCGCCAACCTGAAGCGGTTTATCGAATCGACCCGCTCGCGCGGCGGCATCCCCGTGCTGCTGACTTCCGTCAGCCGCCGCCGTTTTACGGCGGAGGGACTGCCGGATCCCGACGCTGTCGGCCCCTACCCCGAGGCGATGCGCGAAACCGCGCGGGAGGCCGGCGCGCCGCTGCTCGACCTGTTCGCAGCTTCGCAGCAGCTGTATCTCCGGATGGGCCAGGAGGAGTCTAAGCATCTGTTTATGCATCTCCCCGCCGGATCCCATCCCAATTATCCCGACGGGATTGCCGACGACACGCACTTCTCGGACCAGGGTGCCCGGGAAATCGCCGGGCTCGCGGCGGAAGCGATCCAGCAGTGCGAAGCGCTGCCCGGCCTGCACCCGCTGCTGCGCAACCTTGCCCCAACAAGCTGATGCAGCGAGTAGCTGCCTGCTCATGGATGGCCGTTGTCTGCCCGCAAGCTTAGAGCCGGCGCGGATTTACAAGGACCCTGGCAATGACTTGCGGCTTTATTCCGCTAATAGACGCAAAAAAAATCCTCCGGGCCCATAGGGCTCGGAGGATTTTTCATCATAATATTCCGGTGTTAATTTATACATCATTCTAACCTGTTTCTGAATTAACGCACCGATCTGGACTCCATCTCATACTGCGTTTCCCGTGACTTGAAGGACAGCAGGAATCCAAACACCAAGACGATGCTCGCGAGAATGTACGGATAATTCACATTCATGTCAAACAGCGCCCCCGCAATGATCGGGCCGATAATGTTGCCAAGGCTCGTAAACGCGGAGTTCAGCCCCGCCACATAACCCTGCTCCTCATTGGCAAACTTGGACATCTGCGTCCCGATGGCCGGGCGCAAAATATCCATCGCCAGAAACAAAACGAAGGTCACGGCGACCATAAGCCAAAACGTATGCACAAGCAGCGTGAAAATAATAAAGAGGATCGATACGAAAATGCTGAGCGTGATGACTCTTTTCTCTCCGAAGCGGTTCAGGATCCAGCCGAAGATGGTTATCTGCACCACCGCCCCGCAGACCGAGCCAAACGTAATGATAAAGGCGATATCCTTAGGCGTAAAGCCGAATTTATGATCGACAAACAGCCCAAACACCGTCTCGAAATTGGCGAGTCCGAACGAAGCGACAAACACGACGATCAGACTGATAAAATAAGGGGCCCGGTAGGCACCTGCCAGCTGGCGCAGCAATCCGGCCGGTGCCATCTTGGTATCTGATCCGTCGCTGGTCTGTGCCGCCTTCGGCACCTCCCGCAGGAAGAAGGCGGTAACCGCCATGGCCAGCAGCCCGCCGACCGCGGCAGCGTAGAAAGGAACCCGAATGCCATATTCGGCAAGATAGCCGCCGATGCCGGGTCCGATGATAAAACCTGTCGTAATGGCAGCGTTGATGAAGCCCATCCCTTTCCCGCGCTCTTCCTCGCTTGTGACGTCAGCGGTATAGGCCATGACGGCTGGCATAACCAGAGCCGCACTCACCCCGCCCAGCATTCTCGCCAGGAACAGAAATGGCAGCGTGCTGGAAGCGCCGAACAGCCATTCCGACACGGCGAACAGCAACAGTCCGGCCAGGATGACCTTTTTGCGGCCGATGGAGTCCGACAGCCTGCCGGCGATCGGCGAAAAGACGAGCTGCGTAATGGAAAAGGCCGCAACCAGCAGGCCCAGCACGCTTCCGTTAATGTGCAGCAGATTCATATAACTCGGCATAATTGGAATGATAAGTCCAATGCCCGTAAAAATAATGAAGTTGTTGAGCATGAGGAGCAGAATGGCTCCCCGGTTTCTAACTAGCAGCGACATAAAAAAGCCTCCGTAAGCAAATTCAGCATGTATACTGAACGTTCGTTATGTATTATGGCGTGAGATAACGAAGACCATTCTCCGCTATCGTTCTTTTGCTTGCTTATCCGTCGCCACTCCGTTCAAAAAAACAGTGACGGCATCCCGGTACAGCAGGGTCGTCTTCTCAGGGTTTAATCTGCGCGACAGCTGATTGGCGCCGAAAAAGATCGCCTCCAGCACGGCTGCGAGCCGCTCGGCATCGCCCGGCATGAATTCGCCGCGGTCGATTCCTTCCTGCAGCAGGTTCTGATTAAACGCCAAATGCTTGACCTTCATCTCGGCCATACGGGATTCCACTTCGGATGTCTTCTCTTCGTTATGAAAAAATTCATCGGCTGCCTTCGTGAGCGGATGGTTCAAGTCGTCAGCCGCCAACTGTTCCGCCACGGCATACAGCTTATCGGTAGTGGTCTTATACAAGTGCTCGTTTTGCTCCCAGTTCAGTTCCCATTCGCGGTCCCATTCTTCGAGCAGGTGAAGGAATAATCCTTCTTTGCTCTTGAAGTGATAGTAGATGTTGCCTTTGCTGCTCCCGGTCGCGGCCACGATATCTTCGATCGAAGTCGCCTTATAACCCTTTTGAATAAACAGCGCGCGGGCGGCATCTGCAATCTTCCTCTTGGTCTGTTCGCTTTGCAGCTGCTTCTGGTTCATGACGCTCACTCCAATACATATATATACCGAACGTTCAGTCAGTATTGTAGCACGGCATTTTTTTCATGGCAAGCCGCAGATTATTTTTCCTGTGACACGATCTAAAAAAACCGGTCACCGGGGTATACCCGGTGCCGGTTTGCGTAAATGGACTGGCGGCTCAAATGTTTGCTGTTCCAGCCGTTACATGATTATTAATGAAACCTTGCCATCAATGAAAGAGACAACATCGTAATTGGACCAGCCCCAGGTCTCGATCTTCGTTCCGTTCACGGACTGGATATCTTTAGCGGCGGGATTTCCCCAGGACAGCAGCACCTGCTCCTTGGTCATGCCGAGCGTTACATTGCCCGCCTTAATCTGGCTCCAGACCGAAGATGACCATTTATACTTTGTATAGGGATCATATTTCAAAAAGTACGTCGAGTCGGCAAACAACTGCGTCGCTTCCGACGTATTCATGGCGTAACTCTTCAGCGTTTTTCCAGCAGCCGATTTGAAAACGACGACAAAGCTTCCGGTGTCCGTTGGAAGAACATCCGTCACCGTGACTTTGGAGAAGCGTTCCCAGCCATCAAAGTCGTTTACCCAATACGTTTTCCCGATGAATTTGACCAGACTGCCCTGCATTGCTTTCTTGATCAAGCCTGCAGTGTCTTGAGAGACGATCGTCATCTTGCCCTGACCGATTGCAACTTCGGCCTGCCGCCATTTGGCATCCCAGGTTACCTTGGCCCCCAGCGTATCGGCAAGCAGGGAGGCAGGGATGTACGTTTCGCCTTTATCGATGATTGGCGATGCTTTTAATGTCAGATTACTGCCGTTAAATTGGGCTGCCTGGCTGCCGGCCTTAAATGACAGCTTCGCATCCCCGAGAGCAGCGTTCCAATTTCCGCCCGATACCTCAGCCGTACCTCCCAGCGCCTTGAATACCGTCTTGGCTGGAAGATATACGGTTCCCTTGACCTGTTTGGCATATTTCAACGGATCGCGGAGGCTGACCGTCACCGTCACGCTTGAGGAGACGCTGCCAGAAGTCACCGTCAGCTTCGTCTCGCCTACGCCGGCCGCTTTCAGCTTGCCGTCAGGCTGCACTTTCAGCAGGTAAGGCTTGTCCATGTCGAGCTGCGCTTCCTTCAGAGGCACCTTCAGCTTGGCCCCGTTGGTATACGTCTCTTGAATATCGACCTGTACCGTATCGCCAACATACGGCTTCTTATCGGAGACGGACACGGACACCGCCTTAACGGCAGGCACCTCCACCGGCTGGACCTCGCCGTCCTTGCTGATGACCCATGTCCCGTCGGCATGCTGCGCGTAAATGCCTTCGGCCAAGTCATCCTTATACGCATCTACCGCCGTCTTGATCACGTTGCTCAGCCCCTGAACCTGCGTGGTCAGCTTCCAGCGGTTGGAGTATTCTCCCGTCTGCCATACGGTTCCATCCTTGCGAGTCACGATCAGCACGTCGGTTGGTTCTGCGGAAACATAAGAAATATGTATCGCATCAGTAGCAATGGTTACCGGAATAACCCGGCCATTGTCGTCAAAGTTCGACATTTGATAGACCACGACTTCTCCACCTGTGTACAGCAGAGCGACGCGGTCATCATGCACGGCCATCGACTTGACCGATGCGGCATTGTTTACGGTTCCGACTTTTTTGTATTGATCGGTCTTGTACGGATCCTTGAACAACAGCTCTCCGCTCTGGGTCAACGCGGCAAAATCCTTCTCCCCGTAGCCAATCAGCGTTATGCCGCTAAGATTCTTCAGCTTGCTGTCACCGGCCCAGACGGTACCATCGGCCTGAAGCCGGTACGGCCCGGACACCTGCTTGATTCCGCTTTTCCCCTCAACCACATGCGGCTTCATGCCGATATCCCATTCAACCAACCGGCCGTCACGCGTAAGGCCCAAGCCTTCGTACACGTTCCCCGAAATCTCTTCGACCGAGCCTTTCGTATAGATGGTCCGGTTTCCGTCGACCATGGACCACATCGAGCCGTCACTCATCAGATACGTATTTTTGCCGGCGATGTCTTTAATCTGCAACTGCTGAGCCCCGTCGGCAAAAGCCGCCTGATGGCCGAAAGTCGGGACGGCACCCATCATCAAGGCGCCCAACGCAATCGTGGACAGCCTTCTTTTCCATGTTACGTTCAAGTTCATAACCCCTCTTTGTCATGTCATATTTAGGCAAATCCTTGTATGATTCGACACCATGGTAAAATATCCCTTCAAATCAAAAAAACACGCCACTCATTATTGTGACGTGTTCCTTACAACGAAGGGAATAACAACATTCGCTGACCCACTCAAATACGTTAACGCTCCGCCCGGGTCGATGCTTTTCGCCGTGCCGGCTTCTTGGCAACCCTTCCGTAGACGACCGGTTTGGGCAAATTCACACGGTAATCGATGATGCTGCCGTACTTGTCGGTCCGGATCGTGCAGCAGCTGTTCATCAGCTCCCGCACCATTTCCCGGCCCCGCTGGACCCTGGATTTGGCGCCCGAATAGGAAATGCCAAGCTTCTCGCTCAGTTCCTTTTGCGACATGCCCTTTAATTCGGAGAGCTCGACGGCCACCCGGTACTTATCCGGTAGGTAAGGAATAACGCCTTTCATCCCGCAGATCGCCTCCTGCGAGAAATCTTCGTCTTCCTCTTCTACCAAGCTTGGCAACTGCTCCGGCAGCTCATCCAACCGTCTCACCTTGCGGAAGTGATCTGTCACCGCATTCCGGGCAATCTGATACAGCCAGGCCCGAAGCCGATCCGGGTCCTGCAGTTCCGGCAGGTGCAGATAAGCCTTCATAAAGACCGTCTGCACGATATCTTCGGTATCGGGGTGGCGATTCGTCCGGCGCGCGACGAAAGCGGAAATCGGCTCGTGATATTGATCCCACAGCATTTCCGGCGTGATCGCCGGCCGGCAGCCATTGGCCTTCCATCCTGCAGCATCCGTGTATTCGGCTCCACCTTCCGTCATCACGGAATGGTTCACGGCTGTGTGTACCTGCTTCGGTTCATATCCCTTTTCCTGTGCTGGTCTATCCTGCATTATGACATCTCCTTCCCCGTAGTACACGGCTTTTTTATATTTATCCTGCGTTGAATATAAATTTTTCAAAAAAATTCCCGCACTTTTGCGTCTTTGATTGGGTTTCCCCGTCTCCATCAATATAACAAAAACATCTAAAGACGTACATTCTCAGAAGACAGACCGCGTATAGCGGAAATTTTTCTTGCGAGATCAGGATGTTTGGCCTCAGAGGTTTATCATTTCTGATCTCTTAACAAAAACATTCATCGACGTACATTCTCAGAAGACAGACCGCGTATAGCGGAAATTTTTCTTGCGAGATCAGGATGTTTGACCACTGAAAAGCTTACATTCTGATCTCTTAAAACAAAAACTGGAGGGATAAAAATGAAATACAATCTGTTGGGAAATACAGGCGTGCTGGTATCGGAGATCGGGCTGGGGGCCATGACGTTTGGCGGCGGCGGACAATGGGGCGTTTTCGGCGGGCTGGGAGAGCAGGACGCTGCACAGCTTGTGTGGCAGGCGCTCGACGCGGGGGTCAACTTTTTTGATACCTCCAACATTTACGCCGGCGGACGCTCAGAGGAAATTCTCGGCAAAGCGCTTGGGGCGAAGCGGCAGGACGTCATTATCGCCACCAAGGTGAGGGGGCGTACGGGCAGCGGCCCGAACGACCTCGGCTTGTCCAGACTGCATATTATGCGCCAGGTCGAGGAAAGCCTGAAACGGCTTGGCACGGACTACATCGACCTGTATCCAATCCATAACCCGGACCAGCTGACCGATTGGGAAGAAACGCTGCGGGCGCTGGACGACCTGGTCCGCAGCGGCAAGGTCCGCTACATTGGCTCTTCCAATATGACCGGCTGGGAGCTGATGAAAGCCCGGAGCATTTCCAGGGAACTCGGCCTGCACGCTTTCAAAAGCAGCCAGTCCTACTATTCGCTGGCCGGACGCGACATCGAAAGGGAGATCATTCCCGTCCTGAAGGATCAGAACATGGGCCTGCTCGTATGGAGCCCGCTTGCCGGCGGCTTCTTGTCCGGTAAATACACCCGCACGCGTACCGGAAACAGCGAGGACCGGCACACCAAGTTTGCTTTTCCGCCGGTAGATTTAGACAAAGCGTATTCCATCATCGACGTGCTGGAGGACATCGCGAAAACCCGCGAGTCTACCGTGGCCCGCATCGCCCTCGCCTGGGTGCTGAACCAACCGGCGGTAACCAGCGTAATCGTCGGCGCCAAGCGGCCGGATCAGCTGCAGGACAATCTCGAAGCCAGCGGCATCGTGCTGACAGATGACGAACTGGCCCGTCTGGATGAGGTAAGCCGGCTGCCGATTGAATATCCGGCGTGGCCCTTTATGGAAGAGGATGATTCGATTATCCGCAAGCATCCTTGAAACTTGGAGCCATATGCCATCGAGCTGGGTTTACATGAGGCGGGCCCGCGTTCGCGTTCAGCGGGAGACTTACCTGCAAGCAGAAATGGTTCAGCCTGACTAAGATATTTATTAATTTCTCATGATCTTGAACAACCTCAAATATCGCAAAAAGCCGCGGAGCCCTGCGCCAGTTAGCCAGGTACCCGCGGCATTTCGCATTTCCGGACCGGTTCGATCGTGTGTTACACTTCACCCCAGAACAATTCCGTTTCGTAATCGAAGCTGGCCTTCCCGTCCACCTGGGTCCGCTCAAACAGCTCCTGCAGTCCCTGCTTCATCTGCACGTGGTTCGGCTCGCCCTCGCCCGGCACATAGGAAGACGACATGGCCCTGCCGATCAGTTCCTCCACATTAAACAGCTGGCGGTTGGCAAATACGGCGGTATGCATATTCCCATCCCGGAAAAATGGCTGCAGCTGAGCTCCGGATATGTTTTTGTGGGTCATCTGTCCGTAATCCTTACTGTACTGCTTCAGCAGCTGCTCGTATCCCTCCAGAAAAGGCGTACCGCTCGTGAGCCGGGAGTTCCAGATCAGGACGGCTTTGCCGCCGGGCTTCAGGATCCGGTGAAACTCCGCCTGCGCGGCCGGACGGTCAAACCAATGAAACGATTGGGCGCAAACGATGAAATCGACCGAGTGCGCAGGCAACCCGGTATCTTCCGCAGCGCTGGCGTGCGAGCGGTAATTCGGCGACCCGCCGAGCTCTTGCTCCGCCGCTTCCCGCATGGCTGCGTTGGGCTCCACGGCAATAACGTTGCTGCCCCGCTCGAGAAGTAGCTTGGAGAAAATGCCGGTACCCGCACCGATATCGGCAATCACCGAATCGGCCGTCATGCCGACTACGGAATAGAGGTAATCCAGCGCCTCCGCAGGGTAGCTTGGGCGGTATTTGACGTAGTTCTCCACCCGGTTTGAAAATCTTGCCTTGCTGTCACTGCTCATCATGCTTCACGCTCCTTTAGCATCGTTAGATCATGCCTCGCATCGAACCACGAACCTGCATCCTGTTGAACCTTCTCGATGATATGTTTCATACAATGAAACACAGTTCCATTTAATGCTGTCTTGATTATAGAAAACCCTGCGTTTTGTTGCAAGACCTAATTTAGATAAGCGAAGTCATCTCACCTGTTGGCAGATCCCTTCAAGCGCCAACCACAAGCATAAAAAAGCCGTCAACCCTGCATCGCAGAGGCTGACGGCTTTCTTGTTTGTCCCCCGGCCCGGAGAGCCCGGCTGTCTAGTTGGCTTCAGTTAGTCCAGCGACACGGCAAGGACCGGTCCGACCTACTGCTTCAGTCCAGCGCTCCGGCTACGACGCTCCCCCGGAACAATGTAGCCACCCGGGGTGATTTGCGGGCGACCGCTTCGGCCGAGCATGACGCGTTGACCAGCACCAGGCTCGCCTCGTCGCCGATCCGCGGCCAAGCCTGGCGGCCTTCGGCATCAAGCGGCGTTACTCCGCCCGTGATGTACTGCAGGCCCTGGGCGAGCGACTGCTCGTTCACCCAGCCGGAGATTTCGGCCAGACGGCCGGCGCGCTCGAGAATGTCGCCGGTGCCAAACGGCGACCATACGTCAAAGACGTTGTCGCAGCCGACCGACACGGATACGCCCCTGCCTTGCAGCAGGCGAACGGGCGGAAACTTGCGGTTCATCGGCACGCTCGTGATGATGCCAATCCCGGCTTCCGCCAGCATGTCTGCAGCCGCTTCGGCCTGCCCGGCGGAAATGTCGCCGAGGCAGAACGCATGGCTGACAGCGACCTTGCCTGCCAGACCGGCTTCCCGGGTGAGGCTGGCCAGACGCTTCAGCGTAAACAACCCGAGATGATCCGGGTCGTGCAGATGCAGGTCGATCCCCGCGCCTTTGGAGGCCGCAAGCTCCACCATCGTCCGCAGGGATTGTTCCACATCTCCGTCTACCGTGGCCGGATCGACCCCGCCGACGAGCGACGCCCCGCTGCGCAGCGCTTCCCGCACCAGCTCGGGAGACTGCGAGCGCAGGAGCCCCTGCTGCGGAAAAGCGACGATTTCATACGTCAGCTTGCCATCGAACGCCTGAAGCGCCTTCTGGACCTCTTCCATCTGCTTGAGGCCAGCCTCCGGGTAAATGTCCACATGGGTCCGGACGTGAGTGACTCCGGATCGCAGCGCCGTCTCCAGATACAGGGAAGCCCGCTCGGCGATGGAAATGACATGCTCCGCATGCAGGCGCTTTTCCTCATCCAGCCGGTCAAAAATATGCTTTGCCGGCGTAACCGGCCGCCACTTGGAACCAAGCAGCGTCTTGTCCAGGTGGCAGTGCTTCTCGATAAAAGAAGGAAGCGCCAGATACGACTTGGCGTCCAGCCGCGGCAGATCGTCTGTAATCGCCTGGTTCGCCGGAATTTTATCCGCGATCCTGCCGTCCCGGATCAGGAGATGGCACAGCTCTGTTTCCGTGCCGGTCACCACGCCGTTGTCGGTTTGAAGTCCGCTCTCCAGGCGGACGTTGGTAAGCCAAAGAGTTGATTGCATCGATATCAACATCCTTTCTATTCTATAGATTGAACTAAAAGTTTCACATTGTATTTAGTTCATTCTATGGGGTAAAAGAAATTCAAAAGAAGTTACACCCTCATGTCTATTTCATTCCGAAAACGGGCTTGCCCTGATGCAGCAGAGCTTTCCGCGCTGCCCGCCTCGCCACGGCTTCCGCCGAGCAGCTGGCGTCCACAAAGACGGCGCTGGCCTCGTCCCCCGGCATCGGCCACACCCGGCGGCCTTCCCCGTCCAGCGGGGTCCGTCCGCCGGTCACAAAGCCGAGGCTGGCGCCAAGCGCCGCCTCACTGCCCCAGCCGAAACGCTCGGCAAGCGTTCCGGCCTTCTCCAGGCTGTCCCCTTTGCCGAACGGGGACCAATGATCGGTGATGCTGTCATGCCCCAGCTCCACCCGAACCCCCTGCTTCGCCAGCATCGGGATCGGAATCGTCCGCCCGAGGGGTACGGACGACGTGACCGAGATGCCAAGGTCCGCCATCCGGGCGGCTACCGCAGCCGCCTCCTCCGGCGGAATGTCCGCCAGCGCCAGGGCGTGGCTGACCGTGACTCTGCCCTGCCATCCGGCCTGCTCGGTCAGATCCGCGAGGCGCTGGATCGTAAACACGCCCAGGTGGCCCGGATCGTGCAGGTGCAGGTCGACCCCGGCGTCGGCCTCCACTGCAAGCTCCATCATCGTGTTCAGCGACTTCTCGATGTCGCCGTCCACCGTGGCCGGATCGACGCCGCCTGCCAGGGAAGCCCCGCTGCGCAGCGCCTCCCGCACCAGGCCGGCCGCTTGGCTGCGCAGCAGCCCGTGCTGCGGAAACGCCACGATCTCGAAGGTGGCGCGGTCCTTATAGGTCTCGGCCGCCCGCAGCGTCGCTTCCAGATTGTTCAGCCCCACAACCGGATCGATGTTGCAGTGGGTGCGAAAATGCGTCGTCCCCGACGCAAGCAGCAGCTCGATAAGCTGCTCCGCCCGATGCTGCGCCGTCGGCAGCAGCTTGGGCAGCAGCTTCTCCTCCTCCTCGATCCGAGAAAAGATGCCTTTGGGCGCAGGTCCCGGTGCTTTCCATGGGCCGCTGTAATACGTTTTGTCCAAATGAATATGCATGTCCCGCATCGCCGGAAGCATCAGCGCCCCGCCCATGTCCGTGTGGGGGAAGCCGTCCTCCGGCAGCGCATCCGCCGGCCGGATTTCCGCGGTGCTCCCCTCCGAAATGCGGATATGGTACAATGCGGTTTCCGTACCGCTGACGGCCTCTCCTTCGTAACGCCAGCCGGTCTCCAGCCGGACATGGGTCAGCCATAATGATGAATGTTCCATCAAGCCCTTCCTCCTTTGGTGGTCCTGCGATAGAAGCGCAGACTTCCCTGCCTCATATCCCGTATGCTAACATGGGATTTGATATATGAAAAATATTTATAATATTTGAAATACTAAGGTTTTATATATACATTGAGCAGAATTGACTGGAGGGATGACCCATGGATGTCAGACAGCTGAGGTATTTTACGATCATCGTAGAGGAAAAGCAGATTTCTGCCGCAGCCCGAAGGCTGCACATGTCGCAGCCTCCGCTGAGCCAGCAGTTAAAAGCACTGGAGGACGAGCTTGGATCGGCTCTTGTGGAGCGGAGCGGCAAGCATCTGGAGCTTACCGAAGCGGGCAAGGCACTGTACAGCTACGCCCTGAAGCTGCTGCAGCTGATGGACGAAGCCAAAACCGAGGTTCAGGAGATCGGCAGCGGCTTTAAAGGGGTACTCCGCATCGGAATCAACACACTGTCGTCGGTGGACCTCCCCGATACGCTGAAGCGGTTCAAGGAGAACTATCCGCAGGTCACCTACAAAATCCAGCAGAACGAATCCGCCCAGCTGTGCAGCATGGTCAAGAGCAGGGTGCTTGAGCTTGCGATCATCCGCCTTCCGCTTGCGCTGGACGAGTTCTCGGTGCTTCATTTGAATACAGAGCCCTTTTATCTGATGGCATCCAGGCAGCTTATCCCTGGGCCTCTTGCTCCGGAGATCCCGCTTGAGCAGATTCGAAACTACCCCCTGATCCTTCCGAGCACGGAAGGACTCGGCGTCCACTACACCGTCCTGATGGCCTGCGCGAAGCACCGTTTTGAGCCCAGGATCATCGCCGAATGCTCAGACATTCCCCTGCTGCTATCTTTGGTGTCGAGCGGCTTCGGGGCGGCGGTCGTCCCTGAGACGATCGTAAAGCTTCATGCCAGCCATGATGTCCAGGTTGCGAGAATCGCGGACCCCGACTTGTCATCGCCGTATGCTTTGATCTGGCTGAAGGAGCACCACCTGTCCCAGGCGGCGCGGCATTTTATCGATATGATCTCCCCGCCTGCATCAAGGGAATGACAACGTATAAGCAAAGGATTGCAAACGAAAAAGCCCTCCCGCATATCGGAGAGGGCTTTGGCTTGACACTACTTTATGAATAATTGCATGGACTTACCGTAGAAAACGTTGGAACGGCCGCCGCTTCTTTTTTTAATCAGTTAAACCCGTCGTATGTCACAAACTCCGCCACCGGCTTCCGGTAGCCGCGCGGTCTCTGTCTGCCCGTATCCTCCTTGCCGATCGTAATCAGCATGGCCGGCACATACCGGTCCGGAATGTTCAGCACCTTCCGCAGCGCTTCCGGATCAAATCCGATCATCGGGCAGGTATCCCAGCCCCGGTCCTTGGCGATCAGCATAAACAGCATCGCGGACAAGCTGGCGTTCCGGATGGCCTCATCCCGCTTGAACGCGTCCCCTCTGCTTTCATACATGTCTGTCACGCTGCTGACCGTTTCCTCAAATTCGCGCTGGTCGATAACGCCCAGGCTGAGCAGCCCTTCGTTGATCGGTCCCACATTATGGTAGGCTTCAAGATCACCCAATACGGCGATGACGGCCGAGCTCGTTAACACTTTGTACTGCTTGAATGCTGCTTCATGTACCTGTTCCTTCTTCGTTTGATCGATGACGGGAACGTAGTGAGCGTGCTGCAGGTTGAAGGCCGAGGGTGCAAATTTGACGAGGTTGAACATGTCGTCCAGCTCCTGCGGGCTGATGGTTACGCTCGGGTCGAATTTATTGGCGGATCTTCTTGCTTTGACAAGGTCTGTAAAGGACGTCATGCTGTTCGCCTCCGTATGTATAAATTTCCAACTTACTATGAAGTTATCATATCATACTAACTGTGAAAAAGTAAGTTACAATTTAAAAAATGTTCTGACCTCTGACAAATCACCCGCTCCAGTCCGTGAAACGATCGGCATCGTCCCACAGATGTCTGAACGCCTGCTCAAACTTGGCGGCAACGGCCGCATCCTTGATAATCAGCACGACGTCGTCATTTTCCCGGGCAGAGGACTCCAAATAATTCATCGATCCGACCTCCACCCGGCTTTGATCCGCAATCAGCATTTTCAGATGCATCTTCCCTTCATGCGCATTCACCTTGACCGGAACGCCGGCTTCCCGGATCCGCTTCAGCGCTTTCTTCTGTTTCCCTTTTTCTTCCGCATGCGCCCGGTCCGTAATCAGCCGTACCCGAACCCCGCGGTCCGCCGCATCGATGATGGCCGTCACAACCGGCTCGTAGCTGATGCTGTATACGGCAATATCCAGCGAGGATTTGGCCTCCTTGATGAGCTGTACGATCGCTTTCTCCGGACGTTCGCCTTCGCTCGTGAACAGGGCTTGAACGTCAGCAGCAGAGCCTTCCGTTACTGCACCGTTATGAGCAGAGCTTCCTTCCCCTTGTTGTTCATCCGACGCAGCGGAGCAGCCGGAAACAGCAGCACAGAGCAGAATGGCGGACACAGAGCTGTTGATGACTTTCATCGGATGACCTCCTTCAAAACATGGAAATTTTGGCGTACAGGTAGAATAACATTCTTTTCCATCGATTCAAAATTTGCTGAGCAAGCACGGCATACAGCCCGATTTCATCGCTCGAAGAGCATTCGCGGGCCTTACATCGACAAAAACGGAACCGACATGAAAAACGGTGGGCGCGTCGGTCATCGACAGCGGAAACAGCGCTTGGGCCGGTCCTGGCGGACAGGACATCGAAGGCATCAGCATCATCGCACGCCACGCTTACAGCACAGCCGAGAACGGCGCTCCCAAGCTGCTGATCAGCGATCTGTATTGGGATTCCAGCGGCTGGCCGTATTATAATTGATGCTTTTCTAACCGTATTTTTCGTTTCAGAGCAGTCATTCAAACCTGACATGGGTTGAAAAGTTCGTGAATGGATTCAATTCAAATCATTTATGACATTAATTTATCATCAAAAATCGACAAAACCCGAACGATAGTCTTGCAAAAAACTCTTTTTTTATGTAATATAGACCTATCTGAACTCCTCATCACCAAAATAATCAACCGTTTGTAGGTGACCAATGGTTCATTTAGATTCCAACGAATTCAAGCAGAAGCTGAGTCAGGTATATAATGAAGTTTCCAAGGAGCTGTTCGGCTTTGGTACTTCTTTATTGAAGACAAGCATTCAGTCCGATGCGATTACCTTGTATGCCAGACACCGTCGGTCTCCCCGCTCCACTGTGCTCGAGGGCGAGGTTCCGGCTTTGAAATACGAGGTCGATTTTTACATGTCAATGATTTACAAGAAGAAGCTGAAATCTCGGCTGGAAGAGGAACTGGGACTAAACATCGAGGTTCTTCTTCGGGATTATGATCCCGCCACGCAGTGGGCAGTCACGAACATCATATTGTCACAACCTGAATGACACGGCCCTTTTCTTTTGATTTATCTTAAGGACTGGCCGAACCGTAACAAGAACGGATGCCGCTATTCTTTGTTTACATTGAAAAGCGCTCTAGTTAGAGATTTTCTTCTACCTAGAGTGCTTTTCTTTTTTAGTTTATAGATTTAGTTATAGAATTTGTTTGATTTTTCTTGTGACATGCCAAAATGTCTATTCAAAAGGGGGATACAACAACCGTCCTGCAGGGAAAAACAATCATATACAGCAGAGAAAAAAATTTCCCGGCGGCGGAAGCCCGGCATACGGCCTGCAGCAGAAAAACAAATAAAAAATAAACCATTACAGGAGTGAATCGATTGTGAAGAAACCATGGATTAAGGGACTCATGACTTGTACGCTGGCAGCGCTGGTACTTGCGGGATGCGGAAACGGAGGCAGCGAAGACAGCAGCTCCGGCGGATCGTCCGGCGGCCAGAAAAAGCTGGTCGTTTCGACCTGGGGATTTGCCGAGGACTTCTACAATAAAGAAGTGTATGCCCCATTCGAAAAAGAGCACAATGTGAAAATCGTCCTGGAGACCGGCAACAACGCCGACCGCCTGAGCAAAATTTTGCAGGGCAGCTCCGACGTCGATGTCGTCTATCTGTCGGATTACTACGCACAGCAGGGCATTGAAGCGGGAGCCTTCGAAAAGATCGACCGCAGCCGGCTGAGCAATCTTGACTCGCTCTATGATATCGCCAAAGCGCCAAACGGCGAAGATTACGGTCCGGCCTACACGATTGGCCAATTGGGTATCGCTTATGACCAGAAGGCAGCCGGAACGACGATATCCTCCTGGGCTGACTTGTGGAAGCCGGAGCTGAAAGGCAAAGTGACGATGCCGAGCATTACGTCCACCAGCGGTCCGATGATGGTCGACGCCGCTTCCAAGGTAGCTGGAAGCACGGAATTCAATGAAGACAAGGCATTTGGCAAACTGGCCGAGCTCAATCCGAGCGTCGTGAAATACTACAGCCAGACGTCCGAGTTCATCAATATGTTCACGCAGGGCGAAGCTGCTGCAGGACCGATCATGCAAATGTATCTCGGCGACCTGAAGAAGGCCGACCCGAACGTCGAATTCGTAACGCCGTCGGAAGGTGCGTACGCCATCGTCAATACGCTGAACGTCGTCAAAGGAAGCAAAAACAAAGAACTTGCCGAAGACTTCATCAACTGGCAGCTTAGCCAGGAAGTTCAGGAAAAAGCGGCTAAAGCCAAGGTCGACTCTCCTGCCAACCGCAATGTCAGCCTCAGCGCAGAGGAAGCCGCTGCCGTAACGTACGGCTCCAGCGTCGTTGAGAAGCTGCAAAAGCTGGACATGGCGTTCGTCAACAAAAACCTGAAGAGCTGGACGGACCGGTTCAACCGTGAAGTGACGAAGTAACGCCAAGCCTTTTTTGTAAATATAAGCAGCCTTACGGGGTTATGATTCAGCAGGGGCTGCCCGCCCCTGCTTTTTATTCACCGCTGCCTGGATACAAGGCGGCACATCCTTCATTTTGAAAGGGGAATACATGTGAAGAAAGCCATCCTGGATGTCGATACCGGCATTGACGACGCGCTCGGAATTATGCTGGCTGTCCGCAGCGGCGAGCTGGACGTGCTCGGGATCTCGACAGTCAACGGCAACGTGTCACTTACGACTGCAACCCTGAACACTTGCAAAATATTGGACTTCATCAAGGCGCCGGCGTCCATCTCGGTCTATCCCGGGGCTTCCCGGCCGCTCCTGCGGGACCGTCTCTTTGAGCACCGCGTGCACGGCGAGGACGGATTGGGCGGCGCCCTCTTGGACATGCAGCCTGCCGACCGGACCGACCCGGATACGTTCGGGCCCGATTTCATCGTGGAGCAGGCCAAGCGCTATCCCGGCGAAATAACGCTGATCGCTACCGGGCCGCTCACGAATGTGGCTCTTGCACTCGCCAAGCATCCGGGCCTGGTCCACGATATCAAGGAGCTGGTCGTCATGGGCGGTGCGGTCCGTACGCACGGCAACATTACGCCGACAGCGGAATACAACATCCATGTCGATCCGGAAGCGGCGCGCCTGGTCTTTCAGGCCGGATTCCCGTCCCTGACGCTGGTCGGACTCGACGTGACGCGCAAGGCACTGCTGACCAGCGCGCACATCGACGCGCTCGGCTCCTCGGAGATCGCGGGTTACGTGCGCCAGAGCACATCGGATTACATGGAGCGCTACTATGAGCGCAACGGGGTCCGGGCCTGCGCCATGCACGACCCTTTGGCGGTCGGCGCCGCCATTTGGCCCGAACTGGTTCGGACGGAGCGTCTATACGTCGATGTGGAGACCCGGAGCGAGCTGTGCGACGGGCAGACGGTGTGCGATTTCCAAAACCGTTTGCAGCGCCAGCCGAACCTGGACGTATGCCTTGATGCCGATTCAGACGCCTTTTTGAACCGCTTTATCGCCGTGCTGCGCGGTGGATCCTACCAATAACAGGAGATTACATTCATGAAAAAGCGATACTTGTACCTGCTGCTCGCACCCGGGCTGCTGTTTCTGACCTTGTTCATGATCGTTCCGCTGATCCTCACGGTCGGCTCGACGCTGTTCAAGGACGGGAGCTTCACGTTCGGCATCTACTTGCAATTTTTCAAGGACTCGTATTTCCTTGATATTTTGGGAACGACGCTGCTCGTCAGCGTCGCGACCACCCTGCTGTGCATCCTGATCGGATTCCCGGTCGCCTACTATTTGTCCATGATGCCTCCGCGCAAAAAGGGCATTTTGCTGGCGCTGGCGATTTTCCCGCTGCTCACGAGCTCGGTCGTCCGCTCCTTCAGCTGGATGATCATTCTCGGCAAAAACGGTCTGGTCAACAATGTGCTGATCAAGCTGGGCATTATTCACGATTCGCTCAGCATTCTCTATACACCGACGGCAATGATTATCGGTCTGCTCCATCTGTTCCTTCCCTTGATTCTCATTACGCTGGTCGGGGTGCTCGAGTCCATCGACCACGATTTGGTCCGGGCGGCGCAGAGCTTGGGTGCGTCCAAGCTGACGGCTTTCCGTAAAATCGTCATCCCGCTCAGTATACCGGGATTGATCGTCGGCAGCATTCTCGTGTTTGTGGGCAGCCTGACCGCTTACACCACGCCTGCCCTGCTGGGCGGGAAAAAGCGCGTCGTCGCGACCTTCCTGTACCAGAACGCCATTACGCTGAATGACTGGCAGGCGGCTTCGGCCATTGCCACCATCATGATGATCATTACGTTCATCGTCATCGGGCTGATGAATAAAGCAGCGGCCAAATTCAATCCGAAGGGGTAGAACTATGAAGACCAAAAATCCGGGGCTCGCCCTCTTTTCCTTTATCGTTTACTTGTTCCTGCTCGGGCCGCTCCTGATCATCGCGGTGACGTCCTTCGAGCCGGGAACGGTGCTGAAATTTCCGCCGACCGGTTTTTCGCTGAAATGGTACCAGAATATTTTTGACGTGGAGATGTTCATGTCGACCTTCAAAACGTCGATCATCGTCTCGCTGCTCGGCAACGTGATCGCGATTCTGCTCGGCGTTCCGGCCGCTTACGCCTTGAACCGGGTGACGTTCCGGGGCAAAGACACGCTGAATGCGGTGTTCCTGTCCCCTCTGCTCATTCCGGGGATCGTGCTGGGCTTTACGCTGCTCAAGTACGTCGTCATCACATTCCACTTCCCGATTTATACGTCGCTCCTGATCGGCCATACGATCATTATGCTGCCGTTTATTATCCGGGTCATCGGCTCCAGCCTCGCCAACTTCGATTTCGCGGTCGAGGAAGCGGCGCTCAGCCTTGGATCCAGCCGGCTTGCGACCTTTTTCAAAGTCGTCCTGCCGAACATTAAATCCGGCATCATCGCTTCGGTGCTGCTCGCGTTCCTCGAATCGTTCAACAACGTGGATATTTCGCTGTTTATGACCGGTCCGGGCGTCAGCACGCTGCCGATCCAAATGCTGACCTACGTCGAAAACTATTTTGACCCGACCATCGCAGCCATCTCGGTCCTGCTCATGCTGATCACGGCCGTGTTCATGTTCGTCATCGAAAGGCTGCTCGGACTAACCTATTTCACCAAACAATAACGAAAGGCGTGAGACGATGGCACTACTACAACTTGAAAACGTATCGGTCGCCTATGACCAGCAGTATATTCTGAAAGACTTCAACCTTTCCATTGAGAAAGGCCACCTGATCTCCCTGCTGGGTCCCAGCGGATGCGGCAAAACGACCACCCTTCGGCTCATCGCCGGCTTCCTCGAAGCGACGGACGGAGCCTTCAAATTCAGCGGCAAGGACTATACGCGCGTGCCGATCAACAAGCGGAATTTCGGCTTCGTTTTCCAGAGCTACGCCTTGTTCCCGCACCTGTCTGTGTTTGACAACGTCGCCTTCGGACTGCGCCAGCGCAAAGTCAAGGAGGACGAGATCAAGAAGCGGGTCATGAACATGCTGGAGATCGTCAACCTCGGCGGATTTGAAAAAAGATTCCCGCAGGCGCTCTCCGGCGGCCAGAAGCAGCGCGTCGCCATCGCACGGGCCCTCGTCATTGAGCCGGATTTGCTCCTGTTCGATGAGCCGCTCTCCAATCTGGACGCTAACCTCAGGGTGAACATGCGCGTGGAAATCCGCCGCATCCAGCAGGAGCTCGGCATCACGACCGTCTACGTATCCCACGACCAGGAGGAGTGCTTCTCCATTTCGGACCGGGTCGCCGTCATGAACAAAGGGATCATCGAGCAGCTGGATCAGCCGTCGGTCATTTTCCAGTATCCGAAATCCGAATTCGTCGCCCGCTTCATCGGCTTCAACAACTTCATCCATTTTGACGAGCGGGACAGCGAAGGCTCCTTCTTCACCCTGCGCAAGGGAGACTACCACTTCCATGCCGCCAAGGCCGACGGTATGCCTGTCACCATGAAGGGCGCCATCCGTCCCGACGACCTCATTGCCGGTACGCTGCAGGAGATCAATCCCGGCGACAACGTACTGACCGGCAAGGTCAAAGTCAGCACGTATCTTGGACGCAGCTACCAATACGTCGTCGATACGCCGCTGGGCGAATTTACAGTCAACCAGGAAATGCAGCAGCCCTATGCGAACGGGCAGGAAATCCGTCTGTTGTTTCCATCGGATAAGCTCGTTCTTGTCGAATAACCATAGGGGGAACAACGTATGCAAGCAGATTTGCTATTTCTTCAAGCCAAGGTGTACAACAGTTACTTTAAGCAGTGGTCTATAAACAACGTCGCCGTCAAGGACGGCAAGTTTTTCTATATCGGCCTGAGGGGCGAAGATACGTTCCAGGCCAAGCAGGTCATTAACGCGGAGGGACTCTATATGGTCCCTGGCTTCATCGATATCCATCTGCACATCGAAAGCACCATGGTGACGCCTGAATCCTTCTCGGCGGGTCTCCTGCGAAACGGCGTCACCACGATCGTACCCGAGCCGCATGAGATGGCTAACGTGTTCGGCCTCGACGGCGTTCTCGAGATGATCAAGGCGAGCCGAAACTGTCCGGTGGACATGTTCTATGCCATTCCGAGCTCGGTCCCGTCCACCTCGATGGAAACGACGGGCGGATCGATCGAAATCGAGGACATGGATGCCCTCCTGTCCACAGGGGACGTCATCTGCCTCGGCGAGATCATGAACTACGTCGACATCATTACCGACCCGGACTGCAAAACGAACCGCATCCTGGAGCATATCCGCTCGCATTATCCAGAGCTCGTCATCGAAGGCCACGTGCCGAAGCTGCTGGATCTGGACCTGCAGCGCGTCATTTACGCGGGCGTCAACTCGGACCATACGCATCAGACACTGCAGGGTCTAGAGGAGCGGATTGCGGCCGGCATGTTCATTGAAATCCAGGAGAAGTCGATGACGCCGGAAGTGATGGACTACCTGATCCGCCACGACGTTTCCGAGCATTTCTGCTTCGTGACCGATGACGTCATGGCGGATTCGTTCCGCGCCCGCGGCCATCTGAACCAGATCGTCCGCAAGGCCATCAGCATGGGGATGTCTCCGGAGCGGGCGATCTACGCCGCGACCTTCTCCCCGTCCCGCCGCATGCGGATGTACGATCGGGGCTCCATCGCACCGGGCAAAATCGCCGACTTCCAGCTGATCTCGGATTTGTCCGAGCTGAAGCTGGAGTCGGTGTACAAAAACGGCGCGGAAATGTACTCCGCGGCCAAAGCCTTTGAGCCGCAGTCGAGCGGCTACCGATTCCCGGAGCACTTCTACCACAGCGTCCAGCTGGACGAGCTGAGCACCGCCGATTTTGAAGCGGCGGCCGGCGTAGAGGACGGCATCTACCGGTGCCGGGTGATGACGATCCAGGACGGCTCGACCTTCACCAAGGAGAGCCAGGTGGACGTGCCGGCCGCGAATGGCCGGCTGCTGTGGGAGGACAGCGGCTGCGGCATGATCGCCACATTTGAACGGTACGGCAAAGGACGCCAAAAAGCGTTCGGCTTCATCGCAGGCGATACGATCCAGCGCGGCGCCGTGGCGACGACCTACTCCCACGACAACCACAACCTGCTGGTGATCGGCCACAACGTCGAGGACATGGTCCTCGCCGCAAACACCGTCATCCGCCAGCAGGGCGGCTTCTGCGTCACCCTGGACGGTGAGATCAAAGCCAACATGCACCTGCCGGTCGGCGGCATCCTTACCGAGGATCCGCTCGATTTGGCCGCCGAGTCCGTCCAGCAGGTGCGCGAGGCGATGGAAGAGCTCGGGTACAAGCACTACAACCCGATCATGTCGATCGCCACGCATTCCCTGCCGGTGAGCCCATACCTCAAAATCACCGATCATGGGCTGATCGACGTCAACGCCGGCAAAGTCGTACCGCTCATTATTGAGCAGGTGTAAGTTACTGGCCAGGTATAACATTTAACCGTTAGGTTGGATCGCCGTATATATCACAAAGGGCTGTCCCCGCCATTTTGGAGTGGGACAGCCCTTTTTTTGTATGACAAAATCGATCAAGCTGAATAAGCCCTATCTTCGCCTCCGTTATCCCCGGCTTTCCCTCGATACCTCTGTGCCCCCTCGCGGCCGCTCTTCTCCCGGTGCTTTCCTTCCGGTCAGCAGCAGCATGACAAAAGACATCGCGACGATCGCCAGCGTCCACGCCCAGGCCATCGGCATGTTGCCGGCGTCGACCGCCACGTAAATGGCCGTCGGGACCGTCTGCGTCTTGCCGGGAATGTTCCCGGCAACCATAAGCGTCGCTCCGAACTCGCCGAGCGCCCTGGCAAACCCGAGCACGAGCGCGGTCAGCAGCGAGGAGTAAGTGAGCGGCAGCGTAATGGAACGGAACACCCTCCACTCGCCTGCCCCGTCGGAGCGGGCTGCCTTTTCCAGATCCGGATCAACGGCGGCAAGGCCGTTCTTCATCGTCTGATAGACGAGCGGGAATGCGACGACGATGGTCGCCACAACAGCGGCCCACCAGGAAAAAATAATCGGCGCATCCCACAGCCATTCGATCAGCTGCCCCACCCAACTGCGGCGGCCAAGCAGCATCAGCAGCAGAAACCCCACCACGGTCGGCGGCAGGACCAGCGGCAGCATGAACAGCGTCTCCAGAACGATTTTTCCCGGGAAATGATGCCTTGCCATCCACCAGGCAGCTCCCGTACCCAGGATGATCACGATCAGACTCGAGAGCAGGGCAACCTGTAAGGACAGTCTGACCGGATCCCAAAACGCCTGCCAGTCCATCATCTGTTAACCCTGCTGCGGCACGGAAAATCCGTATTTTTTAAAAGTTTCCAATGCCGTATCCGTCTGGAGGTACTCGTAAAAATCCACCGCCTCCTGGCTGTGCTTCGTCGCCTTAACGATTCCGACCGGGTAAACGATCGGCGTATAGGCAGACGGGTCGACAGTAAACGCCACTTTGACCTGATCCGAAGTCAATGCATCCGTTTTATACACAAAACCCGCATCCGCATTGCCAGTTTCCACGTACTGCAGCACCTGTCGCACGTCCTTGGCCTGCACCAGCTTCGACTGGAGCGTGTCCCACAGCTTAGCGTTCGTCAATGCTTCCTTGGCGTAGTTCCCTGCCGGAACGCTTTCCGGAATGCCGATGGCGATTTTTTTCAAGCCGGTTCCTTTCAGGTCCTCCATGCCCGAGACTTGAGCCGGTTCTTTGGCGTTCACCACGGCCACAAGCTCATTGGCGAGAAGGTCTTTCTCATGCGAAGAATCGATGAGCTGCTTGTCCTCCAGCGCCTTCATGTTCTTCACGGCAGCCGAGAGGAACAGATCCGCCGGTGCGCCCTGCTCGATCTGCTGCTGCAGCGCCCCCGAAGCGCCAAAGTTAAAGTTCAGTTTGACGTTCGCATGCTCCGCCTCGTACGCTTGTTGAATCTCCTGCAGCGCATCCGTCATGCTGGCCGCAGCAGAGATCGTCAGTTCTACCTGCTGCGCAGCCTCTCTATTAGAAGTTTCCGCAGCGGCTCCTGAGTCAGCCGATTTCGGGTTTGCAGCCGAACCGGAATTCGATCCGCAGCCTGCCAGCATCAGAACGAATGCGGCGAGGATCAGCCAAACACCTGGTTTCATACCCCTTTTGATCATCCGTAATCTCCAATCCGTAATCGTTATATTTAGTTATAATTAGATATAATTGATTATATCCAGTGGGCCGCGAGGTTGTAAATACGGTTTGCACAAATTTCACATCCGGGTGTGATACAATAGAAGACACTGTGTTCACAGGGTTCAGACCTAAGCCATTACAAGAAAAGATAACATATAACGAAACGTTCAGCGAAACATACAACGTACAAGGAGGAAGCTCATGTCCAGCGACATTTCGTATACGACCGAGGAAATTGCCAAGCTCCTGAAAATATCCAAGCTCACCGTCTACGACCTGATCAAAAAAGGCGAGCTGCCTTCGTATCGGGTGGGCAAGCAAATGCGCGTCGATGCCGCGGATTTGGAAGCCTACAAGCAAAGGGCCAAAGGACTGCAGGCGGCCGAACACCGCCCGGCTCCGGCGGAACCGGTTTCCTTTCAACCCGCAGCTGTCGGTACCGGCGGAACCCGTTCGGTAGTCATTACGGGGCAGGATATCAGCCTTGACATTCTCGTTAAGCATATGGAAAAGCATACGCCCGGCATCCGTCCGCTCCGCGCATATGTCGGGAGTCTGGACAGCCTGATTGCGATGTACCGTGGAGAGTCCGACATCGTGAGCACCCATCTGCTCGACGGCGATACCGGCGAATACAATTTGCCGTACATTAAGCGGATTTTGGTCGGCTTTCCATATCTGGTCGTCAACCTGCTATCCCGAAAGGCGGGACTCTATGTCCAAAAAGGGAATCCCCTTGGGCTAAAAGACTGGGCCGATCTGTCCCGCACGGGGCTTAGGCTCGTCAACCGCGAAAAAGGGTCGGGTGCCCGCGTTCTGCTGGATGAACAGCTGCGGCTGCACGGGATCCGGCGGGATCAGCTGCAGGGCTACGGCGAGGAGCAGACCAATCATATTGCGGTCGCCGGCACGGTAGCCGCCGGGGAGGCTGATGTCGGGGTTGGCATCGAAAAGGCGGCAGCAATCGTAGGCGGCGTTGATTTTATCCCGCTGATCGAGGAACGCTACGACCTGGTTGTGCTCAAATCGGCGGAAAATATGCCTTGGATCGAGTCGCTGATGGGCATTTTGCGTTCGGAGGAGTTTCGCCGCGAGCTGCAGAGCATCGCAGGGTATGATCTGTCCCGTACCGGAGAGATCTTGCTTGAGACATAGACGTATATTGCGGAAACGGCTCCGTATCACCCGGTGCCCCCTCAAATCGAGGAGAGCACCCATTGCCGTTGCCGTTCATTAGAGGGTAGAAGTTCAATCTCGCAAAAAAAGAAAAAGGCAGCCGGAATCATTCCGACTGCCTTTTCTGCTGTTTCGAAGTCCTGCGATTCTACGAGCACGAGCCTACGAGCCGATTCTACGAGCATGAGCCTACGAGTCGATCTTACCGGTTGGTTCCGGTACTCCCTTCTCCGGCCCCGGATACGTCCGCGATCGCCCGGCGGGCGAGCATCGATGTGACCGTATCGTCCATCGGCGGGTTGTGCAGACCCGCCCGCACGTCGCGGTACATCCGCTCCAGCGGAAGCTGGCGCGACAGGCTGGCCCCGCCCACAATCCGCATCGCCAGATCGACGATGCGCAGGGCCGCATGGGTCGCCGTCGTCTTCACGAGCCCGAGATCGGGCCTCATGCCCGGCCGCAGCTCCGGGTGGCGGTCCCAGCGGTCCGCCACACTGTACATGAGCGTGCGGGCGGTGATCAGCTCGGACTCCATCTCCCCGATCTTCTGCTGAATATGCGGCAGGTCGGCAATGGGCCCCGGCAGGCTGTTTGGCCGGTAATTGGCGGCGTAACGCACCGCAAAATCCCGGGCAGCCCAGGCGATGCCGATATAACATGCCGGGATATGCAGCAGCGCCCCTCCGTGATCGGACATCTTACCTGCCGGCTGTCCTCCTAAAGGATCCTCACTATCGATCCGTTCCCCGTCCGGCACGAACACCTCTTCCATCACCAGGTCGTGGCTGCCGGTCGCCCGCATGCCCATCGTATTCCACGTTTCGTCAATGCTGACACCTGGACCCTTCCGCACCAAAAACGTTCCGGTCTTGTCTTCTTCCTCCACAAATGCAGTGACCGTAAACTGATCCAGCACCGGAATGAGCGAGCTGAACGTTTTGCGACCAGTCAGCAGCCAGCCCCCTTCCGTACGCTCCGCTTTCGTTCCCGGACGGCCGCCCCGGCTCGGACTGCCGGTCGACGGTTCGCTGGCAAACTGGTTGATCATCGCCCCATCATGGACGATTTGCCTGCAGAAGTCGGCATACAGCTCGCGCGGCCACGACTGGCCGATGCGCATCTGCAGTACCTGGCTCACATGCCAGCCGACCGCGAGCGTCGTCGAGCCGTCCCCTTTTCCCAACCGTTCCTGGGCAAGGATCATTTCGTACAACGACGCTTCCTCACCGCCAAACTCCGCCGGCACCGTCAGCTTTAAATAACCCGACTCCTTCAGGTCAGCAAAATTTTCAAACGGGAACGATCCTTCCCGATCATGTTCCGCAGCCCTCTCCGCAAATACCGCCGCAAGCCGCTCGGACCTGGACGCGATCTCGGCCTCCCGATTATTTCGTATAAACGGATCCGTTTGCATGGAATTCATCCTGCACTCTCCCCTCGCCTGTATCTTTTCTCCTAACGAAATCAGTAAGCATCAAAATGGACGCCTGTATACTGACTTCCCAAGAAAACCAACCCGCCAAACGCGGTCTGTCTTCTGTCAGGTTATTTCGAAAGATGTTTTCTTCATTGTATAATGCGGGGGCTGTGTTGTCCAAAGCGGAACCTGTTCCTTTTAATAAAAGGTTGAACGAATAAGCTTTGATGCCTCATGGGCCGGTTAAAGGCAACCTGTGACCTATTTTGCGTTTGTTTTGCAATCATTTTGCTCAACACCGCACAGAATGCAGCCGGCAAAATATGCGTACGCGCTTTACAAAGCCGGATTAAGATGATATTTTATAAACACGACGTTAACGTCATGTTTGGAGGGCAAGATATGAAGGATCGCATGCGCATAGGGGATTTATCGGAACGTGCGGGGGTTACTCAGCGAACGGTTCGATATTACGAAAAAATGGGGCTGATCCCTCCAGGCGAGCGTGAAGGCAATGGGCAGCATTACTATACAGATGAGACCGTTGCCCGGCTGCGCAAAATCGACCAATTAAAGAAGCTTGGGCTCAGCTTGGAGGAAATACGGGACGTGATCGATCTGTATTTCATGGACCCCAGTGGTGTACAACCTAAACAGAAAGTGCTCGGCATTTTGAAGCAGCACCTCGCAGAGACGGATCAGAAGATCGAGGGGTTACAACAGTTCCGGACCGATTTGCTGACCCATATCGACCGCTTTGAGCAATGGCTCAAGGACGCAGAGCAGCATTAATTTTTTTTACCACAAACATGACGTTAACGTAATGTTTATAACATTCGCATTTCAAGGAGGATAAACATGATGAACGAGACGATCGGATTTATCGGACTTGGCAGCCTAGGTCTGCCGCTGGCTAACAATCTCCTCGATGCAGGGTATCCTTTGGTGGTGCATAACAGGACGGCCAGCAAAGCCGAACCTTTGATTGCCCAAGGCGCCCGGCTGGCATCCAGACCCGACGAGGCCGTTGCCGCTGGGGGAATCGTCGTCACCATTTTGTGGGATGATGCGTCCGTGGAGAGCATCGTCATGAGCGATAGCTTTTTAGAGAAGCTTGGTAAAGGGGGAATTCATATCTCGATGAGCACGATATCGCCGGATACATCCAAAAAGCTTGCAGCTGTTCACGCAGAGCATGGCAGCACCCTGGTCGAAGCCCCTATTTTTGGAGTCCCGGAGGCTGCAGCAGCACGTCAGCTCTCCATCCCCATGGCTGGACCTCAGCAGGCTAAAGACCGCGTCCGCCCGGTTTTGGAGGCTATGGGAGGGCTGAATATTTTCGATTTTGGTGAAAAAGCCGGGGCAGCGAATCAAGTGAAACTGGTTGGAAACTTCATGATTACTTCCGCCGTGTACACCATTCGGGAAGCTCTCTCGATGGTCGAAAAGAGCGGTGGCGATCCCAAGCCCGTGATGGATATGCTGACCCAAACGCTGTTTAACGCCCCGATTTATAAGCGTTACGGCCAGATGGCTGCCGAGAACATGGATCATCTCTTTACCCAAAGCCATATTCCGTTAAAGGACGTGGGCATTTTTAAACAAGCGTCACAGCGGGCCGGGGCCCCCGCACCTTTATCGAATCTGTTGTATGACCTGTTAAGCAGCGAGCATAAACAAGGATAATATCGATAAAATCGTACCCATATACGGTTCATGAGAAAAAGGAGTATGCATGCGGTTCCGTTCGAAACCATCTCACATGAAATAAAACAGCAGCCCCCGCAGAAGCGCGAACGCCTCCCGGGGGCTGCTTTTCATCCGAATCATACCTGCATTTGAGCCCCGCTCTGGTAGCTCAGCAGTTTGCTGAAGGAACCTTTGCTCTCCTGAGAGAGCTGCAAATAACCGCCCTGCTGAATCACCTCGCCCTGCTCCATCACGATCACATGGTCCGCGTTCCGGATGGTGGACAGCCGGTGGGCGATCACGATCATCGTCATGCTTCCTTTGAGGCGTTCCAGCGCCTGCTGGATCAGAAGCTCATTTTCACTGTCGAGCGCGCTGGTCGCTTCGTCCAGGACAAGGATGCTCGGCCGCTTCAAAATCGCGCGGGCCAGCACCAGCCGCTGGCGCTCTCCGCCCGACAAGCGAACGCCCCGGTCCCCGATGACCGTGTCCAATCCTTGCGGCAGCTTGCGGACGAACTCGGCCGAGGCCGAGAACTCCAGCGCCTGCCATAGATCGTCATCCTGCGCATTGGGGTCCACCAGCTGCAAATTGTAGCGGATGCTCTCGTTGAACAGGAAAGGATCCTGCGCTACGTATCCGATCGAGCCGCGCAGCGCCAGCAGCTGGCGTTCACGCTGGAGCGAAACTCCGTCCGCCCGCACTTCTCCCTCTTCGGGATGGATCAGCCCCATCAGCAGGTCGACCAGGGTGCTTTTCCCTGCGCCGGATTTCCCGACGATAGCGGTCATGCGGTTAGCCGGAATATGGACATTGATATCGCGCAGCGCGTATTGCGGCTCCTTGGGGTTGTACCGGTAGCTGACATGGGTGCAGCTGATTCCGTCTACCAAGGCAAGCTTCGAAGCCCCTACTTCTTCCGGGCTGATCAGCTCCTGCTCGGCTTCGTATTCCTGCTGCAGCTTTCGCATGTCATGAAACGCCGGCAGATTCGAGCTGAGCTGCTCCATATTCGACTGAATGCCGATAAACCTCGGCCACAGCCGGGTAAAAATGAGCACAACCATAATCAGCTGCTCCGGGGGAGTATGCAGTACCGATATCGCCACGTACATAAATGCCGCGATCAGCACGACGGAGGACAGGCGGTAAATAACCTGCGACATGGAGTTCACCCGGCCGAACTCGAGGAAGTTATGCTCCATTTGATCGGTCAGCTTACGGAACCAATGGATGTGGGACGCCTCCAGCCGGTTGCTTTTGATATCCTTAATGCCGCCGAAATGGTCGCTGATTCCTGCAAAATAATGCTTGGACAGCTCGGTGGTCTCCTCGCCGATCCTCTTGGACCTGCGCACGAACCTCCGTGCGAACAGAGCAAGCACACCCCCGCTGACCAGCACCATCACAGTCAATGCCGGCGACAGCCACAGGGCCAGGGCAATCTGAAGCACGGTAAAGATCAGCGACGTCACCATCTGCAAAAATAATGTCGTGCCGTAATTGACCCGCCCCAGCTCGTTGGACATCACGTGGTTGAAATCCGATCGGCGTTTGCGCAGGTAAAACTCCCACTTGGCCCGCAGCAGCCCTTCATACGTCTCGGTCCGCAGCGTCCGGATAAAGGATTGAATAATCCTTGCGTTCAGGAGGGTCTGGCTTCGCTGCAGTAGCGCTTGTCCACCCAAGATGAGGACATAGGCCGCCAGGACCAGCGGCAGGCTTAGCTGCAGGGACCAGGAATGGATCAGCCCGGTAAGCGGGGCCAAAAACGGCAAGCTCCCCGAATCCATTTGCAGCAGGCCGATCATGCCCAGCAGCGGGACGATCAAATACATGCCGATGCCGTCCAATAGGCTGATGAGAAGGGTCATGGACATGTTCAGGTACAGTTTGCCTCCGGCGACCCGCTGGATTTTGCGAATATAGTAGAATAAATCCTTCATTGTACGTAGCTCCTTATCCGGATTGCCGCGTCATGAGCCCGGCCTCTCGGTCCGCTGCCGCCCCGTTTCCGAAAATGCCCACAACCGTATACTTCTCGTGTCCTTCCCTTCCCGTCACGATGTACGACCCGCAGCGCAGCCAGGCGTGAGCCGCCAGCCGCCCCTGCTCGTCCCTGCCGCTTCCCAAATACAGCGTGCTCGACAGGCCGCGGCGCTCCAGCATTTTCATGGCGGCGATCGCCTTGACCAGACATTGGCTCTCCCACCACGTGTACCGGCTAATCCCGTGAACGGCTTTGGAGACTTGGCGGATGGTCATCAGTTCCTGTCGGCTAAGCTCCTCCTCCGGAGTCTCCTTCATATAGCCCCCCAGGGAAGGCGCGACTTTGGCGAACGGGAGTGCCTTCAGCACTCTTCCCCATGCCAGGAGCACGTAGGCTTCGGCATACATCATCTTCTGGGCCCATGGAAAACGGACAAAAGCGCGCAGCTGCCTAATCCAGCTCATGCCCGCTTCTCACCTGGATCAGGCCTTCGGCCGCAAGCTTGTTCAGAAACGGATGCACCTGCTGCTCGCAGGCTTCCGGCCCGATATCATACTCTTCGACCAATTGGCCCACCAGATCCGTCAGGCTGGTCGGTGCAGCAATCAGCTCCCAGATCCGCCCGCCGATCTGCCCCAGGTTGTAATACTTTCCGGTCTCGATACTCAGCATGACTTTCTCCCCATCCATGTCACTGACGAGATAGCCGGGGGATTGGGAGATGATGTTGGCTGCAATGAGCTCTGTGTTCATAGAAAGACCCTCCTTAACTCGATTTAAGTTACATTTTGTATCAATATTATCAAATTATCGTGTCAAATTGTATACATTTTTGTTCTAAAATGAATTTCGAGGAGTTTTGAAGTCTCTAAGGGGAAAAGAATGATACGATAGGTCTATCATCGTTCAACCGTTGTTCAAAGGATCTTGGCTTGATTCATAGAAGGAGTCCACCAGTCTATATGTTCTAAGTACCAGTTGATTGTTTGCTGCAATCCCTCCAAAAAAATAAACTGAGGTTTCCACCCCAGTTCATTCATAATTTTAGCTGGATTGTTAGCATATCGGTAATCTTGCCCCGGTCTGTCTGCAACAAATTCAATGAGATGTTCAGGCCTGCCTAGAATCTCCAATATCAAACGCACAACATCAATTGTTCTTTTTTCTTGCCTTGAACCGATGTTATATACCTCTCCACGATGGCCATAGTGTAGGACCATGTCAATAGCCGCATTGTTATCTTTAACGAAGACCCAGTCTCGAATACTCCGGCCTTCCCCATGTATAGGAATGCTTCTGTTATGATATGCATTCATTATCACCAATGGTATAAGTTTCTCCGGATGCTGTGATGGACCATAGGTGTTTCCGAACCTTACAATATTAAAAGGAAGACCATATGTATTGCTGTAAGCACGAATTAACATATCTGCACTCGCCTTACTAGCGGAATATGGATTATTGGGAGCAATCTCTGACTTTTCAGTAAAATACCCAGTATCATCTAGTGAACCATATACTTCATCGGTTGAGATTTGCAAAAACAATTTAATATCGTTCCTGACAGCCGCGTCTAATAAAGATTGTGTACCATTGATATTCGTTGAAACAAAAGTTAATGGATCTATAATGCTGCGATCAACATGAGATTCTGCTGCGAAATTGATAATGATATCGATATTGTAGTCTTCCACAATAGAATGAACCAAAGTTCGATCGCAAATATCCCCCTGGATAAAAGTATAGTTTTTATAATTCAGAAAATTTTGTAGATTCTTTAAATTAGCTGAATATGTCAGCTTATCCAAGTTTACAAACATATATGAAGGATATTTGGAAAGCATAAGCTGAAGAAAATTACTCCCTACGAAGCCAGCCCCTCCGGTAATTAATATAGTGGGACTTCCCTTTTTCAACCACTGTTCACCTCAGTTCATAGTAATTATCTCTGAAAATAAGTTGGAATTGATCCAGCCTATCAGTTGCTTGAATATTCCATTTTCTAAGAATTTTCCTTTATCCTTATCTCTGGATTAGGAAGCGATAATTTTGGCACTAGTTTGTTGTAATTTGAATTATTTATTAACTTCTTTTTATTATTCTGTATATCTTGTTTAGCATATATTGGATGAAGAGCCATCATCATAACATATACTAATGGTGCATCTAATATTGGTTGTGATGTTAAGGAGGTAATTAACAATGGAGACACAGAAAGGAAGTAACTTCGCTTGTTTTGAACAAAGATCATCGGTATTAGATACGTTAGTATGGCAAGTAAGAATCCTTGGATTCCAATCATCGAAGACGCAGCAACTAAGTTAATACCAGAATTATTGAAACCCGTAGCATTATAAAGACCTATACCAAGAGGATTTTCTTTTAACGAGTTCAAACTATTTTCAACAGCGATATATCTATCAGAAATTGAAGCCCCATGAGTATCCATTTTAGCGTTTACTCCAATGAAAGGTGTATAAAAAATCGCTAAATACGCAAAAATCACGAAAATAGCTGCCCTTATTAATTTTTTATTTAGAATAAAACTAATTACCAGGTTTATAAATAACACGGCAACTCCTGCCGTAGAGAAAGATGCCAATATCCCCAAAAACAAGGTTACTTTAACCCACGGTTTATTCATGTTAACCCTCTTCAAATTAAACAAAGACCATA
The DNA here is from genome assembly GCF_016624415.1 of Paenibacillus sp. S28. Lineage (NCBI taxonomy): Bacteria > Bacillati > Bacillota > Bacilli > Caryophanales > Paenibacillaceae > Paenibacillus > Paenibacillus sp. S28. The sequence goes on along the minus strand of NZ_JACVTM010000003.1, from coordinate 234,978 downwards.
TCATAAACATTTGCAGGATTCCAGATTCTCTAAAGAGCCCTAAAAGTCTTGGTAATTTAAATCCATTTTCGCCAACAGACATAAAGCTGTACAATATTGTAAATGGAAAATATGTGTTTCCAGTACCTTCATATCCCTTGATATTAAGTTTGAAAAGTTGCAATGAATTTAGAGGTATAAAGATGGACAATAGTAATGTTATATAATAAGAAAAAACAAATAAAAGTAAAATTTTTATAAACCAGCGAAAAAAAGTAATATTTGATTCCTCATTACTAAGTATAATTCCAAAAGATATAACTATTGCAATATGTGCAATTAACGCTTTTAAGACAAAATCCAGGTTATTGTTTGAATTAACCAATACTACATGTAGAGATAAAAGGGTAAACAATAAGCTTGTCATTATGATTACTGATAAATTTTGAGAACTAATCTTTACGGGAAGTCCCTTACCCTTTTGCTGATGAAGATGCAAAAGAAGGGTGAATAGAGATACGGCAATTCCAATCGCTGTAAACTGTTGGCCAAATGCTGATGGTCTAATTAGAAAACAAGTTAGCAACATTAATCCAATTTTAAGGTAAAACCCCACATTATCACTCCGATACAATTATAGTAGAGGTCTTAAAACCTATTATTATACCTAGGAAACAAATGGTACTACTCTACCGCTTTTTGTTGTTTTTTCATTTTCCTGATAAGCCATAGCATTGGCCTTAAAGGAAAATAAAGAAAGTGAAGTGTTTTCGGCAATCTCAACAAATTCATATCTAACGAATCTGGATGAAATCTGCTGATAAGAAACTTAATTTTCTGGGATTTCGTCTTTAAAGAAAGTTGGTATCTTACAGAAGGTTCTGAATATTCCAAAATAACCTTGTCTTTAATAAACGCGAATGCAGATATTGCTATTTGACGAGCATGTTCACTATTCGTCAATTGATTTAATTTATTTGTTAGTGGAGTTCGCAATAATTCAGATGATAGAATTAACGCCTGCCCTGCAAGTTGCTTAGTTTTATATTTATTTAAAAGAGAAACTAATTTGTCTTCATTTACTCCCTTTAAGAGCATTCTATCTATATCGACTAGCCATCTTAATCGAAACCATCCGTGGCGTGCTCCGTGAGTCACCAAATATAAAAATAAATCCTCTGTACCAAGAAAAAACACCGGCGTCTTTGTTAATGAGCTGACTCTTTTTCTGTTCCATAATTCTTCAAATTTTGGCTCGTTCCCAGAATCATGGCTCAATCTCCAATGAATTTCAATTTGTGTAGCTTTTTGGGGATGAATACATGCAATATGATGCCACCGCCATTTCCATTCGTTTAAAATAGGCGGTAAATCACTTTTAAAAACATAGCCAAGGTTTATTAATTGATTTTTAACATGTTCAAGATCATCAATAGAGATAAGAATATCTATATCTTTAGATGTACGAAGAGATAAATCTCCATAAAGGCTTTCAGATAATACAGGCCCTTTAAGTACCAGTGCACGAAGCCCATTATCCACTAATTTTTTTATAACACGTTCCATTTCTACACATAAATGAAGCATATGAAATGTATTCTGTTGATATTTCACCTGAAGAGCATTAACCACTTCCATTGGAATATTACTATCTATGAGTTTATTCAATTGAACGTAAACTAGAGGGTATAGCCGATGGTGGTTCACAAGATCAAGGAATAAGTCCCAGTTTAAATTTGTGATATCGAATGTTGATATAGACGAATCCCTTGTTTCTCCAACCAGTAATAGCAACAAACGTAGTTCTTCAGGTAAGGAACTTGAACTTGTATTCAACACGTATTGATTAACCATAATTCCCCTTTTTGTTAATTTTTTTAGGCAGATATATCCCGAAAATCGTAACACCTTACAATAAAATCGGATTTGCTTCCTTAACGCCTTTATTTAGATTTGGTCTGCCTATAGAATAATAAATTAATTGGGTTTCTTTAATTTCATCTTCCATGTATATGTTTCGACCATCTATAAGATTTGGGTACCTTAACCATGACTGAATCAAATCAGGAGTTATATTCCGAAATTCATCCCATTCAGTGAGAATACAAAGTGCATCTGCGTTTTCAGCCGTTTCTTGTGCATTTCTGCAATACTCTACGGCCTTTAAATTATAGTATTTTATAAAGTTTCCCACTGCTATTGGGTCATAAGCTCTGACTTTAGCCCCCCTTTGCAAAAGGGCATTAATAATTTCAAAAGCAGGTGCGTCCCTCACATCGTCAGTTTCAGGTTTAAAAGAAAGGCCCCAAATAGCGATAGTCTTTTCCGACAAATCTCCTAATAAAGCTTCAAGCTTACGAATAATGTTAAATCGTTGTTCATGATTTACCTCTACAACTGATTTTAACAACTTAAAATCATAGTCCATCTGGCCAGCAATTTGTATCAATGCCTGTGTGTCTTTAGGAAAACATGAACCACCATAACCGATCCCTGCCTTTAAAAATGACGATCCGATACGTTTATCGTAGCCCATGCCCGATGCAACCTGAGTGATGTCAGCACCTACTTTTTCACAAATATTAGCTATTTCATTAATGAATGATATTTTCGTTGCCAGAAAAGCATTGGAAGCATACTTGATCATCTCAGCACTCCGAATATCAGTCACCAATATATTTTCAGATAGTGGAGAGTGTAGTTTAATTAATTTCTCTTTAGTATAATCGCTTGTAGCCCCTATAATTATTCTGTCCGGATGGAGCGTGTCTTGAACAGCGGTTCCTTCTCTTAAAAATTCCGGTACTGAGGCGATCTCGAATGGAAATTGTGAGTACTTAGAAATGATTTGTTTTATTTTCTCGTTGGTTCCGACTGGAACTGTACTTTTAGTAACAATAATTTTAAAATTGTTTAATGATTCGCCTATTTCTTTTGCAGCATCCTCAATATAAGATAAATTTGCCTGACCGTTAGGTAAAGAAGGTGTTCCCACTGCAATAATAATGATTTCTGATTTTTGGACCGCTTCAGCCAGATTTGTTGTGAAATTTAGGCGTCCCCGTTCTTTGTTTTTATGTATGAGTTCTCCTAGTCCTGGTTCATATATTGGAGAAATACCCTGCAGAAGCATTTCAACTTTATCTTCAAGTTTATCAACGCATACTACATCATTGCCAAGGTCAGAAAAGCATACACCGGATACCAAACCTACATAACCCGTCCCAATAACAGCTAATCTCATCCTATAATCTCCTCTCGTAAAACAGACCATTCATACATTCGAAATATTCTCAATATACCTGATAATTTTTTGTATATTGATATTATTTTCTATTTCTTGCTGCGGTTTGGGATTCATAGCTTTAAACAACGTTTCTAAATCTAGTTCTTGTAACTCCTCCCACATCGCTAGCATATATGAATGTCTGAAGCTAATCTCCTTAAGCGTATTCTGATCTTCGTTCATCAAGCCTCTGTTCAGTAATATTAAGGGCTTATTAAGAATAACCCCTTCTGCTACCGTCCCCCACCCCGGCTTCGATATGATAATATCCGCTACTGCAACATAATTTTGTGACTCAGTATAATTAGAGGGAATATGATGTATATTCTTCCCTTCAATTTTCAAGTTACTAGAAACGACAAATAAGCATGAATCTTCCTCCCACATCTTGAATTTATCTAGATGATCGGCTTGGATACTCATACCGAGAGCTACATATACAATTTTTGAGTGACTGTGTGGTTTCAATAAGTTTGTTAAACGATTTGTTTCTTCCTTAACAGGAGCCCGGCAAAAAAAACCTGATTTCATCAGACTTCCTCTTCCCCAATGGGGCTCTGCAGATCCAGATAAGTGGATAAAATAATCAATATGAGAATATACGTCGAATAAAGGTTGGAGATATCCGCGCTCTATAAACCCCATGTAGGCCGTATACCAAGTAAAATTAGATATAGCTATCGATTGAATTTTAGCTAACTTTGCTGCGCCAATAGGAACCGGAGAAATGTCTGTGACAATAAGATCTACCTTCTCCTTTAAAATAAAATCAGCTTCTCTTTGAATTTCTAACGGCATTGTCTTTATATAGTCCACATATTTAAATTTAAACATTTCCAGATCTGGCTCAACAGAACCTTGTTTAAGTATATAACCAAGATCTGAGGCACATTCCCGAAAGTAAATATTCCCAAGGCCAGCTGATCCAAGTAAAGAACGTTGTATAAAACCGATTGTTTTACCAGAGCAGACAATAATCCTGTAACGATGCGGAGCCTGAACCATTAAAGCTCTTATAATCGCAATACTTCGAGTCGCATGACCGTATCCGTAATCAGAAATGTAGTAGCAAATTGTCTTCAAGAGTACTCCCTTAAACCTTAATACAATGCGCTGCGATTTCGCCCCAACTTTGATAAAGCTCTATTAATTGGTTAGGATCCTGTTTAATTCCGCTCTGGACTACAATGATTTCAAGTTCAGTTAGAGCACGAATACTATGCAGTGTTTTCATAGGAATATGTAGAACATTACCAGCACTTACATCCATAAAGTTGCCGTTTTGGACGAATTCTCCTCTTCCTTTCACAATTGTCCATACCTCTTCACGACCGACTTGCATTCGATAGCTTAGGTTTTTGCCTTGTTGAATGCTTACCCTCTTAGTAATAACACAGCGGCCGTCTTCATAATATTGATCATCTAATATTCGAACCCATCCCCACTTTCTTTCCTCATACATTGGCCCCTGATCAAAATTAATGAAGTTTTTTATTTTAGGACTTGCACTTTTATCTGTTACTAGGATTCCGTCAGGGCTTACAGCGACCACAATATTTGATAAGCCCAGGATTGAGACTGGGATGTCAATTTCGTTTATAAGGTGAGTATTATCACAGTCATCACTTATAATACCTTTGCCAATCTGTCTGTTCTTCATTTCTTCTGTTAACGTATTCCATGTTCCAAGATCCTTCCAATATCCTTCGTACGGAAGAACAACAATATCTGTTGCTTTCTCCAATACTTCATAGTCAAAGCTGGTTTTTGGTATATCATGGTAGTTAGCTGACAGTTCACCATATTCGATAGGGAGCCCTTTACGTTTTAATAATTCTATAATGTACCCAAGTTTGAACGCAAAAACTCCACAGTTCCAAAGTGCATTTTTGGAGATCAGGTATTCAGCAACTTTCTCCGTTGGTTTCTCCATAAAACTGCTAACATGTAAATATTCAGGTTCATTTGGGCGTTGACTTTCTGAATCAGTTGGTATGATATAACCATACTTGGTTGATGGATAAGTCGGGTTTACACCGATTAATGCGATATCTGCATTAGAGTCAAACAGTACCGACTCCATATTTTTAATAGTGTCAAAAAAATGATTCTCAACATAAGGATCTACAGGTAAAACAGCGACTACTTCATCTAGCCCAACAGATGCTTGAGAATATAAATAGGATGCGGATAATGTAACCGCAGCAAAAGTATCCCTACGCTCAGGCTCAATGATAAGAGAAACATTGTCTCCTACTTGACTCAACATAATTTCGATTTGCGATTTGCTTGTAGCGATGTAACTATCATCTGCTAACCCGTTAGCTGTAATCTGCCCCCAAACCCGTTGAACCATGGAAATCAGCTCGTTATTCTCGTTCTCAAGCACCTTTAAAAATTGTTTGGACCTCGCATCATTGGATAACGGCCACAATCTTTTCCCAGACCCTCCCGAAAGCAAAATGATTTTCACTACTATTACCCTCCCTTTATTTCAGCAGTTATAAGATACTTAAATTGATAATAGAAGATTTCGATATTTATCCAACGATTGATCTTTTCTTAAATGCTGCTCTAAATACTTCCTTCCCCGTATTCCTTTATCTTTTAAAACATCACTATCAAGTGTATACATATTCATCAATTCCTTTGTTACATCTGAATAGTTTTGTGGTTCAACCACTACTCCACAGCCACTGTTTTCAATCAACAAGCAAGCTTCGCTACCTTTTTCCAGAACGCCTAAAACAGGTTTGCCTGCAGCCATCACACCGTAAATTTTGCTAGGGACAGAGACTCCTTTAATCCCCTTTTGATTGACAACCAAATGAATATCGGCCGCATTTAATGTATATTTAATTTCCGACTTTGGTTGAAATGGTAAAAAGAAAACATTCCCTTGCTTATTATTTTTTACATATGTCTCCATTTCTGATTTGACTGCTCCATCACCAATAAATACAAATATAATTTCATCTATACTGGATAGATCCTTCGTAATTTTTATTAAGTTTTCTAAGTCATAATAGAGCCCTAAATTTCCTGAATACATTACAATGAATTTATTTTCCCATCCATTATTCTTAATGAATTCATGTACTTTGGGATGATCCTTTGTTAAGGGTAGGATTTCCTGCTCATCTGTCCAATTGTTAATAACGGTACTCCTTGTAATTTCCTTATTGGCAAATCTTTTGTTTAGGGTTTCCTGCATATCATGACCTACAGTAATAATATGATCTGCATACTTGCAATTCATGGTATCCAGCCATTTCGCGGCACGATAAAGAAATTTATTTCTCATAAAACTAACGGCCTCTGCTTGTTCGGGGTTAAAATCTTGTATATTGTAAATATGTTTTGCGTGTTTAAAAAATTTTCCTATCGAGCCGATTACCCCCCCTAGAATAGGAGGTGTGGAGACTGTATAAAGAATCCGAATATTTTTTTGTTTCAGAAGTAAAAAGTTAGCATAAAAAAAATAAGCTGCCATATAACGCAACCTACTCCATTTGTTCCGTTTATTTTGTTTGGGCAGCCTGATTCTTAAAATATCAATATTCTCCAATTTATCTGCTAAAAACCTTGTTTTGGAATGTCCCTCTGTCGCAATATCTTCAGGTTGTGCCGCAATCACAATAATGTGAAAATCTTTTTGAATGTGAAGACAGAGTTCGGTTAACAGTTGCCCCGTTGATGCATAATCCGGATAAAAATAATTAATCACAAAAACAATCTTAGGTTTCATAGCCCAATCCCTTTCAATTGTCTCTTTTCTCGACTCTCATCAAATCTATATTTCTTAAATTGCGCAGGCGTACCCGCATGGATTTCATTTGCCGGCACATCACGAGTAACCGTACTTCTTGCGGCAACTACTGCCATAACACCGATAGTGATTCCCGGATTAATGAAAACGTCACTTGCTACCCAAGCCCCATCCTTAACGATTACGGGCTTAGTCATTAAACCGAATTTAGGGTCATGGATATCATGGGTTCCTGTGCAGAGATAGGAACGCTGTGATATAACGCAATGCTCCCCAATCTCAATACGATCCAAACTGTAAAATTCCACCTGATCACCAATCCATGAGTAATCACCGATGCTCACTTTCCATGGGTATGTAAATTTGGCCGAAGCCCTGATTTGAACACCTTTACCAATATGGGCACCGAATAAGCGCAGCAGAAAATTTCGCCATTTATACATCGGGTGAAGAGAAAAGCGAAAAAGACTTCCTTGAACAAGCCACCAAAGCAGCACATACCAACCGCTTCTCCCTCTGGAATATCCTTCTTGATGATACTGATCCAATCGAATTCGGTTACTGATCATGGACAATCGTGCTCCCATTAGAAATTGGTTTATTTTGCAGCAAGGTGTCATACACTTGGACCGTAGATTTAATGTAATGCTCTCTGGTAAAACTTCTCATCAAACGTTTTCTGCTGTTCATTCCAAGTTTATCTTTATTTTCTCTGCTGAAAATTTCCATGATCGCATCAGCAATTGCTTCTCCGTTCATTGCGGGGACCAGTTTCCCTATTTCGGTTGTGACCATCTCCGGGACTCCACCCACATCAGTAGCCACAATAGGCAGCGAAGCAGCCATAGCTTCCAAGATTACTGTAGGGAAGATGTCATAGACGGAGGGCAAAACAAAGAGATCCGCCTGCGACAATAATTCAGGAATGTCTCTGCGCAATCCCAGAAAGAAGACATTATCCAGTTCCAGTTCATCTGCCAAGCTCATTAATGACTCTTTGTAATGTAAGTCGGAATCAAAAGCAACATCTCCCACGATAATATATTTTAGCGATGGATCTGTTTTTTTTGTTAGATGAGCCGCCTTAAGCAGATACTCTATTCCTTTCATTGGCGATAAACGAGCAACCGTGATGATAATTTTATCCTTGTCTTTTAGATCAAGTTCCTTTTTTAAAGGATGAACCGTCTTGTTTTGAACCGCTAACTGTTCCACATGAATTCCGTTATAAATTTTGATCAGCTTACTAGAATGCTGCTTTCCCCACTTGAACATAGTCTTGCTCCGGTCACATAAAACAATGACTTTGTCATTAAAGCAATGATTCAAATAACCAACAAGTTTATAAGCGATCAGCGGTTTTCTAGGCAGCTCGTGAACGGTTTGCAAAGTAGGTATTCCCATCAGCTTACCGGCTATGTTGCCTCCAATCAGTTCCATCTTATGAGAATGAATTAAATCGATGTTGTACTTTGATGCGATCTGCCGGATAGAGCGAATACTTCGAAATAAATTAACGAAATTACGAGCGAAATACATCGGATCCGTCGGCTTGCCAAAAACAGCGAGAACACTGAACAACACAGTAGCTCCAGCAGCTTCATACTTTTCTACATAGGGACTGTGACCAGGAAGAACGACATATGGTTTATACTTGGTTTTATCCAGTCCCTGAACAAGTTGAAGAAGGACTGTATCAACGCCCCCGACATGGCTGGCATACGGTTGAATGTAAAGGATATTGATCATTTTCAAACACCTCATGAAATTGCTGTTTTGATTGCTTCAGAAACGGCCTTGGCATAGGAATGAGGATGTAATTTTCTCCATAATTGAAAACTCATTTTCCATTGCGAGCGTACGTAACCCTGATGGTCCATTAACCACCGGAATGCCTGTAACAGGTCATTAACATCCAATGGGTCAATAATCAGACCGTTCTGTTGGTTGATGATAATATCCTTAGTAGCACCAGCGTACTTGGATGCAAGCACAAAGGTGTTTGTAGCTAAGGCCTCATTCACAACAAGCCCCCATACTTCGATCAAAGAAGGAAATAATAAGCAGTCGCTTTGAATAAGGTAATCTGTCAATTCTTCTTTTTGTTTGTAGCCCTCAAAATGGATCTGACTTTGTAAACCATAGTTCTTGACCCTTTGGGCTAATTTTTGTTCATCAGGACCCGACCCGACAATCTTTAATTCCCAGGAGGAATCCCCAAGTAAATTCAATGCATCGATGATTTGCACTAATCCTTTTCGTTCAATTAACTGACCTATAAACAGTAACTTCAATTTATTCTGCTTTTTATAATCAGAATCTGCTCGATTTATATACTCCTTGTATTTGTTTCTAAAAAATCGAATATCAACCGTGTTGTAACCGACCACGATTTTTTCCTGTTCGACTCCATAATGCTTTAAGCAGTTGGCTGATTCCGTTCCGTACGTAATAAAAGCGTCCGCAGAATGAAAAAAAAGTTTCCTTGCCCGATTGACTAATCCATTATTGACTCTGCTGCTTTCCAGAGTGCTTCCCCACCAAACAATAAATTTCTTCCTGAACATTTTGCTATAATACAGTGCTGACCAGTAGCCTAAAGAGTCGTAACCTGAAGTAATAATAACGTCCGGATTTTCCTTTACAAGCCTAAAAAAAATGCCTGGATTAATATGCACCCCCATATCCAACCTCTGGATATAAGTGTGAATTCCAGGCAAACAAGTATAGTTATAATTAATTTCTTGGTGATTAATATTCCACTGCCGATTCTTTTCACGTTCTTCCAAATACCATACCTTTAATTCGATGTCATTATGTTCTTTTAATCTATTCAGTACAGGAATTCGATAAGGAGCAATTGTATTAGTAAGTAAAAGTGTTTTTATCATCATCGCTTACCTCATTAGAATCAAATTTTTTGGTGAAGGGTACTAATGAGCCTATCTCCATACTTTTCCCAAGTAAATTCTTTAGCTTTGTTAATAGCGTTTTGCTCCATTCGTTTAATTTTTGCCGGATTATCCATCAAATGCAATATCGCTTTTTCGAGAGCAGCGGTATCTCTTGGCGGAATTATGATGCCTTCTTCATTGTCTGATATTACACTTCCAGCATTAAATGTAACAATTTGAGGCAACCCACTTCCCAATGCCTCATAAGTTACAACAGCACTTCCTTCACATAGACTCGGAAAAACAAAAATATGAGAACTATTATATAATTCAACAAGCTTCCTTTGAGGGACGAAATCGATATGCTTATATAAATTAGAGTATTTATTTAAATAAGGAACAAAATCATTATCGATTCCACCGACAAGAACAAGCTCCAAGGGTGCTTCTGGACGTTTCTGCTTTATATTTTCTACAGCCTCTAATAAATATTTCAAGCCTTTCCTATGCCCTATTTGGCCTACAAATAATAGTCTTAAGCATTCATCTGACTTCATAATTTGCGTATCCCTCTTAAATAACTTTGAGTCATATCCATAGGGAACTAGAAGCAGTTTCTTTTCAGAAACTCCGTTATCTATCATAGATTGATAAACAAATTCGCTAGGAACTAGTATGTAGTCCGCCATGTCATATTCTTGTAATTTTCTCTTTACCATCAAGGGATGCAAATTGGCAGGGACTTTTCCAAATTCATCATTATAAATCTGAATCTCCGTTAAGACATGAGCGATTCTTTGCTCTAAAAATAGGGTGGATTTATGTTTTTTTAGTTTCTTCATTTGCATCAGGGAATAATTATTAAAGCCGATAATAAAATCCGCTTTTTTCAACTTAATGGATACCATACAATCGAATAAAATATCGGACAATAAATTATAGGGAATATACTGTCCTATCAATGGCATTTTACGCAATGCATAACCCACCATTAAAGGCAATGAAATACGAGTTATGTGCCGTTCTGGTATGGTTTGACTGTTCACCTTTTTACCAGTATAGAATGTTTTTAACATCCCACCTCTTTCTAACGACTCTGCTGTAAACGTAGCATGGAACTTAGATCCTACGGACACAATACCTTGTTTTAACATTTTGTTCACCCATAATTTTAAATTATTTATTCAATTACTCTGAAGAAAGATCGGTACTGGTGCCAAAAAAAATTCTCGGAGACCATTGATTTATATTGGTTTATTCCATTTTGATTGATCAAACGTCCTCCGCTCCCAAATTCATCGATATACTTTTGTAAGGTTTTTGCTAGATCATCGGTATCTTCAACTAAAAAAGTGTAGCCTAAATCAAACTTATCAATCGTATACCCTAGTTCACCTTGATTTGGACCAATAATAAACTTTCCCTTTGCAACTCCTTCTGTTAAGGGACCACTTTGGCCTGTGAATATTTTCCTATATGGCAACACAACAGCATCCGTCATTCCGAAATAATAAGAAACGTATTCATCTGGTACATATCCTAATTTTAGAATGGTATTGTTTTCTAAGAAGCTTCCATTAATTTGTTGCTCAATAAAATGTTGATCAAAATGTTCCTCTTTTCCAATAATCAATAAAGTAAAATTACGATTACTAACCTTCTTTAATGATTCAATTAACAAGTCGAGTCCTTTATCATAACGCAAGCCGCCAAAGGCCAAAAGAAAAGGCCTCTTTAAATTCTGGATGTTTATCTCCTCATATACTGTAGTTATATTTTTATTCCTTACGTCAACTGAATTATGGAGATTGGGGTAAGGAACAGAAAATATCCTGTTGCTTTTTGTTTTGGGGCCTAACAACTTTAAAACTTTTCCCTTCGTATAATCCCCATGAACAACAACTTTATCTAGAACCTTTCCCTTAATTAGTCCATATAACAGTATTTTCTTAATGGTCTTATTAGGATACCAGTGCAATGTCCCAGTTACCCTAAACCCAAAGAGGTAAATAATTGGCATGATCAGCATAACTAAAACAAGAATACTATCCAGATAAAGCAGATGAATATGTTTTACTTTCTGTCTTTTTGCGATCCATAACATTTGAAATAACAATTCTAAATCATGAATTAAATGATGTTTTCTTTTAGTCAAAATACTCTTGTATTTGATACCCTCATTATTTAATGAAGCCTGTAATTGAGAAGATGCCTTCGTTACAAATAAAACTTCTCTTTCTTTAGAAATCCCCTTAATAAGAGAAAGATCATAACTCGATCGATGACCACTACTTGTTGTATCAAAAAATAAAATTCTATCCATCTTTCCCTCTACTCCAAGAAATTAATTATTTCAATAAATTAGTTTTCTTATTGTTGCTTCATTGAGTTTTCACATGAAATTCCTTTACATTAGGTTCTTGTTCTGCATTAAGCTTATATATTTTTCTTTGAACAAGATATATTGAGAATACAACCAATGGAACAGACACCAATTTAGCCACTCCAGTTCCAATGTCCCCCATATGCGGAATTAGAAAATATAATAAGATCAAGGCCGATAGCGAGGTAGTTAGTGAAATTACCGTATTAATTTTTACGTATCCGGTACCATTCAAACAATAATAAGGAATAATTCCAAAAGCTCCAATCGAAGTTGACACAGCTAGCACTCGAAATAACATTACGTGTTGATTTGCAAACTCACTGCTGATCCAAATCGATAATATTGGATTTGCGAATATATAAGCTACAGAGAACGATAGGACAATGAATATAGATTTGTATAAAAAAGCTTTTGAATACACTTCACGAATTTTCGCTAAATTTCTACTTTCATAGAGTGAACTAAATTTGGGTAAAAGAAACGCTGCTGCTGCAGTTGGTATTTCATGAATCTTTACAACTAGTTGCATGCAAACCGAATAATATCCAAGAACAGCTGGGCCTAGCAAAAATCCTATAACAAGTTTATCTGCCTGGGCATTCAAGGCGCTAATAATCAGTTGAAACCAAGAATAAATTCCATAGCTAAAAATTTTTTTGAAAATAATCTTTTTAAACAAATAAGGTTTGAAAGAAAGGCTTGTATTTATTTTCTTAGCTATATAAATATTGGCAATAAGAAATAGTACAGTGAATATAAACATAGAAATAACGAGAATTCTAATATCTTTATAAAGCAGAGCCAATACCGTGAAGGTTATCGAAGTAATCAAATTGAATGCGATATTAACTTTACTATTAATATCATAGCGTTGTTTTGCCATGTATGAACCTGACACAACACTATTAACAATTCTTATACCTACGATACCGCCAACTAAAAAAGTAACTGACATGATCTCCTTGGTCCCTGTGCTTCCAAAAAAAAGCGGAAATAGATAACCTCCAAACAGGAAAGTCAATAAATTAATGGTTATTGCAAGAATAACTGAACATGTTATGGATACTGAAAACAACTGGTTAAACATTACATTGTTTGCTGTTGCCTCGTATTCCGATCCAATCTTTATGAATGCATTTCCTAATCCGAAGTTAGACACTCCCAATACATTGATTAGTGAGTTAATTAGAACCCAGATACCATAATTCGAGCTTCCCAAATTGGATAACAACATTGGAGTGGATATAACTAATATCATTGGAGTAATAACATAAGATAAGACGCTATAGAGCACATTTTTACTATCACTGTTTTTAGTAAAAGAGACTACCTTTGTTTTTAGCTTCATTAAAGATGCTCCACTCTATTAGGAAGATATTCTGAAGCAATTAAATAAAGCAGGACTGGAAACAGCCCCGCTTATTTATAATGACTTATTTTTAAATAGGAAGCACAGATTCCCTATAATTTGTCTGTGCCTGAACTCTCCTCAAATCCTCATCAACCATCATCTGAATCAACTGTTTAAAGCCTACTTCCAGTTGCCAACCCAGCTTTTCCTTGGCCTTCGAACAATCGCCCAGCAATAGATCCACTTCTGCGGGACGCACAAATTCGGGATCAATCACAACGTAATCTCTGTAATCCAAACCAACGTAAGAGAAAGCTACTTCGAGAAGTTCCTTAACGCTGTGCATTTCACCTGTGGAAATAACATAGTCATCCGGCTCGTCTTGCTGCAGCATCAGCCACATGGCCTTCACATAATCCCCGGCAAATCCCCAGTCCCGAAGCGAATCCAGATTCCCCATTCTCAGTTCGTGCTCCAGACCGAGCTTAATTCTGGCAACGCCGTCCGTTACTTTTCTGGTCACAAACTCAAGCCCGCGCCGCGGAGACTCGTGATTAAATAGGATTCCAGAACAAGCAAACATGTTAAAACTTTCGCGATAGTTGACCGTGATCCAATGTCCATATACTTTCGCAACGCCGTAGGGGCTGCGCGGATAGAATGGAGTTGTTTCCTTTTGCGGCGTTTCGACGACCTTTCCAAACATCTCGGAGCTGGAAGCCTGGTAGACTTTAGCCTGCGGCTTTATAATGCGCACGGCTTCCAACATGTTGGTTACCGAAATCGCAGTCATTTGTCCCGTTGCCAAAGGCTGGGGCCAGGATGCGGCAACAAACGATTGGGCGGCGAGGTTATACACCTCGTCAGGATCGGATAAGCGTACCGCTTCAATCAAGGAAGCCAAATCCGTCAAGTCCCCGGAAATCCATTTAATCTGGTCTTTGATGTGTTGAATATTTTCGTAGTTTGGCGTGCTCGTCCGTCTCCGCAGTCCAAACACTTCATACCCTTTTGCCAACAATAACTCCGCCAAATAGGAACCGTCTTGTCCTGTAACCCCTGTAATCAGCGCTCTTTTCATATTATCCTCCGATATTTTCTATACTTGTTTGATTAAAAGGTCGTCCCGGTAAGCCTTATAAACCGATTCCAGACCTTCCTTAAGTGTAACTTTGGCTTTCCAGCCGAGCTTGTTGATTTTCGTAACGTCTACCAGTTTTCTGGGGGTACCATCCGGCACAGTCGAATTGAACACAATCTCCCCTTCATAACCAACCACCGACTGGATGAGCTCCGCCAGTTCCCTGATTGAAATATCCTGGCCAACGCCGACGTTAATAATGTCGCTGTCATCATACTGATCCATAAGGAACAAACAGGCTTCAGCTAAATCATCCGAATGGAGGAACTCCCGTCTGGGGTTTCCAGTCCCCCATACCTCGACCGAGCTGAGATTGTTTTGCTTCGCCTCATGGAATTTGCGGATTAACGCCGGCAGAACATGGGACGTTTGTAAGTCAAAATTATCGTTGGGGCCGTACATATTCGTCGGCATCACCGATATGTAATTCGTTCCGTATTGGCGGTTGTACGACTGGCACATGTTGATGCCTGCAATTTTGGCAATAGCATAAGGCTGATTGGTTGGTTCAAGTTCACCGGTAAGCAAGTATTCTTCCTTTAGCGGTTGCGGGGCAAACTTCGGATAGATACAGGTGGAACCAAGGAATAACAGCTTCTTCACTTGGTTTTGGTACGCAGCGTCAATGACATTCGTTTGGATGAGTAAATTGTCCCTGATGAAATCCGCCGGGTAATCATTGTTCGCCGTAATCCCCCCAACCTTGGCAGCCGCTAAAAAAACGTATTCGATCTGTTCCTGTCCAAAAAAACGATCGACCTCGGCCTTATTTCTCAAGTCCAGTTCTGTGCTTGTACGGGTGATTAAATGGTGGAACCCCCGCTGTTGGAGGGCCCGCAGAATCGCAGACCCCACTAATCCTCGATGTCCAGCCACATAAATTCTCGAATTCAAATCCATAAACCATCAGCTCCTGCCCGATCTTTAATAAGCATTCTTCGAACCTGCAAACATCCTGATCGTCATAAAAATAATCTTCCAATCCATCATCACGCCGCGCTGCTCGATATACCGCAAATCCAGCTCCACCATCTCACTGAAGCTCAGCTCGTTTCGCCCGCTCACCTGCCAGAGGCCGGTGCATCCCGGGATGACCCTCAGGCGCAGCTTATCGTAGCTGCTGTATTCCGCGACCTCCCGTGGAAGGGCCGGCCGGGGGCCGACGAGGGACATATCTCCGCGAACGACGTTCCAGAGCTGCGGCAGCTCGTCAATGCTCGTTTTGCGGATGACGGCGCCCACCCGGGTGATGCGCGGGTCCTTTTTCATTTTGAACATGGCGCCGCTGATTTCGTTTTGCTCCAGAAGTCCATTCAGCAGCTGTTCGGCATTGGATACCATGGAACGGAACTTGTACATCCGGAACGGCTTTTCGTCTTTACCGATACGGGTTTGTCCAAAAAAAACGGACCCTTTCGGGTCCTCCAGTTTAATCAGTATAGCGACGATCAGAAACAGCGGTGAGAGCACGACAAGGCCGATCAGCGCAAGGACGATATCCGTCGCTCTTTTAAACGCTTGATAGATGACCCGGGGATTGTCGTTCTCCAGAACATATGGCGAGTACGCCGGCGTACCCTCGAATGCGACATCCGACTCGTTTCTTTGCGGTGTGGGAGAGATCACCACCTATCACCTCACTAGCGATTTATTTTGCCGAGCTGTTCCCGCTCGAGAATATGCTCCATCCCCTGCAGCAGCGGGGTGCGCAGTTCCTCATACTGCAGTGCAAAATCCAGTGTCGTCATGATGAAGCCCAGCTTCTCGCCGACATCGTAACGCGTACCTTCGAAATCGTAAGCATAAACGCCTTGGCTCTCGTTCAGCTTCTGAATGGCGTCAGTCAGCTGAATTTCCCCGCCGGCTCCTTCTTCCTGCAGCTCCAGGTAGCTGAAAATTTCCGGCGTCAGAACATACCTGCCCATAATGGCCAGGTTCGACGGAGCCTGTCCTGCCGGCGGTTTCTCCACAAAATAGCTCACTTCGTGTAAACGTCCGAACTTCTCCAAGGGCGCAACCACCCCATACCGGTGCGTCTGCTCGCTCGGAACGGTCTGCACGCCGATGACGGACTTCTCAACTTGCTCGTACTGCTCCACCAACTGGCGGATGCAGGGCACCTCGGACTGTACGATGTCATCCCCAAGCAGCACTGCAAAGGGCTCATTGCCAATAAAGTTGCGGGCGCACCACACGGCATGCCCCAGCCCTTTGGCTTCCTTCTGGCGTATGTAGTGAATCTCCACGTTGGAGGACCGGCGGACTTCGTCCAAAAGGTCAAACTTCCCTTTGCTGAACAGATTGTTCTCCAGCTCAAACGCATGATCGAAATGGTCCTCGATGGAGCGCTTGCCTTTGCCGGTCACGATAATAATGTCCTCAATTCCGGACGCCACCGCTTCTTCTACGATGTACTGAATCGTCGGCTTGTCGACGATCGGCAGCATTTCCTTCGGCATCGCTTTGGTCGCGGGTAAGAACCGGGTTCCAAGCCCCGCTGCGGGAATAATCGCTTTTTTCACTTTCCTCATCTCATTCACTACCCATCTTTTATATTTTTCTTTGTACCCCAGATGCATGCTGTGTATGTAGAAAATCTAGCTATATGCTCTTCGCAAACAGGGAAAAGACCATAGCTCCATTTTCTAAAAACAGGGCATTCAACCCGTCCTCACATCACACCCTCGACAATGAATGTCTAAGGTCCATAGGACCCACAGCGTGACCGAGTGCCTCCAGTGATAAAGGTGCAGTAGGCATTACCTTCTTGAAAAACATGTCTTTATTGAGCCTGCATACCGTAATGGTCCGCAGCAAAGGCCTGCTGGTCGCGGCTGCTTCGGTTAAGCACCAGCCCCAGCATGTTGGCCTTCACATGATCCAGCTGTTCCTTGGCCGCCCTCAGGTGGCTCCGTTTGACCTTGCCCGCGGCAACCACCATGATGACACCGTCGCATAACGCACTCGTAATGACACCGTCCGACACCGCAAGCACCGGCGGCGTATCGATGAGGATAACGTCGTACTCCTGCCGAAGCTGCATCAGCATGTCCCGCATGGAGGCTGAGTCCATCAGCTCTGCCGGGTTTGCCGGCACGGGCCCGGCCGTCAGCAGGGATAAATGGTTGATGCCCGTCTCCTGAACGGCCTGCTGCACCAGCACGTCCCCGGCCAGTACCGTACTCAGCCCGTGCCGGTTGGAAAGGGAGTAGATGTCATGCAGCGCCGGCTTACGCATATCCGCGTCAATCAGTAGCACCTTCCGGCCTTCCATCGCGTAGGTCACCGCCAAATTGCTGACCGTTGTCGTTTTGCCTTCGGAAGAACGCGTCGATGTGACCATGATGACCTGATGCGCCGCGTCTTTGGGGGAAAAATGAATTTTGGTCCGGAGGAGCCGGTATGCCTCGGATACCCGGGAGGTTGGATTCCCGGATACGACCAGGGCTTCTTTATTGATTGAGCGTCGCATACTTGCCTTCACCTACTTTTTGATTTGGTATACTTGTGCCGCTTCGGGTTTTCAAATCCGCCCGGTTCATTTCGCTGATGACTGCAAGCACCGGCATGTCCAAAATTTCCGCAGCCTCGGCCTCCGTTCTCACCGTATCGTCCAGATAGTCAAGCAGGAAAACCAGTCCGATGGCGAGCATCAGGGAAACGACAAAGCTGATCAGCATGTTCATGACCGGATTAATGTTGATCGGTCCAGGGGAGGCCTTGGTGTCGGCTTCGCTAAGAATCGTAATGTTGTCCACGTTCATAATGCGGGGAATCTGCTCCTTAAACACCATAGAGACGGCATTAACGATTTTGGCCGCCCGGGTATAGGACGGATCCTGATACACCAGGTTCATGACCTGTGAATCATTGGCTGAAGTGACCGAGATCATCGCTGCAAGTTCACCGGGCGATGCTTTCAGATCGGGATATTTTTGCACGACTTTGTTCATAATGGCGGACGACTTGATAATTTCTTTATAGGAGTTAATGAGGAAAATGCTGGTCTGAATCGTTCCGGCATTCAAGCTGGCCCCGCCGTCCGCGGAGGCGGATTGGTTAACGATCAGTTTGGCGTTGGCCTCATAGACCGGCGTCGTGAGGTAGAGGCTTTTGACTCCGGTAGCCGCAACGGCAATAACGACAATCGCCGCGATTAACCACCACTTTTTTACAATGATTCGAAAATACTGTTTAAGCTCCATAAACACGCTACCCCCGCTAATCATTTTTCAACTGCAGTTGTGGGTCACACCTTACCGATACAGTATGTATTATTCATCCTACACTTTAAGATACAAAATGTATCATGTCAAGCAAATGACTCTAATTTTTTTCGAAAAGCGACATGATTATGCAGCGAAAAAACGCTTTCATCCGCATTTCCATGCATATTCAGACAGTTAAAATCCGCATTCCCTTTCTGGCGTTAAAAAAATTGACGGCCTGCAAACTTGAAATCCGAAAAATGCTGCTATATACTTGCCGAAAAAAGTTACACTTTGTATCGCAAACACGCCTTCTCTCATCTCAGAACAAACACATATATAATGGAAGCGCTTTAAATGAAGGAGGAATTATGCGCATTTTTCTCACCGTGACGTGGGCGGTCTGCCTGTTCGTCTTTACTTGTTCTTTCGATTTCAACGCCCTTCTCCACCATCACCAGGCGGATTTCCGGCTGAACCCCTCACCCGATTGGAGTGAGCTGCTCAAGCTTGATTTACAGTGGTCGAGCGAGGCCTGGATCAACCGGAAAATCGGGCATTTTATCGGTTTCTTTCTATTGGAGCTGCTCTTGTCCAATTTGCGCGGCTCAAAGCTTGCCGTCATGACGGCGATCTTGTACGCAGCGTTAACTGAAGTTCTTCAGCTGTATTTTTTTCGAAGCGGACGGATTTACGACATCGTGAACGATACGTTCGGCATCCTCTGCGCTTACCTGTTCTGCCTTATTCTCCAGGCTTATATCAAGCGGACAAACCGTGCCAGAACGGCAGCGCAGCCTCCGCGCTCAGCACTCCCATCCGACAAAAAGCAAACCAGGTAATCTATCCTCATCCAAATTCACTAAATTTCGCACGCTGAAAAAAAATGTTGATACAATATGTATACATGTAGTATGATACAGAAGAACTAGATACATATTGTCGCAAATTGTTTGAACGGTACATAACGGAGGAAGATGTCATGAGCGCAATTGCGGGGATTTACCGGTTTAGCCAAGACCCCTTAGACGTCAGCGCCGGAGCGCCCATTATGGAGTCGCTGAAACGGTATCCGGCAGACCGGAGTTCGGTATGGCAGCAGGGCCATGTGTGGCTCGGCTGTCACGCCAAGTGGATCACGCAGCAGTCTGCCCACGAATTGTTGCCTTTCTATTGCGCAGAACGCAGGCTGGCCATTACCGCCGACGCCATCATCGATAACCGGGATGAGCTGATGGATGGGCTGCAGGTCCCTACTCGTGGAAGACAAGCCATGACGGACGGGGAAATTCTGCTGCTCGCTTACGAAAAATGGGGAGAGTCGATGCCGGAGCGTTTAGTCGGCGACTTTGCTTTTATGATCTGGGACGGCAACAAGCAGATGCTGTTCGGAGCCCGGGATTTCTCCGGTGCACGAACGCTCTATTATCACCGGAACAGGGAACAGCTGTCCTTCTGTACGGCCATTCGCCCGCTGTTAGCCTTGCCATATGTTCACCAGGAGCTGAACGAGCCTTGGCTGGCCGAGTTTCTTGCCATCAGCGGGGTTTTTGAGCCGCCGGACTTATCTACGACGGTTTACCGGCATATCGAGCAGCTGCCGCCTTCGCATACGCTCACGGTCCGCAGCTGCCAGGTGTCCGTCTCCAGATACTACAGCTTGACGGAGACTTCCCCCCTGCAGCTTAAATCTTCCGAAGAATATCAGGAAGCTTTCCGCGACGTGTTTAACCGGGCCGTTACCTCAAGGCTGCAGCGGACAAGCCGGATGGTCGGGGCTCATTTAAGCGGGGGACTGGATTCCGGATCGGTTGCCGGTTTTGCGGCCAAAGCGCTGGAGCGTGATCACCGGAAACTGCATACGTTCAGCTACGTCCCCGAAGACGGCTTCGAGGATTGGACACCCAAGCGGAGACTGGCGGACGAAAGGCCGCTCATCCGTCAGACCGTCCAGCATGCGGGGAACATCGAGGACAGCTACCTCAGCTTTAACGGCCGAAGCCCGTATACGGATATTGATCACTGGCTGGATATTATGGAGACACCCTATAAATTTTTCGAAAATTCATTCTGGCTTCGGGGAATTTACGAACAGGCGCATGAGCGCGGGGTGGGCATTCTGCTGAATGGCGCAAGAGGAAATTACAGCATCTCCTGGGGCAACGCGTTGGACTATTACGCCAAGCTGATGAAGAAATTGGCGTGGGTCCGCCTGCGCGGGGAGATTAATCAATACAGTATGAACATTGGCGTAGGACGCAAGCGCATCATAGCCGAGCTGTGCAAGCAGGCTTTTCCGCTTCTGAAGCGCAGGCATGCCGCCTCGTCCGCCAATGAATTTCCGCAGCTGGTTAACCCGGCATTCGCCAGACAGGCCGGCGTTTACGACAAGCTGACGGACAGGCAGTTCACCGAAATCGGATCGGGCGAAGACCTTCCCTCCGACCCGGTGGAGGCGAGAAAGTATCATTTTGACAGCTATAACGTTTGGAGCACGACAGGAACGAGCTTCAGCAAGCTGTCGCTGCAATATCCCCTCTGGGCGCATGATCCGACCAACGACCTGCGCGTCATCCGGTTCTGCCTTTCGGTACCGTTGGAGCAGTATGTGCAGAACGGCCTCGACCGCGCGTTGATCAGACGCTCTGCCCAAGGCTACCTTCCCGACAACGTCCGGCTGAATCAGCGGCTCAAGGGGATCCAGGCGGCCGATATCCTCCACCGGATGGCTCCGCACTGGTCGCAAATGATCCAAGAGCTGGACCAACTGTGCCGGGACTCCCGCATGCAGCAGGTGCTGAACATTCCTGTCGTACGCAAAGCGCTTGACGAAGCCAGAAACGGGATGCACCCAAGTCAGGCCTACAGCCCGGCCATTAAGGTGCTGATGCGAAGCTTGATCGTGTACCGTTTTCTGGAGCGAAACTTTTGAAAGGAGGTGAAATCGATGAAAAAAGAATGGACTACACCTGAACTGGAAGTATTGGAAGTCAGCATGACGATGGCTGGCCCCGGAAAAGGCAAACCGGACTCTTTCCAACCGGACCCGGATGATCCTGTCTTCTACAGCTAATTCCAATTCATAACCGAGCGATCAGGAGCAGCCCTTGGTCCCAATTATATGGGGTAAGGGCTGTTCTTATATCCACATTCTTCTGACGAAGCGGAGAAAATATATGATCAAACCAGCGATATATACAGCCTTCGGGCTTACGATAGAAAGTGAAATCCCGCTGCCCGAGCTCCGGCCGGTCGGGCATTTCGGCCAAGATATCCAGGTGCGGATCGGCTTCGCCGACCTTGACGATGCCTGGGCACAGCGGGAAACACCCGTCAACAAATTCGCCGTAAGTGAGCAGCAGGTGATGTTCCGGATTCCGAAGCTGGCCGTGTTCAGCGCAGAGAACGGAACCGACATTTACGTCTCGCTGGAGGCAGACGCGGACGAGGATCAGATCCGGCTGTATGTCCTCGGTACTTGCATGGGAGCTATTCTGATGCAGAGAAGAATTTTGCCCCTGCACGGAAGCGCCGTCGTTATGAACGGCAAGGCTTATGCCCTGGTCGGCCATTCCGGACACGGCAAGTCTACGCTGGCATCCGCCCTGCTGCAGCAGGGATGCCAGCTGCTGACCGACGATGTTATCGCCGTTACGATGGATTCGGAGCAGCTTCCACTTGTTGCCCCTGCCTATCCGCAGCAGAAGCTTTGGCAGGACAGCCTTGACACGTTTGGCATGGACGCGGGCGGTCTCCGTCCTCTGTTCGACCGGGAAACGAAGTATGCGGTCCCGGTTCTCGCCAAGTTTGCATCCGAACCGATTCCGCTGGCCGGCGTTTTTGAACTGGTCAAAACAGACTGCGAGCAGCCCGAAATCCGGGAAATCAGGGGTTTGGAGCGCCTGCTGCTCCTCCATCGCCATACCTACCGCAGCTCGCTCCTCGCGGAGAGCGGTCTAACCCCGTGGCATTTTGAATGCACAACCCGCCTGTCGGGATCCGTGAACATGTATCAGCTGCAGCGTCCCCTGGATCAGCCTACGATCGGCAGATTAACCGAGATGGTTCTGGGCGTTATCGGGGGCTGAGGGACCATGTTCATACCGGATACGGCCATCGCCGATCCATGACCAAGCCCTTTTTTCCCACTCCCGGGAGCAGGGCTTTTTTGTTGCTGCAGGAATGCAATCATCCCCTCTTTCAACTGATTTGTCGTACCATACCTGCTGAGGCTCTTCAAATAAATCCCCCTTGACCCTATTGACACGTTACCATAAAGTAACATATATTATATGTGACTAATAAGTAACACATTCGAGGGGAGCACACTCTATAATGAAACTAAATATGAACATGACTAGGGAACACCCATTTTATGATATTGCCGTAATTGGCGGTGGGCTGACCGGTCTGACCGCCGCGATTTATGCAGCCCGGGCCGGACGTTCCGTGATACTGCTTGAAAAAGACAGCCGACTTGGCGGCCTGGCCCAAACCGCCAGAATCGGGGGAGCCTTGTTTAATTACGGCCCCCGCGCCATGTACGAAGGCAGCGCTGCGCTGCGGATTTTGGATGAACTCGGCTGCAAACCTTCCTTGGGCAGCGGGACGAAAAATGCCATGTACGGCATTCTAGACGGGAAGCTGATCCATGCCACCGAAGAGCTGAGTCCCGAAGAACAGACGGAATGGAGCACGCTCATGGGAAACCTGAACCGGATCGATCCGGAGCCGGTCCGCTCGATCAGCATGAAGGAATGGGCTTTGGGGCATGTCCGCTCCGACCGCGTCCGCCTGTTCTTTTACGCCATGTGCAGACAGTGGGCCTACGATGACGACATGGAGCGGTTAAGCGCAGGCTACGTTTTGGAACAAGGACAGCTCGCCAGCCAAGGCGTCCGGTATGTGCGTGGAGGCTGGCAGACGGTCATCGACAGCCTGCAGCGGGAAGCCGTCCAGGCCGGCGTTGTCATCGCCGCAGGTACCGAAGCTGCCCAAATTGTGCATGAGCAGGGAACGGTCACCGGTATCCTTCTGTCCGAAGGGACCCTCCTCAGAGCAGGCGGCATCATCGCCGCGGCCGGACCGCATGCGGTCAGCAAATGGCTCAAGGGTTCCGGCTTGCATAGCCGTTCGCTGGACGCCTGGAGAGAGCACGCTCACCCGCTGTACGTTTCCTGCCTGGACGTCGCTTTGAAACAGGTGTCCCATCCGGATCGGGCGTTTGTACTCGGACTGGATGAGCCGTTCTATTATTCGAACCATTCGGCAGCGATTCCGCTCACGGAGGACGGTTCCCAAGTGATCCATGTGATGACATACCACGGCTCCAGTCCTTCCCATGATCCCAAGTTAGTCCTGGGGCGGCTGAAGGAAAGGCTTGAAGCCATTCAGCCGGGCTGGAAGCGGGAAGCCGCCGCCGTCCGTTTCTCACCGAATCTGCTCGCCGCTCATGCTTCCCGGCCTGCGCTGCGAAGCGGGGATGCTCCCGCACCGGGAACGGCCGTTCCGGAAATTCGCGGGCTGTACGTCGCCGGCGACTGGGTGGGACGCGAAGGGCGCCTTGCCGATACCGCGATGACAAGCGCCAAACTCGCCGGTCTGACGGCCGCGGGCATAGATTGACGCCCATGCAGCAAAAAGGACCTCCCTGAAGGAAGGTCCCTTTTAATGTGGTTCATCTATCGTATCGACTGATTAAGAGTTGTCTCTTTGACGGGCCCGGGCCTCTCCGCCCTTGCGGCCGGCTTCCTCACGGCTCATTTTTCCGTCCCTGCCATCGCTGTCGTTTCTCGCTTCTCCGCCTTGCCGGCCGATTTCCTGATAAAATTCGCGGTCATGCGAGTCTGATGTCGCCTCGCCGCCCTTACGGCCAATTTCCTCATAGAACTCACGGTCATGGGAATCAGCCGTCGCCTCGCCGCCTTTTCTGCCGATTTCTTGATAAAATTCCTTGTCATGCGTTTTGGCGGTTTGCTCGCCACCCATACGTCCGGCTTCTTCGACGGTCATCTTACGGTTATCTTTGTTATTTGCCATTTCGAATCACTCCTTCTAGGGTTTTGAGTGTTGCGCGTGCATTCATTACTTACCCGTGCCCCAGGATATGAAACATCGTATTTGTGCATAGATGTGTAATAACGATACGTAACCCCTGCCCAAACCGCCGAGAGGAGAGAACCATGAAAAACCGCAGCATCCTGGAACAAACGAGCCATCGACCTATACCTATGCCTGACGGGCCCTGGGTCATGAAGCAGGGATGGAACGAGCTGCTGTTCGCCCATTGGCCAGTAGATGAACACAGTCTGCTCCCCTATATTCCCCCCGGCCTTGAGCTTGAGCGATGGGAAGGACGGCCGTGGATCAGCGTCGCCCCGTTTCTGCTGGATCCGCTTCGCATGAGGGGGATGCCGCCCGTACCGGGGACCCGGAAGTTCCTGGAGCTGAACGTTAGAACGTACGTGAACTGCAGCGGCAAACCCGGCATTTGGTTTTTGACGCTGGAAGCGTCGAATCCGCTTGTAGTCGCGGGGGCCCGCATGCTGGCCCGCCTGCCCTACCGTTACGCCCGAATGCAAAAGGGCCATCAAGAGGGATTCATCCATTATGTCAGCGAAAGGGATCGTGGGCACGGAGAGTCCCCGGCGGTATGGAAAAGCCGGTATCATGCGGTAAACCCAAAGGTCTATCATGCCGAGCCCGGGACCCTCGTCCATTGGCTGACCGAGCGGTATTGTCTGTATTCCGCCGGATCCGACGGTGAGCTCCGAATCGGGGAGATTCACCACCTTCCCTGGCCGCTCCAGGAGGCCGGACTGTGGATCGAGGAGAACAGCCTGACGGCCTCGTTTGGCTTGGTCCATGATCCGGAGCCGGCACTGCTAACGTATACCCCGAAGCTTGAGGTGCTGCTGTGGCCCGTGCGGAAAATATAGATGGACCTTAACAGTGAGTACGAGAAAAGGAGCCTGCAAAAACAAAAGGCACTCGGGCTGACCGCAGTAAGGCGATATTCTTCATATCACCATGCTGTAATGCGCTGTGCCGTAGTGCGCAATACCGTATTGTGCATTACCGCACAGCGCATTACCGTTACCGCAATTAGTACAATTCAGCAATTACAGCAATATCGCAATCTGCCATGCCGCAAATCCAAAAGGCAGAGGATCCTCTCATAGAGGACGCTCTGCCTTTTCCTGCAAAATCCAGCGGTCGGATGCTTAAACGATGTACCTATAGCGTATGCCCGGTGGCGCGTCGAAACTCTTCGAGCGCCTGACGAACCGCCTGGGGCGTATCCAGCGCCAAAACGCTGTCGGCCAGCGAGCGGCAGGCTTCCCGGTCGAGAGCCGACAGTTCTTTTTTGATGACGCCCAGCCGTCCTGTCTCCATGCTCCACTCATCCAAACCGAGCCCAAGCAGCAGTGGAGCGGCCAGCGGATCGCCGGCCATCCCGCCGCACATGCCGGTCCATTTACCCGCCCGATGGGAAGCTTCGATGACCTGGCGGATCAGCTGCAGCACCGCCGGGTGGAAATAATCGTACAGGTAAGCGACCTTATCGTTCATCCGGTCCACAGCCAGCGTATACTGAACCAGGTCGTTCGTACCGATGCTGAAGAAATCGACCTCACGGGCAAACGCCCCTGCCATGACGGCTGCCGACGGCACCTCGACCATGATTCCCGCCTCGATGCGCTCGTCGAATTCCGTCCCGCTGCGCCTCAGTTCTTCCTTCGCCTCTTCTAGCACGCCCTTGGCTTCCCGCCACTCCTGCAGCCCGGAAATCATCGGGAACATCACTTTGACGTTTCCGAATGCGCTGGCCCGCAGCACCGCGCGCAGCTGAACCTTCAGGAGATCCTGCCTGCCCAGGCCGATCCGGATCGCCCGATAGCCGAGGAACGGATTGTCCTCCCGCGGCAGATCCAGATACGGCAGCGCCTTATCACCGCCGATGTCCATCGTGCGGATGATCACCGGGCGGCCATCCATGGCGGCCGCCGCCTCCCGATACGCACGGAACTGCTCCTCCTCGCCCGGCATGGCCGGGGCGTTCATGAACAGAAACTCCGTGCGGAACAGCCCCACGCCGCCGGCGCCCTGCGCGGCGGCGGCCTTCGCTTCGGCGGCCGTCCCGATGTTGGCCGCCAGCTCCACGCGCGTCCCGTCGGCAGTCACCGCCGGACGCGCGGCGTAACGGGCGAGCGCGGCGCGCTCCCGCTCGCCCTCCTCCATCCGGAGGCGGCTCTGCTCCGCCTCCGCCTCATTGGGCCGGACGATGCAGCGTCCGGCCGCCCCGTCGACGGCGATCAGATCGCCGTCCGCGATGCCGTCGATGGCGCTGCCGGCGCCGACGACGGCGGCAATGCCGAGCGAGCGCGCCAGGATAGCCGTGTGCGACGTCGCACCGCCGGAGCGGGTGATCAGCCCCATCACCAGCTCCGGGTCCAGCTGGATCGTGTCCGACGGCGCCAAGTCGTCCGCCACGAGGATGACCCGCTCCGTAATCGCGGATAACCCGCGGTCCTCTTTCGCCGCCAACGCATCAAGCAGACGTCCGCCAATGTCACGGATATCCGCGGCCCGCTCCTTCATATAGTCGTTGCTCATGGCCTCGAACACGCCGGCTACCTGTTCCACGATGCCGGCAACGGCCTGCTCCGCGGGCACCTGCTTCTCCTGCACCCAGGCCTCCATCTTCGGATAGAAGGCCGGGTCATCCAGCAGCCTGCGCTGACCCGTCACGATCCCGGCCTGGTCTTCGCCGAGCGTCTCCGCCGCCTTTGCCGCCAGCTCCTCCAGCTGCCGGGCACACCGGCGCTTCGCTTCTCCCAGCCTGGAGAGCTCAGCCCGAATTGCTTCCGGGTCGCCGGGAAGCTCCGCGGGAGCCGGCGCACCGCCGGCCTCTTTCCGCCGGTAGATGAATGCCGGCGCGATCCGTACCCCTTCCGACACGCCGATGCCTTGAACATACAGCGTGTCCATCAGTCCTCACCGAACTTGCCGTCCACGAGCTCCGCCAAAGCGCGAACCGCTTCTTCGTCTCCCGGTCCGGCGGCTTCGATCGTGACGACCGATCCCGCTTCGAGCCCAAGCGTCATCAGCTCCAGCATGCTTTTGCCGTCGGCCCGGCGTCCATCCTCCGTTACGACCGCCACCTGCGCTTCATATTGTCCCGCCCGGTCCGAGAACTGCTGAGCCGGCCGCACATGAAAGCCCTGTTTATTCCGTATCGTCACCGTTTGTGTAATCATGTTGCTCCTCCCCTTTATGAAGCCGATTACGCCAGCAGCGCGATCCGGCCCTTATAAGCTTCGATCAATGCCTCGTTATGCGCGTCGGCCCCATCGATGTTGCCGCTCAAAAATACCGGCGGTGTAAGACCCTTGTCGAACATGATCCCGATCGCCTCCGCGAATACGGCGTTCAGAATCGCTGCGCCAATCACCGTCGAGCTGGGCGCAAAGGCGACCTCCATGCCTGGATACCGAAGCACCGCATCCCCTTTAACGGAAAAGTTGTCGATGACCAGATCGACGGCATCGGCCAGATGCCGGCCGCTCTCATGGCGGGATGGTTGGCTCTTGGAATACGCCAAGGAAGTTATGCCGATGGTAAAGGCACCTTTCTGCCCGGCCATTAGCGCAACATCCACCGGTACCGGATTACGCCCGGAGGTAGACAGCACGAATACCACTTCGCCTTCCCGGATATCCTGCTCATCCATGAAGTCTGCCGCAAGGCCGTTCTGCCGCTCCAGCTCGGATGAGCGCACTGCGCCTTCGTGCAGCATCAGCTTCTCCACGAAGATGGGACGGATGGGAGCAAGCCCGCCGGCCCGATAGAACACTTCTTCGGTGAGGATATGCGAATGCCCGCAGCCGAATAAATGGATGATGCCACCCTGCTCTATACAATCCGCGACCTTAACGGCAGCTCTCCGGATCTCCTCTGCCTGCTTCGTCCGCACCTTATGCAGCAGCTCGCCGATAATGTTGAAATACGCGTTCATCAGCATAATTCCTCCCCCTTCGCTTCAAAATCCAGCTTCCTTCTGGCCTGCAGCACCATGTCCGCCATCGCGTCCAGGCTGCGTTCGATGATCTTTTCCCCTTTCGCCCGGCTGGCCCGGGTGGCGTCGCCCAGCACCGCCGAAGACGTCATTTCTTCCCATGGTGTGGGGGTGCAGTCTGCGTCGGCTGGGATATGCGGTTTCCCGTCGATCGCACGGTTCATGTCCACATGCTCTTCAGCCAAATACAGCATGTAGGACGTTTCGATTTCGTCGGCATGCATGTAGGTGCCATGAACCGCAGGCGTTTCCCGGACTTCTGCCGTCACTTCCTTCGTTCCGGGATAGAAGAAATAGAACACCTTCAGGTCCGGCACCCGTTCATACAGCACCCTCGCGGCCTCCTTCAGGGCGACGGCATTTCCCAAATGGCCGTTGACCATGGCCAGAATGCGGAAGCCCTGGTCGTGCAGGCTTTCCCCGATATCAGCAAGGAGCCCAATCAGCGCCTCGTTAGACACATTTATGCTCCCCGGAAAATGACGCAGGCTCCACACCTGCCCGTAAGGCAGCGTCGGCAGCACGAATCCGCCGGTGCGCGCAGCCAGTTTGTCCGCGAGCCGTTCGGCAAGCAGATTGTCCGTGCCGAGGGGAAGATGCGGGCCGTGCGCTTCCACGGCGCCAACCGGCAGTATGGCCGTGCGGTGCCGGCGGATCTTGTCCATGACGTCAGCCGAGTTTTCATGCTCGAATTTCATGACCCTGCCCCCTTACTTTTTGAATGTAAAGCAGCGGGCCGGGTTGGCGACAAAAAACTTCTCGATCAGCTTTTTGCCGTCAAACCCTGCTTGATCCGCCTCGTCGATGAATCGGGGCACCCATTTGGCAATGATATATTCCAGCCCCAGTCCATGATCGTAATGCTTGTAGTAGGTTTTGCGGGCGGTGTCCCCGCTGATCAGGATTTGGTCTTCGTACCCTTTGCGGACGAGATTCAGAATCAGCGCGATCCGCGTGCTTTCAGGCGCGTATTTGATCTTGCCGATGCCGTCAAAGCTCAAAAATGCGCCGGTTGCAGCGATTTGCTCGTGGTAATACGGATCCGGA
Organism: Paenibacillus sp. S28; assembly: GCF_016624415.1. Taxonomy (NCBI): domain Bacteria; kingdom Bacillati; phylum Bacillota; class Bacilli; order Caryophanales; family Paenibacillaceae; genus Paenibacillus; species Paenibacillus sp. S28. Next base: position 204,839 of record NZ_JACVTM010000003.1, on the reverse strand, counting down.
TTCCGGTCCATGTGTCCGAGGCTCAAATAAGACAGGTTTACGCCTTCGCTTCTCAAGAGCTCAATCTGCTCCATCGCCATCGTGCCGACCTCCGTATGGGAGTGGACTGGAGCTTTCGTTTCGTGGTGCGCCCTTGCCACGGCCCGCAGCGTCTTTTCCTCCAAGGGCGTGATCCGGTTGTAGCCCGTTCCGAACTTGACCTGGCCTGCCTTGAACGGCGTCCCTTCCAGCCCTTCCTCGACCTCGCGAATGACGAAATCGGCCAGCTCGTTGATCGTTTTCGCCTCAATCCACTGGGCGTAAGTATCATAGGGCCCGATAAGGGGCTTCAGCTTTTCCTTGATGCCCGCGTCCCACAAAAAGCTTTTGTTGAATCCGGCCGTCCCGACGATCCGGATGCCCGTCTCGCGGGCGATCTCCTCTACGGCATGAACATCCCGGCCATAGTCGACCGCCGTTGCATCCACGATCGACTGCCCCCCGTACCGTTTGAAATCCAGCACGTCCAGCTTCGACTTCTCCTTGTCGTCCAGCAGCAGGTCGTCTTCCCCCCGCTCCTGCCAATAGGCCGGGCGGCATACGATATGCTCGTGGGAGTACGTAAACCCGAGCTCTTTCGGATCCATGTCCCCGTGAAGTGTGCGAATAAAGCCCATAATCGTTCCTCCTCCATTCTTGGTGAGTGGTTGGTGTCGTTGGTAAAATCCGGCTGCTTACAAGACCCCCTATGGCCCAGGAAAGACGGCGCTCCGACCGCTCGCCGTCTTCCGTTTGGCCGGTTTCAAATATCCATTTTAAAAGAGCAGCTTGGCGATAAAGTGCAAAATCGGACCGATGATGAACATATCCGAGTCAGCGGCCCACATGGCCGTGTCCGGCACGGTTGAAGAGATCAGGAAGCTTACCATGACAAACTGCCCCCAGGCGACGATCGTCGATGTTACGAAGCCCCCGATTACCGCTCCGCGCACGCCGCCCGTTGAGTTGCCGAATACGCCGGCTGTCGCCCCGTGGAAGAACAGCACGATCATCGTCGGTACAAAAATGTAGGACACCGTGCTGCCGAGCACGAGCAGCCAGATGATGGCTCCGGCGAAGGCGCCGAGGAAACCGAGCACAACGGCGTTCGGCGCGTAAGGATACACGACCGGGGCATCCAGCGCCGGCTTGGCCCCGGGAACCAGTTTGGTCGCAATCCCGTTAAACGCCGGCACGAGCTCGCCGACAAACATCCGCACCCCCATCAGCACGATTGCAATACCGCCGGCGAACGTAAATGACTGGATAATGGAATAAATGATAAAGTTCTGGTCTCCCGCCTTGGCGATCAGGGCAGCAGCTTCTGGGGTCCCCTTGGTCGACAGAATGATCGCTCCGATCAGGAACAGCACGCCCATGCTGAGCGCCGTAATAACGTTGGAGTCACGTAGAAATTCGAATCCCTTCGGCACTTTGATCTTCTCGGAATCGTTCTTTTTGTTACCGAGCACCTTGCCCAGCAGCGCCGCCAGCAGGGCGACGGAGGCTGAGGTGTGGCCCAGAGCGATGTTGTCGTTCCCGGTAACCTTTCTCAGGAACGGCTGAACCAGGGCCGGCTGGAAGGTCCAGTACACGCCCAGAATGACGGCGATGACGACCACGAGTTTCCATACCGGAACGCCGGTGCCTGCCGCATGGACGATGACGCCCGCAAAGATCGTCGAGGTCCAGAACATCATGTGTCCGGTCAGGTAAATGTATTTGAACCGGGTAAACCGGGCCAGCGCCACGTTGATCAGGAAGCCGACCAGCATGGCCAGCGTGACGGCGCTGCCGAATTTGGCGTTGAAGGCTTCCTGGCCCATGAAGCTGCCGAGCGAGCTGGTCTTCAGGCCGAACACTTCCTTCCACATCGGTTCGAACACGTTCAGCGCATTCACGATGACGTCCGAACCCGCTCCGATGATGAGGAAGCCGATGATCGCCTTGAACGTCCCGCTCACCAGCTGGCTGGTCGATTTTTTCTGAAGCATAAGGCCGACCAGAACGATGAAGCCGAGCAGTATAGCAGGTGTTCCGAAAATATTGGTTGCGATCCAATAAAGCACGTCCATGGATGGACACCTCCTCGGTTAGGTCAAGATAGGGCTTACAAGGCTTCCTCCAGCTTTTGCTTGATTTCGTCATTGTCGAAGTAGTTATTGACGACGATAATCCGGGCGGAATGGCCCTCCAGGCTTTGCGCCAGCTCATGGCTAGTGATAATATAGTCGGCCGCCGTACCCGAAGCCGTGGAGACATCCGTATGCTCCACGTCGGCGCTGACGCCCATCGCACTCAGCACATTTTCCACGTTCATCCGCAGGATCAGACTCGTTCCTTGTCCCAAACCGCATACGCATAATACTTTCATTGCTCATTCCCCCTAATGATTTGTTGGATAGCTTCCACATCGGCCGCCTGTTTGAACTGTTCCAGATGCGCCGGACTGCTCAGCAGCGTCGTCAGCTGGCGCAGCAGGGCGATATGCTCGCCGCTGTCAGACCCGCCAAGGGCGAATACCAGCTGCACCGGATCGTTGGCGCTGTGGCCGAAGACGACCGGTTCCTTCAGCCGGACAAAAGACACCGCGGCCTCAATCACGCCGTCCTGCGCCCGGGCGTGCGGCAGGGCAATACTCGGGGCAAGGACGAAATACGGGCCCCTCTCCCGGTAGGAATCCACCATTGCGTCGGCGTAGCGTGCTTCCGCAGCACCCGCCTCCGTCAGCAGCGCACCTGCCAGCCTGATTGCCTCCTCGGCGGATGCCGCTTCCGCATCCAGCGCAATGAGCGGAGGTTCAAGAAATTTCATGTTCATCTCTCCTGTTCGGATAGTTTAGCCGGAACTTGAAGCCGTCCCGATCTGCTTCAGAATCTGCTCCTTCGTATGCGCCTCCTTCAGCCGGTTCAGGCCGGCTGCGTCCTTCAGCATGCCCGTCAGCTCGGACAATGCCTTTAGATGCGACTCTCCGTCGATGGCCGCCAGCACCAGAACGACCTTCACCTGGTGGCGCGCTTCCCCGGAAAAAGCCACGGGCCGCTCTAATTGCAGAAGGCTCATCCCCAGCCGCCTCACGCCATCCTCTGGCCGGCCGTGCGCGATGGCGATTCCGGGCGCGACCACAATGTATGGGCCGAGGGACTCCACTTTGCCGATCATGGCCTCGATGTAGCCTTCGTCGATGTATTCTTCCGCCAGCAGCGGCTGGGCTGCTTCCCGGATCGCTTCGCGCCAGCTCGCACTCTCCCGCTGCAGGCGGATCATCGGCGCGGTCAGCAGCTCGGCCAGGGAAGGCTTGGGCCGCTCGCCCAGCCATACTTTGCTCCGGCCGCCGGACAGGTAGCGGCCGAGCTCGTCGGCGAGGCCCGCTTCGTCGTTCACGTCGGCGTGCTTACGGACGATATCGAGCAGTGCCTGCACCGAGCTCGCCTGTGTCCTTTGGCCTCTGCCGCCTGCCTTGTTCACCCTGCCGAGCAGATTCTCTTTGTCCTTGTCGCTGAGGATCGAATGGACGACATAAACGGGCACTTTGCTGTCCGGCAGCGGGACTGTTGAGAAAATTAAATCGACCCGCTCCTGGAACTGCTCGTATTCCCGCAGGGAAAGCATCGCGATAATGTCCAGAGTGGAGAAAAGCTCCTCCAGCTGGGCCTTCAGCATTCTCGATGCCGAGATCCCGTTCACGCAGACGATCGCCGCCCTCCGCCGGGCCGCCGGCTCCACTTCCTCCCGGCGCAGCCATCCGCCGAAATGCATGGCCAGATAGCTGATCTCGACGTCGCTCAGCTTCCGGCCGACCAGCTCCTCGAAGGCATATGCCGAGCGCCGGGTGAGCTCAAATAAATCGCCGTATTTACTGCGGATGTCCTCCAGAAGAGGATTGACCAGCTCCAAACCGTATATGATCCGGTAATACGCCGGCTTCAGGTGAACCAGCAGGTCCTCCTCCACGGCTTCCCGGCCGCCAAGCCAGACGCAGGCGCTGCGCTGGAACGCATCCGTCATCTCCCGGGCCGCGTCCCGCAGGCGTCCGATAATTTCATCCGAGCCTGTCAGCTGCTCCATCCGGTTCGCCCTTGCCCCAAGCAGATGCATCGTAAGGTAAGCGTTTTCTTTTTCCGGTACCGGACTGCCGAACAAGCGGCCAAGGCCGTCCGCTATTCGGGAAGCCGCATCATATTCGGGCGTCTGCCGAAGCACTTCCCGCTCGTCCTCATCCACGCGGATCACCCGGCCGGACTGGATCCGGCGGATAAACAGCAAAAATCGGGTGGTCAAATGAAAGAGCATCTCGTCGGTGAGCTCCACGTTCAGCATCCGCTCGCTGGCCGCGATCAGCCGGTGGATCTGACGCCGGATGCCTTCGTCCGTATTCTCCGGCATGATGTCCCGCAGCGGATCCTGCTCTCCCCAGTAGCCCGTACGGCTGACCGCCTGCTCCCAGCTGACGCTGCCGGCAAGCTGATCGCAGCAGCGGGTCAGCTCTCTCCTGATCCTCGCCTCTTCGCCGTGCACTTCGTAGCCCCGCTTCCGGTCATACACCACCTCGAGGCCGGCCGTCTCCAGCTGCGCGCGAACCGCATTCAAATCCTTCAGCACCGTTCCCCGGCTGACTTGGAGCAACTCGGTTAGTCGGTGGATAAAGACGGGACTCTTTGCCGTGAGCAGCCGGATCGCGATCCAGGCAAGCCGCTCTCGCTGGGACAAATAATACTGCTGGGCCGCAGAGCTCTCTGCTCCTGCCGTGTCCGGGATCCCCCGGCGGCTGGCCTCCGGCAGAGAATAACCGGCCGTGCGCACGTACTCGACAGGGGGCAGCTCCAAAGTCTCCAGCCAGTCATTGATTTTGTTCATATCGTAATACACGGTTCTTCGGGAGATGCCGAGCCTCTGCGTCAGTTCATCCAGCGTCACGTAATCGTCCGTCTGCACCAGCAGTTTCAGTATTTCGGTACTGCGTTCATCAAGCATTCCGGCATCCCTCCTGTCATTGACGAAATATGTCGTTCCTTGTGACTCGATTATACCTATGGTCCTGCTACGAATGACAGTTCAATTCCTGGAAGTCCGGTTTGTGCAAAAATGAATACTATCGATTTCCAGCTCTGCATTTATCGGCTTTCTTCCGGATCCGTCCAAGACGATATGGATTTTTCGGATGACAATCTATGTAAAGAATGGTAAAAAGGAGAATAGATACAGGAAGGGATGATACATCTGTGAAAAGGTCGACGGCATGGTTCGCATTATCGTTTGTGTTCATTTTTTTCAGTGCGCCGATGGGTTACTTCTTCTTCAGGAATATATTTTTTTACAATATGAATTTGACCGGCGAATACGAGACGCTGCTGTACTGCACCCTGCTCTCCCCGCTTCTTATCGGCGTGCTCATGTTCCTGGTCGGGCTTGCCGAGCTGAAGCAGAACCGCTAAAAGAAGACCCTCTGCCTGTTGGCAGAGGGTCTTAGGGGTTCCATCGTTTCATCTATTCATTTTAAACCAAAGATTAGCTGAAAGGCGGCATTAGGCCCGCTGTCTTCTGGCCGAACGGTCATCGCTCAGCAGCCACATGTGGTAGAAGTATTCGAAAATCCCCGCCACGATGGTGATAACCAGCATATCCGTATAAGACAAGGACCACAGATTCGATGCACGCACCGCCCAAAGCATGAGAAAAACCAGGACAGCATCGCACAGCGTTGAAACGATATTGTTCTGGGAAGCGCGGAGAATCAGCAGGTCGCCGACCAAATAGGAAATGACGCCGATTGCCAGCGCCGTGACCAATGCCCCCCAGATCGTTGCCGTTGTGAGTACCAACAACATCGCCGTGATCACAACCAAATGAGCCACCAATTTAACGGCAAGTTTCCCCATATCCCTGACCTCCTTTCCTCATTTGGATTGTTTTTCATGTAAGTTATAAATAGGTTCGGGTGCTTTAAAACTATCAACTGCCTTGCAGAAAATCGTTCTTTTTTATTACCATGCGCCAAAAGGGCAGTTTATATGCGCATAGACTTGTGCATGAGCCGGTTTATGCCATATAATGACCACAGTCATTTATGACCATGGTCATTTTTTTATAATGAGGTGAACGGTTTGCTGAGAGACCAGAAGAAGAAGAGCACCCGGGAAAACATTACCCGCAATGCAATTCAAATGTTTAAGGAAGAGGGCTACGACAACGTCACCGTAGAGGAGATTGCCGCCGCGTGCGGAATCGCGAAAGGAACCTTTTTTAACTATTTCCCCAAAAAAGAGCATGTGCTCCTGTATGTAGCCGATTCGTACTCCGGCCTGATGGACGACATCGTCGCGCGTCATCAGGATGGTCCCTTGAAGCAGCGCGTTTTGCGAATCCTGCGCGACCTGCTGCACACCTATATGCAGCATGAGGAGCTTCTGCGGCTGACCTTGATGGAAACGATCAAAGCTGAAATCGTATCAGGCAGCGAATTGACCAACATTTCGAATTTCAAAAATGCACTGAGCCGGGTGATGGTGGATGCCGGAAAACAAGACCCGCAGCAGCGGCTGTCAGACCCCGAGCTAAGCGCAGGAGTGGTGGTCGGACTGTTCTTCCAAACGCTGATAACGCTGTCCTCCAAGATGAATGAAGACGGGATATACGGATCGATTGAACGGCAGCTGGATGCCGTGTGGGAGGGAATTGGAAGGTGAAACGGCTGAAGCGGATCGTACGAAGCAAAACCTTTATGATTTTGGCACTATTGTTTGTTTTTATTTATCTGAATAACACCTCCCTGCTGGCCAAGCCCCGGGATGGTTCCCCTTTTCTGCTCGCCCATCGCGGATTGGCCCAAACCTTTACGATGGAGGGAATCACGAACGACACCTGTACCGCGGAACGGATTTATCCCCCCGAGCACCCCTATCTGGAAAATACGCTTCCGTCCATGGAAGCCGCATTTCAGGCCGGTGCCGATATGGTGGAACTCGATATCAAGCTGACGAAGGACGATCAGATCGCCGTGTTCCATGACTGGACACTGGACTGCCGCACCAATGTGAAAGGGATGACGACGGATTACACGATGGCCGAGCTGAAAAAGGTTGATATCGGCTACGGTTATACCGCCGACGGCGGACAAACGTATCCGTTCCGTGGAAAAGGCGTCGGGCTTATGCCGACGCTGGATGAGGTGCTGAAGCAATTTCCGGACCGGTCTTTTCTGATTCATATGAAAAGCAGTGATCCAAAGGAAGGCACCCGGCTGGCGGATGCGATGTCGGCGCTGCCCGAACAGCGGCTGAAGCAGCTCGCCTTCTATGGCGGGGATGAGCCGGTTGCGGCTCTCAAAGCAAAGCTTCCCGAAGCCCGCGTCATGTCCATCGCCACGATGAAGCGCTGCCTGATTCCGTATCTGGCCGCGGGATGGACCGGGTACATGCCTTCAGCCTGCAAGCATACGGAGCTGCATATTCCCGAGAAAATCGCCCCGCTCCTGTGGGGATGGCCAAACCGCTTCCTGAACCGGATGGACAAGGCTGACACGCGGGTCATCGTCGTCGGCGGCGACGGCAGCGATTTCTCATCCGGCTTTGACAGCCCCGAAGACATAAAGCGGCTGCCGGCCCACTACAGCGGCGGCATCTGGACGAACCGCATCGACCGGATCGCCCCTTTATTTAAAGGCAGTTCCGCGGAGGAACCCGCCACTTAGAGTCCTCTTAAAGCCGGGCCTCTCCCGAAATGATTTCAATATCCAGCTGCTTCAGGGCGTCGATCCATTCCCTGGAGCAGCCCGCATCGGTGACGACCATCGAGATCTGCGTAAGCGGCGCGATCTGGGCGAAGGTGGTGACCCCGAACTTGGAATGGTCCGCGACGAGAATAGCCTCTTCCGTACGCTCGATCATTTTGCGGGACAGCAGCGCTTCTTCCAGATGATAATCGGTGATCCCGTCGGTCAGCGATATGCCCCCTGCCGAAATAAACGCCTTATTCACTTTGAAGCGATCCAGCAGCTCATGGCTGATCATCCCCGTAGCCGCCTGATGCTCCGGATTGATCTCGCCCCCAGCAAACACGATTTTCCCCCGGAACCCCTCGAGGGCAAGGTTTAATATCGGCACGGAGTTGGTGATGACCGTGACCTGAGGGCGCTCCATCACATTCCGCATAATTTCCAGCGTCGTGGTGCCGTTGTCCAGCAGCACTGTCTCCCCGTCTTCAATCAGGGACGCCGCCAGTTTGCCGATCTCCTGCTTTTCGCTCCGGTGCATCAGGGAACGGTTCGTAAACGTGGGCTCCGTGAAGCCGGAACGGACCCGGACCGCGCCGCCGTAAACTTTCCGAAGCTTGCCTTCCTTCTCCAGGCGGTCGAGGTCCCTGCGGATCGTCTCTGTCGAAACGCCAAACATCTCCGCCAGCACGTGCACGCGGACTTTCCCTTCCATCCCCAATTGGCCGAGAATGGTCTCCCGCCGCTCCTCATAGGTTAAGGACATATCGAAACCCTCCTTTATACCAAAAGGCTTAGTATTGGACACATGTGGTTTTTCATCGCTTACATGTGTTTTGTTGTTGTTTCTATTAAGTGTAGTTGGCGATGGAGAGGAATGTCAAACTTCGAAAAAATGAATTGACAGCAGCCTTGTCCAGGACTAAAATCAACTAAAACCACATAAATACACATAATACAACATTCATATATGTGGTTTGTTAAATTAACGTAAAATGACGAGGGGGACACGTGAGATGAGCAAGAGCTTGTCTTTTCGAAAGGACGGCACCTTTACGATTGTACAGTTTACCGATTTGCATTGGATGGACGGCAGACCTGAGGACCAGCGCACACGTGAGATCATGGAACGGGTCATGGATGCAGAGAAACCGGATTTAGTCGTTATCACCGGAGACGTCATTTATACCGGACCCGTGTCCCCGGGAAATAAAGAATGCGAGCATCCCCGGGAAGCCTTCCGGGATGCGGTCGCTGCCATGGAAGAACGCGGCATCCCGTGGGCGGTCGTCTTCGGCAATCATGATACGGAAAACCGGATCAGCCGGGACGAGCTGATGCAGACCGTGCTGGAGCACCGGCACACGGTAACAGAGCCCGGTCCGGCGGACTTGAGCGGGTCGGGCAATTACACGCTGGAGCTGGTTGACGCGGAGGGGCGTCCGGCCGCCAACCTGTATTTCCTCGATTCCGGGGATTATTCGAGCCTCGAGCAGGTTCCCGGGTACAAGTGGATCCAGCGTGACCAAATCAACTGGCTCGCCTCCGAATCCACCAGGCTGAACCTGAACGGGCAGGCGGAGAAGCTGCCTGCGCTGGCATTCTTCCATATCCCGATTCCCGAATATCAGGAAGTATGGGACACCCAAGTCTGCTATGGACATAAATACGAACGGGTCTGCAGCCCTCCGGTTAACTCCGGACTGTTTGCGGCACTGGTCGAAATGGGCGACGTCATCGGCACGTTCTGCGGACACGATCATATCAACGATTACAGCGGAACGCTGCACGGGATCCGCCTGAGTTACGGGCGGGCCACCGGCTGCAACACATACGGCAAAGAAGGATTTATGCGGGGTGCCCGCGTCATCCGCCTGTCCCTTGGCGAGAAGGACTTCGATACCTGGCTCCGGCTGGAGGACGGGTCCGCCGCTCTGGAACAGCCGATTCATGAACCCGATACCCAAGGAACCAACTAAACAACCAAGGGGCTGACTCATTTTGTTATTACCGATTGTCCTAGTGATTGCTTCAGGCATGGCCCATGCCGTGTGGAGCATGTTCACCAAGCGGAGCCGCAGCAAAAGCGTCTTTCTGTGGTCTATCATGATGGTCGCGACCGTTCTGCTGCTGCCGGTGCTGTTCACCGAGCTCTGGAAAAATCCGATGAACGCCGCTTCCTACGGCCTGCTGCTCCTGTCGATGCTGCTTCAGGCCGTCTATTCCTGGCTATTGTCGAAAACCTATGAGCTGGGAGACCTGTCGCAAATCTATCCGATCATGCGGGGCACCAGCACGCTGCTCGTCCCCGTGATCGGCGTCCTTTTTCTGAACGAATCGCTGTCCGTCTTCGGCTGGCTCGGCATCCTCTGCATGCTCGGCGGATTCGCCGTGCTGAGCGGCATCGGCTCCAACAGCCGCAGCGGCGGGCAGCAGGCCCAAGGCCTGAAGCCCGTGCTTATGGCTTTGTGCGTCGGGCTGTGTACCACCTGCTACGTCTTCGTCGACAAGCTGAATCTGGAGCATGTCTCTCCGATCGCGCTTCTGGAGGTGACCAACATCGGATTTGTGCTCGGTCTGACCCCGGCCGTGATCGCCTCCGGAAAAATTGTTGAGGAATGGAAGGCCAACAAAACCACGCTGCTGCTTGGGGCCGTTTTAAACCCGGGCTCTTATCTGCTGTTCCTGTTCGCCATGTCCCAGGCGCCGATGGCCCATATCAGCCCGCTGCGGGAAATCGGCACCATCTTCGCCACTTTCCTCGGCGTCCTGCTTCTGAAGGAGCAGCAGGGATTGCGGCGGATGCTGTGCTCCGTCATTATTTTTGGCGGCATTGTTCTGATCGGCATGCTGGGCTGAACAGCTGGCGCAGCAGGGGAACTGTTCTAATACGAATGAAAAAGCGCGCCTTGGGCGCGCTTTTTCGCATAACCATAATCCCGTTTTAGCCGGTTACACCCTGGCCCGCGATCGGGAACCACCCTGGCGTATGGACGATTTTGTGCCATAACGGATCGGCAATCCCCAGTTTTTCTTGATCGTGTAATGTGATCTCTGTGCGGATTTCGCTTTCCCTGCCTTGCGTTACCTTTTCAACCCAATCCGGGTCGATAATCAGCTCACGTCCCAGTGCTATAAGCGGGACTCCCGATTGCAGCGCTCTAAGCGCCTCATCAGGTGTGCGGATCGATCCTACACCGATCACGGGAACTCTTTGCCCGGCGAGCTCATCAATCATCTCCATCCTGGAGCGATTGTCCTCTACTCCACGTCTAGGCTTAGACCAGAAGTCCATTAAAGAAACATGCAAATAATCCAGGTTTTTATTGGCGAGGGCATCCACCAGTCTTAGTGTATCCGCCATCGTAATGCCAGGCGTCATTTCTTCTTCCGGCGAAAACCGGTATCCTACGAGAAACGGCCGTTTAGCATGTTCAGCCACTGCTCTGTTCACTTCATCCACTATAGCAAGCGGAAACGCCATACGCTTGTCTAGATTTCCTCCCCAACGATCATCGCGCCGGTTGGTGTATGGCGAAAAAAATTGTTGGATCAAAAACCGGTTGGCCCCGTGAATCTCTACCCCGTCGAAACCCGCCTCGATTGCCCTCCGGGTGCTGGCGCCAAACGCCCGGATGATCTCTAAAATTTCCTGATCTTCAAGCGCCCGGGGGATCACGCTCTGCCCTTCTTTTGCAATCGCACTCGCACTTACGATCTCACCGTTGGGTACCGCCTCCGGTAGAGCTTCGCGTCCCCCATGAAAGATTTGCAAAATGGCTTTGGCCCCGCGTTTCTTCATCGCTGCAGCCAGGCGCTGCAAGCTTGGGATCCGATCGTCATGGTCCGCTGCGATCTCTCCTCCGAATACTTTGCCGCTCGATGTGACGATCGCGCTTCCCGTGACCGCCATTCCAACACCGTTCGAACGGCTTTCATAATATGCGATGACATCATCCGTTATCGTACCGTTTTGCCGGGAATAAGAAATCGTCATGGGCGCAAGAACGACTCTGTTCTTAACTTCGACGCCATTTTTGAAACGATAAGGCTCCATTATAGGCTGATATTTAGGGTTCATGTGCGTCTCCTCCTTCATATGTCAGGGATATGTCTCCCTGATAGAGCCCATTGTAAAAGTTGGAGTCGAATCGAAGTCAAGGCAATGTGGACAAAGCCGTTGTCCGAAAAAAAGATGAGCTGACCCCGTTTGACTTGGAGTCGGCTCCAAGATGTATAATGCTTTTAAGTTTCCATTACAGGAGGTGCAGGATGATGACCGAGCAAACGTTCACGATCAAGCAAACCGCGGAGCTGACTGGACTTTCCGAGGACACGATCCGTTATTATGAAAAAATCAAGCTGCTCCCTCCGCCGGACAGAAAGGACAACGGGCATCGCGTCTACCGCCGGAAGGATATCCATATGATCAAATTAATATCCTGCCTGAAAAAAACGGGGATTTCCCTGGAGGCCATGAGGCCGTTCCTGAAGGCATCCGGTAACCCGGATCCCGCCGAATATATTGAGCTGACCCAGACTTTAAAAAGCCACCGTAAACAGATCGTCGAGCAAATCTCCTCACTTCAGCAGCTCGTTGATTTCATTGACGTTAGACTGGAAGATGGGTTCCCAAGCGGGGAATATTCGGACCAAAACCCGGACGGCGGTGCAAAGCCCATTTCCGTCGAGGAGATGAACTATTTTCCACAGCTTCGAAAACGGGCAAACCGCCGAATCCGATGAGACAAGCAGCGCTGCTTCATGAAGCGCCACAAACACGCTTGGTTCAAAAAAAGGCAGCAGCCCAGGACCTTTTTTCTGTCCTCGCTGCCGCCGTTTTTTCCGTCTCAGTTCTACCACTCCGCCATGCTTGTTCCGATTAGCTAACGCTTAGCCGTTTGCCGGTTAAGGCAGACTGCCGGATCGTTTCCAGCAGCCGGTGCAGGCGGGCGGCTTCGTAAAAATCAGGGGCCTGGAACGTACCTAGACGAATATCCTCTGCCATGACCTGATGTGCCTTCATCACGTGATTCACGATGACTGAAGGTTCTTCGGTCTCGTCGTACACCTTTTGGAACGTCTCCTGATCTCCGTAACCCTCAATATGTCCTGACGGGTACAGCGCCTGTTCGACCACCAGTCCACCAAACTGAACATGCCCTTGCGACTGGGGCTGGGAAATGCGGATGACCCCTTTCTCCCCTTGAATCTCCAATTCAAATTTCGGATAGGTCCCGCCTTGAATATGGATTGATACCGACGCGCCGTTCTCAAGCGTGCCATGAACCATAATCTGGTCGGCCGTATCTTTGGGTACCGTCTCCCCGGTTCCCAGTACCTTGGCCTCCGAATAATTGCTGTTCATGGTTGCGTAGACTTCTTTCAGATCTCCCAGCACAAATCCAAACGCGTCGAGCGAGTGTCCCCCGTTAATCGCCAGCAGGGTCGCTCCATACTTCTCCTGAAGCAGATAAATGTTGTTCCGTTCCGTGTACCCTCCCTTGCCCGGCGTAGACACCGACATGCTGGCGGATAACACCCGGCCGATGTCTCCGCGAGTGATGCGGTTTTTCGCATCCAGCAGCGCAGGCGACTGTCTCGCCTGGAGGCCAACGGCATGATGAATCCCCTGTTCCGAAGCAAGCTCCGCCAATTCCTCCGCCTCTTCCGGCGTGACGGTAAGCGGCCACTCGCTGTACACATGTTTCCCCGCGGCGATGGCCTCCTTGATCATTTCGTAATGATGGGGAACCTTGACACTGACGACCACCAAATCCACATTCCCGGACTGCACCAGTTCACGATAGTCGTCGAAAGCATGGGCGACACCCAGCTTGGCTGCGCTTTCCCGGGCGCTAGCCATATTCGAGGTGGCAATGGCTGTAATTTCATGGCTTGTGCTCCGCGTCAAAGCCGGAATGTGTGTTTTGCTGGCCCACTGATTGTTTAACGACCCTCCAATGATCCCGGTGCGTATTTTTTCAGAACCCCTTGTCTCCATTTCTCTTCTCCTCCTGGCTTTATGATTCTGTACGGTTCCAGTATACTGGGATTGAGACATCATGAATAATGCATGTTATCAATAGAGTCATCATCATTTTTGATACCTTGGAGGTCGACATGGATATCGATAATATGAAAGCCTTTGTCAGCGTTGCCGAGCTTAAAAGCCTGTCGGCCGCAGCCGTCAAGCTGAACCATCTCCAGTCCAACATGACGGCCAAGATCAAAAAAATCGAAGCCCATTACGGACAACAGCTTTTCATCCGGAGTGCCAAAGGCATGGAGCTGACGTCGGAGGGGCGTAAGCTCTACCGCCAATATAAAAAAATGCTTGTTTTATGGGAAGAAACCGAGCTGGATATGAGCTATAGGGAGATGAAGCTGCGGATCGGCACCATGCAGTCCGTCTTCGGCAAAGAGCTCACGGATGCACTGACCCGTTTATATGAAAATCACGCCGATCTGTCCGTCACGCTAAAGACTGGGACGACGCAGTCGATGGAGCACGAATTGCTCCAAGGAAACATCGATTTGGCCTTTACGATCGGCAGGACCGACTCGCCGCAGCTGAGTTACAAAAAACTGGGTACGGAGGAGATGGTGCTCATCGGCAAAAAGTTCGCCGGCGGACAGAGCCTGGAATGCGCCCTCCACGGGGAGAACTGGATCATTTTGACCCGAGACTGCCTGTACGCTGCGATTCTGGAGCGGCTTTACGCCGAGCTTGGCCTGGAAAAAGGAGAAAGCACCGAAGTGGGGATTCTGGACACCCTCCTTCAGCTGACCTCTCTTGGGATGGGCATCTCCTTGATTTCCAAAAACATCGTGATGCAGCACGGATTTTCGGCGTTTGCCCAGCTGCCCGAGCCGTTCCGCTATGTGGACAAATATTTGGTGACCCGAGCGGGATATGAGATGTCCCCCCTGGAAAAAAGCTTTGTGGAAACGAGCCATTTTTTATAAAGAAATGACTATCGGTCTAAACTCATCGCAGACAGACTGCAATATCTAAAAAAACCGGATCCCCTCTCATGCAGCTCTAGAGGAGACCCGGCTTTTGCTGTGCCTTGCTAACGTCATTTATTCAGGCAAAGTGATAATGGAATCCGGTGCTTACAGCAGTCCCGAACCTTTAACCTGGTTGTAGAATTCCTGGAACTGCGGAATGTTGAACTGCTGGGCCGCGTCGGACAACGCCGTAGCCGGATCCGGATGAACCTCGACCATCACGCCGTCCGCGCCGGCGGCCAGAGCCGCTTTAGCACAAGGAGCCATGATGTCTTTGCGGCCGGTGGAATGGGTCACGTCGACCAGTACCGGCAGATGCGTTTCCTGTTTTAGGATCGGAACGGCCGAAATGTCGAGCGTGTTGCGCGTTGCTTTTTCGTACGTGCGGATGCCCCGCTCAATCAGCATGATCTGCGTATTGCCCCGGGATAAAATGTACTCGGCCGCGTGCACGAATTCGTCGATGGTCGCTGCCAGCCCGCGCTTGAGCAGTACCGGCGTCCGGACGTCGCCAGCCGCCTTCAGCAGCTCGAAGTTCTGCATGTTTCTCGCCCCGATCTGGATGACGTCGATGTAATCGCACGCCAGCTCGATATGAGCCGGATCCACGATTTCGCTGATCGTCTTCAGCCCGAATTCGCTCGCCACTTCCTTCAGAATTTTCAGGCCTTCAATGCCAAGCCCCTGGAAATCATAAGGCGAAGTTCTCGGCTTGAAGGCGCCGCCGCGCATCACCGTGATGCCCGCTTCCTTCAAAGCGGCCGCCACGGTGCGGACCTGCTCATAGCTCTCAACCGAGCATGGCCCCGCGATCATGACCGGCTTGCCGCCGCCGATCGTCACATCGCCCAGCTGAATGACGGTATCCTCCGCCTTTTTCTTGCGGCTGACGAGCAGGTGCTTCTTATGATCGACCTGCTGCAGTGTCAGCGTCGCTTGAAAAATTTGCTTGAACAGATGCCGAACCGTCTCATGGTCGAACGGTCCTTCGTTGCTGGCCACGAGCTTCTCTAGCATTTCCTTTTCACGAACCGGATCAAACTTCGGCACGCCCTGTTTTTCCTTCTCTACACCAAGCTCCTGTGCGATCCGTGCCCGTTCGGACAGCAGCGACAGCAGCTGAAGATTCACCTCATCCAATTGATTGCGCAGTTCTTCCAAGCGCCCTTGACTCATCTCTCATCTCTCCTCACCTAGTGTTAAAAAAATATAAAATCAAACAAAAAAGACCCCTGTCCGCCAAGGGACGAGGAGTCGTGGTACCACCCTTATTAGACATGCACACGTGTAGGCTGCACATCTCACTTGAACCTTTTAACGCAAGGGAAACGGGTATTCCTACGTCCTGCATTCCTCATGCAGGGAATCAAAATACCGGCTCAGGAATGAACTTCGGCGGGCAGTGTCCCTCGGATGCTTCCAGTCTATCGGCATACCGTCCCTGGCAGGAGCTTTCTCCGCTTACTCTTTCCTTCACAGCTTGTGTCCTATGAATTAGCTCGAACTAAAATTTAAAAGCATTGTATTACAATCGGTGGAAGGGATGCAAGATCACAAGGTAACGCGTTAATGCAGTGAATTATTAGATTCACTCGAATCCATAAGTCCCCTTCCTTCGTATTTCCTTGTCCAAATCAAAGGAGAGGCAGCCGAATATCGGCGATGCCTCCCCTGTCTTTACAGCCATAATAAAAGTCCAGGCTCAAGTTCAGCCGCACCGCAGCGGATGCCACCGGGTCATTTCTCGTCTGACGTGAATCACTCCGCAAAATATGCGGCCACGTGGTCCCTAAATTCGCACGCGGCGGCCGACAAATAGCGCTGCTCGCTCCATACGAGGTAATATTGGCGCCGGCACGCTTGATCGGACACGGGCACTAGAGTGACACCGGGTATTTCTTTATCTCCTTTTTTGCAGCCGGACAGCGCTACCCCGACGCCCGCGCGTACGAGGCTTAAGATCGCCGGCGGTTCGTCGACCCGGCAAATGTACCGGGGAGCCGCCCCGGCCTGCTCAAAGAAACCGTCATTGATTTGTTGAAAGACAAAGTCCTCCCGGTATCCGATAAACGGCTCCGCCGCCGCTTCTTTCAAAGTAACCTGCCGGCGGCCGGCAAGCGGATGCGCCGAGGGCACGGCCAAGTACAATTCCTCGCTCAGCACCGCCTTATAGGCATATCCCGCTTGATCCAGCGGCAGCGGCGTAAAGCCGAGATCGGCCTCACCCGAGGTAAGAAATTCGCTCATCTGCTCGATGGGAGCCTGGGAAATTTGAAAGTTCACTTCCGGATGAGCCGATATAAATTCGGTGATAGGCCCCGTCATCCGCTCCAGCGTCGCCGTGACCAGACGGATGCTGCCGCGCTCCAGTCCGGCAAGATCCGCTACCTCCCGCTTTCCTTCCTCCAGCAGGCGGAGCGCTTCCTCAGCTTTTGTCAGAAACGCCTTCCCATAGGAATTCAGCCGAATTCTACCCGCTTGCCTGTCAAACAGCGGAACGCCGATATCCTCCTCCAGCCGGGAAATCGTCTTACTGAGCGCCGGCTGGGCGATCCGCAGCTCCTGCGACGCCTTCGTCATATGTTCCAGCCTGGCGACCGTCCTGAAATATTGAAGCTGCAGCAGCTCCATAGCTCTCCCTCCGTTTTCTATATACTTCAATATATAGAGTCATAATTAAATATATATTTCCGTTTATCGCAGCCTGATTATAAAATAACCTGAAAAGGAAATCAATGGGATCTACAATTCAGGATAAGTCAAGGAGTGAGTTCAATGAAAGCTATAACGTTCAACCGTCTGGGGCCGCCCGACGTGCTGCAGCTGACCGAGCTGCCCGTCCCGTCAGCCGGACCGGGAACCGTCCGGGTGCGCGTCAAAACGGCCGGCGTCATGCCAATCGACGCCAAGGTCCGCAGCGGAAGCGTCCCGTACGCGCAGTCCTACCCTTTTCCGATCATCCCGGGCAATGAATTTGCCGGGATCATCGACGAGGTGGGGGACGGCGTCAGCGAATTCGCGCGCGGGGACGAAGTGATCGGCTTTACGATGTTTGGCGGATATGCCGAATATGTCGTCGTCAGCAGCGACCAGTTGGTCCGCAAACCGGCAGCCATGCCTTGGGAAACCGCCGGAGGTTTTACCGGCAACGGACAGGGCGCCCATATGGCGCTGGAAGCGATCCGGATTCAGCCCGGGAATACCGTGCTGATCCACGGGGCGGCCGGGGGGCTGGGCACCTTTGCCGTGCAGCTCGCGCTGGCCTGGGGCGCCGGCAGGGTGATCGGCACGGCCAGCGGGGCCAATCACGATCATCTCCAGCGTTTGGGCGCCATTCCGCTCGACTACGGGGATGGGCTCGCCGCCCGCATACACGCTATCGCTCCCGCAGGAGTGGACGCCGCCTTGCATGCCGGGGGTAGGGATGACCTCGCCCTGCAGGCATCCGTGGACCTGGTCCAGGACCTCAGCCGAATTGTAGCGATGGTCCCCAGTGCTCGGGCCCAAACACTCGGCATCCGGCAGCTGACCGGCACGCGCAGCAAAGAACGCCTTGCCGAGCTTGTTCGCTTATACAACGAAGGAAAGGTCGATATCCATATCCGGAAAGTGCTGCCGCTGGATCAGGCCCGGGAAGCCCACCGGGAGATTGAATCCGGCCATGGCCGCGGAAAGATCGTCCTCTCGGTCTAATTTACCTTCGAAATCAAAAAGGGTGCCATCAATCATTGATTGATGGTACCCTTTTTCGCTGCGGGATGATTGGAAGCATCATTGGTTTGTTTTAATGGACTTTCATCACGGCATCAAGGCATCAAGACACCGTCGGCGACTCCTTGCGGAAGCCGGTCTCGTCCGGCTTGCCCTGCTTCACGTCACGGCGTTTTGCGCCAATGATCCAGCGCGATCCCGGCAGATGCGACAGCGTGTAGCTGATGCCGAGTGAAGCGAGCACGGTCAGGCCAAAGGTCAGGAGCGTAAAAGACACGTGGCTGCCGGCCAAATTCAGCGGACGTGTAAAAAAGGCAATCACGTAAATGATCAGGGCGTGAACAAGATACCCGCCGAACGAATACCGGCCGATCCAGGTCAGCATCCGCAGGAAAGCTTGGCTCCGCCCCTGCATCATGATGAGCAGCCCGTACAGCAGGAGCATCTGCGCAACGATGATGACAAAGGTCGATGGCCGCAGGTAAGTGGATATATTTAAATTCACGACCTCGCCCGACCCCTGCAGCACGTCATAGCCCAGCTTGATGTACATAGCCAGGAACAGGAGTCCGGTCCAAGGCAGCAACCGGGCGCACCATGCCCGCCAGTTGGACACGGATGCCGCGCATACTGCGCCGGCCACAAAATAAAAACCGTACATCACAAACGAATAGCTGCGGTACTGCAGCAAAACGGACAAGGGTCCGCCAAGCCCCTCGGCCCAGCTCCCCATCCGGTAATAGGAGAGATACAGCAGAGCAGCGTAGATCATAAAAGAACCACCCAGGATCGCGGACAGCACCCCTGCCCGCTTCTTCGCCTCCATAGGACCGATCACGCGCCGCGCCGCCCGGAACGCCCAGGCAAACAGCGGAAACAGCAGGTAGAACTGAAAGATCATCAGGATAAACCACAGCTGGTATCCCGTCTGAGGAACGAACATCTCTTTCAGCAGCGCTCCCCAGTCCTGTCCTCCTTTTTGCCAAAAGGATGGGGTA
Source organism: Paenibacillus sp. S28 (assembly GCF_016624415.1). NCBI lineage: Bacteria > Bacillati > Bacillota > Bacilli > Caryophanales > Paenibacillaceae > Paenibacillus > Paenibacillus sp. S28. Next base: position 185,387 of record NZ_JACVTM010000003.1, on the reverse strand, counting down.
AATACGTGGACATACAGCCAATAAATCACCGTCCAGCACAGGAAAGGGACATACACATCCCCGAACCGTTTGCGGATAAACGGACCATACCGAAACCGTTCACCATAGTTGTAGAACAGCAGCACGGCGGACAAAAATACAAAGGTCGGCGTTCCGAAACGGGTCAGGTGGTAGATCATCGTCAGCATGGTGGAATCCGCAGCCACAATGTCGGGCCTGTAGATATACTCGGCAATGGAATGCTGCATCACGATCGCCAGAAAGGCGAGGCCACGCAGCTGCGTCCATTCTTCGATTCGCGGTTTGCCCATGAGCATGAGGTCCTCCTTCTTCTTGGTCAGGGCCAGTATACCCGGTCAATATTAAATGAACCTTAAAGCAGGCGGAATTAACAGATTTTATCTCATCCAAAAGGTCATTCTTTTTGCCCCGTACAGGTTCATGATTCTCCAGGTTCTAATAACCTCCCGATACATATAAAAAAAACCGGGAAGTCCATCTTCTGGACGTTCCCGGCACGAAGCGCCGTGTATAACGAAAAATGCCTAACAAATAGCAATCCATCCATTAAGGGACCCCTTGATCTAAAGGCTCACCCCACGGTCATAACGATATCTTTCTGACTTATCCCGCTGCTTGCTCACAGCACCGATCATGCACCTTTGACGGCCGCACGCTCGGCAGCGGCGCTGCCGCGGCTGGCGGACAAGGATCGGGTCGCTGCGCTGACGATCAGGGAAACCACGATGTTGGCGAGCAGCGCCACGATCCCCACGTTCAAATCCTGGAACCAGTTCGGGGCCGCAGGGAAAAAGGTGCCCATGGTGGCGCCGATCAGGTTGATATAAGCGACGATCAGCACGCCGACCGTCACTCCGGCAAACACGCCGTACTTGTTCAACGGATTCCGTTTCATAAAGCTTGTGACCACCGCCGGCGTCAGCTGCGACACAAAACCGTACCCGCTCAGCATCAGCAGCAGGATCGCCGAGCCGCTGTTGAACGTGAAGATGAGCGCGACCGCGGCCACTACCGGCACCAGCCAGCGCGCCAAACTCATGACCGAGCGGTCGTCCGTCCGCGGACGAAGCGCTTTGACGACGTTGTTAGCGATCAGCGATGCCGTCGTCATCAGCAGCATCGATCCCGGAACGATCGCCGTCAGCAGCCCGGCAGCGCCAAGGAGACCGACGACCCAGGGGCTGAAAGTCTGCTTCACGATGGCAAAAATGGCGATGTCGTTGTTGCTGACGCCATCCACCTGCAGTACCGCCGACGTCCCGATAAACAGGACGAATAACGTAAACAGCATGTACAGCGGGAGCATGAGCGTATTATTGCGGATGGAGCGCGCATTTTTGCCGGAATAGGTGGCGATGAAGCCGTGCGGCCACATGTAATATCCGAAGGACAGCAGAATCAGGCTGGATACGTACCAGGACGTGCTGTACCCCTTGTCCTCCAGGCCGAGGAAACCGGGCTTAGCGTTCTCCACTGCCCGGAACATATCCCCAATGCCGCCATAATAGTGAATCGGCAGGTACAAACCGAGGAACACGACGACCACCACGATGAGGATATCCTTGATGACGGCGGTCCACGCCGAGCCGTGAATACCTGAGATCATCACATAGACCGTGACGGCGATCACACCGATCCAGATGGCGGCGGTCGGGGAGATGGCGCCGTACGACGCCTCGGAAATGATCAGCCCCAGCCCCTTCAGCTGGATGATCAGATAAGGAATCATTGAAATGAAGCCGACGACCGCCACGAAAATGCCCAGAGCCGGACTGTTGTATTTTTTGATAAAGAAGTCGGATTGGGAGATCAGATTGTGCTCCTTCCCATACTTCCAAATCTTCGGCAGCAGCCAGTATCCGATGATGAAATTGAGCATCGTGATGTTATAGAACGCAGCTCCGCCGCGCCCGAAAGCCCAGCCGCTGATGCCCATCAGGGCGTTGACCGTATACAGCTCGCCCGCCATCAGAAGAAAAATAAACGCCGTCCCGAATCCGCGTCCACCGACGGACCATTCTTCGAGACTCATTTTTTTGCCTTTCGACGCCCGGATGCCGAGATACAGCGCCAGAACTAGAAAAATGCCGATAATCGAGATGGAAATAGCCTGATGTGACATTACTCCGTCGCCTCCTTCTCTTCTTCCAGGTTGTCCGGATTGAGCCTATGAACCAGCAGCATGATGCCAACCCCAGTGAGGATCCACAGCACCATCCAGAACAGCAATAAAGGCATGCCGAGCACGAACACATGGCGTTCCTCGTAAATCCGATTCATCCAGATGACGCCGAGCGGCATCCCCAGGTATGCGATAAGAGACAGCAGATATAATGGAACCTTGCTCTTCATCGTTCGATCCTCCGGTTCGTTGATTTTCAAGCTTCGGTCTGTTACATTAATAATCTGATCATTTTCCGGAGTGGTGGTTCATTGGGTTGAACCCCCTCCTTTTTTTGTATGAAAAATAGCTCTCCCGGCAGTCTGCTCTACCGCCGTTATTCGATCTCGACGATGATCTCCACCTCGACCGGCGTATCAAACGGCAGCTCGTTTGTCCCGATCGCGGAGCGCGCATGCTTGCCCTTCTCCCCAAACACTTCGATCAGCAGATCCGACGCCCCGTTCAGCACGTAAGGCTGATCTTTAAATCCCGGAGCGCTTTGGATGAAGCCGAGCATTTTCACTACTTTCTTCACCCGGTCCAAGCTGCCCAGGTGGGCCTGCAGCGACGATAAAATGTTCACGATACACCGGCGCGCCGCCTCTTGCCCCTGTTCGATCGTCAGCTCTTCTCCAAGCTTGCCTTTTAGAATCAGCTCCCCGTTCTTGCGGCAATCATGACCCGAAGTGTACAGCAGATTTCCTACCTGATTTACGGGAACGTACGAGAACTTCGGCTCGCCAACTGGCTCCAGCTCGATGTTCAGTTCTTTCAATCTCTCTTGAATGCTCATCATCATTCCTCCTGTAATGGTTGTTGTTGAAGCAGCCGCATGGCGAGCTGCATGTATACCTTGGCTGCGTCCGTGATCTGACGGACAGGAACACGCTCATCCTTCACATGGGCTTGGTCCAGCGATCCTGGTCCGAATATAACCGTCGGAATGCCCAAGTCAACGGACAGAAACGGCGCCTCGCAGGTCGCTTCGAAAATACCGATGGCGGACGGGTCCCCGAGAACATCGCCGGTGACCTCCACCAGTGCCTGCACAAGCTCATGGTCCTGCGGAATGGTCGATGCCGGTATAAACAAGTAGTCGTCCACTTCGTAGGTGACTTCACCAGTTCCGGCACTTAAGCCTTCGTCTAAGCTTGTGCCTGCAGCTGCATTTAGCGCCTCCTTCAGCTGCTCCAGCACCTGCGCCGCCGTCTCGCCAGGGATAACCCGGCGGTCGACCTCGATCTCGCAGTGATGCGGCACGATGTTCGGCGCCGTCCCGCCCTTGATCTGCGTGACGTTCAGCGTCGCGTACCCGAGGAGCGGATCGGCGCTCTCTTTGAGGCGGCTTCGAAGCGGCTCCAGCGCCGAGATGAGCGCCGCCATCTTCGGAATGGCGTTGTCGGGCTCCAGCACCTTTGCCGCATGGCCGGCGACGCCCGCTGTACGGATCCGGTAGCGGCCGACGCCTTTATGGGCGGTGCAGATGCCGAGCCCGGTCGGCTCGCCGATAACGGCGAAATCGGCGTGCACGCCGCTGCGCAAAAAGTAGCGCATGCCAGCATTCTCCCGCTCTTCGTCCACGTTGAAGAGCAGGATCAGCTCCCCGGCGAACGGGCAGCCGCGCCGGTGCAGCAGGATGGCCGCGTACAGCATGGCCGCGACGCCCGACTTCATATCGGCCGCACCCCGGCCGATCAACTCGCCGCCCCGGACGACGGCGGCAAACGGGTCCTCGCCCCAGCCTTCCCCGGCCGGGACAACGTCGAGATGGCCGTTGTACAGGAACGCCGGCCCTTCCGCCGCGCCCTTCAACCGGGCGACCACATTCGGCCGCTGCGGCGCGGCCCACTGCAGCTCGGCTTCGATCCCCTCGTCCCGGAGGAGCTGCAAGACGTACCGGGCGGCCGCCTCTTCACGCCCCGGCGGATTTTCGCTCGGGATGCGGATCAGTCCGCAGACGATATCCAGCAGCTCCTGCTCGTGAAATGAATCAAGGTCCTTCCCCATGAATCACAGCCTCCTCTCTGTACCGCTTAGCTGTTCTTGCCCCTCGCGTCGATCCGGATCTTCTCGACCGGCACTCCTCCGCGGAAGCCGACGATTTCATCGCACAGATTCGGAAGGACGCAGGCATGGTTCGGGATAATCGTCAGGTGCTGGCCGATGTGAAGCGATACGGAAGCCGGATCATAGCTGAGGAACCCGTGCTCTTCATTCAGCTTGAAAATTTCGATGTCGGGATGCTCCACGATGTAGCCGAAACCTTTAGAGAACGGCATCGTGTCCGTGGTGAGCGTTTTGGATCCCGCGTCGATGATCGCCCGGCCCGGAGCCGGAACGCTGACGACCGTCGTGATCACCCGCAGCGCGCAATCGTCCACCGTGATCATGCCCATCGACAATTGGCCCACGTCGTGGAATATGTAATTTCCGGCGCGGATCTCGGTTACACCCTCCAGTTCCCCTGCGAACTTGGACGACAGCGACGAACCGCCGCTGACGACCGGAACGTCGATCCCCGCTTCCCTCATTAGATCGGCAGTATTCTTCAGGGTAGCCGCCTCCTGGCGTGCCGTTCTGCGGATCTCTTCCCGGCTCTCTTCGCCGTAAATCTGCCCCGCGTAAGACAGCAGTCCGGTGATTTCGATCCCCGGCAGGCTTTGGATCCGCCGTGCAAATTGCAGCGTGTCCTCCCCCGGCTGGCGGCCGCAGCGCCCGATGCCCCCGTCCACTTCGATGTAGAGCGGTATGCGGCGGCCGAGACGCTCGCCCACCTCCGACACCGCCGTGGCGCCTTCCACGCTGTCGGCGACCGTCGTTACTTTCACCTTTTGCGCCAGCTGATACAGCCGCTCTTGCTTGTCTTCGCCAATGATGGGAAAAGCGATCAAAATATCGTCGATCCCCGCTTCAGCCATCACTTCCGCTTCCCCCAGCTTGGCACAGGTGATGCCGGTGCTTCCGGCCTCCAGCTGCTTGCGGGCAAAATAAACCGACTTGTGCGATTTGATGTGGGGACGGTGCCGGATTCCGGCCTTTCTCGCTTCCTCCGCCATGCTGCGGATGTTGCGTTCGGCAATGTCCAAATCGACGATGACGGCAGGCGTTGATACGGTTTGAATCATCTTGCTCCCTCCTTGAATGACACAAAATCTGGATATAGGTGTGCCCTTGTGATAGGCTCGCTGAGACAATCAAACTCCATAACTACAAAAAAATAATTAGATCAAAAAAATAATTTTTTGATTGTTCACATTATGAATCCCTTCTCCGTACATTGTCAATATAATTTCTATGATTCATCACAAATCTGAATGCGCTTTCAATTCATAACAAAGTATAGCCCGAAATACAGGCCTACTCCTATGCAGCACCGTTTCTACTCATATTCATACGATTTGCGCGGACTCCTTCTGCCTTTGTCTGCCGCTTTGCTATTCGAAATCTATCTGGCCCTGGTCCGGCGGCTTCCTCTTGCTATACCCTGTTTTTCGGCATGCCTTTGTCCTGGTTTGCCCGAATTTCGTCGAGATAGTTATACAGCGTAAACTTGGAAATATCGAGGAACTGGCATACTTTATCTCCTGCTTTCTTCACGAGAAAAGCGCCGCGCATATCCAGAAACTGCACCGCCTTCACCTTGTCTTCCTTGCTCATATGCGAGACCGGCTTGCCGATTTCCTTCTGGCATTCCTGCAGCAGGTAATCAAGCAGATCGTTCACGTCGTTGACGAATACCTCTTTCACTTCCTGATCGAGGCTGTGCATCGTCAGCGAGCGGATCGTATTCTCCGCCACGAGCAGATCGGAAATATCCAGGTTCATGCAGAGCGCTCCGATCGTCTCCCCCTTGCTGTTCTTAAAGTAGGTTGAGGAGGAACGCAATATTTTGCCGTCCTTCGTCTGGGTGATGTAGTTGTAGCGGTCTCCCTCCGTCACGGTTCCGCGCAGCACCTCCAGCCCGAGATTGCTGCCGCAGTCCCCGACCTTCCGCCCGGTAATGTGGCCGTTCTCGATCGCCACGATCGTGCTTTCGTACCCCTGCGTCAAATCGTGAAGCACCACTTCGCATTTCTCCCCAAACTGGGCGGCAATGGCCCGGATAACAGGCAGCAGCACATTCAGCTCTTCCTTGATATGTTCCATAGATCCCACTCTCTTTAATCTGTCATCTAAAAATAATTTTGAACATCAAAAAAACTTTTATGTATCACTAGTTTCTTCAAAATCGTTCCTTTTGTCAAGGCATGACGGCAGATCCGCGGCAGGACTATACGAAAAATGATAAGAACAGAAGAAGCAGCACATCCTGCTGCTTCTTCTGGGTTCGGACCTTAAATGCGGAGCCCGAACTGGTTCCCAACCGCATACATACGTTCGTCTCCGGCTGTACCCACAACCCGGCTCCATAACTTATTGAATGGTCATTACCTGTCCGGCTGTCATTGCAATGAGCTCCTCCGGGGTGCAAGAAAATACCGCCTTCGGATGACCGGCCGCCGCCCAAATCGTGCCGAATTTCAACAAGTCTTCATCAATAATCGTCGTGATTCTCTCCAGGTGACCAATCGGCGCTACGCCTCCGATGACAAAGCCGGTGTGTTCCCGCACGAAATCTGCATCAGCCTTCTTCAGCTTGACGTTAAGCGACGAGGAAACAAGCTTTTCATTGACGCGGTTTACGCCGCTTGCTACAACAAGTACAGGTTCATTGGAACCGCTCAGACGGAAAATAATGGACTTCGCAATTTGTGCCACTCCGCAGCCAATCGCCGCCGCGGCTTCTTCCGCCGTGCGAGTGCTGTCCGGCAGTTCCACCACCCGATGGTCAAAGCCCATATCACGGAGATGGCTCTGCACCCGCTCGGCACTCTCTTTTAACGCCATGATATATACCCCCTTCTATCGGAACGGTTCATTACTATTCACGCATTCGGCTGAGTCCAGCTGCCGCCGGTCTTTCCTTATTCGCTTGCGCCCTGCACAGCCGCCTGCGGCTCGCCCGGTGCGTCCAGTACGGCGGCGTTAATGCCGTTAAGGAACGCCAGCGCGCTCGCCTTGATAATGTCGGTATCCATCGCCCGTCCCGAATAAGTTTTGCCCTGGTATTCCAGCCGGATGCTGACGCGGCCAATCGCCTCTTTGCCCCGCGACAGGCTGTTGATTTTATAATCCCTCAGCTGCACGTCAAGTCCGACCAAGGCCTTGATCGCGCTGTACAGTGCATCGATCGGTCCGTCCCCGACCTTGCTGTCGGTATAGCTTTCGCCGCCTTTTTTCAGCTGGACGGTCGCCGTCGGCACGAGGTCGTTGGTCACGACCTGGAAGGATTCCAGCTCATACAGATGGCTGGTGCCTTGATCGATCTTGCGGTGCTCGGTCACCAGGTAGAATACGTCATGGTCGTACACTTCCTTTTTGGCGTCGGCCAGCTGCAGAAACTTCGCAAACAGCTCCTCAAAATCGTTTGGATTGCTCGTGTCGAAGCCGATCTTTTCTACTGCATTTCTGAATGCATGCCGTCCGGAACGGGCGGTCAGGATCAATTCCATGCTCTCAGCCCCGACTTCCTCCGGCGACATGATTTCGTACACGTTTTTATCTTTCAGCAGCCCATCCTGATGAATGCCGGACGAGTGGGCAAAGGCGTTTTCGCCCGTAATCGCCTTGTTGACCTGCACGTCCAGGCCCGTCAAATGCGTCAGCAGCCGGGAGGTGCGCAGTATTTCCTTCAGCTGGATCTGGGTGTGGCAGTTAAAATAATTCTCCCGCACCTTCAGCCCCATCACCACTTCCTCAAGTGAGGTGTTGCCTGCGCGTTCGCCAAGCCCGTTGATGGTGCACTCCACCTTCTCGGCCCCGTTCTTGATTGCGGCCAGTGTGTTTGCCGTCGCCAGCCCCAGGTCGTTATGGCAATGCACGCTCAGGACGACCTTGTCGTTCAGGTTTTTCAGCCGGTCGTTGATTTTGCGGATCAGCTCGCCGAACTCTTCCGGAACAGCATAGCCTACCGTGTCTGGAACGTTGATGATCGTCGCGCCGGCTTTGACCACCGCTTCGATCGTCTGCCACAGATATTCGAATTCCGACCGGGACGCATCCTCCGTGGAGTACTGTACCTCCGGCAGCAGCGTCTTCGCAAATTTGACCGCATCCACACCCATCTGCATGACGGCGTCCTTCGAGCGGCTGAACTTTTTCTCCACATGGATGTTGGACGTGCCCAGCACGATATGGATAAACGGATTTTGTGCCAGCTTGATGCTTTCATACACACTTTCGATGTCGCTCTTCACCGCCCGGGCGAGCGCGGTCACAGAGACGCTGTCCCCCACGGTTCTGACGATTTCCTGCACGGCTTGAAAATCCCCCGCCGACGACGCAGGGAAGCCCGCCTCGATGATATCTACATTGAGGCGCTTCAGCTGCTGCGCGAATTCAACCTTCTGCTGCGTGTTGAGCTTGGCGCCAGGCACCTGCTCTCCGTCGCGTAACGTCGTGTCCAATACGATAATTTTGCGGTTCATCTGCTATTCCTCCCAAATGAGTGTAGTTTATATATATTTAAAGCGGTGCCGGCCAAACCCGGAATTTGGCCAACAAAAAAACCCCGTCTCTACGCTAGAGACGAGGTTTAACCCGCGGTACCACTCTAATTCATTTTCAGCAAAGCAAAAATGATCTTCTTCGATGGCAATCACCATCTATCCCTGTAACGGTGGAACTCCGGCAGACCCTACATTGTCAGGTGGCGGTTCATAGACGAGTTCGAAATGATCGACCATACCGCTTCGCACCACCCAGCGGCTCTCTGAAAAGTCACTTCACTTCTACTATTTCTAATCGAAACCTTTATGAGGTATGAAATTGTTAATTATATTATGGCATCCATTTGCTTTTGTCAACCCTGGATTTTCCAAACAGTTGGCGCTGTTTATATTCAGTTCATAAAGCTGCTTTATTCTAAACAACGTCGTTAAACATATTGTGGATCACAGGAGGAACGAATATGAAAAAAACGTCCTAATTAGCGGGCCGAGAGAACAATAGCTCAATCATGATGGGTTATTATCAGCCCTCGTAGGGAATCAGATATCAAGCTTTCGCGAACCAATTAACTTTACCATTTCAGGATCTCGATGGAAGAAGAACATGCTCTCTTTTGTATCCATTGTAGCGATCGCACTCATATCCTCTTCGCTCAATTGGAAGTCAAAGACGTTAAAGTTCTCTTCAATTCTCTCCTTATGAACCGATTTCGGAATGACAACCACTTCTCTTTGAATCAACCAACGCAAAACCACCTGAGCGACGGATTTGTTATGTTTTTCAGCAATGGTTGTCAGCAGCGCGTTTTGAAACATGTTGTTTCTGCCTTCTGCAAAAGGTCCCCAGGATTCGATCTGCACATGATTATCCTTCATGAATTGGGCGCTTTCAATTTGCTGACAGAAAGGATGGGTTTCAACCTGATTGACCGCAGGTGTAATTTCGTTATGAAGAATGAGATCCATTAGGCGGTCGCTATGGAAGTTGCTGACTCCAATCGCTTTGACTTTTCCTTCTCGGTAAAGTTCCTCCATTGCTCTCCAAGAACCGTGAACGTCTCCAAAAGGCTGATGAATTAAATACAAATCCAGATAATCCAGTTGAAGCCTTCTCAGCGAAGCCTCAAATGCTTTTTTTGTGTGTTCATATCCAGTATCCTGCACCCAAAGCTTGGTTGTAATAAACAATTCCTCTCTCGGCACACCGCTGTGTTTGATTGCTCTCCCGACAGCTTCTTCATTGAGGTATGCGGCCGCTGTATCAATCAGCCGGTAGCCTGCGGAAATGGCATCAATCACGCTCTGTTCGCACTGTTCCAAATCTTGAATTTGATAAACCCCAAAACCAAGGATTGGCATGGTAACGCCATTGTTCAATGTAACGTTTTGCATAAGAGTTCTCCTTTTCTAAATATAAATATTTATTTGCCCACACGATTTGCATATTCAGCCGGATAGCGATCTCCGGCAATTTCAATTTTGGAAAGAGCCTCATTTAAATCAGTGAGTTCCGAAACGGAGAGTTTAACATCGGCTGCCCCTAAATTTTCGTCCAACCGTTCTAATTTTCTCGTACCCGGAATAGGAACGATCCACGGCTTTTGGGCCAATACCCAGGCCAATGCGATTTGAGCCGGCGTTGCTTGTTTCTGGGTCGCTATTTTACCGATTAGATCGATTAAAACCTGGTTGGCCGCAAGATTATCCGGTTGGAAACGAGGAACAATATTTCGAAAGTCAGAGCTATCAAAAGTCGATGTTCCATCGATCGTTCCCGTAAGAAATCCCTTGCCAAGCGGACTAAAGGGCACGAAGCCAATTCCGAGCTCCTCTAAGACAGGAAGCAGCTCGTCCTCTGGATTTCTCCACATCATGGAGTATTCACTTTGGATCGCCGTCAGAGGGTGAACGGCATGAGCTCTGCGAATTGTATGAATCCCAGCCTCAGAAAGCCCCCAATGCTTAACCTTACCTTCACGAATCAAGTTTTGAACGACTCCGGCAACCTCCTCAATGGGAACATCAGGATCGACACGATGCTGATAGTAAAGATCAAGGGTTTCGACTTGAAGACGTTTGAGCGAACCTTCAACCGATTTTCTTATGGTGTCGGGTTTGCTGTTAAGCACTTGTTTGCCGTTTTCCATTTGAATCCCGAACTTTGTTGCAATAATCACTTGACCCTTTAACGGGGCCAGTGCTTCGCCAACCAATTCTTCGTTCACATAGGGACCGTAAACTTCAGCGGTATCAAAGAATGTTACGCCCCGGTCAAATGCTGCATGAATTAGAGAGATCATCTCTTTTTGATCAGAGGCAGGACCATAACCATGACTCATTCCCATGCATCCGAGCCCAATTGCGGAGACTTCCAAACCACCGTTACCTAATTTACGCTTTTGCATTCATTGGCCATCCTTTCATCGATGAAATTAGCCTAAATAAATTTGCTCCGTGGATAATTCATCTCCCATAGCATTGGTGTAGACAAGATCAACATCTTTCATCCCGTTTCCCATAGTAATTATGCTACGAAAAAGCGTGTGACCGATATCCCGATAATATTGAATGATTGCCTATTTATATCATCTGAATGATTTGCTTGATCTTTCGGCAAACTGTTCTGGTTACCATTTGAAGATTTTTCGTTAATCACCTAGGAAAACCATACTTTTGGATGAATCGTAGATTTCTTTTATCTGTTTGATGTCCAATTTAGGAGGAGCACCAAACATACGGGAATACTCCCGACTGAACTGCGAAGCACTTTCATAACCGACCCGGAATGCGGCTTCAGCGGCTTCAGCGGATTCCGATAGCAGTAAACGACGAGCTTCCTGCAATCGGAGCTGCTTTTGAAATTGAATAGGACTCATGCCGGTCACTTGTTTGAAGTTTCGATGCAACGAAGGGATGCTCATATTTGCAGTTTCAGCAAGCTCTTCAATACGAAGGGGTTGATCGAAATATCGGGTTATATGTTCAATCGTTTCCATGATTCGATAATTGTTGCTTCCTTCCATTGCAATTTGTCCCAAGTTAACGCCGTAAGGACCCTTAAGAAGTGCGTACAGGACCTCCTTTGTGATCAGTGGAGCCAGAAACGGAATATCATTCGGCCGGTCAAGCAATTTGACTAATCGAAGTGTTGCATCCATAAGAGATGTCTCCATCTGGCCAACAAACAGGGCCCGATTTGTGTGGTCTTTTGGCGTAATGATTAGGTTTGCCTCATTGATTACCTCTAAAATTTGTGAATGCGTAAATTCCAGTTTGATGCTCAAATAAGGCAATTCAGGAGCAGCTTTAATAATTTTTCCTACAACCGGAAGATCCACAGAGGCAATGAGGTAATCCGTAGGTCCATACTCAAAACGCTCCTGTGCCAAAAACACCTCTTTTAATCCCTGAGCGATAACGCAAAAACAAGGCTTGAACACCCTGTGGGAAGGTTCGGCCAACCTCGAACATTGAATGATATTTAAAGAGGGAATCGGTGTCTCGTGCACCCCATCATCGACGGAATGCCTTTGAATAAGCTCAGCCAATTCCCGCTGCTGCTTAAGGATATCCTCCATCATAACGCCCCTTTTTATGTTATTTTGATTATAGTCGATGGCGGTCATTCTGTTAATGACGATGATAGAAATAGGCAATCATTTAATATTATCAGGATATCCGAGCAGCCGGTCACCGAGGGCGGGAAGGAACGAGGATCAGAACGACGATAGAGTTTGGGACGTCACCTGTTTCATTATTCGAGCAGCCGGCTATCGCCGGCTCGGGAAAACGAGCTCATTGCTAACGGGCAAGATAAAGCTCGTGGAGGGCGCGCCTCCACGGCTTACCCAAAGAACAGATCGAGAATATTCGATCCTGTCGACGACTGTTTGTTGTAAAATTCGGAATAGCCGCAATTTTCGCAATAGACCACAATAAATTGATTGTGCTGGATATCAAACATTTTGGAAAGGCCCGTGCCGGTCATGGCCACCTCTTTCGTCTTCGCGTTGCGGCTCCCGCATTTCACGCATCCCTGTTGTTCATTCATCTCTCATTACCTCCATATTCGCGTTCGCGTTTTGAATCCTAATACGGTTCGAGTTAGAGCAAGGTTCCACATGATTGGAATAGCACTGAAATTTTACTGTTGCCGGACAGTTACTCTTCCGAATACTTTCCCCAGCCCTTATATTTGTATAATCCCTCCTAAGCCAGATTGTAATTCAGCGCCTTTGCCTTACTTCACATGAGTCCAACAGAACGGAAACGCCTTGGTAAAAAGAGCAGTACAGGCACCAGAAATGGCGCCTGTTTTTTTATGGATGCTCCCCTATAGAACTGATCGTCTCAATAAGGGAACCATCCATTCTCTTAAAAACCTAAAATTTTGAGGAAAAGACCTATAAATCTTGTAGGTTTTTGACCCGGTTTGTTTGTTAAAATGGAAAGGAGCACCTATTGCAGCATCCATCCAACCACTGATTAAGGAGGAAACGAGATGACTCAGCCTGTGACGCAGCGCGAGCCCTTGGTCACCCACATCTATACCGCCGACCCTTCGGCTCACGTGTTTGAAGGCAAGTTGTATATTTACCCTTCCCATGACCTGGACCATGAGCACATGTCCAACGATAACGGGGACCAGTACGACATGGAGGACTACCACATCCTGTCCATGGACGATGCGAACTCCCCATGCCAGGACCACGGCGAGGCGCTGCATCTCCGCGATATCCCTTGGGCCAAGCAGCAGCTCTGGGCTCCGGATGCGGCTTATAAGAACAATACGTACTACCTCTTCTTTCCGGCACGGGATCACGATGATATTTTCCGGATCGGCGTAGCCACCAGCTCCTCTCCCGCGGGACCGTTCACTCCGCAGCCGGAATATATTCCAGGCAGCTTCAGCATTGACCCAGCCGTCCTGATGGATGATGACGGAAGCGCTTTTATTTACTTCGGCGGGTTGTGGGGCGGCCAGCTGGAAAAATGGCAGACGGGCACCTTTGATCCGAACGCAGAAGGCCCGGCGGCCGACGAACCGGCACTGGGGCCAAGAGTGGCCGAGCTGAGCGACGACCTTCTGACTTTCAAGGAGGCGCTACGTGAAATCTCCATTCTTGATGAGAACGGCCAGCCGATTTTGGCAGGGGACGAGGAACGGAGATATTTTGAAGGACCGTGGGTACATAAGCATAACGGACTGTATTATCTGTCCTACTCGACCGGCACGACCCATAACATCGTATACGCTGTGAGCGAGAACCCGCAAGGACCTTTTACGTACAAAGGAAAAATCCTGACGCCGGTCATCGGCTGGACGACCCACCACTCGATCGTGCAGTTCCAGGATAAATGGTATTTGTTCTATCACGACAGCTCCCTTTCGGGCGGCGCGGACAACAAACGCTGCGTCAAATTCACCGAGCTGACGATCCACGAGGACGGTACGATCGAAACGATCGATCCGTACGGGAAGTAATTGCATGTGACACGCTTGCGGTCAATTGAGGGGAGGCGGCGGTTTCCCCCTCCCCTCACACCACCGTACAGTCAGCTCCACATACGGCGCTTCCAAAAGGTTAACAAAGATCCAAGTAACGTGAAAGCAGACTTTTCAGCCCTTTCAATTCCTCATAGAATGCGGAAGGGCGATGCTTAGGTTTGTGGGCACAAAAAAACCGGCTCCCTTGGGAATCGGTCATCATTCTTATTTACGCTCCATTCTACTATGCTTGAATGAAGTAATCACATAACGCTCGCCGTTATCCAGCACTTTGTAAGATACGATATATCGGTCGACGATACAGTAATACGTATTTGGGTATTCACGCGAAGGCATTATAGCTCCCATTTTGACAACTTGTTCTTCCACTCGTCTGATGAGGCTTATTTTATATTCCCTTGTTTCTTGCTCGGTGAAATGCTCACTCTTAATTTGCCGTAGCCGATTAGCTGCCGTTTCCGTCCATTGGACAATCAACTACAGCTCACCACGCTTCACCGATTCGATTAATTCTTCTGTGGAGTACAATTTGCCCTTCACCAGATCCGTCTCCGATGCTTCGATCATATGACGGATTTCAGGATCAGAATCCAGCTCATCTACAGGACTGTGGACCTCATATTCCAGGCCATCTATACGAATAAATTCTTTATGATCTTTCAAATACGATTCAATGACCGTACCGTCAGGAGCTTTTAGACTAAAATTCATCCTTCCAACCTCCTTTGCCTTTCCTGATCTGAAACAACCTTACCCTGAAATTATAACATATCTCCTATCCCTGACTCATTAACAAAAAAATAAACCTAAACTTTAATTTTGCATTTGTGGAATAGGTTGTAACCCATTTATATGATCATGTTTCTCGTCTAAATAATCCAACCACAAATCAACAACCTGTTTGCCGTTAATTAGGTCAATATTTAAACCCTTCGCATACGTATAAGCATTTGAGGAAAAATCACTCGTTGTGATCACATAACCTCCCGCCGCACCCTGTTTGATCATTTGAGAATGCACGATAGCGATAGGATCAAATCCTACTAAATTCTGATCACTATAGCATTTTACTTGCCCAAGATATAGTCCTTCATCAGAATGCTCTTCAATATCGATGCCAAAGTCCCCTGACCCTTTTGTGACATAAGTTCTGGCACCACGCACCGTGGTTATGATCTCAGCAGCGAATTGCTCAAATAATAATGGATTGCCTTCCTTCTCCATTTCCAAATCACGTTTGAAACGATTATATAAACCAATTCGAAGGGTCTCCTTCATATCTTCATGAGAAGAGAATGCTTCAAGGGCATTTTCTTGATAGTTCACTAGCAGTAGCTTCTGTTTCTGATTCGAATACAGCAAATAACAGATTATGATGATCGATAAACTGAACAAAATGGTCATTTAGCTTCACTCCTTTAACAACCATCATTGCCAATCATTATACGTTTCAATCTGCAAACTCTTTTATATCAAGAAAGAAACTAAATACTAATATTCTACTTGGAGGGATTAGTATGTCATCTTGAGATTTGATAAAACAATTGGAATACGCCATTGCCCTTGGCTAACAGTAGGACGCTTGCCAGTCCCCGTTCGAGACTCTCATTCTATAGATGATCATGCTTGGCGCTCATTGAAAAGGCTTACCTCCACCAAATGGAGATAAGCCTTTTTTGGTCTGCAGCTCTGTCCCGGCATCACGAAATGGAGAGGCCGATCAATCGGCGGCGTCCCTGCCGTCCAGGTCTACGCTGTCCCTTCGGCAAAATTCCGGATCGCGTCCATATAGGACGAGGCCGGATACTCTTGCTTGGCGTGTTCGTATCCCGGGTTGCCCTCGGACCACGCACAAGTGAGCTCCAGCTTGGTCTGATCCCCCACCGGCGTCAATTGATAAGTCATATTGCAAAATACGGACTCATGCTGCTCATTGTATGCCGGAGCGGGATGCTGTTCATACGAAAATACGCGGTTCGGCTCGTACTGCTTCACGAATCCGTACACATGAAGCGTCCGATCCCCATCCGGCCCCGGTCCCCGGAATTCGACGCGGGCCCCCGGCTCAAAGGTCGATTCGATACTGGACCCGAACAACGTGGCGCGTGTTCCTTCCGATGTGGCAATGGCCGCCCACACCCGCTCGGGCGGAGCTGCGATCAAGACTTCGTACGTCAAGCTGCTGCTTGATGGATTGACTGCCATTTCATTCACCTTCCATTGATTGATAGGAGCTGGTGTTGCCGGATCGTTCCATCCATTTTTTTACTTTAGCATGCAGGTTGGTTGAAGCCAATCTATTTTTTGCTTAAACGAAACGCATGTTCACTCATCCATCTTAAGCAGCAGCTTCCCGCGCGTGGATCCGGTCTCCAGAAGACGAAGCGCTTCATGAGCTTCATAAGCCGGGTAAATTCCGAAGATGTCGGCATGGACTTCTCCTTTGGCCAGCATTTGCAGCGCTTCATTGGCCCTTTGGCCTGCCCTCTCGGGGTTAGCATCGCTGTATGTACCAAGCTGAAATCCGGCGACGGACAGATTTTTAAACCATAACTCTTGGGTCGATTGCAGTGTATCCGGCTCCCCACCAGCGTTGCCAAGCACAACGAGCTGACCAAATGGCTTCATCACGTCAAGACTCGCCCTTCTCATGGCTCCACCTACAGGATCCAGTACGGCATCAACGCCTTGGCTGCCGGTAGCCCTCATCGTCTCTTCGACGAATCCGGAGCGGATAAATAATTCATCGTACCCAAGGGAGGAGGCAAGGCTCTTTTTACTTTCCGATCCAACCGTGCCCAACACCAAGCCGGCACCCAGCCGGCGGGCGACCTGGCCAAGGAAACTTCCCAGCCCTCCGGCGGCGGCATGGATCAACAGGCTTCCGCCTGTCTGCAAGCGGATCACGTCTTTCATCACGATCAGAGCCGTAGTCAAATTGACGATGGAAGCGGCAGCCACTGCCAGATCCAGAGTGGAATCGAGCTCTGCAAGCCGTACGGTCAGTTCGGGTCTGACCGATACCACCGTAGCAAATCCCCCAATCTCAGACAGCGTCATCGCCGCAACCGGCTCGCCTACACGAAAGCCCTTGACGCCTTCGCCTATCTCCCGCACATAGCCGGCAACCTCTAAACCGGGAACATAAGGCGGCTTAACGTGGTCAAATTCCCCTCTGGCCAGCATAACATCCACGAAGCCTACGCCGGCATACGCGACGTCGATGGTCAATCTGCCCGGTGCTGCTGCCGGATCCTCCAATTCTTTCAGGTGAAAGGCCAGCGCCTCCCCCGGTTGTTCTACGATTAGAGCTTTCATCAGGTTTACTCCCCTTCCTAATTTTTCACTGGAATCGCCTGCTGCTGTTTTCGATGAATCCTTCTGCGCCTCGTTTCCAGCAGGATCATGAAGACGATTAGCGTCAATCCCAATAGCGTAACCCCTCCGGAAAAAAGCGGTACTGCTCGAAGCCCAAACCGGCTGTCGATGACCATTCCTCCCAGCCAGGCCCCCACTGCGTTGCTGATATGCAGCGCAGATACGTTCATGGTGGTGGCCAGATTTGGCGCTTCCTTTGCCTTGCTCATTACAAGGACGGTAAGACAGGGAAGAATGCCGAAGCTGAACACCCCCAGAAGAAAAATATCTGCCACGGCAAAAATCTTGCTTTCCAGCGTCACGGTAAAGGCAAAGAGGCATACTGCTAGCCCCGCAGTGATTCCGATCAGCGCAGGTCTCAAGCGCCAATCGGCCAACCTCCCTCCCGCTACATTGCCAAGGGTTACGCCAATGCCGAACAAAACCAGAATCCACGAAACGGAGCGGCCGTCAAACATGGCGATCTGCTCCAGCAGCGGAGCTACGTACGTAAAGGTCATAAACACGCCGCCAAAACATAAAGCGCTGATCAGCAGTGCGAGCAGTACTTCCGGTTTGCCCAGAACGCCGATCTCCCGTTTCAGCGGCGCAGGCAGGGTGCTTAGATGGCCGGGAAGCAGCCGGAAGAGTCCCGCCAGCGCTGCGGCCCCTATGAGGGCAATCGCTGCAAACGTATAACGCCAGCCAAGGGCATGGCCAACCCACGTACCAAAGGGAACGCCGGCGATGTTCGCTATGGAAGAGCCGCTAACGAGAACGGATATCGCCCAGGCCCTCCTATCGGCGGTCACCATCTCAGCCGCCATGACCGTCGCCACGCCGAAAAACGAGCCGTGCGTCAAGGACATCAAAATCCTCGCTGTCATCAGCACGGAGAAGTCTTGAGCGGATACGGCCAAAGCGTTGCTGATGACAAACAGCAGCATAAGGAGGAGAAGCAGCGTTTTCCGGGGCAAACGTCCTGTCAATATCATGATGAGCGGGGCGGTAACGGCAACGCCAAGCGAATAACCTGAAATGAGCAGTCCGGCATCCGATAGCGTGACCTGCAGATTCGAAGCAATGTCGGGCAGTATGCCCATGATGACGAATTCAGCCATGCCGATGGCAAATGCACACAAGGAAAGCACCAATAGAGGGCGTAACGGTGAAGATAAAGGCCGGGGAACTTCAGGTGATGGTTTCATACAGACGCCTCCTTTCGGTAAATCACATTACGTTAAGGAGGCAGAGGGAACCAGATCAAATTTTTAACTAGTATAAAAACTAACAGGAACATTCAGGGCAAAAAGAAACCCGCACTTCGGCGAAAAAATTCGCTTACATGCGGGCAGCGGGACGAGTCTTCAACCATGCCTCCAGATTTTCTGGCGTACGTGTTTCCGGCAGCGGCATATAGATGCAGCACATCAGATTTTCCAGATCATTGATTTGGGTAAACGTAATGATTTCAAAGTGCAGATGACCCATTGCCGGGTGCTTCACTTCGATTCGTAGGCCGTTCTTTTCGGCTACTTCATGAAGAGGCCACCATTCGGCAAATTCTTTGCTGCTAGTGGTCAGTTCCTCAATGAGCCGGGTATACCAAGGCTGACTTGCCGAGCGGTCATACAGCTTCCTGTAGAAGGAAAGTGCGATTTTGGTGGAGTGCTCCCAATTGATAATTTTGGTCTGAAATGCAGGATGCATAAAAGTAAGGCGAAGCATCTGCATGTCCTCGGGAGGTATCGCTGAAAAATCCGTCAAAATTTCGCAGGCGAGCTCGTTCCAGGCGATAAGGCGATTTTCCGGTCCGATGACGAAAAAGGGATACGGCGTTCTCGTCACCAAATTCATAAAGGCGGGCGACAGCCTGTATGCCGACATATCTCTGGATGGTACCGGATACCTCCCCGCAAGAAGATACAAATATTCACGCTCCGTAGGGCTCAGCTGGAGCGCAGAGGACAGGCGATCCAGTACCTCGGGCGATGCGGATACTTCCCGGCCCTGCTCTAACCACGTGTACCAAGTAATGCTTAAGTCGGCCAGCTGCGCCACTTCCTCCCGGCGGAGTCCTGGCGTTCTACGGCGCGTATGTCCCTGCGGCAGCCCAAACTGCTCCGGTGTCAGCTGCGCTCGTCGGGCTTTCAGGAAATCTCCGATCGCTTTTCGGTTCAAACCGGCTTCCATCGGTCGAGTCCACTCCTATCCAGGTAGTTTTTATGCTAGTTACGTTTGCTACTGCCTTCAGTATAAACGGCATGTTAATCTCGCTTCAAGCCATGATGTCCCCTAACCAAATATCAGGAAAGAAAGGAACGAATTCTATGACACTGCATGCACAAGCCAAAAAATTTATACAGGATACGGCATCCCTGCCGCCCTCCCACACACTGGATCCTGTGGAGCTGCGCAAAATAGCCGCAGGAACCGTCATTTCAGATTCGTTCGAGCTGGCATCGGTTCAAGATAGGAGCATCGAGGGGCCTTACGGTGATCTGCCGCTGCGGATCTACCGGCCAGAGCGGGAAGGCGCGCTGCCCGTTATCGTATTCTATCACGGCGGAGGCTTCGTCATCTGCGATGTGCAGAAGTATGACCCGATGTGCCGCATGCTGGCGGCAGTAACCCGTTGTGCCGTCGTATCGGTGGACTACAGGCTTGCTCCCGAACATCCTTTTCCCGTCGCTCCGACAGAGGCTATCTTCGCCGCCAAGTGGGTGGCGGATCATGCCGGGGAACTCGGATTTGCCCCCTCCAAGCTGACCCTAGCGGGGGACAGCGCCGGTGGAAATCTGGCCGCCGTAGTTGCCCAACAGCTGCGCGATTTGGGACAGGTCGATGTTGCTGGGCAAATATTAATTTGCCCCCTCACGGATTATTCGCAATGCTATGAATCGGAAGATCGATTTGCCGAAGGTTATTTTCTAAACCGTAACGTGCTGGATTACTTCAGGAAGCATTACTTAAAGGAGGGCACCGACCTTTCGAACCCGCTCGCATCGCCGATGCTGGGCCGGCTTGACGGCCTGCCGCAGACACTAATCATCACGGCCGAGTATGATCCGGTCCGCGACGAAGGGGAAGCGTATGGCAGACGGCTTGCGGAGGCCGGGGTCTTAGTCACATTCAGGCGTTATCCCGGCATGATCCATGGTTTTTACGCCATGACCGACCTGTTCGACGACGGCCGCCTCGTTTACGAGGATATCTGCAGATTTCTGCAAACCCTGGTATAATCAGCGGCTTTCTCATTTCTCCTTCCCTGCCGACATATATTGCTATCAATGGTCAACAAACGAAGGGAAGCGGCAAAATGAGCAATAGGCTAAGTACGGTAGATGAGGAGATCGGGCGTTTGACGGCCTATCTCCTGAAGACGCAGCAGCCGGACGGCTCCTGGCGTTTTTGCTTTGAAAACGGAATCGGCATCGACGCCTTCGTTATCATCCTCTTTCGTATTCTGGAGGCGGATCCGGAAGGTCTCATCCGGCAGCTTCACGACCGGATCTGCAAAGAGCAGCAGCCTGACGGATGCTGGAGGCTGTATCCCGATGAGGAAGAGGGCAGCTTATCGGCTTCGGTGGAGGCTTACTACGCCCTGCTTTGCTCCGGTTACAGCCGGCCGGAGGAGGAGCATATGCAGCGCGCCAAGCGGTATATCCTTTCGCGTGGAGGAATTGGTAAGGTCGACAGCATTTTGACCAAGGCAATCCTGGCAGCGACGGGCCAGCGCCCCTGGCCCCGGTCGATCTCCATGATCCCGCTGGAGGTGCTGCTGTTCCCCTCGTATTTTCCGATCAACTTTTTCGAATTTTCGGGCTATTCCAGGGTCCATCTCACGCCGCTGCTGATCATGGCGGATCGGAAGTTTTCGGTTTCTCCGCCGGACGCTCCCGACCTCTCCGACCTTGCAGCACCCCGCCGAGACCCCGACGAAGATGATCCGCTGCCGCGGGAGTACGAGAACCTGCAGGCGGAACTCCGCCAGGGGAAGAACAGGCTGATCGGTACGCCGCGTTTCATCCATGAAGCCGCCGTGGAACGGGCCGAGCGGTTTATGCTGGATCGGATCGAAGCGGACGGCACCCTGTACAGCTACGCAAGCAGCACGATTCTGATGGTTCTGGCCCTGCTTGCCCTGGGCTATGAGCGGGAGCATCCCCTAATTAGCGATGCCGTCAAAGGGCTGACTGCCATGCAGTGTCAGGCGGACGGAACGACTACGATTCAGAATTCGCCCTCCACCGTCTGGGACACTGCCCTGATCGCCGATGCTCTGCAGGAGGCCGGGGTTGCGGAGAATCATCCGGCCATCCGTCAGGCCGCCTCCTACCTGCTGTCCCGGCAGCAGGACAAACCGGCCGATTGGAGCCTCCATAACCCGGATACAGCTCCCGGCGGGTGGGGATTCTCCGAGTCGAACACGATCAACCCTGATGTGGATGACACAACGGCGGCGCTTCGTGCGATATCCCGCCTAACGGAAACAGACCCGCTGTACCGGGAAGCTTGGAACCGCGGGCTGAATTGGGTGCTGTCGATGCAGAACCGGGACGGAGGCTGGCCGGCGTTCGAAAAGGATACCGACAAGCACATCCTGACCTGGCTCGCAATCGAAGGAGCCAAGTCCGCGGCCATCGATCCATCCGAAGCGGATCTGACAGGCAGGACGCTGGAGTACCTTGGCCATTTTGCGGGTTTGACGCAGCGGCATGAGTTCATCCGGCGGGGCGCAAACTGGCTGATGCGACATCAGGAAAGAGACGGCTCGTGGTATGGGCGCTGGGGAGTTTGCTACATCTACGGTACCTGGGCGGCGATAACGGGACTGGCGGCTGCCGGTGTACCGGCCGGTCATGATGCGGTCCAAAAAGGCGTCCGTTGGCTTGAGCATATCCAAAACCCGGACGGCGGATGGGGCGAATCCTGCCGGAGTGACCGGGTCATGCGCTATGTTCCCCTCGGAAAGAGCACACCGTCCCAAACGGCCTGGGCGCTAGACGCGCTCATCGCCGTACAGGAGCAGCCGTCGCCTGCCATGGACCGGGGCATTCAAAGGCTGTCCTCCCTGCTGCAGCAGGACAGCGGCATGACGGCCTATCCGACGGGGGCCGGCCTTCCCGGCACATTCTACTCCCGTTACCATAGTTACCGGTACATTTGGCCGCTTTTGGCGCTGAGCCATTACAAGCGGAAATACGGCCATGCCGCCCGGGAAATACCAAAGCCGCCGGACCTCTGACAAGAGTCCGGCGGCTTTTTATCATACCGACTTTTACTGAAATGATTCAGTATTGTACTTATTCTATTGAAGACGATCCCTGTATCCGCTCCAACTCATCACGTTTCTGCCGGAGCAGTTTCTCGATCTTCTCAAGTTCCTCCCGCGCGCGGTTTATGGCGCTCTCGGCTTGCTGGATCTGCTGTTCATATTCCATCCGCCGGCGCATGGGCATCAGCATGCAATCGTAGACCCACTCGCCATGCCGTTCCACTGCCGAAGCGTTAAGAAGTACTGGGAGGGCTTCACCGCTGCTCGTTTTAAACGTCAAGTACATCTCCTCAACGCTCCGGTTCAGCTTCATGAGCGGAAGAAAATAAATTTGAAAAAAAATCTGGCTGGAACGGGTCAACAGCGATTCGAAGCTGCTCCCGCAAATGCCCCGTTTCTCATATCCCAGCATGCGGCACAGCGTGGCGTTGACTTCCTGAATAACGCGATTATCGGCCATGGACACATATCCGCAGGGCCGCATGGTCCAGTCTCTCGTCCATGTTACCGTGTAAACTCGCTTGTCTGCCCGGCTTTGGACGACGCCAAGTAGCCTTGAATCAGCTGAATCGTTTCATCGGGATGGCTCATGTGCGGGCAATGGCCGGTGGCATCCATGATCTGAAATTCGCTACCCGGCATATGAGTATGGATATAAGCTCCTGCTTCCAGCGGCGCGATCACGTCCTCGGCGCATTGGAGAATCAAGGAAGGCACCTTCACTTTTCCAAGCTCCTCCCGGTAATCCGAAAGAAACGTCGCTTCGGCAAACCGCCGGGCCACCTTTGGATCGGTTGCGCAGAAGCTCTGCTCAAGCTCGCCGGACAATTCGGGCCGGCCGGGATTGCCCATAATGACAGGTGCCAGGTAGCTCGCCCATCCCTGATAATTCTTGTCCATCATATCCAAGAGTGCCAGCAAATCCTCCCGTTCAAACCCGCCGATATAATCGGGGAGATCATTGATATATCTTGCCGAAGGTCCGACCAGGACCAACCGTTCAAAATATTCGGGTTTGCGGACCGAAGCGAGGATACCGATCATGGCACCTACGGAATGACCTACGAAAATCGCGTCTTTCGTCCCGAGTGCCTCGCATATATCCAGCACGTCCTGGGCATATCCGTCCAGATCGCCGTAGCGGACCGGATTATACGCCCGAATGTCCGACTTGCCGGATCCGACAAAATCAAACAAGACCACTTTGTAATGATCTTCGAAAGCAGGTGCGACAAAACGCCACATGTTTTGGTCGCAGCCGAAACCATGGGCAAAAATCAAATACTGCGTGCCGCTGCCGGTGACCTGAACGTTGTTACGGACGAGAATCTGTTGATGGTCCATGTTGCTTCCTCCCGTATACACAGAGTTATTTTCAATTAAATTTGAAAGGTGATCATTCGACACTAAACTTCATTATACTACTAAACTCATCCTTCGGAACAAGAGATTAACCATTCTTTTTGAAAGATGGAATCAAAATCCAGGACCACAAGGGTGAACCCTCACCTATACGCTCGAATCATTCCGGCCAGTCGAATCAATCCCCGCTCCAGGTCGTGAAGAGACGCATACGCATACGATAAGCGCAGATGCTGCCGGTCATGCCGGTCATAAATTTGCCCCGGGTTTAAGAGGATCCCTTCTTTCAGGGCCTGCTCGAACAGCTGGTGAATCGGGATGGGAACATGCAGCCGCAGCCAAATGTAAAACCCGCCTCCGGGTATCTCCCACGTTGCCATATCTTGAAAATATTGCTGAAGGATCGAGAGGGCAAAATCTCTGCGCAGCTTCAGCTTTTGCCGGATATCGGCAAGATGTGGCTCGTACCGGCCTGTGCTCAGCCACTCCGCTACGGCATATTGGGACAGCGAGCTGGCGCCGTAGTCAGTTTGCATTTTGATGTCGGCCAGCCGGTCGATGACCGGTTCCGGCCCGGCCACCCAGCCGATCCGCAGTCCCGGGCCAAGCGTTTTGGACATGCTGCCCATATAGAGGACAAGGCCCTGCGGATCGGCCGACTTGAGCGGCGGGGGCGGCGGCGCGTCCAGCCACAAATCTCCGTATACGTCATCCTCGATTACCGGCAGCCGCTCCAAGGCCGCAGCCTTCATCAGCTCTTCCCGGCGCTTCCCTGACATGACCCGTCCGGTTGGGTTATGGAAGCTCGGGATCGTATACAGCAGCCCCGCCTGATGCTGACGTTTGGCCGGTCCCACCGCATCCGGACGAATCCCTTCCAGGTCCATCGGAACGCCGGCGAGCCGGATCCCTGCCGACTGAAACACGTGGATCGAGTTCAGATAGGACGGAGTTTCCGTCAGAACCGTCGAACCGGGCTGGAGCAGACCGACCGATATCAGCTGCAATCCTTGCAGCGCACCCGACACGATCAGAATCGACGACGGGGAAGCGGAGATTCCCTTGGACCGTAAATATTCGCTGAGCGTCTCCCGGAGAAACCGGCTTCCTTTCGGCTCGGAATAACCCAGCGACAAATGCCTGCCCCTCCCCTTCCCGATGACTTCCTGCATATGGGCTGCAGGGAGAAGCTCAGGTGACAGCTCCCCCGTTCCAAGCCGGATGATGTCCGCCCTGGCCTCGGCCTGGTTAATTCGCTGAATCAGCTGGATGTTGGGCGGATAAGCCCCTGCCCGGACGTAGCGGTTCCAGTCGGGAGCCGGACCAGCCGCAAGCAGATTCCACGTATTGTTGACCACCACGGTTCCTTGTCCAACCTTGGATTCGATGAGCCCATTGGCCGCAAGCTCTCCGAGCGCATAGACCACCGTGCTGCGGTTCACTTGAAACCGGGCAGCCAGTTCCCGCTGTGGAGGGATTCTCGTGCCGACAGGCCATTCCCCGTTCATGATTTTCCCTTGCATATATTCGTAAATCTGCCGGTGCAGTGGCACCGGAGACGACTTGTCCAAATGCCACTCCTCGTAGTTCATAGTCCTCTTCCTATCGTAATTGTTTTGTTTATTTTAACAGATTGGTCGGGTCTTTAATCAACCAATTGGATGGAGACCTGCAGTGGCACCTTCGATAAAATAGGGACATTACAGGAGGAATGATATGATACACGCTCTATTTCACGGATTCATATTGGCCCTTGGGCTGATTTTGCCGCTCGGCGTTCAAAACCTGTTTGTGTTCGGTCAAGGCGCCTCCCACACCCGCATGACCCGGGCACTGCCGGCTGTCATTGCCGCCTCCCTTTGCGATACGCTGCTGATATCCCTGGCGATCATGGGCGTTTCCGTCGTCGTGCTCGAATATGCCTGGATCAGAACGGTCCTTTTGGGGCTGGGGATTCCTTTCCTGCTGTACATGGGCTACGTCACGTTAACCAGCAAACCGACCGTCCATAACGGGGAGGACACCCGGTCTTTATCGACTCGAAAGCAAATCGCTTTTGCCGTATCGGTATCCCTGCTCAATCCCCATGCGATTCTGGACACCGTCGGCGTGGTAGGCACAAGCTCCTTAAACTATGCCGGCTGGGAAAAGCTGGCGTTTGGCGCGGCATGCGTCATCGTCTCCTGGGTATGGTTCGCCGGACTCGCCGCGGCGGGACGGGCCGCCAGAAACCTCGATTCGACAGGCAGGCTCAGATCGTGGCTGAACCTGCTGTCCGCCGTTATTATGTGGGTTACGGCCGCTTATTTGGCTTACAGCCTGTTTAGGGGATGATGACGAAGAGTGAAGGATCCGGAGGGTCCAATGAGGTCAACGCAGGTTAGTTCAAAGCAGGTCCAAACAGGCTCAAGTAACACGAGATTCACTTAGTATACTTTTTTTCAGTGCTTACCAGAAACCGAAAGAAGAATTATAATGTTACCGAATCCACCAGGAAAAGGAGGAAATTGAAACGTGAAGTATACCTATTTGGGAAAAACAGGATTAAAGGTTAGTCGTCTCTGCCTCGGTACGATGAATTTTGGTCCAAGCACCGAGGAGAAGGAAGCTTTCAAGATTATGGATGCAGCCCTCGACGCAGGTGTCAATTTCTTCGATACGGCCAACGTCTACGGCGGTAATGAGCACCGCGGATGGACCGAGGAAATCATCGGCCGCTGGTTCGCCCAAGGTGGCGGAAGACGGGAAAAAGTCGTGCTAGCTACGAAAGTATACGGCAACATGGAACATCCTATCGTGGATCCCAATGAGCAAGGGGGACTTTCCGCGTACAAGATCCGCCGCCACCTGGAAGGCTCACTCCGCAGGCTGCAGACGGACCATATCGAGCTCTATCAAATGCACCATGTGGACCGGAACGTGTCCTGGGATGAGCTCTGGAACGCTTTCCAAACTCATCAGAACCAGGGAAAAATCGGATACGTCGGCGCCAGCAACTTTGCCGGCCGCGACCTGGTGAAGGCGCAGTATGAAGCGGAGAAGCGCGGACTGCTCGGCCTGGTGTCCGAGCAGCACAAATACAGCCTGCTCTGCCGGCTGCCGGAGCTTGAAGTGCTCCCTGCCGCGGAAGAGCATGGCATCGGCGTCATCGCCTGGAGCCCGCTGGACGGCGGCGTGCTTGGCGGCAACCTGAACCCGAAGGAAGGATCGCGGACTGCGCGCCAGACCGAGCGGCTTGAGAAGCTGCGCCCGCAGCTGGAGCAGTTCTCGAAGCTGTGCAAGGAGCTGGGCGAATCCGAGGCGACGGTGGCGCTCGCCTGGACGCTCGTGCATCCGGCGATGACGGCCCCGATCATCGGACCGCGGACGCTGGAGCAGTTCGAGCAGACGCTCCGGGTTGTTGAGGTCGAGCTGAGCGAAGACGTGCTGGCGCGCCTGGACGAAATTTTCCCGGGTCCCGGCGGAGAAGCCCCTCGGGCTTACGCTTGGTAACCCGCAGTAAAAGAAAGCAAGCCTGATCGAACTCATCCTATTCAGATGAGCTGATGGCTTTCCGGACATGTTCCGAGTGCTAAAAATCAGCGCCATTCTGAAAAGAAAAATCCTATATGCTCTTATGCCTTCAATAGAGAACACACCTTGAAGCTTCAAGGTGTGTTCTTGCTGTTTATTGATTAGTCTCTGAACTGCCGGAAGAAGGAACGCAGATCTTCGGCAAGCTGATCCGGTACCTCCATGGCGGCGAAATGGCCGCCCAGATCGAACTCCGACCAATGCACGACGGTGTACTGGCGCTCGGCAATTCGGCGGACCGGCTGAACCAGATCGTACGGGAGTACCGCGACACCTATGGGAGCCGGGCAAGGAATCCTAATTTCCTGGGCAAGCCCCTCGTACGGAAGACAGCAGGCCCCGCTTTTCGGTTATATCAACAAAAAGATTCCGCAGGAGCCGCGGAACTTTTATCGCTTTAACTGTATGGCCTCAACCCGGTGGCATAGAAGAAAGCCGGTCCATATGGCGATGCAGCACATTCACCAGATCCGCATCGTCCCCCTGCTCCAGCCATTCCTCGATGGAGACGCGCAGAGCCGCCATATAGACGGCCACCAGAAACCGGACTTCATCACGGTCCGCCCCGGTTTCGAGCCTCGAGCAAAGCGCATCACAGAGAGCCGGCTCCGCCTCCATCAGCGTATACAAAAATAAGGACGCGATAGAGGGCGTCTGCCCGGCAATCCGGTACCGGAGCACAAGACCCGGGCGCTGTTTCTCGTATTGGCCGGCCAGGTAACCGAAGACCGACTGCAGGGCAGCATGTGGTGATGCCGGAGGCTCCGCTTCCAGCAGGTATCGGATGCCATCCAGCTGCGTGCTGCGGATCGGTCCCGACAGCACTTCCTCCTTGGACGCATAATACCGGAAGAACGTGCGCGACGACATCGTGACCGCATCGGCAATGTCCTGAATCGAGGTCTGCTCATAGCCCTTCTGCTGAAAAAGCCGAAGCGCCGCTTCCTCAATCGCCGCCTGGGCCAGACGCTTCTTTCGCTCCCTTAAACCTGCCGGCGCTTCTATGGGATGTATGTTTTCTTTAGGATTCATCTCGATTTCTTCCTTCATTGACTTTTGTC
Source organism: Paenibacillus sp. S28 (assembly GCF_016624415.1). Lineage (NCBI taxonomy): Bacteria > Bacillati > Bacillota > Bacilli > Caryophanales > Paenibacillaceae > Paenibacillus > Paenibacillus sp. S28. The sequence goes on along the minus strand of NZ_JACVTM010000003.1, from coordinate 156,514 downwards.
ACTCAGTGACATTATATTGGATTTAAGCGCAATCCACAATGCAAAATACAAACACGGCAGCGCGAACACGTACGCCCAAGCCTTTCGGGACGGGCCATTTCATGATTCCACCTGTTATCACAGCTTATTTCTATCATTCGATCATCCCTAAAGACAGCTCCGTCCTGCTACGGCAAGGCCAAAATACTCTGCTTATGAAAGGATGGTTTGATGATGAATCCGTCAGATCCCATTGCCCCGGAAGCGCTGAATCTGTTCAGCGGTGCCAGCGGGGACAATCCGTTCCCTGTATTCGCCCAGATGAGAGAATTGAACGCTGTCATTCCGATCCCGTTTCCGATGGGCGGGCCGGATCGTCAAGCGTGGATGGTCACCCGGATGGAGGAAGCGATGCAGGTGCTTAAAGACCATGCCCATTTCACGGTGGACCCCGCTTCGATCGACGGGAATGAGGATTTCAGAAAGAGCTTGGCCGGCGGTTCGGATCCGTCCGCACCTCCCACTTTTTTCACCGGACACTCCATGCTCACAGTCGATGACCCGGACCACCGGCGGCTGCGGAGCCTCGTATCCAAGGCGTTCTCGCCGCGATACATGGAGAGCCTTCGTCCCCGCGTGCAGGAAATCGCCGACGAACTGCTGGACCATGTCCAGGCGCAAGGCGAGATGGACCTCGTCAAGGACTACGCCTATCCGCTCCCGATCAACGTCATTTCCGAAATGCTGGGCGTTCCCCAGGAAGACCGGGAGCAGATACATACCTGGTCGGCCGCTCTCGCCCACGGGCTGGGACTGGGAAGACGCGAGCCGGGCGTTGAAGAGAATATGCGCGCCTTCGGTGAGTACACCGCCCGGCTGGTGGCTTCCAAACGTCAACAGCCTGCGGACGACCTCATCAGCCAGCTGATCGCGATCGAAGAGGAAGGAGACCGGCTCTCGGAAACCGAGCTTGTGTCGATGATCACCCTGCTCATCTTTGCCGGCCACGAAACGACCTCGAACCTGATCGCCACCGGCAGCCTGATGCTGCTGGATCATCCGGAGCAGCTGGAGAAGCTCAAGGCCGAGCCGAGCCTGGTGCCTTCCGCCGTTGAGGAGCTGCTGCGCTTCAACGGGCCGGCCACCATTGCCGGACCGCGCTTTGCCACGGAGGACATCGTGCTCGCCGGGCAGTCCATCCAGAAAGGCGATGCCGTGATCCCCGTGCTGAAATCGGCCAATCGGGACGAGCGCCAGTTCGACCAGTCCGAAGAGCTGGACATTACGCGCCAAATCAACCGGCATCTCGCCTTTGGCCACGGCATCCATATGTGTCTGGGAGCGCCGCTGGCCCGCATCGAAGGGGACATCGCCTTTACCACGCTGCTTAAGCGCATGCCGAACCTGCGGCTGAGCATTCCCCGGGATGAGGTCCCTTGGAACTTTACGCTCAGCTCCCAAGGGCTGGCTGCCCTGCCTGTGGCCTTTTAAATCCATATTCATGAGAAGCCCTTGGGACCCGAGGGCTTTTTCATATGCGGGATGTAGCCGCGGTACTCCGATTGGTTCGTAACGTATAAAAAAAGAAAACCACGGATAAAGGAAGGGTATCCCATCCTTTATCCGTGGTTTTTATCGTGATATGAGTTCATTTCGATTGGTGTACCAAGCTGCGGGGAAGATTTAGACGATCCCCTGAGCGATCATAGCGTCCGCTACTTTCCGGAATCCGGCAGCATTGGCGCCTACGACAAGATTGCCATGATATCCGTATTCATCGGCTGCCTGAACGCAGCTCGCATAAATATTTTTCATAATATCATTCAGCTTTGCATCAACCTCTTCGAAGCTCCAGGACATTCTCATACTGTTTTGAGCCATTTCCAGCGCGGATACGGCAACGCCGCCTGCGTTCGCTGCTTTGGCCGGTGCAAACAGGACACCGTTCTTCTGGAAAATCTCGATCGCCTGAAGGGTGGACGGCATGTTTGCGCCCTCACCGATCGCCTTCACGCCATTCTTAACGAGCAGAGCGGCCGATTCCTCGTCGATTTCGTTTTGCGTGGCGCAAGGCAGCGCGATATCGCATGGAACGGTCCAAATGTCACGGCAGCCCTCGACATAAACGGCATCCGGATGTTCATTGACGTACTCTTTAATCCGTTTCCGCTCTACTTCTTTCAGGCGCTGAACCGTATCGATGTCCAGTCCTTTTTCGTCGTAGATATAGCCGTTGGAATCGCTGCACGCGACGACCGTAGCGCCGAGCTCCTTCGCTTTGCGCATAGCATAAATGGATACGTTTCCGGAACCGGATACGACGACTTTGCTTCCCTCAAAGGACAGATCGTTGTCTTTCAGCATTTCATCCACGAAATACACGCATCCGTAGCCGGTCGCTTCCGTACGCGCCAGGCTTCCGCCGTATCCGATGCCCTTGCCCGTAAGCACGCCGGCTTCGTTGCCGCCCCGGATCCGCTTATACTGCCCGAACATGTACCCGATCTCCCGGGCTCCTACGCCGATGTCGCCGGCAGGGACGTCCGCATCGGGTCCGATATACTTATACAGCTCCGTCATGAAGCTTTGGGTAAATCGCATGATTTCTCGGTCCGACTTGCCCTTTGGATCAAAATCGGAGCCGCCCTTGCCTCCGCCGATCGGCTGGCCGGTTAATGCGTTCTTCAAGATTTGCTCAAAACCCAAAAACTTGATGATGCTTGCATTGACGGAAGGATGGAACCGGAGTCCTCCCTTATATGGACCGAGTGCACTGTTGAATTGTACCCGAAATCCCCGGTTGACCTGAATCTTGTTGTTATCGTCCACCCAAGGCACGCGGAATGTGATGAGACGCTCGGGTTCAACTATGCGTTCTAAAATGCCTTCTTCCATGTACTCCGGATGTTTTGCAAGAACAGGTACCAGCGAGTCAAAAATTTCCTTAACGGCCTGGTGGAACTCATCCTCGGAAGGATTCCGGGAAACGACTAAATTGTACACATCGTTAACATACTTTTCGGCTGTATTTAAACCCTTCGTATCCATTACACTATTCATAACCCAACCCCTTTTGCACAATTCGCACATTTTTTTGCACTATAACGCTTTGCTTCACTAAATTCTAATGCAGGTTTAGGGGTTTTTTCCAATAAAAAATATTTTTTTAGTCGATTAAATGCATTTATCGGTGCAAAATTACAGCAATTGCTGGCGCAGTTCCGCATCACTTTTCGCGGATAGGTAGCCGAGCGGAATATCAAATACCGTTTTAGCGCCAACGGCTCCTTCTTTGGCCAACCGGACGGCCGCTCTGGCATAAGCGGTCAATACGCTTGCGGTGAATTCCGGGTTGCTCTCCAGCTTCAAGCTGAATTCGACGATTTGCTTCGTTCCTTGGCCGGTCACTCCGCTCCGGATCACAAATCCGCCGTGCGGCATGCCGCTGTGCTCGGATTTCAGCTCTTCTTCCGTAATGAAATGGACCGTTGTGTCATAGTCTGCAAAATAGTTAGGCATGTCCACGATCGTCTTTTCAATCTCGGCACGGTCCGCACCCTCTTCTGCAACGACATAGCAAATCCGTTCGTGCTTCTCGCGGGTTGCCAGTTCTGGCGTTTCGCCGCTGCGGATTTGTTCGATGACGCTTTCTACCGGGACGGTATACTGCACTCCTGCTTTGACGCCCGGAACGCGGCGGATGGCATCCGAGTGGCCCTGGCTGACGCCTTTACCCCAGAACGTGTATTCCTTGCCCTGCGGGAGAATCGACTCAGCGAGCAGTCTGTTCATGGAGAACAAGCCCGGATCCCAGCCGGTCGAGATGACGCTGACGGTTTGTCCGTTTTTAGCCGCTGCATCCACGCTTGCAAAAAACTCAGGAATCTTGGCATGCGTATCAAAGCTGTCCACCGTGTTAAACAGGGCGGCAATGGCCGGTGTTTGCTCGGGAAGATCGGTTGCGGATCCTCCGCACAGAATCATGACATCGATCGATCCTTTATATTGTTCCACTGTCGATAAATGCTCAAATTTGACGCCCGCTTCAGCAGGCATCTGCGACGGATCACGCCGTGTGAATACCGCCACCAATTCCATATCTTCGTTCTGCGCGATGGATTGCTGGACGCCTCGTCCAAGGTTACCATAACCTACAATACCAATTCTGATTTTCGATGCCATTTTATGTCCCTCCACTTATTCTGATTATCCTTTTGATTATATGACATGAGATGTCATATGCAAAGCAAAAATACGAAAGAACGAGAAAAAGCCCTTGATCTCTCAAGGGCTTTCGCTAATACTTGGCAGCATTTACCACGGAAGCTTGTCATCCATGTAGAAAAATCCGCCGGTCGGGCCGTCCTCAGGTATCGTTGCCAGCCGAACAGCCGTCACCGCACCTTCTTCGGCCGTCAGTTCGGCCTTGTCACCGCCCATGCGCGTCTTAACCAACCCCGGATGCACCGCGTTTACTTTCAGGTTCGTCCCGCTGGTCTTTTGCGCCCAATAGGCCGTCAGCATATTCAGCGCCGCTTTCGAGGCCGAATAGGCCGGAGTCGCAATCCGCTGCGCCAGCTCGTTCGTCAGGATGAATTGAATCGAGCCGAGCGCGCTGCTTTGGTTCACGATCCGCCCCGCCTCACTCTTCAGCAGTAATGGCAGCAGTGCCTCCGTAATAAAATAAGGCGCAAACGTGTTCACTTCAAACGTATCTCTGAAAGCATCCCTTTCATATCCGGGTTTTTCCAACGAGACGCCTGCATTGTTGACCAGGATATCGAGCCGGCCGTATTCCGTTTCAATCCACTTCGCAAGCTCCGCGATATGGGCTTCATTCGTCACCTCCAGCTGAACGCCGACCGCTTCAATCCCCTGCTGGTGCAGCTCCGACGCCGCCTGATCCGCTGCTTCTTTCGTCCGGGCTGCCGTTAATACCGTAATGCCCTGCTGCCCCAATTGTTTGGCCACCTCAAATCCGATTCCTTTGCTGGCTCCCGTCACAAGTGCAATTTTGCTGTTGTTCATCTTTATTTCCTCCCTGTTATTGTTTTGATGAAAATAGTCATCGTTATGAAATGGTCAATGGATTTCAAGTGCTTCGTATTGTACGGGCTGCGCCTCAACCAAGTGCTTGACATACGCGGCCTGGCTGTCGGCGATCTGCTCATCCGTCACATGATGCGCGTTATGCAGTGCAAAGGGCGGGAGATAGCGGGCGCTAACATAGTTGGCCAGCGCTTCCACCGGCTTTGCGATATCTCTGATCGTAAACAGGTTGTATCCTCCGGGTTGGTACGAAGCTGCGGTACCCGAGGTCGAGATGGCAATACCGATCTCTTTCCCTTTCAAGCGGTCCCCTCCAGGACCGAAAGCCCAGCCGTATGTGAGAACCTCATCAAACCACTGTTTGAGGAGCGGCGGCGTACTGTACCAATACAGCGGGTATTGAAAAATAATCCGGTCATGGCTCTCCAGCAGACTTTGCTCCCGTGCGACGTCGATCTTTTTGTCCGGATAGGCTTCATACAGCAGGTGTACGGTCGTTTCTGCTTGCTTTTGTGCCGCTTCGGTCCAGGCCCGGTTGATCCGGGAGGCCTGCAAATCGGGATGTGCAGCAATAATTAACGTCTTCATAATGATCGTCTCCTTTTTTGGGAATGATTGTTCTATTAACCATGCGTCATGCTATGCTCATTAAAAAGTTTTAGCACTGCCATTTTGAGAACGATCATTCTATAATTATGAAAAAAAATATGTTTTTATTTTTTGACGAAGCGTATCGAAATGTCTGCGATCCGCTCCAGTTTTTCTTGGGGAATGGACGTCCGTTTCATCACTCGAATTCCCACCAGAGCGTTATGAAGGTACTCCGCCAATTCTTCCGCTTCGTATTCCCTTGTAAACTCTCCGTTCTGCTGCCCCCAAAACACGATTTCCCTCAGCAGCTGCTCGGCCTTGGCAAATGCCTCCGTCGCCTTTGCGTCCACCTCTTCATCACGGATCCCCAATTCCACGGCCGAGTTCACGACCATGCAGCCTGGCGGTACGTCTTCATCCCCATGCATCATGTATTGGAAAACAAACTTCAGCGCTTGTTCGGCCGTTTCCGACTGCTTAACCCCTGCGGACATTCTGGCGTTGAACCGTTCCCCAAAGCGGTCGATCGCTTTCAGGAACAACGTATGCTTATCGGTGAACGTATCATACAGGCTTCTGCGGTGAATGCCCATATGCTCGACAAGGTCGTTCATGGATGTCTTCTCGTAGCCCTGTTCCCAGAACAGCTTCATCGCTTTCTCGAGAACGGCGCTTTCCTCAAATTCTTTGCTTCTGGCCACCCCGTACACCTCCTTCCGTTATATTATCATTTCGGGAATCATCGGTATAGAAAATCTGTCCTTTCCGCTTCCCATTCCCTTCGCTTTCCCCTTCCTTACCTTAGAACAGCATTGCCTATTTTGAGAATGCACATTCTACTTCGAACGCTGTGAACCCTCTTCTTCACGAATTCAGCATAACATTTTGGGAACGATCGGTAAAGTATTATTTTTATACATCGGAACACGAACATCTATAATTTGAAGGGTAAACGCTTTAATTTTTAGAGTGCCCCTTATGTTACGATAAGCTTAAACTAACAGCTGGAGGTTGATTATGGCTCTAACGATGCAAGGAGCGTTTTATACCGGCCAATATCGGAATGTATTCCTGGAAGCGGGTTATTCGCCAGAGGAGATCGACGCCAGGCTTGAACAGGCATGGAACGACCTGTTTGACGGTGCACCTGAGGTTCGGATCTACTTTCCTCTTGGCGAGGATAAAGGTTATGTTCTGGATACAGGCAACTCGGACGTCCGCACCGAAGGCATGTCATACGGCATGATGATGGCCGTTCAGATGGATAATAAAGACATCTTCGACCGGCTCTGGAATTTTTCCAAATCGTATATGCAGCATAAGGAAGGACGCTACAAGGATTATTTCGCCTGGCACTGCAAGCCGGACGGCACCCGCCTGTCTCCTGGACCCGCTCCTGACGGGGAGGAATACTTCGCAATGGCCCTGTTCTTTGCTTCAAGCCGGTGGGGCGACGGACTGCCGCCGTACGATTACTCCGAGCAGGCGAGGATGATTCTTCGCGCTTGCGTCCATAAAGGCCGGGGCCAGGAAGGAGATCCGATGTGGGACCCTGCAACCAAGCTCATCAAGTTCATTCCGGAGTCTCCCTTCAGCGATCCATCCTATCACCTTCCCCATTTCTATGAGCTGTTCTCCGAGCGTGTCGACGAACGGGATCGGACTTTTTGGAAAGAAGCTGCCGTCGCCAGCCGGGCTTATCTGCATCTGGCCTGTCACCCCGAAACAGGACTGTCTCCGGAGTATGCGAATTATGACGGCACGCCGGCTGAACCGCAGCCCCATGGCGATTACCGCCATTTCTTCAGCGATGCGTACCGGGTGGCGGCCAACATTGCCCTCGACTGGGAATGGTTCCGCCAGGATCCATGGCAGGTCGGGCAGTCCAACCGGATTCAGCGGTTTTTCCGGGAGATCGAGCCTTCCGAATACCGAAGATACCGCATCGACGGGAGCCCTTTTGAAGAGCCGGCCTTGCACCCCATCGGGCTGTTGGCCACCAATGCGATGGCATCGCTGGCCGCCGACGGTGAAGATGCGCTCCTCTTTGTTCACAAGTTCTGGAACACACCGCTTAGAACAGGCACTCGCCGATATTACGACAACTGCCTTTATTTCTTTAGCCTCCTGGCGCTAAGCGGAAAATATCGCATCTATTAAACATGCATAGAGGAAAACCAGAAAACCCTTGATTAACAAGGGTTTTCTTTCTGCTTAATTGCAGATCCTCCGCTGCTGATCTTTAATCCTACTTCACATTGCGTAAAACCGCCCTTTTCGTGGATTGGGTCAAAATAAATCGCCTTAATGTGACTATGTAGAGTAAATAAGTCTTGATCGGCAAATCATCTTAATATAATGTTTATCTTAACGAGAAAAGACATAAGTCGCATACGCGGAGGAATCAAGATGTCAAAAGAAAAGGACCGCGTGTCACCCGAACTCGCTTCCTTACAGCAGGAAATGGTGCACGAGCTGCGCCAGAACAGCACCCGTGCCGTGATGTTCCATCAGCTCATTTCGGAACGATTGGGTTTGAACGCCACCGACCACAAATGCCTGGATTACTTGAATCAAGCCGGACCTGTCACGGCCGGCCAGCTGGCCCAGTTAACTGGGCTTACAACCGGTGCTGTGACCAGTGTCATCGACCGGCTCGAACAAGCGGGTTATGTCATCCGGGATAAGGATCCGAACGATCGCAGACGTGTCGTCGTCAAACCGGTGCCGGAAGGCTCGGCATCCATCTCTCCCTTGTTCCAATCGATTATGCAGTCGACGCTCGAGATCGTCTCGCAGTATACGGAGCAGGAACTGCAGCTGATTTTGAACTTCATCCGGCAGTGCAATGAGATGACATTAACCGAGATGAACAAGATGAAGAACGAGAAAGACAGGATGAGCTGATTATGAATCGCCGTCATGAAAGCCGTTTGCTTAAGCAAATGGCTTTTCTTTTTGGGGCAAAAATCCGCATTTATTTTGCAATTCTCATTATTTATTTAAAATCCTCATTTTTCTCACCGCGTTCTCGGCCGCCTCCATAATGACTTCCCCTAACGTAGGATGGGGATGAATCGTCATCGCGAGATCCTCTACCGTCGCTCCCATTTCGATCGCCAAGGCAAGCTCCGATATGAGGGTTGACGCCTCTATGCCTACGATTTGCGCTCCTTTAACGATCCCCGACGCTTGATCCGCAATGATTTTCACAAATCCTGGCTCTTCTTTCAGCGCCAAAGCTCTGCCATTAATACTAAAGGAGGATTTGCCCACGATAACCGGGATGCCTTGTTCCTTGCATGCTGTCTCTGTCAGACCAACGCTGGCCAATTCAGGTTCGGAAAATACAACAAGCGGAATGGCTCTGTAATCCACGATAGAAGGTTTGCCGGCGATAGCTTCTGCAGCGACTTTAGCTTCGTAGGAAGCTTTATGGGCCAGAGCCGGACCTTCCGTAATGTCACCGATCGCAAATATATGCGGAACCGCCGTTCTGCACTGAGCGTCCGTTTCGATCAGCCCCCTGCCTGTTGTCTGCAAGCCGATGTTCTCGAGCCCTAATCCGCCGTCCGTATTCGGTCTTCTTCCGACAGTCACCAGCGCATATTCTGCTCTAACAGTACGCTGCTCATCTTGACACACATAGCGGAGTGTCAGCCCGCCCGCATCCTGTTCTGCATGGACGGCTATAGCCTCCGTAATGATAGTTACACCGTCTTCGTTTAATTGCCGTTCAACCGGAGCCACAAGGTCCGCCTCAAATCCGGGCAGCACCTGTCCTCCTCCCTCCAGAATCGTAACTTTTGTTCCGAATTTGGCATACATTTGCCCCAGTTCAACGCCGATATAACCGCCGCCGATCACGACCAGGCTCGATGGAATTTGTGAAAGGGACAACGCTTCAGTGGAAGACATAATACGTCCGCCGTAGGGCAAAGCCGCTAGCTCAATTGGACGAGAACCTGCTGCTAAAATGGCGTGTTTAAAAGAAATCCTTTGTTCGGCTCCCGCTTGTTGAATGGAAGCGGTGTGCTCGTCAATCAAGCGGGCCTCTCCTTCAAGAATCGAAACTCCGGCCGTCTTTAACAAATATTGAACTCCACCGGCTTGCTTATTTACGACCGCTTGTTTGAAGGCCTGAGCATCCTCAAAGGAAGCAACAGCAGCAGCAACTGTGTGATTCCATTGCTTACGCTGCTTGAAGCGATGCGCTTCCCCAATCAACGCTTTGGAAGGAATGCAGCCTATGTTGGTGCACACTCCACCGATCCGGCCGCGCTCAACGACAGCCGTTGTCATTCCAAGCTGTGCTGACCGAAGCGCCGCCACATAACCTCCCGGACCCGATCCTATTACCAGGGTGTCTACCGATTTAAGGTCATTCATAACTTTGCACCTCCGAAATAAAATATGATGAACGTAATATATTATATTCATCATATTTTAAAACAGTCAATATCATCTGCTCATTTGCCGCAAAACCAAACGATTGGACTGAGTGAAATTGACAGGTTTAATTATGATGACTATAATATTTTAAAATGCGTTTTTTGCCACTAGGAGTGATTGCTTTGCCTTATCCGGAAGGTCACAAATTAAAGGTTCGCGGCCGTATTATTGAAAGTGCAGCCAAAGCCATTCGAACCAGCGGAGTACGCGACATCAGCGTTCCCTTTATTATGAAAGGTGCCGGTCTGACGCACGGGGGGTTCTATTCACATTTTGACAATAAAGAGCAATTGGTCGCTGAAACTTGCCGCTTTGCGATCAGCGAGACCATTGCCCTGCTGCAGAAGGCGGCGGACCAGGAAAAGGAAGCACCCAAGATCCACGCGGTCATTCATTATTATTTGAGTCCACAGCATCGCGACCAAACCGAGGTGGGCTGCATTCTTCCCGCCCTTTCCGCTGAAGTATCCCGAATGTCCGAAGAGGTGCGCCAAGTCTTTACCGAGGAGCTGCAGCGCATGATTGATTTTATCTCTGACCTGGCAGAAGTCGATCCATTGACTGGCCAAGTTTTGCTGAGCCTTATGGTCGGCACGATTGTACTGACGCGTTCCGTTAGTGATGCCGAGCTGAGTGACAGTCTATTATCGACAGGCAGGAAGCATGCCAAAGATCTTATCAAGACAAGCGTACAGAGCTAAAATTGAGATTGAGATGGTCACAGCTTTTTTTTCATGAGACCCATATGATTTTCAAGCCCCGTTATTTGGGGCTTTTTTGCTCCTCGTGGGTGGTTTCAACCGCAGAAATTTATTTTTATTGCATTTACAACATAATTCATCCTATAATTTGAATAACGATCATTGAATACATCATGAAAGGGCCGAGAACGATTGAAAACCCAAAGAATTAATCTACCTGAGGAGTTAGAGGCTGCGTTTTCTATCCGGAGAAACGTCTTTGTTGAGGAACAGGGCGTTCCGCTGAATGATGAATTCGACGAGTTTGATACTTTGGGTGGACCATGTGAGCACATCATCGCCTATTATGATGAGCAGCCCGTCGGGACGGGAAGGATACGAATTCATGAAGGATCAGGGAAGCTGGAGCGGATTTGCATCCTGCAGCCTTACCGCAAATTCGGAATCGGGAGAAGGATCATTGCATCGTTAGAAGAGATCGCTAAAGACAAAGGGATACAGCAGGTTAAATTGCACGGGCAAAGTCAGGCGGAAGGGTTCTATAAGAAACTTGGGTATCGAACTTCTTCGGAGGAATTTATGGAAGATGGCATACCTCATATCCTCATGGTCAAACAACTGATAGATCAACCTAAATAATGAATAAGGGAGGGTTGTATGATACATACGAGGCCCTCCCCAGCTTATTTTAACAGATGCATTATAAGCAGCTGCCCCATGACCATCATGGCTTACTCATGCAGTCAGCTGCCGCCGCGGGTCACGTCCAGCGCCATTTCCTGGGCTTTCAAGCACAGCTCAGCCGCCATAAAGGCATGCTCCTGCGTCATGGCATTTTCGGTTCGATTCAGACAGTCCAGAATGAGTTCTCCAAAGAACGGATATCCAACCTGTCCATCAACATGAAAATGGTATTCCCCTTCTTGATTAACCAGGTAGACATGATTGCCGGTCCGGTCGCGGGCGATATCGATATATTTTCTCAGCTCAATGTAACCTTCGGTTCCCAACATCAGGGTGCGTCCGTCTCCCCATGAACCTAAGCCGTCCGGCGTAAACCAGTCCACCCGGAAATATTGCGTGGCCCCGTTGTCCCCTAGCAGGGTGGCATCGCCAAAATCCTCAAGCTCCGGATACTCAGGGTTATTGTAGTTTGCCACTTTACTATGCAGAACCTCCGCTTGTTTACAACCCGCATAAAAAAGAAACTGCTCGACCTGATGGCTGCCAATATCGCATAGAATTCCTCCGTATTGCTTCTTTTGAAAAAACCACTCCGGCCGAGACGAAGCGTTTAACCGATGCGGTCCGAATCCCGTCACCTGCAGCACCCGCCCAATCGCGCCCTGCTCAATGAGCTGCCCGGCATAAACCGCCGATTCGACATGCAGCCTTTCGCTATAATAAACCATATACTTTCTTCCGGTTTCACGCACTTTGGCGCGGGCCGACTCCAGCTGCACAAGCGTTGTAAAGGGAGCTTTATCCGTAAAATAATCTTTGCCTGCGTCCATCACCCGAAGTCCCAGCGCACAGCGTTCCGAAGTAATGGCTGCTCCTGCAACAAGCTGAACCTGCGGATCTGCCAGAACCTCTTCCTCAGAGGCTGCAATCGTTACTTGGGGATAGGTTCGTGCGAATGCTTCCGCCTTGGCCCGGTCACGGTCATAAACCCACTTTAATGTAGCGCCTGCCTCGATCAGTCCGTTGACCATTCCATAGATGTGCCCATGATCGAGCGCTACCGCGGCGATCACAAATTCACCCGGCCCGACTACTGAATTGGGTTTTCCTTTCGGGGCATAATTCATCCCGTCGTTCTTCTGCATCTCCTTCATCCCTTTCGCGCTTAAGGTTGTCCATCCCGATGATTGGGATTTACTGTTCGCCTGACGTTTGTCCGTTCGTTACGCCGCCGTAACGGCTTCCTGTCGTTATTTTCAGATCCGCAAAGTTTTCAATGCTGCTGCCCTTTTCGTAAAAATGAGGTGCATTCTTCATCAGGCCCTCCCGCGTATAAAAAGGATCGTCCTGCTGCAGGGGGAGTTTGACCTTTTCTCCGGTGCTTGCGGATTTGTAAATACTCATAATGAGTTCCAGCGTATTCCGTCCGCTGATTCCGTCAATCAGTACCGGCGCGCCCGTCTCGATCGCATTCAGCACATTATCGATCTGTGCCGTATGGCCTTCGTATGGCAGATCCGGCAGCTCGTTGTAGTATTGCTGGATTTTCTCCTCGAGAGAAGGTTCCCGCTCCGGGAAGCCGTTCGGCAGTGACCTGGAAGCCGTGACCCGCCACGGCGCCGAGATCCGGGCATGCTCACCCTGGAAAATAAACTGCTGTTCTTCACCATGATGAACGACGGAGCTTGTAATTTGCCCCAAGCTGCCGTTCGGATATTTTAAAATCGCGATGGACAGATCCTCTACTTCCGCATTGTCATGCGCGACGTTGCTCATATAAGCCTGAAGCTCGCTGGGCTGACCCAGCATCCAGAGCAAGGCGTCGATATGATGAACCGCATGATTCAGCGTCGGACCGCCTCCCTCCTTCTCCCACGTGCCGCGCCACCATAAATCGTAATAGCAATGGCCCCGCCACCAATGCGAATCCACCTGGGCATGAAGAATCCTGCCGGCCAATCCGCTGTCAATAACGTGCTTCAGCTTCATAATCGGATTTCTGAAGCGATTTTGGGCAATGACGGATAATACTTTTCCACTTTGTTCCGCAGCTTTGATCATGGCGTCGCATTCTTCAAGAGAAGAGGCCATGGGCTTTTCCACGATCACATGACTGCCTGCATTCTGAAAATCAATGGTGACCGGCGCATGTTCGAACGGAGGCATGCAAACGGATACCAGATCGATCTCCTGATCAAGCAGTTCCTTGTAATCCTTAACAATGACAGCGTCCAAACCGTATTGCTCCCGCTTGGCTTCGGCCTTCTCGGGATAAAGATCGCATAACGCAACAATTTGGCAGCGGTCCTTCAGCCGCAGATAACCTTCGATATGAGCGGACGAAATCGCCCCGGTCCCTATAATCGCAACCTTGATCATCCATTTAACCTCCCCTGAGCGTTCTTCATTGGTATATAAGAATATTAACTGAAGCTGCGAGAACATTGTGCTTCGCCGTGGGGGGAAAAATAACACTGGGTTGCGGTTCTGAGATAGAATAGATTCGAAAGCGAGTACATACGGGGGAAGAAGGAGGCAGCAGCCATGTCTTTTGTAGCGGGGAACTATAGCGAGGTGCCCCTGCATTTTGCCTATAAACGAAAAAGCGTCAACTATGAGCATAAAGAAACCTTCCATTCCCACCTTGGGGTGGAAATATTGTTGATCCATCAAGGGAAAGGGACGATGATCGTCAATAACAACCGCTACGACATCAAACCGGGCATGCTCTGCATTTTTCAGCCTTATCAGCTTCATCATCTCAAGCTCGAATACGACGAAGGCCAATGCTTCGAACGTTCCCTTGTGACCTTTGAACCGACGATGTTTGAGTCTTATTTTGAAAAATGGCCTTCGCTTCATACCTTCTATCGATTCATGTATTTAGGGGAACTCCCTGTTCCGTGCTTGTATGACACCGGGGATGAGCTCCACATCTTGGACGCTGTCTACAAAAGCTTGGATGATCAATTACACGCGCTTTCAGAGGCAGAAAGATATGAGGAATTTTCTTTATTTCTCGTTATGCTGTACCGTTCGATCCAACACGTATGGAATCAGCGGACGGAAGCTGGACTGCCCAAACCGGCCCTTCGCCAAAATCATCAGGTGGAGCACATATTGACATGGATCGAGGCCAACTATACGTTACCGTTTCGGCTGGACGACATGGCCAAATCGCTGCATTTATCTCCCTATCATGTTTCGCATCTCTTCAAAGAGGCGACAGGCATCAGCATCTCCGAATACATCATGGCCCGCCGGGTCCATCAATCCGTTCTGCTGTTAACGACCACCAAAAAACCAATCTCGCTCATTGCTGAGGAGATTGGTTTGGCGAACAGCTCTTATTTTTGTAAATTGTTCAAACAGCGCATGGGCACTACGCCGCACCAGTATCGGAAGAAATGGGCCAGGGCTTAATATCATAATAAAATAAAAGAACAAGAAAACCCTTGATTCCCAAGGGTTTTCTTCTTGATTTTCATTGGCCGCGAATTACCAACGAAAATGCCTTATATTGCCCATCGTATCGGGCACATCGATCGTTACATTGCGCACGCTCAGCAGCCCGCGCTTGTAACTATGGCCCTGATCGTCAACGAAATCGGATAACGGCAGGCTGGATTTGACGGCAGGCAGTACATCCACTTTATAAGTGTACTCGTCATCGATGGTGATTTTGGCATTGAACCATACATGTCCGGTGTGGTTTTGTACCAATAAGTGTCCATTTGTAACGGCAATCTCGGCCAAGGGGACTGGGCTGGTTGGCGCGGGGACACATCCCGTCATCATGCTGGCAAGGCAGACGATCAACAAGAATGATGAGCCGATTCTCATTGCAGGCTTACTTATGAAATTCATCAGGTTTATCCGCATGATCCACGTTCCTTTCATTCTGATTCAACAGACAATGCCAGGTCAAAGAACAGATTGGGCGAGGAGGGGTGGCTGCGGTGCACCTCAACAGCTATGACATTAGCACCCTTCAGCAGCTTGTTCAAATGGGCTTTTAGATCAATTCTTCGATAAAAGGAAAATTCATTCGGAAACGCGAGCGAGGATCCGGTTAAGATCCCGGATAGAATGGCGTCCCTGGATACTTCCTGGCCGTTCAGATAAACGACGTAACCGTCCTCGTAGGCGATATTCAAAACTAAATCGGATAACTTCTTGGGATCGGCATCCAAGTCAAACGACTTGCGAAAGTAATAAGTTGGAGACTTCACGGTCTCCAAGTTTGTTTGAACATAAGTCTGCCGCTCCTTGTTATTCGTATTTCCCAAAGGAGCCCTGCCGAACTTCCAGTCGGAATCGTTGTATTCCGGACTGCGCCAATCGTTAGCAGGCAGTGGAACCGTTTCCGTATGAGATGTTTCAATGATCGGCCCCTCTCCCACCAGGTCCACCCCTTCCGGTAAAGCGGATTTGATTGCCTCGCTGCCCGGATGATAGCGCCATATAGATTGAATCCCCACGAGAGGGATTTCCTGTTTTTCCTTCAACGTAGTCAGATTCCAAGATGCCAGATTCTGCGCATCCTGTTCCAGTTGATCCAGGACCTGTCCTTGTTTATTTTCAGCTTTAATGAACAACGTATTATCTGTGGCTTCCAATACCGTAATGAAGGGCTTTTCCTTCAGCCTGTTCAAATCCCAAACTTCCCAGCCCTCATATTCGGTGGGCATATCATCGGAAGACTGCTGCGTAACGGCCAATTTAAGAACATATACGGAATCACCGATGAAAACTGCGTTAATTCCGGCGGCTCTGAACGCGTTCCATACTTCGGGAAGCTTCGGATCTTTGCTCAGCCAGACGAAGTTGAAAAGCTTCTTATTTTCATTAGCCGTCCTGCGAATCCATTCCAACTGATCGTCTCCCGCACCCGATAACCGATCGGCGTTCAGGAAGAACATCCTGGCGTTGCCATGACTGGCCGCATACACCGTTTTCCCGTAACCCGGAAGAGTCCCGGTAGGCACATGGGGATAAGCTTGGTTGAAACGCTGTTCCGTTGCAGAACTGTCATATATGGGATAAATCTGGGATGCTTGCGCTTCCGGATGATTCTGCAGCCACTGATCGGGTGCGACAAAGTACGAAATGTCTTGGAATTGCTTGAACGAATCCCCGATTTCCCCTCCCTGCTCACTAAAATAACCGAATCGAAATGAGATGGACGATGCGGCGGAAGTTTTGAATCCTGCCATCGGCACTCTTGTCCAATAAAAAGAACACCAAAGAACACAAATGAATACCAGCAGCGATAATGAGAGTTTATATTTGGAAATAATCAGCATGGCTAACCTTCACCTCCGGGCAGCGTGTTCGGCAGGACTGGCCACCATAGGATCGTGTGGTAAACCGTAGGCCACAGGATGATCAGATTGCCAACAAATGCAATGGCAAATCCGATCGTCCATGGTCTCAGATCAACCTCTTTCCGTCCGATCGTCCAGTGGAATATAGCCCATGAGACCAACCAAACGAGCAGTCCTACCGTTTCTTTACCGGCATAGGGACCGATACCCCACCAAGAGGGAATCCATGAGCCTATCTTCAGCAAAATCGCATTCGCTTTGAGCGGATTGTAATAACTCCATAAGTGACTGGCCGTTGTCGCAAGGATACCGAGATATACTGACAGCAGAACGGATGCGACCTCGCCCGTTTTTCGTTGCTTGTCTTTTTTCATGATGTTCTCCCCCAGTGGATCGTCTTAAGATTCATACCATTCTCAGTTTCGCTATGCCGATGCCAAACGCAAATCCAATCAGCAGACAGATCCAGAATAGCGTGATCAATAAAGCGATGATTCCGCTAACCGCCGAGCCAGGTTTGAGCGTATGGCGAAACCGGCGCAATAAAAAGCCTGCCGCAATTCCCAAGGGGAGCGGATACAGCGAGACGAATTCTTTATATTCCATGAGGATCAAATGTACCTCGGGGCTGTGGAACATCAGCCATTCCTGCGGACCGTCAGGTCCCCGGTATGCGATGTAGAGCCAGTTACCGAACACGATCGTGAGCAGAACCATAACATTTGTGAGCCAGAGCACCCATTCCAGTTTCGCCGCTGCCCCTTTCTTGCCCCGCAGCATGGGATAGGTCAGGTGAATCATTTGGCAGCTCATGATAACGGTGACGGTTGCCCCCAATCCGTGAAGGACGGCTTCAAGCTTATGGTTGCTGAATCCGATCACATTGACCAAAGGAATAGATAAAAAAAGGGCAGCGGCTACACAAGCTTGCGTAACCGCAAAATCTCTTGCAGTGAACAATGATTTCATCGGCTGTCCATCTCTCTCTCGTTGATTGCTATTATTATCTCAATGAAGTTTACAGAAGAATTGTAAGGGGAATATCATAGCAAGTTCAGGAAACTGAAAAATTATTGATTCTATTAAAGGATTCAATAACATTACGATATGGTGGGACTTGAGAACATTAATATTAGCTTAAAGAACTCTTACAACAGAATTTACGTTAGACGAGTAAGATGTGATTTGCTCGGACAGTCGGAAGAAACCTGTTAACCGTAATTTCTTAAAAATGTCAGTGGGTGAAAGGAGGTTGGGAAGCGGTTTCCTGTGTCTCCGACTACTAGAATGAAGTTGAGAGGAAGTTCATGATGAAGGAAAAATTAATAGGCAAGTTGAAAGGCAAGTGGAAAAGCGTAACCGCACTTGTAAGTGTTAGTACTCTTCTTTTTACGGTTGGTATGTTCAATGCGTCAGCTGAAAGCAACTTTATTAAAAGCCCGTATTTGCTGTTCGAAGGTTCCAACACCTCAATGAGCCTCCTTTGGCAGACGAGCGATGACCAAGCAAATGTCATCAAATGGGGTACCGATACTTCCTATACGATGGGACAAGAGACCGTCGGGACATACGGTACCGACCACCAGCACAAGTTCACCATCAATGGGCTGAAGCCGGCTACCAAATATTACTATGATGTAGACGGTCAGACTGGTTCTTTCGTCACCGCGCCTGCGGACGATGCTACTTCCGTGAAGTTCCTGTCTTACGGCGACAGCCGTACCCAACCAAGCTATCAGGAGCAGGTAGCCGGCCTGGCGCTTAAGGCTTATGCCGCCGATCCTGCCTACCAGACTATTCTCTTGAACAGCGGGGATATTGCCTCGAGTGATACGGAGAGCAACTGGACAGCTCAATACTTCGTTCCCGGATCCACCTACCCTCAGCTGCACACTCTCCAGTCCGAGGTTCCTATGGTTGGAGCAAGGGGCAACCATGAGGGAGCAGGATCTGTCTATGGAAAGTACTTCCCTTACCCGTACGTGTCTAATTTCTACTGGTCCTTCGATTACGGCCCGGTTCATATTACAGTACTGGACGAGTATTCCGACTATAAACCCGGCTCGGCTCAGTACAACTGGCTGGTCAACGACCTTGCCTCCACAACCAAACCGTGGAAGATTGTGATGGCCCACAATCCAGCGTGGGGTGCCGGTACTCATGGAAACGACACGAATGTTCAGAATGTCATCCATCCCCTCCTGAAGCAGTATGGAGTACAGTTGTACCTCAACGGACATAACCATAACTATGCCCGTGCGGAATACGAAGGGATCGAGTACCTCACCTCCGGCGGCGGCGGCGCTCCTTCGTATGCAGTAGATCCGACATGGCCGAACATTGTTAAAGCCGAAAGTGCGTACTTCCTATCCGAG
Source organism: Paenibacillus sp. S28 (assembly GCF_016624415.1). Taxonomy (NCBI): domain Bacteria; kingdom Bacillati; phylum Bacillota; class Bacilli; order Caryophanales; family Paenibacillaceae; genus Paenibacillus; species Paenibacillus sp. S28. Next base: position 137,356 of record NZ_JACVTM010000003.1, on the reverse strand, counting down.
TTCGATGTGAATGGAAAAACTATGAAAGTCACTTCCCGCCGGATTGACGGCTCGGTCATTGAGACCGTGACACTCAACAACAACAAGGTACCCGCTGCTGATGCCGGACTTGACCAGACGGTGACTGACGACTGCAACGGCAACAGCTGCAATAATGTAAACGCACCGAAAAGAACCGGACCCAAAGATCCGGGTTACGAAATGATTACCCTAGACGGGACCAAAAGCTTGGATCAGGACGGAACGATCTCTTCCTATGTCTGGAAAGAGGGGGAAACCACGATTGCCACCGACGCCACTCCGAGCGTTAAGCTGACTGTTGGCACCCATACCATTACTCTTACGGTGACAGATGATGATGGCGCCACTGCCACGGATACTGTGGTCGTCACCGTGAATCCGAGCTTGAAAGATAACAACAAGTAGAACCCGCATTGAAAAATAAAACAGCGGCCGCAGGGAAAACCTGCGGCCGCTCCTAACTTCAAGAAGAAACGAGGGCATCATCATGCCTATACAATGGTTCCGGAAACTAGCTCCATTGATTCTAATGTTCGGTTTATTTTTTGGCGGAGTTACCCCCGTCTTCGCACATGACATGTATCTAGGAGGATCAGAATGGGCCGTCGGCAAGGATCGCATTCTGTTCACCATTGATCTCGACCCCGCCATATTACAGCAAATCAATGGGATCAAGGAACTCGGAGATAACCTCGACAGTCTCACCGATGAGCAGCGCCGTAAAATGGAAACCGATATCGTTCAGCCTTACATGAACGAGAAGCTCTCGGTCTCCGTCAATGACCGTTCTTATCCGGTTAAGGTAGAGAAAATGGAGAAGGAAGGGACCGTATGGAGAACATGGATGAAGGTTAGTGATCTAAGTTTGAACCAGCAAGACAACAAGGTTAAGATTAATTACCATCTATTATTTAAGGAAACCAATAATCAGCATGTGAGTATCGGTTATATTTATTTTACCGATGCCGATGACGATTCGGTGAAGAATGTTTTCAATTATAGCCAACCGGATTTGATGTATACGTTCGATTCCGGTCATACGGAATTTGAGTTCTCGGTTAAATCTAAAGCCGCCGCTTTGCAGTCGCAAATCTTTACCTTCTTAGTACTTGGAATCAAGCATATCCTGACCGGATATGATCACATAACCTTTTTGGTTGCTTTAATTGTGATAGGTTTATCCACCCGGGAAGCCCTAAAAATTATCACTTCATTTACTTTGGCTCACAGCATTACTTTGCTGCTGGCGGCCATGCATGTGATCAATCTGAACTCTAGATTTGTCGAGAGTGTGATTGCCCTCTCCATCTGTTATATCGCGTTGGAAAACTTGTTCGCAAAACAGGTCAATTATCGATGGCTGATCACCTTTGTCTTCGGATTGGTGCATGGGTTCGGCTTTGCCAGTGCTCTCGAGGAGCTCGTCAGAGGAAAATCCAATCTTGTTCTCTCGGTGGTCTCGTTTAACGTCGGCGTGGAGGCGGGACAGTTGATGATCTTTTTAATCCTGATGCCCCTTCTGTACCTGATAAGGAAAAAGTTCTCGATTAGAAGAGTAGCCGCCGTAGCATCCGTAGCCATTTTTATTGTTGGTTTCCTCTGGTTCGTCGATCGGGTGTTCAATTTGCAGTTGATACCGTTCTAAAAATAACAGGAAGAGAGAACGACATGAAGAAAAATACTTCATCTTATTTTTTTGTTTCCATCATGGTTGCTTTTATTGTCTTCATTACGAGTCCTGGCACCGTCATGGCTCAAAGCCACTCTGCCGACTTTGAACAGGAATACAGCAAGAAAGCGAACCAATTCATTGCCGACAAAAATTATGAGCAGGCAGCTTTAGTTTTGGAGGAACTCCTGATAAAGAATCCGGAACTGAACAATGAAAGGGTCTACAAGCAACTGACCCATATCTATGATGATTACCTCTTTAATTTTGGAAAAGCGTTGTCCGTGTATAAAAAGTATCTTGACCAATTCCCTGAAGGAAAATTTGCCAATGACTTTCGGGTAAGGATCGCTTATCTGAATGAAAGACGTTCTGAATGGCAGGCATTGCGAGATTTTAGAAAAGTCCAGTTGGAAGAAGACCATATTCCCCTCAAAGATAGCCTTGAGGAAGTTGAAACCATTCTATCCAAGAATGAGGACACATTGATTGCGCCGGAAATGCATATTTATTTGGCTAATAACTATTTTGAAACTGCCGACGATCAAAAGGCGAGAGAGCATGTGGAAAAATATATACAAAACTTTGATAAATCCCTCATGTCAACTACAGACAAAGCCCTGGCCCTGCAGTTGTATTCCGACATTCTCGTTAAGCAGCATCATTTCAAAAAGGCCATCGGGGCTTTGGATCAGGCAATGGAGTTGGGGAATCCGGGAGAAGACTTTAATTATGCAATAAAAAAAGGCCATATTATTAACCAAAGGAACATGTTGTATGGATTCATGTTTTGCCTTTTGTATTTTATAGCGGTGGTACTATTGCTAATCCCTTTAAAATCTTGGAGGCAGATTAATTCACGAAAATATGCCGGGCGGCTTGCCACGCCTTTATTGCTTCTTGCCCTCATATCGCTAGGTCCTGTCTTGATCCTAAACTTCATTGAAGTGCCTGAAGTCGACCTGCGGGTTTTCTTTGGCCAGTTGGGCTTATCGATCCTTTCGCTTATGATCATAAAGCTTCTTGCCCCGCTGTCATTGAAAACAGGTCGATTGGTTTATGTATTGATGAGTTGTTTGCATATGGCTGCCGCTTCTTTCATGACCTATTACATGACTATTTACAGGGGGACGAAGATCGTTATGAACACTGTAATAGAGGCTGATAAAGACCCCATGGCTTCCTTGTTTCTGATGTTAATGTGGAGTTCGGCCGCTGCAGCCTTATTGATAAACATCATTTATGCCATTATTTTTTCAAAAAAGGAGCAGATGGCGAATATATTTTGTCGGAAATCGCCCAATTCGTCCCCAACTTCAAATTTAATTAAGCCAAACTGAAAATAAAAAAGCAAAAAACCCTTGATTCCCAAGGGTTTTCTTCTATGGAGCCTAGGGGGATCGAACCCCTGACCTCATCGCTGCCAGCGATGCGCTCTCCCAGCTGAGCTAAGGCCCCTTATGATTTTCTACTGATTTATTATGTATCAGCGACTCTTATAATTTATCAAAGATTTATGCATGTGTCAACAAAAAAATTCAAAAAAAATTTGGAGCCCACGCAAGTGTTCAGCCTTATGCTCCCATGCCATGGCCACCGCCAAGAGCAAAAGAGGCCCTGTAAGGCCCTTTTGCTCTTTAAGATGGTTGCATCCTCTGTAACGGACCGGCAAAGCAGCATGCTCCCTTACGGTTAGTCCTCCACCGTATTTTTGGACAGCAGCCCCTTCAGCTCTTTCATGAACATGTTGATATCTTTAAATTGGCGGTAAACCGACGCAAAGCGGACATAAGCCACCTCGTCCACGGGATACAGCTGCTCCATCACCAGCTCGCCGATCTGGCGGCTCTCCACCTCCGCCACGGCGGTGTTGCGCAGTGATTTCTCCACCTCGGAGACGATCATGTCGAGCTGCTCCACGGATACCGGGCGCTTCTCGCAGGCGCGAATCAGGCCGCGGAGGATTTTATCCCGGCTGAACTCTTCCCGGCTTCCATCCTTCTTGATGACCATCAGCGGCGTTTCCTCCACCATCTCAAACGTGGTAAAGCGACGGCTGCACTTCTCGCACTCACGCCTGCGGCGGATCGATTTATTTTCGTTAGCGGGCCGTGAGTCCAGCACTTTCGTGCCGGCATAATCACAGTACGGACATTTCATGGTAAACTCCCTTCCTTTGCAAATCACGGTGTATATAGAACAAAATCACGAACATTCACAGGGTCCGAATATCGCGAACCCTTATCCCATCAGGGATTAACTTGCCGCCTCACCGAAATGTATTAAATTTCCAACAAAAACTTTTCAAAAAGAGTAATGAACTTTTGAGCTTCGAGACATAATACATTTACAAACAGCGAGGAGGTGAACAACAATGGCTTCCAACAACAACAGCTCCAACAACCTGGTAGTACCTAAAGCTACCGCAGCCCTGAACCAATTGAAATATGAAGTCGCTCAAGAACTGGGTATCAGCATCCCACAAGACGGATACCAAGGCAACATGACTGCATATGAGAACGGTTCGATCGGGGGACTTATCACTAAACGTTTGGTGACCCTGGCTGAACAACAACTGGCTGGTCAATTCTAATTCGGTTTGATACCCGAAGAAGTGTTGGAGACGCTAACCTAGCTTCTCCAATGCTTCTTTTGTTATGTTTAGTGACAGAACAGTACTCCCTTTAAAACTCGCTGTATATCCGCGTGTACTGATTGTAGTAATAAATGACCCGCTGTACGTAGTGCCGGGTTTCCCCGATGGGAATATTTTTGACCGAGTCGTAGGTCCCATCCCATACGCCCCTTTTCAGCCAACCGTCCACTTTACCAGGCCCCGCGTTGTATGCTGCGATGACGGCAATCCGGTTTCCTTTAAACTGCTCCGATAGCGTTTTAAGATACCAGGTGCCGATTTCGATGCTGGCCTCCGGCTCATGCTTAATATGGTCCAGCGTCACCTCGGGAAGCTTGGCCTTTTCCATCGCCCAATTGGCCGTATCCGGCATTAACTGCATCAGGCCGAGAGCCCCCTTCTTGGACTCCTTGCCCAGCTTGTAATTGGATTCCACCCGGATAATCGAAGCCACCAGGAACGGGTCGACGTCATAACGCTCAGCCTGCTCGCGAATGTTCTCTTTATAATGAATTGGGTAAAACCACGACATCCAGTTCGTATTAAAAAACAGGATGACGACAAATCCTAAAAACAACAGAAGAAGCACTCTTTTTTTGCGTAAAAACTTCATAGCAGGCCCTTCCGGTTCCAAAATTCATCCACTTGGCGCTCCGTCTCGGAAGGTTGTCCACTGTTGTCGATCACAACGTCGGCCCGCTTCTTCTTCTCTTCGATATCCATTTGGGAACGAATCCGCGCGACCGCTTCATCCTTCGTCAGCCGGTTCCTCTCCATCAAGCGTTCCACCTGTACCTCAAACGGGGCATAGACCAGCAGGACCTGCTCAAACATCGCTTCCAGACCCGATTCAAACAGGAGCGGGATGTCCACCACCACCAGGCGGTCCGGGTGCTCCCGTTCAAATGTCTGCATCTGCTCCCGAATCTCCCGACGGATCGCAGGATGCGTAATATCGTTCAGAGCTTTGCGCTCGCCGGGATCGTGAAACACGATATCCCCCAGGCGTCTGCGGTCCAGCGTTCCGTCCGGAAGGAGGATGACTTGTCCAAAATGCTCAACGGCCGCCGCCAAAACCGGATGACCCGGGAGCATGACTTCCCGGGCGATGACGTCGGCGTCAACAAGCAGCGCCCCCTTGCTGACTAAGAGGGCGGATACGGTACTTTTTCCTGTCGCTATTCCTCCGGTTAACCCGATGTTCATATCCTTAACTCACCTCATAACAGCTTCATTATTCCCATTACAATTAATAATATTGCCGGCAGCACCGTAAACCGGCGCATCCACGTTCGGGACGCAAAGCGCAGACCCGTCTTCATTCCGACGACCAAAAAGGTGCCGCTGAAGAGAGCGATCACGACGGCGGTCAGCAGCGGCGAAAATCCGAGCAATGCCGCGCCTAGACCCGCGCCGAACGCATCCAGGGACAAGGCGATACCAAGCCACATGGCCTCCCATCCGGAGATGCTGCCCGACTTATCCATATCAGCGGAAGACGGCGTCCGCAAAATGCGGATCACGACGCCCAGCTTCCGGATTTCCAGTGAAAACACCGTCTGTTCAGGTGCTTCATGCTGGGCAGGGTCCAGTGTACCTTCTCCGCCGGAGCTTTGCAAGCCATGCCCCCCTATCCCGCTGGTTTGGGCGTCTTTAGCCTGCTTGGCGACCTCTGCGTCTTTGGCTTCCAAGACTTCTTTGCCTTCCCCGCTCTTCTCCTTCTGGATCCACATCTGTACCAGCGACCAAGAGCCCATAATGATCAGGATGACCGCTCCAATGATGGAGGCGATCGAAGGGGATACGAATTGGGCCAGCAGCACGCCCACCTGCATGGACACATAGATGATGACCCCGGAGCATAAAGAAATAATCGCTATCGATAACGGCGAAATCCTCATTTGACGAAGGCCGTATGTAATGCCGACACCAAAACTGTCCAAACTTAATGCTAACGCAAGCAGCAGCAGTGCAAGAACATGACTGAGCACCCCGTTCCCTCCCTGTGACAGAAGCGGTGCCCCGAAAAAGCCTGCAGTATGGATCAGGCATTCGGAAGCCCCGCTTCATAAGATATCTCTACCTCAGTATATGGAGGGTACAAAAAAGGGGTGCACGCCCAGTTCGAATTGTTACGATTTCAGGGTTTGGCAGGACGGGCAGAAATGGGTTCCGCGCCCGCCAACGACCGTTTTCTCCACGGCGGTGCCGCAATTTACGCACGGCTGGTTCTGCCGGCCGTAAATCTTCAGCTGGTGCTGGAACATGCCCATCTCACCTTGTCCATTGACATAAGACTTGATGGACGATCCCCCCACCTCAACCGACTCGGCGAGCGTGGCTACAATCGCCTGATGGAGCGCTTCGAGCTGCCCATCCGTCAGCGTATCGGCCGGCTGCTCGGGGTGAATGCCCGCCCGAAACAGCGACTCATCCACATAAATATTCCCAATGCCGACGATATATGCCTGATTGAGCAGGACAGCCTTGATTTTGGTCTTCTTCCCCTTCAGCGTTTCTTTGAAACGCTCCAGCGTAAACGCCGGATCCAGCGGCTCCAATCCCAGCTTGGAGAGCGGGGGAAGCTGGAATTCCTCTCCGGGCTGGAACAAATGCATCGTTCCGAACTGCCGCACATCCTTGTACCGCAGCTCGGTGCCGTCGGTAAAGTGGAAAATGACATGCGTATGCTTTTCCACCGGATCACTGCTCTGGTATACCCCGTATCGTCCCTCCATCCGCAAATGGGAGACGAGCACGAGCCCGTCCAGCAGGATCCGCAAAAATTTGCCGCGCCGCTCCACACCTTCAATGGTGTGTCCGGCCAGCATCCACGCAAACTGATCTATATCATCGGGGCGCTGAATGATCCGCGCCAAATTCACACTAACGCGGTCAATCATCTTTCCCTTCACGAGCTGATTGAGTGTTCTTTTGACTGTTTCGACTTCCGGCAATTCCGGCATGATGACTTCACCTCAACCTCTATTATAGCGTAAGACAGCCCCACAAAGCGGCGCTTTTTCTTCGAAGTTTGCTCAAGAATTTCGCGGGGAACCCGTAAGATTTACACACGGGCGCTTGCGGAGCCCTTTATTTCGCCTCGTACCAATTGACTCCGTAGCTCACTTCGGCTTTGAGCGGTACGGACAGGGCCAGCGCACGCTCCATCGTCTCCGGCACCAATTTTTTCATGAGCTCCAGCTCTTCCTCAGGGACTTCGAATACCAATTCGTCATGCACCTGAAGCAGCATGCGGCTCTTCAGCTTCTCTTTGGCCAGCGCCGCATCCATCTGAACCATAGCCAGCTTGATGATATCGGCGGCGGTGCCCTGGATCGGCGTGTTCATCGCAGTTCGCTCGGCGAAAGAACGCAGATTGAAGTTGCTCGCATTGATTTCCGGCAAATAACGTCTGCGCTCCAGCAGCGTGGTGACATAACCGTCGCGCTTGGCGTCTCTGACGATATCGTCCATATATTTGCGAACGCCCTGAAAGGCATCGAAATATTGATCGATAAATTGGGCCGCTTCCTTCCGGGTAATGTTCAGGTTCTGGGACAGACCATAGTCGCTGATGCCGTACACGATACCGAAGTTAACCGCTTTGGCGGACCGGCGCATATTGGCGTCAACGTCTTCGGCTTTAACACCGAACACGTCCATGGCTGTCTTCGTATGGATGTCCATATCGTGCAGGAAGGCTTCCTTCAGCCCTTCATCCCCCGAGATATGGGCCAGCACCCGCAGCTCGATCTGCGAGTAGTCGGCGGCCAGAATGTACCAGCCCGGTTCGGATGGCACGAACACTTTGCGGATTTTCCGTCCTTCTTCCAGGCGGATCGGGATGTTCTGCAGGTTCGGGAACTGGCTGCTTAGGCGTCCTGTAGCCGCAATCGTCTGGCGGTAATACGTGTGCACCTTGCCCGTTTCCTCCGAAATTTCCTTTAACAGTCCTTCCACATACGTCGACTGAAGCTTGGCGATGGTCCGGTACTGCAAAATCAGGCGTACGACATCGTGATACGGTGCCAGTTTCTCCAGCACTTCGGCGTCGGTGGAATAGCCGGTCTTGGTCTTTTTCACAACAGGCAGGCCCAGCTTGACGAACAGAATCTCTCCCAGCTGCTTCGGCGAGTTGAGGTTGAACTCGGTGCCTGCAATTTCATAAATCTGCTCGACCAGCGACTTGATCTGGGACTCGAATTCCGTTCCGAGCGCCTTCAGATCGTCCTTGTTGACCGCGATGCCCTGCTTCTCCATGTCCGCCAGAATTCGCGACAGCGGCATCTCCAGGTCATGGAACAGCGAGCTCATCTCATTGTCCGTAAGCTCCTTCTCTTGAAGCGGCATGATCTCCAGCAGCGCGGCGCTCTTTCGGGCCAAGTGCCCGCTCAGCACGTCCAGCTCCGGCACCTTGTATTTTGCGCCCTTGCCGAATACGTCCTCATCCGCCGCCAGCATCGGCAGCCCGTACTTGGAAGCAAGCGCGTTGACATTCTGGTTCGCTTCCGTCGGATCGAGCAAATACGCGGCCAGCTGCACGTCAAACGACGCCCCGGCAAACGCGATTCCCTTCCAGTGAAGCGCCAGGTCGGTGCGGTGCAGGTCATATCCCCGTTTCGGAACATCCGGGTTCCCCAGCCACGTCCGCAGAGGCTCCGCCCAAGACTCGTTCATTCGCTCGAACGGAACGTAGTAATGCTTCGGCTCGGTGGAGAACATGACCCCGATCACGTCGGCGTGATGCGGGTTCTCTCCGCTGGTCTCGACATGAATAAGCTGCACGGCGTCCAATGCAGCGATCAGCTCGTCCGCATTTTCGCCGTCAACGACGGTGACCTCGATCTCCCGTTCGGCAGCCTTGGCCTGCTCCTCATCCGAGTGCGTGTTACCGTCCGCATGGAAAGACAACCGCTCCAGCAGCGATTTGAATTCCAGCTTGGCGAGCGCAGGCCCTGCCGTTTCTTCCTTCAAGCCCGGGAATACCATCTCGTTAAACGATTTGTCCAGCGGCACTTCGCGGTAAATGGTCGCCAGCTTCTTGCTGAGAACCGCGTCATCGGAATGGGTTTCGATCTTTTCCTTCATCTTCCCCTTCAGCTCGGCCGTATTGGCCAGCACTTCCTCGACCGATCCAAATTGGTGCAGCAGCTTGAGCGCCGTCTTCTCGCCGACGCCCGGAATTCCCGGAATGTTATCCGACGGGTCGCCCATGAGGCCCTTCAGGTCAATGATTTGAAGCGGGGTCAGTCCGTACCGCTCCTTGATTTGCTCAGGTGCGTAGGTTTCGATTTCCGTTACCCCTTTGCGTGTCAGGCCCACCTGAACATGGTCCGAAGCCAGCTGCAGCATATCCTTGTCCCCGGTCACGACGAGAATTTGCTGCCCTTCCTCCTCGGCGATGCGGGAGACGGTCCCGATGATATCGTCCGCCTCGTAACCGCTCAGCTCATATTGGGCGATGCCAAAGCTCTGCAGCAGCTCCTTGAGCAGCGGGAACTGTTCCGACAGCTCCGGCGGCGTCTTTTCCCTTCCGCCCTTGTATTCCTGGTAGCCTTCGTGGCGGAACGTCATTTTTCCGGCGTCAAACGCAACCATCATGTGCGTCGGCTTATGGTCTTCGATCAAACGCAGAAGCATATTCGTAAATCCGTACACAGCATTCGTATGCAGACCCTTGGTGTTCGTCAGTGGGGGCATTGCGAAAAATGCGCGGTAAATAATACTGTTTCCATCTATCAAAATCAGCTTGTTCATTGGGCACCTTCCCTTTATCAAACGTCCTTCATTTATGATACCATACGCGCCCCTTTTCGAGAAAAAATTAGGCCGTTTTGCCGCAAATCTCCTAAGCGTAATTTCTGTCAATTCCTTTACGACAAAAAAGGAGCTTCCCGCCTGTGCGGGTCAGCTCCTTGATCTCATGTATATGATATTATTGATTCAAATCAGGACGCCGGCCGGTGACGAGATACACTGTGCTCTCCCCGATATTCGTGGCGTGATCGGCGATCCGCTCGATGTACCGGGCAACCAGTGTGAGCAGCATCGCCTGCGACAGCGTTTCGGGATTCGAGGCGATATAGCCATACAGTTCCGTGATGATCCGGCTGTAGAATTGGTCCACCTGATCGTCGTCCTTGGCCATTTTATAAGCAAGGTCGGTATTTTCGTCCAAGTAAGACGTAATAGACTCCTCGATCATCACTTGCACCAGCTCAGCCATTTGCGGAATGTCGATCAGCGGCTTGATCAGCTCCTGCCCCTGCAGCCGCAGCGTCACCTTGGCAACATCAAGGGCAAGGTCTCCCATGCGCTCCAGATCGCTCGAAATTTTAAAGGCTACGAGAATTCTCCGCAAATCCTTGGCTACCGGCTGCTGGGTGACGATCAGGCGAGAGCCGATGTCCATGATCTCCTCTTCCATCGCGTTCAGCTTGGCGTCATCCTTAACGATTTGCTGTGCCTTCACCGCATCGAGCGTTTTCAGGCTGACAACCGCCTCTTCCAAAGCATGAACCACATGCGCGCCCATCTGGCGAAGCAACGTGCGCAGTACCTCTAAATCCTGATCCAACTCTTTTCTCCGAATCATCGCTGCCCTGTTCCCCCTAGGATATATTTAATGCTCATCTTGCTGCCGGTTACCCGAAACGCCCGGAAATATAATCTTCGGTACGGGAGTCCCGTGGGTTGGTGAACAACTCCTTGGTATCGTCGGCTTCGACGACTTCCCCGTTCAGGAAAAATACCGTGCGGCCGGAAATCCGGGCAGCTTGATGCATATTGTGAGTAACCATAACGATGGTATAGGTCTCCTTGAGCTCCTGTACCAATTCCTCAATCTTTAGTGTCGAAATCGGATCGAGCGCAGAGGTCGCCTCATCCATCAGAAGAATGTCCGGCTGAACCGCCAAAGCTCTGGCAATGCACAAACGCTGCTGCTGTCCGCCCGAGAGGCTGAGGGCCGAACGCTTCAAGTAATCCTTGACCTCTTCCCACAGCGCGGCCTGGCGCAGGCTCTGCTCCACAATTTCGTCGAGCACCTTCTTATCGCGCGTGCCATGCAGACGGGGGCCGTAGGCAATATTGTCGTAAATCGATTTGGGGAACGGATTCGGCTGCTGGAACACCATGCCCACCTGCTTGCGAAGAGCTTCCACGTGCACGTCATTGCCGTAAATATCTTTGCCGCCGATCTTGACGGAGCCTTCGATATGCGTGCCTGTGATCATGTCATTCATCCGGTTCAGCGTCCGCAGCAGGGTCGACTTGCCGCATCCGGAAGGGCCGATAAAGGCAGTGATCGTTTTCTCGGGAATGTCCAGGTCTATATTTTTAAGCGCATGAAACTGCTCGTAGTACAAGTTCAACTGCTCAATATCGATAATATCTTCCATTTACAATCGCTTCTCCTTTTTTCAAAAAGGGTCTATGAAGTTCAGTTCATCTATATGGCACCTATCTATAGTAATGCCGTTATGTAAATGCTGTGTCCCACAATTGTAAACGCAGTGTAAAATGTGTAAACTAGCAGATCCAATATTAAGCAAAAGAACTCCCTTTTTCCAGTTCCTGCCTGATGACGGCGGCCCGTATGGCCGTATCTCCCGCCAACCGGTTCACGATTTCACCGGTCCCCGCCACGTGCTCGACCGCCTTTTCCAGTTCACCGAACATCCGGCTTCCTTCACCCAGCAGCTCCGCGCTGGCCGTGATCTCGCCCACTCCGGCCGTGGTTAAAGCCCCCGTTTCCTTCGCCAGCCGGCTGATGCTTCCGAGCAGTCCGGAAATATCCGCCGCCAGCTGCCGGGTCTGTCCTGCGAGCGACCTGACTTCAGCAGCGACGACCTGAAAGCCGCGTCCGTGCTCACCGGCATGCGCCGCCTCAATCGATGCGTTCATGGCAAGAAGATTGCTTTTATCCGCAAGCTCCGAAATGGTCCGGGTCAATGCCGAGATCGTGTCGACATCCTGGATCAGCCGGGCCACCTGCTGCTGATTCTCGTTCATCCGTTCCACCACATTGGAATAGGACTGGCTGACCTCATCCAGCTTGCTGCGTCCGTTCAGCGACCATTCCTTCATCTGGCGGCATTCTATCAGCGTGGCGTTCGCCGCCTCCGCTACCTGCTGCAGCGATTCCTCCATGCCGGTGACATGCCTGAAGCTCTCCGCTACCGTCTGCCTGCGCCGCTGCTCAGCCCCCGTCTGAAGCAGGCCCGACATAATCATCAAATCCAGGACCGTCAACACGCCTGCCAGCTGCCCGTGATCCGTCAAAATGACACAGTCATAAAATTGGGATTCGGGGCGGTCCAGCGCCTGCTGGATCAGCAGTCCGGGATCGGCTCCAATGTCGGCGATCAGGGGCTGCATATCCGCAAATTTCTCTACCGGACGGGCAAAATACAGATCGGCGCCGAACCGGCCGGTCAGCTTCCGGTAAAAGGTGTCCCGCATGACCAGCCCAAACGGCTCGCCCTCTTTCCCTCCGATGACCACGCAGGGAAGATCCGGCTGCTCCTTGATCAGCTCCAGAACTTCACGGCAGCTCGTCTGAGCGTCCAGCAGCGGAACCATCCGGCAGTATTCCGCCGGCGTGGGGCGATCCCCGGAATCCCCTCCTCCCTGCGTGTTGGCTTCGGTATGGCCTTGTGCGGAGGCGTTACCTTCTTGAGCTGGGTTTCCATTTGCACGAATGCTTTGTTCCAGATCGGCGTACAGTGTGGACAATATGGCCCTCCCCCTCTTCGGCTCTCTAGTCTTTAGCCGCATCATACCTCCCGAGCGTTAAGAGAATATGCGGACAATGTAAATTGTATGTAAACCTATGATCAAAGAACTAGTTCCTTAGGTCTAATGCATGCAAAAAAAGAAGCTCTCTCCTTATTCCACAGGATGAGAGCTTCTTTTTTTATTGACGACCAGCTTATAGCCAACGCCGCGGATTGAATCAATATGAACGGATTCGGGATCAAGCTCCAGCTTCTTGCGCAGGGAGCTGACATGCACATCCACCGTCCGCTGACCCCCGATGTAATCAAAGCCCCATACCGCGTTCATCAAATCATCCCGGGTCAGGACAACGCCGGGTTTGCGGGCGAGGTACAGCAGCACTTCAAATTCCTTCGGCCGCAGATTAATGCTGGTACTGCCCAGCATCACCTCGTATTTCTCCGGATAAATCTCCAGCTGTCCGAGTGTGATGGCCGAGGTAGGCGATTCCGGAACGGCCGCCGATTCCTCTCCGGGACCGGACACTCTGCGAAGCACGGTGCTTACGCGCGCCAGCAGCTCCGAAACCCCGAACGGTTTCGTAATGTAGTCGTCGGCGCCCAGCTTAAGGCCCTGCACGACCTCTTCCTCCGCGTTTTTGGCCGTCAAAATAATCACCGGCGTCTCCATTCCCTTGCTGCGGAGTTTGCTCAAAATGTCAAATCCATTCATTCCCGGCAGCATCAAATCCAAAATAATGAGGTCGTAAGGCTCATGGGCGGCCCGCTCGTACCCGGACGTGCCGTGGTCTTCAATCGTGACATCGTAGCCTTCCTGCGTCAAGTTGTACGAAAGCAATCTGGCGAGCGTCGGCTCATCCTCGATTACCAACAATCGTTGAGTCATATTCACCGGTCCCCCTGTTTCTTGTATCAAATGAATGAATGCTGACAAGCAACATCTTATCATCTGATTGTTAACGCTGTGTAAAAGAATACATGATGTTTACCTTTTTCGAAAAGATAAGCCTATTGTCTCTAACGAAAAGGGGGAATATTCCATTCCCCCCTTTTACGCACCGTCCTGCTCCTGAAGCATCGGAAGCTTAACGGTAAACGTGGTGCCGATGCCGAGCTCGCTTTCCACGGAAATCGCCCCGTGATGAAGTTCAACCAGATGCTTCACGATCGAAAGCCCCAGCCCGGTCCCTCCCGAGCTTCTCGATCTTGCCTTATCCACCCGGTAAAAGCGTTCGAAGATCCGCGGCAGGTCCTTCTTCGGAATGCCGATGCCGGTATCGGAAACGGCGAATACGACTTGATCGTTTCCGTCGGCGTCCTGCTGATCGCGCACGGACAGCTCGACTCTGCCGCCATCCTGGGTATAGCTGATCGCGTTCGAGAGCAGATTGATAAAAATCTGCCGCAGCTTGTCCTCATCCGCTTCGATAAACAATTCATCCGGAATGTCCGTCTGCAGCGTGATCCTTTTTTTCCTGGCGACCGTGCCGAGCGTCTCCATCATCGTCCCAAAAAACGTGGACACGTCAACGGGAGCGTAATCCATCGGCGACTGCTTGGATTCGATTTTGGACAAATCCAATATATCGCTGATCAGACGGTTCAGCCGCTCGCTTTCATCGAAAATGATCTGCAAAAACGACTTGGCCGTTTTCTCGTCATGGACGCCGCCGTTCAGCAGGGTTTCGGCAAAGCCCTTGACCGCTGCCACCGGCGTCTTGAGCTCATGGGACACATTGGCCACAAATTCGCTGCGCATATTCTCCAGCCTGCGGATCGCGGTAACGTCCTGCAGCAGAAACAGCATGCCGCTGAACTCTTTGCCGCTCTGCTCCCGGAACATCGGGACCCCGTCCATGCGGAGGATCGTTTCCTGCGGAATGTAGACCTTCCGCTCCTCGTGGATTTCGATGCGCTCGGAGATCCCTTCCTTGATCAGCTTCGTCAGTTCGTAGTACTGCTTCAGCTCATCATACGAGCGGCCGGTAATGTGTTGGGCACTCACGCTCAGCATGTTCTCGGCGGCCGGATTCACCAGCGCGATCTTCCCTTCGGCATCCACAAGCAGAATGCCTCCGGTCATATTGTCGAGCACGCTCTGCAGCAGATCCTCATTGTCCTGGATCGTTTTCAGCTGTGTCTGCAGGCTGTCGGCCATCCCGTTGATCGCGTTGCCCAGTAGGCCGATCTCGTCCTTTCTGCGCAGATCGACGCGGGCGTCGTAATCCTGCTGTGAAATGCGTCTGGCCACCCGGGTGATCTTCTCCAGCGGCGACGTCATCCCGGATGCGATGCGGTAGCTGATCAAGGCAGCCGCGGCAAACAGGATCACAAGGCCGACGGCCATGACCATCCAGCCGTTCCGGACACCCTCATCGACGGATTTCAGGCTGACCGACAACCGGATGAAGCCGTCAAAATTCGCGCCGGAAGTCACCGGCACCGCCACATACAGCATATTCTGACGGAGCGTATCACTGTAACGGATGGCGTGCCCCACCCCTTCTTTCGAAGCCGTTACAACCTCCTCCCGCTTGCTGTGGTTGTCCATCTCCAGCGGATTGCTCTCCGAATCGCCGACCACGGTGCCATCCCTTTTAATAAAGGTCACCCGCGCTTCCGTCAGCTTGCCGAGCTTCCCGGCTTCGCCGGTATAATAGCTGACCGCATCCGCCCCCTGCATCGGTATAAAGTCAAACGTGGTGCTGAGCAGCTTTATTTCGCGGACCATATTCTCTTCAAGTCCCGTAATATGCGATTTCTTGAACACCTGGGCCATCGTGATGCCTGCCCCGAGCATGGATACGCCGATCATCACCATAAGAATCAGCGTCAATCTGATCCGAAAAGGTTTCATGGTTCCCTTCCTTTATCCTCAAGTTTCCTCTTTTTCTATTCCTAATCCTAACGTGAATCCCGCCCTTTGACCAGTGGAAAATGGACAGCCCTGTTCCGGGGCGCCTCTTCCCGGATATAATAATATCTATCCAGCTTCGAAAGGAGAACCGAACGTTGAACTATCATTTTTCCGCTTACATGTACCGTCTGCAGTATATCCAGCGCTGGAGCCTGATGCGCAGCACCTCGCCGGAAAATGTGGCGGAGCACTCCTATCACGTCGCTCTGCTCGCACATATGCTCTGCCATATCGGCAACGTCTTCTTCGGGCGCCGGCTCAACGCGGACCGTGCCGCGTCTCTCGCCTTGTTTCACGACGCGGCGGAGGTGTTCACCGGCGATATCGCTACTCCGGTGAAGCATAACAACCCGCGGCTCCTCGGAAGCTTCCGCGAGATGGAGCAGATCGCCGCGGAGCGCCTCGCCGGCATGGTGCCTCCGGAGCTGCAAGCGGTTTACGGCCCCCTCCTTCATCCGAATACTGTGGATGAACAGGAGTCCGAGCTGCAGCTCTATGTCAAAGCCGCCGACAGGCTGGACGCGTACCTGAAGTGCACGCGCGAGGTTGCTGCAGGCAACCGGGAATTCGCCGCCGCCAAGGAGCAGACACTGGCGAAGATCCGCCAGATGAAGCTCGCCGAGGCGGATTATTTCCTGGAAAATATGGCGCCGAGCTTCGAAATGTCGCTGGATGAGCTGTCCGCCGACGATGAAGGCGGCAGTAATCCAGCCGACACTGCCGACGATGGAAATCACGGCGGCAGTCTGGAATGAAGCTGCCCCCTGACGCCACCACCAAAAAAGGTTGTACCCGGATTCCTTCTTCCGGGTACAACCTTTTATTCAAGGGATGCTTGAAGTCAATCCCTATGGATAACAACCGATCCAAATATGGGCTGCGGCTGCCAGACGTTTTAAGGCATCGCTGCCCTTTTTTAACGTTCCGCTCGGCTTAGCCGTTTACGACTTCGCCGCCGTTCACGTGGATCACCTGTCCGCTGACATAGGACGAGTCATCCGACGCCAGATAGACATAGGCCGGCGCCAGCTCTTCCGGCTGACCCGGACGCTTCATCGGCTGCGACGCGCCAAACTGGCTCACCTGCTGGGCGTCGAACGTGGACGGAATGAGCGGGGTCCAGATCGGGCCCGGAGCGACCGCGTTCACGCGGATGCCCTTCTCCACCACGTTCATGGACAGCGCGCGCGTGAAGCTGACGATTGCGCCCTTCGTCGAGGAGTAATCGATCAGCGTCGGGTTGCCTTTATAGGCCGTAATAGAGGCCGTGTTGACGATCGCGCTGCCATTCTTCAGATACGGCATCGCCATCTTGGTCATAAAGAACATGCCGAAAATGTTCGTACGGAACGTCTTTTCGAGCTGCTCCTTCGTAATGTCCTCAATTTTCTGCTGCGGATGCTGCTCCGCCGCGTTGTTGATTAGAATATCCAGTCCGCCAAGCTCCTGTACCGACTGGTTGACGGCGTTTTTGCAGAAGGACTCGTCTCCAATATCGCCAGGGATCAGCAGGCATTTGCGTCCTTCCTGCTCGATCTGGCGCTTCGTTTCTTCGGCGTCCCCGTGCTCATTCAGGTATACGATCGCGATATCGGCACCTTCTTTGGCGAAAGCTACGGCCACCGCACGGCCGATCCCGCTGTCGCCGCCGGTGATGATCGCCTTTTTGCCCTGCAGCTTGCCCGCGGCTTTGTAATCCTTGGGCTCGTATTTCGGTAGAGGGTTCATTTCCGATTCCGTCCCCGGCTGATGATTCTGATGCTGAGGAGGCAGAGTTTGTTTAGATTGCGATTGCGAATTTCCTGACATCATTCATTCTCCTTTCACGGATGGGTTTCATCGGTGCACATGCCATCACATTCCGTATTAGGATGGCATATGACGGATGGATTATTCTCTACCGTTGATACTTACCACATCGCTCCCGGAGTTAAACAGAAGAAGACCGCTCTCCATCAAGAAAAAGCAGCCCATGGATCATTATTGCAAAAAAAAAGATGACCCCGCAATGCGGAGTCATCTTCCAAACGATAGATACCTTATAGCTTAAATAATGTGGTTGTAGACCATGAAGAAGGTCATGATCAACAGGCAGATCGCCAGCAGGGCGCTGAGCGTACGGATTTTCCCCATTTCTACGGAAATATCCCTTTTTTCCTGAATGCCCTTGATCGCCAGACGGAGCGGCTTGCCCATGATTCCGCTGATTGCGCCAAGCGCCAGCAGCAGGATGACAATAATGATCATCCACGGCACGGAATAGTCGCCTTGGCTCATCAAATAGCCGCCTGTCAGCAGCTGGATCACAAGGCCTACCTGAGCAAACGTATTGAGGCTGCGGATGGCTGCCGCGCTGCCTTCCTGAGCAGGGAGTGACAAACCGGCCACTTTACCTACAACGAATGGCAGAACCAGATAGAATCCGAGAGACAACGCTCCCAAAATATGTACGAAAAACATCACAGTGGTCATTCCATTTCCTCCCCGCGTGCTTGTGTTTCCATAACATTCATTATACTTATAAACCTTTGAAAAGAAAAGAAAACCTCCATGGTTGTCACACATTAGAGGTTTTCTTGTTCAAAGTTTGGACACGAATGGTCCCGCTTATACATTCACTACAGCGATGACATTGCGGACGGAATCGGCCGATTGATCCAGCGCCGCTTTTTCTTCGGCCGTCAGCTCCAGCTCGAAAATTTTCTCGATGCCGCTGCCGCCTAGAATTGTCGGTACGCCTAGGAAAATGTCATGGTAGCCGTATTCGCCGTCAAGGCGCGCGATGACCGGAATAATTCGTTGCTTGTCCTTGAGGATGGCTTCCGCCATTTGCACCAATGAGGCCGCCGGGGCGTAATACGCACTGCCGTTGCCGAGCAGGTTGACGATTTCGCCGCCGCCGACGCGGGTGCGCTGCACAATTTCCTGAATGCGCTCCGGCGATATCAGCGTGTCGATCGGAATACCGCCGACGCTGGAATACCGCACGAGAGGCACCATATCGTCGCCATGTCCGCCAAGCACAAAGCCGCGCACATCCTCGACGGAGACGTTCAGCTCCTGTGCGATGAACGTGCAGTAGCGGGCCGTATCAAGGACGCCGGATTGGCCGATCACGCGGTTTTTAGGGAAACCGAGTGTCTTGTAAGCGACATGCGTCATGGCGTCCACCGGATTGCTCAGGATAATCACGATCGATTCCGGCGCTACGCGTTTTACGTTGTCGCAGACCGATTTAACGATGCCTGCATTGGTGTTCACGAGGTCGTCACGGCTCATGCCCGGTTTGCGGGCAACGCCGGCCGTAATGATCACGATGTCGGAGCCAGCCGCATCATCGTAATTCGAGGTACCGATGATCTGACTGTCAAAGCCTTGAACAGGACTCGCTTCCAGCATGTCCAGCGCCTTGCCCTTGGTTGGGTTCTCCAGTTGAGGAATATCCAGCAGCACCACGTTGCCAAGTTCCTTTTGCGCGAGCATCAGCGCCGTCGTGGCACCGGTAAAACCGGCACCCACAACGGTAATCTTTTTACGAGTCAAGGCCATGATCGGATCTCTCCCCTACATGTTTTTGATAACTTCGTCAGCAAACTCGGAGCATTTGACTTCCGTCGCGCCTTCCATCAGACGGGCGAAATCGTAAGTTACTGTCTTATTGTTAATCGACGTTTCCATGCCTTTGTAGATCAGATCAGCCGCTTCCTGCCATCCCAAGTGCTCAAGCAGCATAACGCCGGACAGGATAACCGAACCCGGGTTCACGACGTCTTTGTCCGCGTATTTCGGAGCTGTTCCGTGCGTTGCTTCAAAGATCGCGTGTCCTGTCACATAGTTGATGTTCGCTCCTGGCGCGATACCGATACCGCCGATTTGAGCAGCAAGGGCGTCGGACAGATAGTCACCGTTCAGGTTCAGGGTTGCAATCACGTCGAAGTCCGTCGGACGAGTCAGCACCTGCTGGAGAGCGATGTCGGCAATCGCATCCTTGATGATGATTTTGCCTTCGGCTTCAGCGGCTTTTTGAGCGGCATTCGCAGCGTCTACGCCGTCTTTTTCCTTGATGACGTCATATTGTGCCCAAGTGAACACTTTATCGCCAAACTCCTGTTCGGCCACTTCGTAACCCCAGTTCTTGAAGGCACCTTCAGTAAATTTCATGATGTTGCCTTTGTGAACGAGCGTCACGCTCTTACGGCCGTGCTTGATGGCGTATTCTACTGCAGCGCGAACGAGGCGCTTGGAGCCTTCGGAAGATACCGGCTTGATTCCGATACCGGAAGTTTCAGGGAAACGGATTTTGTTAACACCCATTTCTTCCTGGAGGAATTTGATGACCTTCTTCACTTCCTCCGAGCCTTCCTTGTACTCGATACCTGCATAGATGTCTTCCGTATTCTCGCGGAAGATGACCATGTCGACCAGCTCAGGATGCTTAACCGGAGAAGGCACGCCGTTGAAGTAGCGCACAGGACGCAGGCAGACGTACAGGTCGAGCTCTTGGCGCAGGGCTACGTTCAGGGAGCGGATACCGCCGCCGATCGGCGTAGTCAAAGGTCCCTTGATGGCTACAATGTACTCGCGGATAGCTTCGAGCGTATCGTTCGGCAGCCACTCCCCGTATGTATTGTAGGCTTTTTCACCGGCAAATACTTCATACCAGGCGATTTTTTTCTCGCCGTTATAAGCTTTCTCAACAGCCGCATCCAGAACGCGCTTGGAAGCTCTCCAAATATCGCGGCCGGTGCCGTCGCCTTCGATGAACGGAATAACTGGATTGTTCGGAACCTGCAGCTTGCCGTTCGTTATTTCAATCTTTTCACCTTCGGTAGGGAGTGCAAATTTCTCGAGTTTCATGAATAAATTCCTCCTTATAGTTTTCGTCGGGCATCAGATTTCTGCCGGGACAAGCACAAAGCCAGAGGGAACCGCCCGTGCCCGGGTTGATCGTTCACGGTGTTCCCCCTTTTCCTATTATACCTTAAGAACGCTGCTCAATCGGAACATATTTTTGATCCGTTTGGCCGACATATTCGGCACGCGGACGGATGATGCGGTTGTTTTCATATTGTTCCAGAATGTGCGCCGTCCATCCCGACACACGGCTGATCGCAAAGATCGGCGTGAAGAGCTCCTGCTCGATGCCAAGCTGAGTATATACGGAAGCGGAGTAGAAGTCCACATTCGGCTTCAGTCCCTTCTGGCCAGTCACGATGTCCTCCACTTTGACGGACATTTCGTACAGGCTTGTATCCCCTTTCATTTCACCCAGCTCGCGGGACATCTTCTGCAGATGCTTGGCGCGGGGATCCCCGTTTTTGTATACGCGGTGGCCAAAGCCCATAATTTTGTCTTTATTGTCGAGCTTCTCTTGAATGTATGGCTCAACTTTGTCGATGCTTCCGATTTCGTTCAGCATCTTCATCACCGCTTCGTTGGCACCGCCGTGCAGTGGGCCTTTCAGAGCGCCGATCGCCGATGTAACACCGGAGTAGATGTCCGAAAGCGTCGCCACGGTTACGCGCGCAGCAAACGTCGAAGCGTTCAGCTCATGGTCTGCATGCAGCACGAGCGCCTGGTCGAGAGCCTTCACCGAAGTCTCTTCAGGCGTTTCACCTCTGAGCATATACAGGAAGTTTTCGGCAACCGACAAGCCTGCTTTCGGTGCGACAGGCTCCTGGCCTTTGCGGAGGCGGGCCATGGCCGCAATAATCGTAGGGAGCTGCGCCTGAAGACGGATCGCCTTGCGCTCATTGGCTTCACGGCTCATATCGTCGGCTTCCGCATCGTACAGCGCCAGGGCCGATACGGCGGAACGGAGAGCTGCCATCGTGCTCATATCTTTAGGGTACAATTTCATTTGTTCGATCAAAGCATCCGGAATTGCGGCATAGTCGCTGAGGTCCTGCTGAAGACGACTCAATTCGTCCTGATTCGGCAGTTTTCCGAACCAGAGCAGGAAAGCCACTTCTTCGAAGCTCGCGTTCGCTGCCAGGTCATCAATGTTATAACCGCGGTATGTGAGCACACCGTCGACAATCGAGCTGATGGAAGAAGCTGCGGCAACAATTCCTTCCAGACCTTTGGTAGCTGTCATCGTACATCTCTCCTTCGTATAACGGAATTTTAACAACATGCATGAACCGTGAAAACAGTTACATTTTACTGAAAAGAAAAACGTCCATCGACGCAATCCACAGCAGACAGGCCGTGCCATAATGCCGTTAACGCGGAACCGGGCGGGCTGTACTCTCCTGTTCGGATCCCGCAAAACCGTTGTCCGCTACTCTACCTGACACCAATCGCCAAGTAATGGAACCATATATTATCATAAAGTATTTTGACGTCTATGTGAACAATTACAAGGTGACAGTAAACATCAAATTGTTTTATCAGCCAAATAAACAATTTTTTATCAGGTATGCTCTTCCTGCCGCTAACGGCGGTAAATCTTAATGTTTCCGTCTTTCATCTTCCGCTCGATCCACTTCAAAATGACATAGCGGTACAAGGGCCGAGTCAGCGGAAATACCATTGTAAACCCGATCAGGTCCGTTACAAAGCCAGGAAGGACAAGCAGCATCCCTCCGATAAACACGCATAAGCCATCCACCATGCTCCGGCCGGGAACCTGGCCCGAATTCATTTTGGCCCGAGAATCCTCCAGCACCTTGCGCCCCTCAAAGCGCATCATCAGCATGCCGATTCCGGATGTGACGATGGTCAGCAGCAGCGTATTGGCCGCTCCTACCCGGGTGGCCACCCATTCGAAGCCGAATATTTCGACCACCGGAACGATAATGATCAGGGCCAGCAGCCATTTTCTGAACGCGGTCATGCTTCTCCTCCTGTAATCGACTTGGACAGGGCCGTATACAGCGCAGGCGAGTGCTTGTCGAGCCTTACGGGCTGCCAGTCCCGGTTCAGCCACACATGCTGTGTCGAACCCGTGACAAGCACTTCTCCAGGCAGTTCTTCGCCGATCTTATACCCGCTGTCGGCAAACGTTGCCTGCTCCTGTTCGGATAGTCTTCGGATTTCATAGATATAGTCAATCCGCAGTTTGGTGAACCGCGTCATTCTCGTAAAAATCGTAATCATGTCGTCATAGCGCGCCGGCTGCACAAACTTCATGTCAAGCTCCGTGACGGGCAGAAACAAGCCCTCATCCTCCATACTGCGGTAAGTTATGCCCAATTCGCGGATCATTTCGGTTCGGCCGATTTCAAACCAGTTTAAGTAATTCGCATGGTAGACGACAGCCATTTTGTCGCTTTCCTGATAGCGTACCCGGAGTGACGTCGTAAACCAGCGGCTGAGCTGAATGCCGTTATCTTTTCCCATCCTCCACTGTTCCCTTTCTTGCTGTAATTAATTTCCTTCAATTTAGTATAACATAAGGGATGCCTGCTTCTGAAATTTGCCCGGTATTAGCAAAAAAGCCTGCCAGGAGTGAATCCTGACAGGCTTTTCTATGAAATGGATCTATCGGTAGGCTCGCGGCGGTCTGCGCCGCAGTCCTCTTATTCGTTTGGAATTTGGCTGACTTTCACCAGGTTCGTCGAACCGGATTGTCCCAGCGGAACCCCTGCAGTAATAACAACCAGATCGCCCGGTTTTACGAGACCGGACTCCAGGCCGCCCTTCAAGGAATTCTCGAACATTTCATCCGTCGATGTAGCAGTCTTGCCTGGGACCGGCGTAACGCCCCAAGTCAGAGCCAGGCGACGCAGCGTGCGCTCCTGCGTAGTCACTGCGATGATCGGTGCTTCCGGACGGTACTTGGATACCATGCGTGCCGTATGGCCGGATTCCGTCGAAGAAATGATCGCCTTGGCGTTCAGATCGAGTGCGGAAATCGCCACCGATTGGCTGATCGCTTCGGTAATTGTCGTTTCCTGGGCAATCCGCTGCTTCAGGAAAATCTCGCGGTAGTTCAGCGCGGATTCAGCCTTCTCGGCGATGCGGGACATCGTCAGAACGGATTCCACCGGATATTTACCGGCAGCCGTTTCCCCGGACAGCATGATTGCATCCGTGCCGTCGAAGATCGCGTTCGCTACGTCACTCGCTTCGGCGCGTGTCGGACGCGGGTTGCGCTGCATGGAATCCAGCATTTGCGTCGCCGTGATGACCGGTTTGCCGGCAACATTACATTTTTCGATCATGCGCTTTTGTACCAGCGGTACTTCTTCGGCGGGAATTTCCACGCCCAGGTCGCCGCGGGCAACCATCAGACCGTCGGACGCTTCCAAAATTTCATCGAGGTTGTCCACGCCTTGCTGGTTCTCAATCTTGGAAATGATCTGGATGTGCTCTGCGTTGTGCTTGGCGAGCAGCTCGCGGATTTCTTGAACGTCACTTGCTTTGCGTACGAAGGAAGCTGCGATAAAATCGATGCCCTGTTCGATCCCGAATACGATATCGTTCGCGTCTTTCTCTGTGATGCCCGGCAGAGAAATCGCCACACCCGGTACGTTCACGCCTTTTTTGCTCTTGATCGTACCGCCATTGACAATACGGCATTTAATTTCAGTGCCCTCGACTTCCACAACCGTCAGGCCGATCAATCCGTCGTCGATCAGGATCGTCGAACCCGGCTGCACATCACTAGGAAGATCTTTGTACGTGATCGAAATCCGGTCTTTGTCACCCAGAATTTCTTCGGTCGTCAGCGTGATGTACTCATCCTGTACCAGCTCGATCGGCTCCACGGCAAGCTTGCCTGTGCGGATTTCCGGTCCCTTGGTGTCAAGCAGGATGGCAACGGTTTTGTTAAGCTCGCGGCAGGCTTCGCGGATGTTGTTGATCCGGCGTCCATGCTCCTCGAAATCGCCGTGCGAGAAGTTCAAACGGGCAACGTTCATGCCGGCCATAATCAATTTTTTGGTGTTTTCCAACGATTCACTGGAAGGACCGATGGTACATACGATTTTTGTTTTACGCATTTGGGTTTCCTCCGTTTTATTCTTTTAAGTCTCTCTACCCTACATATCTTTATCCAAAGATTAAATTTACTACAAAACGAAAGTTTTGTATAGGAAGTTTGAAAGTTTGTCATAATACATCATTGCCCAGATAGAACTAATCTATCACACCGACATGCGAAGATTGTTCATAGGCAAACTTGCCGATCTTGCGGAACTTCTGATACCGGTCTTCCTTCAAGGCGGCGCTGTCGAGTCCCGACAGTTCGCCCAGATGGCGTACCAGGCTGTCCTTAATGGCAGCAGCCGTCGCTTCGTAGTCCCGGTGCGCTCCGCCTTTCGGCTCTGGCACGATCTCTTCGATCACTTCGAATTCAAGCAGGTCTTTGGCCGTAATCTTCATGGCCTCGGCCGCCTGATCCGCTTTGGACGCGTCCTTCCAGAGGATCGAAGCCGCTCCGTTTGGCGAAATCGCCGAATAGATCGCATGCTCCAGCATCAGCACACGGTTGCCGACGGCCATCGCAAGAGCACCGCCGCTTCCACCTTCGCCGATGACCACACAAATAACAGGAACACCCAGCGCGGCCATCTCCCGTAAATTGCGGGCGATTGCCTCGGATTGTCCCCTCTCTTCTGCTGTATTACCCGGATACGCACCTTTTGTATCAATAAAAGTGATAATCGGGCGTTTAAATTTGTCCGCCTGATGCATCAGCCGCAGCGCTTTGCGAAAGCCTTCCGGATGCGCGCTGCCGAAGAAACGGGCAATGTTGTCCTTCGTATCCTTCCCGCGCTGTTGACCGATCACGGTGACCGGAGTCCCGTTCAGCTTGGCCAGCCCGCCAATGACCGCGAGGTCATCACCAAATAGACGGTCCCCGTGCAGCTCGATGAAATCGCTGAAAATCAGCTGGATCAAATCGAGCGAAGTGGGACGCTGATGATGCCGGGCCAAATGCATTTTCTGGGCGGCCGTAATATTTGAATACACCTCTTCTTCCAACTGGGCGTATCTTTCTTCCAATCTCGCAATCTCGTCGCTAAAATCAATACCCTTGTCCGCTCCGAACTGCTTCAGCTCATTGATCTTCTGCCGCATTTCCACAAGGGGCTTTTCAAAAGGCAATTCTCCTGCCACTTAATATCCCCCTTTCACGGTATGCATCTCGATCAGCTTGTACAGCATTTGGCGCAGCTCTTTCCGGTGGACGACCAAATCCAGCTGTCCGTGCGCCAAATTGAACTCCGCCGTCTGGAAATCATCCGGGAGCTTCTGGCGGATGGTCTGCTCGATAACGATCCGTCCGGCAAAGCCGAACACAGCCCCCGGCTCCGCGATGTTAATATCGCCGAGCGTAGCAAAGCTGGCCGAAACCCCGCCTGTCGTCGGATCGGTAATGACCGAAATGTAAAGGCCGCCTTTTTCGTTAAATCGAGACAAAGCAGCGCTTGTCTTCGCCATTTGCATCAAACTCAGAATACTTTCCTGCATACGCGCTCCGCCGGAGGTCGAGAAAATAATGAGCGGGAGATCCCTTTCGGTCGCAATTTCGATCGCCCGGGTAATTTTCTCGCCGACGACCGAACCCATGCTTCCCGTAAAGAAATCGAAGCTCATGACAGCGACGACAACCGGGAGTCCTTCAATCGTGCCTTGTCCGGTAATAACCGCTTCGCGCAGACCCGACTTGAGCGCCTGCTGCTCCAGCTTGTTGGCATATCCCGGAAATTGGAGCGGATCGACCGATACCATACCGCTGTCGAACTCTTCAAATCCTGCATCGTCCAGCGTCATTTGGATCCGTTCCAACGCATTCAGACGCATATGGTGTCCACAGTTGGGGCAAACCTTCAGATTCTTCTCCAGCTCTTTGCTGTATTGAATGGTGCCGCATTTCGGACATTTATTCATCAGGCCTTCGGGAATTTCCCGGCGGGGTCTTTCTTCACCCGGTTCGCTGCCTCTTCCTACACGCTCTGAAGGAATGGTCGCGTATTTTCTTTTTTTCTGGAACAAGTCTTTAAACACAACTACACCTCTCAGCCGTTAATTTGCCCAGCCGCTCTTCACTCTGCCTCTATAAACGTCACTTTGTTTCCTTAAAATTAAGGATGCAAAATGGAATTAAGCACTTCCTGGACTTCCTCCAGCTCACCAGAGGGAACCAAAATCTCGAACTGCTGCTTGGATAAATTGATCGGACGGCTTTTAACCAAAAATCCCTCTTCCGTTAATTTGGTCGTGATCATTTCCGCTACCTTGGCGGTAGGTGCGATATAGATGACCGTCCACATTCCTTGCAGAACCCCCTAATCTCATGTTCTGAGCACGTATAATAGAGTAATGATAACATAACTCCGTTTTTTCCCGCAACAAAGTGATGGGACGCGGGCAGGCCGATCAGAGGGTTCGTTCAAGGCCTTCGGGCGTTACAACCCGGAATTTCCGGAAGCGGACGGATACTGCTTGGCTCCCTTGTACCGGTGGGCGATCCTCGCGGATGCCGCGGCGGCGAGCCCGGCGACCAGATCATCGAGAAAAACGTGGATCTCGTCCTTTTTATTGTTCAGGGTATCGATAATACCGATTTTTTCTTTATCCAAAAAACCAAAACTTGTCAGTCCGATCATGCCGTACACGCTCGTAATGCCGAGCGCCAACGTCTCGTCCACTCCGTACAGCGGTTCGTCCGCCTCCATGATCGCCTGCAAAGGCTCGGGAAGAAGCTTTTTCTCCGCCAGTTCATCAAGCGCCATCCCGGTCATCAGCGTGTACTGTACTTCCCTTTTGCTGAGGACGGCGTTCACGCTCTCCACACATTCGTCGATCTCCAGTTCCGGATGGTACGGGATTTGCAGTTTATACACGATATCGGCAATGTCCCCGACTTTGACTCCCCTGCGGCTCAGCATGGCAATCGCTGCATCATATGACATGTTTATTCCTCCCGCACGGCACGCCCGCCCCCGGGTCTTTCGAAAAGATGCGTCTGCCCAAGGCAGCCGGGCGGCACATGATAATGTTGTCCCTAGGTGTTCCTAAGTGTATGCGGGAGGCTCGGGAAACGTTCGTAAAATCTGTGTCATTTCCGCAGAAGTCCGGAGGGTCATTGAACTATTGAACTGTTGCCGGCGGCCTCTGCCAGCCGCCCTTTGATCCGTGCTTCTATTTAATCCGGACCGTCCCTTTGCCGAGCATGTTTTCGATCATTTCGAAAAATCCGGGCGACGGTTTGATCCGATAGTTGTCGCTGAGCGCAAGGAGCTTTTGGCTTTGCTCATAAAAGAGCACCGTAGCCACCGGACCCGGATGCTCCTGAAGCAGCTGCTTCAGCCTGGCAAGCAGGTCCGGGTTCTCCGCTTCCGGCGTAATCTTGACGAAGACGCGCTGCTCCGCCGTTGTGGGGCGGCGCGCTTGTTCCTTCGCCGGGGCGGGTGCGCCGCCGCCCTGCTCCTTGCGCGCCGGGGCGTCGGCCGGCGCGGCAGCATCGCCGGCGGCTGCCTGCGGAGCGGGGCGGCCCGCAGGCGCGCCCTGCCGCCGCGAGGGCCCCGACCCCGCGGCGAAGGATCTGCCGCCGGCTGGCGCCTGGTTCCGCTTGACCATCTGGGCAAGCGGGGCCCCGGCCAGCGGCAGCACTTCCTCGGCGAGGAGCTTGAAGCCCTCGTCCTGCTGCTGCACCTTGGCGCGCAGTGCCAGCAGCTCGCCCTTGCCTACATAGCTCGCGCTGCGCTTCCAAACTTCAGGGAACAGCACCACTTCGCAGCGTTCGATCTGGTCTTCCAGCTCCATGAAGGCCATCGCTTTGCCCTGCTTGGTCGTGATCGACTTGACAGACACGACCATGCCCGCGACGACCACCTTCGCTTCATCCGCCGCCTCGGCCAGGTTCATCAGCCGCTCCACGCCCGGTTCGTCCAATACTTCATCAAAGTCGTCCAGGGGGTGGCCGGACAGATACAGACCGAGCAGCTCGCGTTCGTGCTCCAGCTGCTGGGAAACGGAAAACGGCGGAATGTCGGGATATTCGATCTCCCAATTCGTCGTTTCGACAAAATCAAACAGCTGGATCTGCAGATCCTCGCGTTCCTTACGCCATTTGACGGCGGCATCGACGGTCTCATCCAGCATGGCGAGCAGCTGCGCGCGGTGGCCCGGCAGCGAATCGAAAGCGCCCGCCTGGATCAGCGACTCGATCACCCGTTTGTTGCAGACGCGCAGATCGATCCGGCGGCAGAAGTCGAGCAGGCTTTCGAACGGCTTCTCTTCCCGGACGCGCATCATGTTTTCCACCGCCTGGGTACCCACGTTCTTGATGGCCCCCAGCCCGAACCGGATATGCCCCGGCCCTTCGGCCGGCTGCCCGTCCTCCGCGCTTACCGCCACCGGTGTAAACAGCACGCCGCTCTCGTTGACGTCGGGCGGCAGCACCTTGATGTTCATCCGGCGGCACTCCACCACGTATTCCGCGACCTTCCGGTGGCTGCCCATGACGGCCGTCAGCATCGAGGCCATGAACTGCACCGGATAGTGCGCCTTGAGATAAGCGGTCTGGAATGCCAGAACGGCATACGCTGCCGCGTGGGCTCTCGGAAAACCGTAATCGGCAAAGCGCACGATCATGTCGTATACCTTGTTCGCATCTTCTTCGGTATATCCCTGCTTCAGGCTGCCCTCCACGAAGTGGCTGCGCTCACGGTCGAGCACTTCCCGCTTCTTCTTGGATACGGCGCGCCGCAGCAGATCGGCTTCTCCGAGTGAGAAGCCCGCCATCAGCGAGGCGATTTTCATGATCTGCTCCTGGTACACAATGATACCGTAGGTGTCGGCCAGGATCGGCTTCAAATCGTCATGCGGGTAGTCGACCTGGATGGTACCATGCTTCGCCTGAATGAAATTCGGGATAAACTCCATCGGACCCGGGCGGTACAGCGCCACGACCGAGATGACGTCCTCGAATACGCTTGGCTTCAGCTCTTTGAGCACCCGCCGCATGCCGGCGGACTCCAGCTGGAACACGCCGGTCGTATCTCCGCTCCCCAGCATCTCATAGGTCAGCGGATCATCGTCCGGAACCTGCGCGAAGTCCGGCGCGCTGCCGGTCATTTCCCCGATCCAGCCCATGGACCGCTCGATGATCGACAAGGTGCGCAGACCGAGAAAGTCCATTTTGAGCAGGCCGATGCTTTCCAGCTGCTCCATCGGATATTGGGTCAGCGCGGTTCGCTCGCTGCCCTCCTGCAGCGGGACCGCATCGGTCAGCGGATCGCGCGATATGACCACGCCTGCGGCGTGGGTCGATGCGTGCCGCGGCATGCCTTCGACCTTCATGGCCATGTCAAGCATCTCGCGGGTTTTAGGGCTCTGCTCGTACAGCTTCTTCAGCTCGTCGCTGATTTCCATCGCCCGGCGGATGTTGATCCCGTGCGCGTTCGGAATGAGCTTGGCCGCCTTGTCCACCTCGCCGTACGATACGTTCAAGGCGCGTCCCACGTCGCGTACCGCCGCGCGGGCGGCCATCGTCCCGAAGGTGATGATCTGTGCGACGTGTTCGCTGCCGTATTTATCCGCCACATACTCGATTACTTCGTCACGGCGCTCATCGCTGAAGTCGATATCGATATCCGGCATGGTCACCCGTTCCGGGTTCAGGAAACGTTCGAACAGCAGGTTGTACTTGATCGGATCGACGTTCGTGATGCGGAGCACGTATGCGACGAGACTGCCCGCGGACGAACCCCGTCCGGGCCCCGTTACGATTCCCTGCCGATGGGCATAGGCGATAAAATCCCAAACGATGAGGAAGTAATCGCTGAACCCCATGCTCCCGATCACACCGAGCTCATAGTCGAGGCGCTGGAGAAGCTCTCTTTTTCCTTCTTCGGTGTCCCACAGGCCGGTCGTGCTGTAGCGGCTTTCCAGTCCTTCCAGGCACAGGATCCGCAAGTATTCGGCAGCTGTCTGCCCCTCGGGAAGCGGGCGGTATTCCGGCAGAATGGACCGGCCGAATTCCAGCTCCAGGCTGCATTTGTCCGCAATAAGGAGCGTATTGTCCAAGGCTTCCCGGACATGCGGGAACAAGCGGGCCATTTCGTCGCCGCTCTTCAGGTACAGCTGGTCCGTCTGAATCTGCAGCCGGTCCTCGTCCTCTACCGTTTTCCCCGTACCGATACAGATCAGGACGTCCTGCATAGAGGCATCCTCACGGACGAGATAGTGGACGTCGTTGGTCGCCACGAGCGGAACGCCCAGCTCCCGGGCGAGCTCGATCAGCTGCGGATTGACCCGCTTCTGTTCGGGCAGCCCGTGGTCCTGCAGCTCCAGGTAAAAATCTTCGCCGAAAATGTCCCGGTACCGCAGCGCCGCCCGGCGCGCCTCCTCGGTCCGGCCATGCAGCAGATGCTGGGGCACTTCCCCGCCGAGGCAGGCGCTCAGGCAGATGATGCCCTCATGATATTTCGCGAGCGCATCCATGTCGATGCGCGGTTTATAGTGAAAACCTTCCAAATGCCCGATGGAGCACAGCTTCATCAGATTGCGGTAACCCGTCTCGTTCTTGGCCAGCAGGATCAGGTGATAGATCGGCTGATCCTTGCGGCTGCCGCGCTCTTTGCGGGAACCGGCCGTCAGATAGGCTTCGCAGCCGATAATCGGCTTGATGCCTTCCGCCACACAGGCTTTATAAAATGGCACCGCGCCGTACATGACCCCGTGGTCAGTCAGCGCCAGCGCCTTCATTCCGTTCTCCGCGGCTCGCCGGACAAGGTCCGAGATGCGTGCCGCTCCATCCAGAAGGCTGTATTCGCTATGCACGTGAAGATGCACAAATGAACTCATGTCTCGTCTCCTTTTCGCCGCAGTGATCACTGGTTTTTAACGTTTCATGCACTATTTATTATTTTATCATAATCCGCCTAGGACCGCCCATAGAATGGAATAAGGAAACCGCTGGACAAGGCGTTTCCGACCTCCTTGGGAAAGGACTGGGAATCATGAGCGTGTTTTTATCCAAAGCCATACTGGATTTCTTTATCGCTTTCGGCATCGTGCTGGGCGGTGCGATGGTCGGCGGGATCGGTGCGGTCATTTCGCTGCAATCACCGACACACACCATGCTCGAGGTGGCCGATCGGATTAAAATATGGGCGATGGCGGCGGCGATCGGCGGCACGATCGATCCGATGCGGGTCATCGAGAGCAATTTTATGGGGGGCAATCTTTCCCCCGCCATCAAGCAGGTTCTGTTTCTCCTCTTCGCCTTCCTCGGCGCTCACATGGGCAGCGAGCTGGTCAAATGGGTTTGCGGCGGCAGGGAGTAGCCGATGCGAATTCCTCCGTTCAGCCGATACCGCCATTTCTCCCAACTGACCGCCGTCTTCGTCTTGGGCGCCGTTATCGGAAGCGTCGTGTATAATTCGGTGTTCCACTCCAGCTTCGACATGCTTTGGGCGTCCAATCAGGACTTGGAGCTTCGGATCCAGCAGTACGAGGACGACATCAAAACGCTGAAAAAGTACAACAATCAGCAGACTGTGATCAAGGAAATCAAAATCCGCGCGGAGCAGCAGGATCCGCCTCTCGATCCGGTCATCGTCAAGGAAGTGATCCGCAAGCTCGGTGAGGATCTGGAGGTGCTGCGGGGCCGGAACATTTTCGATATCGACGAGGACAGCAAAATCGCCCGGAACCTCCTCAATCGCAAAATTTACAGGGTGCGCGATAAGGAGTATTCCATCGAAATCAAGACGATGCTGGTGGCGGAGGGCGTGCTCCAGATCTGGATCGACATCGAGCCTCAAAGTGTCGCTTCGGTCGGCAAATCGTGATACAATGAGGAATATTGAAGTTATTGACAGTAAAGGAGCTGCAGCATTCGATGATTTCCGTCATCCGCTATTGCCTATTTGCGCTGCTGGTGATTACCTGTTTATGTTCCGCTTACTACAGCTACCGCGCGCGGCGTTCCGCCGATGTCCGTGACCGGGGCTTGTACGGCTCGAATATGAATATCTGCCTTGGAATGATGCTGGTCGTGCTTGCGCTGATCTGCATGTTTATTTTCCACGGATCGACCGTTGCGGTCGTTATCGAGGGGCTGTTCCTCGTCCTCGGGGCGTTCAATATTTTCGCGGGCATCCGGAATCGGGGACATTTCAGCCGCATGAAATCCTCAGATACGAAAGCTTGAACCTGATGCTGCAATTGCGCAGAGTAACCTGAATCTTCCAAGCGTGGACAAGACCTAAACTTTAATGTGCGGGAGAAAATCGGGGCCACACACAACAAATAACCGGCCGTATCTTTGATCAAAGATGCTGCCGGTTATATTTATGTCTGGCTAAGACCATGGACAATCCAGCCATACCCGTTACCTGTTATCCATGCTCGATAGAATGAAGCGTCAGCACAGCTTTGGCCACCAGGCTGTCGTCATGCAGCATTTCGATTTCGATCTTGCACGTCCGCCGGCTCGCCTCCAGCAGCCGCGGCATGACGGTCACCGGATCCTCGATCTGCACCGGGCGGACGAAGTACGTTGACATGTTATCCAGGACAAAGTCATTCCCCGTCATATCCTTCGCCGCCCGCAGCGCCGCCTGCGTCATCACCGTGGTCAGGATGCCTTCCGAAATCGTACCGAGATCCGTCGCCATCTGCGGCGTAATAAAGCCATGGAAAAAGAGCCGTCCCTCCTCATCCCGCTCATCCGCAAATCCGTTCCAGATCAAATGGTCGAACGTCTCGCCGAGCTGCGGCTGCTTGCGGGCGTCGCGCATGGCCTGAAGCACTTCCTTCCGCGACACGGTCGCCACCAGCTTGCGGTTGCGATCGACGATCGGCAGAAAGTCCACGCCTTCCCACATCATGAGCTGCGCTGCGGACGCGAGCGAGGTTTGCAGTCCGGCCGTGACCGGATTGCGGACCAGCAGCTTCTCGATGCTCTGCCCATCGGGCAGGTCCTTCATATCGCTCCGGTTCACGATACCGAGCACCCGGTTCCACTCGTCGATGACCGGCAGCCGCAGCTGTCCGGTCTGATCCGCCAGCGCCTTGCAATCCGCCACGGTGCTCGACAGCTTGAGGGCGTGGATTTTGGCCCGGGTGTTGACGATGTCCTCGACGATCATAATTTTCTTCTTGATCAGGCGGTCGAAAATGGCCCGGTTGATCAGCGACGCCACCGTAAACGTGTCGTGGCGCGATGAAAAAATCGGCAGGTCGAGCGTGTCGGCCAGCTCCTTGACCTCCCGGCTCGTTCCGAATCCGCCGGTGATGAGCACGCCCGCTCCCTGCTCCAGCGCCAGCGAATGCGCGTCGGAGCGGTTGCCGACGATGAGCAGGCTGCCCGCGTCGATGTAACGGGCCATGGCGTCCACCTCCATGGCGCCGATGACGTATTTATGCAGATGTTTATTAAGTCCATCGGCTCCGCCGATCATGTGGCCTTCCACGATCTCGACCACGTCGGCGAAGGTGAGCTGCTCGGAAATATTCCGCGGCTTCTTCTCGACCCGGACGGTGCCGATCCTCTCCTTGGTCACGACGATGCCCAGATTTTCGGCGTCCTTTACCGCCCGGTAAGCGGTCCCTTCGCTAACGGACATTTCCTTCGCCAGCTTGCGGACCGAAATCTTGGTGCCAATTTTCAGCCCTTCGATATGCTGCAGCAGCTGCTCATGTTTCGTAATCGTTTCATCGCGGCCCTCCAACTGTTACACCCCCACGTTTCTATCTGTACCATACTGTACTATTATATCATGGTTGAGGCCGGAAAATAACAGCGCAAAAAAAGCCGCCTCCACGCAATAACATTGCGCAAGACAGCTTTTTATCGCATTTATACATTTTCCTGACGCTGCTGTGTTTCCTCCGGCCATTTCAGCTGCCACTGCTGCAGCTTGGCCTTACGGATGCGCTCCAGCGCTCTTTGCTTCTCTTCGTCCACCCCAAGCAAATAATGCAGGTGTGAGCCGATTATCAGGAAGGCAAACACGGCCCAAGCCGCTCCGAACCCGGAAGCCCAAGTCCATCCGCCGCTGAAGTTGATCCGGGGCAGAGCGTACACCAGCATCGCCAGAGCGAGAAGTAGGTAAATGGAATGCTTCAGTTTGCTTCTTTTTTTCATCTCATCGCAGCTCCTTCATTTGGTAACTCTATATTTCTACTCTATGAAGGGGTCTGCAAAAATATGAGAAAAGTTTTGTCCAACCTACAGGCTTTGTCCCCCGTACAGATGCTGGAGGCTGTCCGAAATGATTTTATTCACGTCCTCAATGATCGTGCTGAGGCGGCGCTCCGCTTCAAACAACCGGCGGATGTTCAGGTTCAGGCTGAGCACGTCGAAGAGCTTCTCCATCTTCTCCATCTCCTCCTGGGATGGCATATCCCCGGACATCATCCGCTGCTGAATTTCCATCTGCCGCTGGCGGAAATCCTCGAGCATTTGTTTGCTCTCCGGATCCGCTTCAATCAGGCTCATCGCCGAGCTGATTTCCTGGACCTCCGAGCTTTCCTTTAGGGCTTTGGCCAAATCGTGCGCTTTGTCATAAATGTTCATAGGTTGTCATTTCCTCCTTAAATTTGGGCAGTCACCAATCGACGTGTTTTATGGAAGACGGACCGCTGGCTCCCGCGGAAGTGAATCCTGCGATAATCGCAAGCTTTTGCTTCGCTCACAGCTTATCAATCCGACCGTCTCCGGAAAAATGAAGGGCTGAAATCCCGGTTTTTATAAAAGTGGGTCAATCACCAAGGGATATATGTCCTCATATGATGCATTACATGCAATATTGCAGATGCTCCTTATCTGCCCTGTAGACATCAAGTTGTTGTTGGAAGGAGATCCACGATGTCCAAAAAAAAGCTACCGGTCCAAACGTTCAGCCCGGGCATTGTGAAAGAAAACACCGTCATGCTCGGCGAGAGACTGATCAAACAGTGGAAGATTCCCACCGACCGGCCTCTGCAGCTGTCCTTTGGTTCCTTTAGACAAGAGATCACCGTTATTTCCGCAGCAAAATATTCCGGCCTGCGCATCAGCGAGCCACTGGCCCGCAAAATGGGCTTAGCGTCCCGTCCCGTGCTCCGAGTGGCATACAGCTCATCCAGCAGAACGCTCAGGCTGGGTCCGCTCATCAGTGTCCTGATCAGCCGGGATTATCCTGACACACCGGAAAAGCCGTTCGGTTCCATTTCCATGTTCTGCAGGGAACTCGTCAACGCCTGCCGCAAGCAGGGTGCATACGTATACTTCTTCACTCCGAATCACATCACCGAGAGTGCAAGCAGCATACATGGCTGGATCTATGACGGCGGATGGCGCCAGACAACGATGCCTATCGCAGATGTCATCAATAACCGCCTGACGACACGCAAAATGGAGAATAAACCTAGCGTACAGCATTTTATGAAAGAAGTAAAATCCCGCTACGGGAGCCACATATTCAACGAAAAGTTTTTGGACAAAAATGAAGTGTTCGACACGCTGAAGCAGGACTCCTCCTTATCCCGGCTCATGCCGGAATCGCACCTGCTGACCGGCTACTCCATCCTGAAGAAGATGTGCAGCCAGTATCCGGTTGTTTTTCTGAAACCGGTGCGGGGCAGCCTCGGCAAAGGGATCATCCGGATCTCCAGGCAGTCTGACGGCACCTACCAAACTTTGGCAACATCGGTGGGCGGACCCAAAAAACAAAGCTACCCCAACCTTAACAAACTATTTACCAACGTCTCCGGAAAGATGAAAAGCACCCGCTACCAAATCCAGCAGGGCTTGACGCTCATCGACCACAGCAAACGGCCCATCGATTTCCGTGCGCTCGTCCAGAAGAACGGACTGGGTAAATGGAGCGTGACCTCGGTCGTGGCCAGGATCGCGGGCGGGAACCATTTTGTCTCGAACCTCGCCAGAGGCGGAACCCTCAGCAGCGTAAAGGAAGCTGTGAACCGCTGCGCCCTCCCGTCGGCCGTGAAAAGCACCGCACACGCCAAGCTGCAGCGGGCTTCGCTGGACATTGCCAAAGGCCTGGATGCGCTGCTGCCCGCCCATTTCGGCGAACTCGGCATCGACCTGGCCATGGATACCTCCGGTAAAATATGGCTGCTCGAGGTCAATTCCAAGCCTTCCAAAAACGACAATACGCCGCTCCACGAACAGAAAATAAGGCCTTCCGTCAAACGCCTGCTGGAATACTGCGCCTTCTTGTCAGGGTTTTAGGAGGTGCCGCGATGAAATCAACCACAATCGGAACCATTGGGATCCTAAGTTCCTCCACACCGGGCTCCCCTCCCTTCTCGGGAGAAGGATACGCCCGCCGATTAGCTCTGGCCGGCAGGAAATACGGTATTCAGGTCGTCGTTTTTTGCCCTGACGGCGTGCCCAAGGGACAGGAGAGAATCCAGGGATATATCTTCAGCAATGGGGCGTGGCACGCAACCACGGTCCCCTTTCCGGATATCGTCTACGACCGCTGTTTTCCGCAGCGAGGCAGCGAATACCGGGCAGCGGCGAGACTGTTGGCGGACGCCCCTTCAGGGAAGAGGTGGATCCTGTGGTCCCGCGGACTTCCCGGGAAAGGGCAGGTGGACCAAGTGCTCCGGAAGGAGCCCGGCCTACT
The DNA here is from genome assembly GCF_016624415.1 of Paenibacillus sp. S28. NCBI lineage: Bacteria > Bacillati > Bacillota > Bacilli > Caryophanales > Paenibacillaceae > Paenibacillus > Paenibacillus sp. S28. The sequence goes on along the minus strand of NZ_JACVTM010000003.1, from coordinate 99,828 downwards.
GCCGTTTCTTCCCCCGACTGCCGTCTATCGCGGGAGCAGCCAATTGCTGCGCTCCTTGGAGAAATATGACGGCGAGCTGTTCATGAAGCCGATGAGCGGATCCCAGGGAAAAAATACGCTTCGCGTCACACGCCATGCTGCAGACGGATCTCTGACGATCCGGGGAAGAAGCGCAAGCAACCTGCCGTTTGTGAAGCATTTCGACGATACGCGATGCGGCCTGGCATGGATCCGGCGGTTTACCGGGGAGCGTTCGTACCTGATTCAGCCCTTCCTGCATTTGTACAGCGCAGACGGCGCCCCTTTTGACGTTAGAGTGCTGATGCAAAAAAATGAAACGGGTTCGTGGATGCATACCGGCATGGCGCTGCGCTTGGGCAACCCGGACAGCATTACCTCAAACCTTCACGGCGGAGGAAAACCTCTGTCTGTCCTGCCTTTTCTGACCGAACAATTCCGGGCTGACCGGGCAGAACACATAAGGGATCGTCTTCATAATCTGTCGGAGAAGATTCCGCCGATTCTGGAAAGCCGTTATGGCCGGCTCGGAGAACTGGGTATCGATTTTGGCATTGATACGAAAGGGAGAATCTGGCTGCTTGAAGTCAATTCCAAACCGGGGCGCACCTCCTTCCGGCACATTGGGGAACCAGGCAGCGATGTTCTCGCTACGGAAAATCCGCTCCGTTATGCCCGCTATTTATTGCTTCGACAACTTAGGAGGGTAAATTGATGAGTTTGACATTTTGTAATGTTCATTTTTCGCAGCAGCCCGAGAAAGTCGTCTACATTTCGAATTCGCTGATGAAAAGCCTCAAGCTGTCCGGCAAAAAGAATATTCAGCTCCGTCTGGGAAAAGACATGGTTAACGCAACCGTTAAGCCCATTAAAAAGACGGGTAAGCACCTCTTCCTCAGCTCAGGTGTCCGAAGCGGCATCCACGTTCCAAACGCCGGCGGGGTCATGCTGAGAAACCTTCAGGAGGACGAAGTCCAGCTCGGTCCTCTGATCGGCGTGCTCTCGGATGGCCCCAGCACATCGCCATCGCAGCCGTTTGCTTCCCGGACGAATTTCATCAAGCAGCTTCTCCGCGAGGGAAAAAGGAAATCGTATATTTTCGCCTTTACGCCCAAGGACATCAACTGGCAGCAGGAGACGGTCCGGGGCTATTTTCTGAACGACAACGGCACTTTTTACCGTAAAACCGTTCCGCTGCCCGATGTCGTCTACAACCGCCTCCCGAGCCGGAAAGCGGAAACCTCCTCTTCCATCAATCAGCTCAGAGAGCGGCTGACCCGCAAGAGAATCCCGTTTTTTAACTGGAGCTTCTTCAACAAATCCGACATCTACCGCCTGCTTGAAGACGACAACACGGTGAACAGGTACGTGCCCGAATCCCATATCAATCCTTCCCCGGAACGGATCAAGGATATGCTTGAAAGGCATCAGTTTCTGTACTATAAGCCTTCCGCAGGAAGCTTGGGTAAAGGCATCTATCGTTTGACTTACCTCCCGAAAAGGGGATATTTCGCCCGTTACCGCAAGGGAGGCGGCAACGTTCTGCTTCGTTTCAGCAACTTCAACAGCTTGATGCGGATGCTTAAATCCAGACATGGCCGCACCTTGGAAACGTATGTCATTCAGCAGGGAATCCGGCTGGTCGAAATCGACAACTGCCCGATCGACTTCCGCTTCCATATGCATAAGAACGGCAACAACAAATGGGTTGTTGTCGGTGTCGGCGCCAAAAAGGCCGGCCGCGGCAGCGTAACGACCCACCTGAAGAATGGCGGCTCCCTCCTTACTCCTGAACAGGCATTGAGCCGGACCTTTGGCGACAGATCCGACGAGGTGCTGCAAAACGCCAAAAAAGTCGCGATTACCCTGGCCGAAGCGATTGAGTTCCATCACCAGCACCTCCTTGGAGAAATCGGTTTTGACCTGGGTATCGACCAAGACGAGAAAGTGTGGATGTTTGAAGCGAACGCCAAGCCGGGCCGTTCCATTTTCAGCCATCCTTCCCTCAAGGCGGAAGGCAAGGCATCTGTAGAGCATATTCTTGAACACTGCCTGTATTTGAGCAAGTTCCGCAGGAGGGATGTGGAGTGAACATCCGGAGTCATACCGACAACAAACCCGTAGTGGCCATCCTGACCATGTCGGATTCCCACGGTTATTTCCGGGGAAATCAACAGAACTTTGAAGATATTGTCAAGACAGGACAGAAAATGGGATTTCCTGTCTATGTAGTCACAGCTAAAGATCTGAAGCTGACGGAGGATCGGATCAAGGGATTTACGCTGAATGACGAGGAGACCTGGGAACAACAGTATTTTCCGCTGCCCCAGGTCATCTATAACCGGATTCCGCAGCGTGAAGACGAACTCCGGCCCGCTGTGCGCCAGAAAATCAAGGAATGCATGAAACATCCATCCATTTCGCTGTTCAATCCGCACTTCTTTAACAAATGGCATCTGTTCGAATGGCTCAGAAGCTCCAAAGCGACGGAGCATCTGGTACCGAAAACCAAACGCTTCACAAACGTGAGCACGCTGCAGAAAATGCTTGAGCGTTATCCCTGCCTCTACCTCAAGCCCGAAAGCGGAAAAGCCGGAAAAGGCATTATGATGCTGAGATACCAGAGGGACAAACTGCTTCCCTACCGGCTCAAAGTTCAGCACCACCGATCCAGCACCACGTACAAAACGCGGAATCTGTACCGCCTCTGGGCACGGATCAAAAGCGAAACCGGCAGCGCACGCTACATTATTCAACAGGGCATCGAGCTCGCATCCGTCAACAACCGGCACTTTGACCTAAGGGCGCTGCTGCAAAAAAACAACAAAGGCTTATGGGGCGTTACCGGTGTCGGAGCCAGAATGGCGGGTTCTAAGAGCATTACGACCCATGTGCCGAGAGGCGGCACGATCGAGGATCCCAGCAAGCTCCTGTCCGATGTATTCGGATCCGAGATGTCGGCCGTAATTCTGAACCGCGTCCGAACGACGGCGATCATCATCGCCCGCCAGATTGAGAAGGCTTCCGGCTACGAACATGGAGAGATGTCGATGGACCTCGGGATTGACGAGTCAGGAAATATCTGGTTCTTTGAGGCAAACGCCAAGCCGATGAAATTCGATGAACCGCATATCCGGAAGCGGTCTCTCAAGCGAATTTTCCAATACAGCGAATATCTCTCCAATCAACCTAAAATGTAATTGCAAGGGAAGTGATTGACAGGTGCAGATCTTAACGATAACCCCGACCCGTGAAGATTGGCTGCGCCAGCACGCCAAAATTCTCAAATTTGTGTTTGAACACGGCGGAAATCAGGCGGCGCGCGCGGAGTTCATTCTTCTTGCCCGATTGACGGCGGAGCAGCTCGCTGCGCCGGGAACCTCGCTTATGGCCGCAACCGTCCGGTGCGAAGACGGGGAACGTCTGGCCGGTGTCAGCTTTGTATCGGGCTACGGGACCGAGGGGTGTCTCGTCGTCGTCCATCCGCTGTACCGCGGAAGAGGGATCGGCACCTCCCTTCTGGCCTCGCAGCTGCGGCAGTTAGGCACCATGCGATGCGAGGCTCTTCTGAGCCGGCTTCCTTTTGTTAAAATGTGCTTTCGCGCCGGACTTCACGCCGTCGCCGTCCACCAGGGGGCTGCCGGAGAGCCTGCCCTGGTCATGGAGGGGCCGTGTGGAGATCCGGATGGTGCATCCATTACTCTGACCCAAGAAGGTGATCCCCTGTGCCGCTACCCGTGTTAGGCATCTTGACGCTGTATCTGAACGAGCATAAGCATTTGGAGGAAAAACCGATCTATCAGAAAATGATCGTTGAAGGCGGCAAGCTGGGACTTGACGTATTTGTGTTTACCCCGATGGACGTCAGCGACAGCAAGAAAAAAATCTTTGCCATGGAATACGACGCAAAGCAAAAGAAGTGGACCCGGCGGTGGAGAAACTTCCCGGATATGATTTACGACCGGTGCCGCATCCAGAAGAGCCCCCGCTTTGCCCAGCTTCTGCAGTTCCGGAGCCGGTACAGCAAAATGCTGTTTCTGAACAAACCGCTCCGCAACAAATGGACCATTCACGAGGTGCTGTCCAAAAAGGCGGAATTCCGGAAGTTTCTGCCGGAAACGCGCCTGTATCACGGACTGACAGACGTCCACCAAATGCTGAAGAACAGGTCTGTCGTGTTTTTAAAACCGATCAACGGAACCGGCGGGCGGGGTATTTTACGGATTGAAAAATTGAAGGCTGCTTCCCAGTACTACATTCAAGGACGGAATCAGCAGCGGAAAATCATCTCTCCGCAAAAAATCCACGCTTCCCGGCTCGGCGCCATTCTGAGCGACTGGAATATGAAGGACCGGTATTTGATCCAGGAAGGCATCGCCGTGGAGCTTCCCGACGGCCGGGTTCATGACTACCGCATGCTGGTGCAGAAAAACAAGGAGGGGCATTGGCAGTTGACCGGCATTGCCGGCCGGGTGGGGGCGCCGCGAAGCGTCACCTCCAACCTGCACGGCGGCGGAAGAGCCGTACCCGCTCATCAAATGCTGTCTTCTTGGATCACGGATGAGGAGCAACGGCAGGAAGTCATCTCGACGGCAGGCAAGATGGGCGTGGACATCGCCGCCTATCTGGAGCACCAGTACGGACCGCTGTGTGAGCTGGCGCTCGATCTCGCCATCAACCGGAAAGGCCGGATTTACCTGCTCGAAGTCAATCCCAAACCCGCGAGGGAAGTATTCTCCCAGATCGGCGAGCCCGAACTGTACCGCACGGCCATCACCAGACCGTTGGAATACGCCCTGTGGGTTTACAAGCAGAAGACGGAAACCGCAAATAAAGCAAATACAGCAGATACAGGTGAAACAAAAGAAAACAAACCGCAGCTCTAGCGCGGTTTGTTTTCTTTATATGCAGCTATGATGATTGCCTTCAAAGGCGGCTCATCACCGATTTACACCGATGAGGCATACAGCCCCAGAAGTTCGTCGAACGAGCTGATGAGGACGTCGGACCCTGCCAGTTCATCAGGGTTTCCAAACCCGGCGTATTGGCATCCGATGACGGCGAGGCCGTTCTTCCGGCCGGCTTCCACATCCGAAGATCGGTCGCCCACCATCCAGGCCGTGCTTACGCCTTCGCGCTGAAGCAGTAATTCCACAAGATGCACCTTTGATTTGGTTCCGTGCTCCCCGGCACTGTACAGGCCGTCAAAAAGGTCCAGAATGCCGTGGGCCTCCGCGATTCCCTTTACGTAATGCTCCAGCCCGTTGCTTGCTACATACAGGCGCACGCCCTGCTCCTTCAAACGTGCCAGCGTTTCCTTCACGCCGGGATAGAGCTCGGTGTTCCCTGCCTTGAGCCCCTCCAATTCCAGCTGGAGAAGGAGCTCGTTAGCACGCGCATGGGCACGTTCGCTGCCGTCCGGCATAACCACTTTCCAAATGTCTTCCAGCAGCATCCCGAGACTGCCCATCATCCGTTCCGCCGGGGGTGTCGGTGCAGTATACAGCCCCTCCTCTCGCAGCTTGTCGAACAACCGCTGATGGGCCGGCAGCAGCAGCGATTCGGTTTTGAACAGCGTGCCGTCCATGTCGAATAATATCGCCTGCGGCTTGTTCAATGTCTTCTCTTTGTCCATCGGTTATCTTCCCTTTCATTGCCTGCTTTAATGCGTAATACTCAGTATCACCCAATTACATGCCTATGATAAGGGAAGTGACAAGCCTTGTAAACTTCGGTCCTTCGTAAAAAAGGTTAACCTTTAGAAGAAACGTTTTTTACCCCGGTCATCTTTAATGATTTCCACGGCTTCCCGGAACCGGGTCGAATGGACGATTTCCCGCTCCCGAAGGAACTTCAGTCCATCCTGCAGGTCGACGTCGTCAGTCATGTCAATCAGCCACTGGTATGTAGCCCTGGCCTTTTCTTCTGCGGCGATGTCCTCATATAAATCGGCGAGCGGATCGCCTTTGGCCTGAATGTACGCCGCCGTCCATGGGACCCCGGCAGCATTTTGGTAGAACAAAGCTTTGTCATGGTTGACATAGTGATCTGCGAGTCCGGCCGCCTTCAGCTGATCTGGCGTCGCGTCCTTTGTCAATTTATAAACCATGGTGGCAATCATTTCCAGGTGTGCGAATTCTTCCGTGCCGATGTCGTTGAGAATGCCGATGACCTTATCCGGGATGGTGTACCGTTGATTCAAATATCTCAAGGCAGCGGCCAATTCCCCGTCGGCACCGCCGTACTGCTCCAGCAGCAACCGGGCCATATATGGATCACACTTGCCGACCCTGACCGGATACTGCAGCTTTTTTTCATATATCCACATGCGGGACATTCGCCTCCTTTAGATTCTTTTGCCGGTTACACCTGCCATGGCCACGGGGCCTGCGGCCATTCAAACGGGAACTTCGAATAGGCATGGCCGAAATGCATCAACGGTCCATAGGATTCCTGAAACTCCCGGACGATCGGGATCCGCTCCTGGGCGAGCCGGTTGTACTGCTCGATGCTTTTTAAATCGTCCGGATGCGTATCCAGGAACAGATTCAGCTCGACCAAGGCAAAATCGATCATCTGCAGCTTTTCAAGCAGCTCGTAATAGCGCTGATCCACCGCCGGTTTAGACTGGTTCTCCATCACTCCCCACCTCCTCCACTCTTTTGCTTTTAGATTCATAAGGGCTGTAAAGGTTCGGCCAAAGCGTTCCCAGCTTCAGCGCCTCGGCGAGGCTGAATTGCGGCCAGTCCAGAGGCTGGAACACGATATACTGGTTGGGCGGGACGACGTACGTCCTGTAAGGCAGCGGCGGGCACGGATCAAACGGGCCAATGAAAGGCTTATACACTCGTACCTGTGAGTTCACCACTTGCTCCTCCTTTTTGTTGTCCATACTAAAGTCGCTGATTTCCCTCGAGAAGGCGAAAAATCAGACACTCTTCGTAATTAAACATATGACCCATCCGCGGAATCTGAACAAAAAAGTTCATGGGACAACAAAAAGACCCCTGATTTGCGGTCGATTTACCGCCAAGGGGTCAGTGTAAAGGACTCTGGCAGCTCCTGTCGAAGCACTGGATGAAGCGCGAGCCTTCAATGAGATGATGAACTTTTAAAATCTGATCTTGATCTGGAACAGTCCTGCTTTCCGGACCGCCGAATAAATAATGACCACCAGCGGGCCGATAAAGACGCCGATCACGCCGACGAGCTTGAAGCCGATATACATGCTCACCAGAGCCGACAGGGCGCCGATGCCGACCGAATCGCCGATGATTTTGGGCTCGACCACCCGGCGGGCAATCGTAATGACCCCAAACAGCAGCATCAGCCCAAAGCCGGTATAAGAGTCGCCCACGATAAACAGGTATACCGCCCAGGGAATCAGCACCGAGCCGACCCCCAGAATCGGCAAAATATCGACGACCATGATCAGCAGGGCAATCGCCAGCGGGTAATGAATGTCGAGGATGAGCAGCCCCGTGAGCGTCAATACATAGGTAAAAGCGCTCAGGATCATCTGGGCCTGAATAAAGCCGAAGATGGACCGTTTCAGGCTGTGCAGCACCTCGTTGATCTGGTCTTGGGTCTCCTCCTCGAACAGGGATAGAATCCCTGCCTTGATCGTCTCCAGTCCAAAGCTGAACAGATAGACAGCGACAAAGAAAACCACCAAAAACACGAACGTGCCCGGGATACCCTTGGCGAAAGATAAAAAGGTTGACGACAACGAGTTGATGAGCGACTCGGCGTATGACGTCAGATTGGTCAGCATTTCCCTCAGGCTCTCGGCCAGCTCCGGTTGAAACCGGTCAAACAGCCCTCTCGCCTGGATCAGCGTCGTCTGCACGAAATCGTCGGCCGACGCAAAGTATGCCGGCGCATTCTTCCAGTATTCCAGCAGCTGGGCGAAAACCTGAAAACCCAGCATGTACACCAAAAGAAGAATCATGAGCATAAACAACGTACATGTAAGCGAAGCGGCAGCGACACGGTTCCATTTCAGCCTCCCGATCAGCATCCGGTTGATCGGCTCCAGCGAAACGGCCACGAGCGCAGCCAGTACAAAAGGGGCGCCTGCCGTAAACAGCAAATACAGCAGGAGCAGTCCCACACCGACGAACACCAGCTGTTTGCCAGTCATGCTTCACTCCTTAATCCCCGTTATCCGTCCCTTCCTGTTCCTCCTCGTTGATGACTTCCGTATCGGCAACGCGGTGAATGTTAACCCGGGTAATCCGGAGCTTGGTCGATTCCTCGACCTCAAACACGAAATTGCTCACCTGGACCTTTTTGCCTTTTACCGGATTGCCTTCCAGTTCCTTGAACAGCCAGCCGCCGATCGAATCAACCTCGTCATCCTCAATGATGACGCCGGTCAGATCGTTAACATCCTCGATCAGCATCCGCCCGTCAACCGAGATGACATCCTCCTGGATTTCGACATCGGGACGCTCGTCCTCAAATTCGTCATAGAGCTCCCCGACGATTTCTTCGAGGATCTCTTCGGCCGTCAGCATGCCGGCCGTGCCGCCGTATTCGTCGACCACCAGCGTCAGCTGGGCATGCTTCTTCTGCATAAGGCGCAGCACATGGCTGATTTCCATCGACTCCGGCACGTTCAGAATCGGACGGACCAGCGAGGTCAGCTCCTTCTGATGCTCGGCGTCGGCCAGGAGAAAATCGGTAATATGCACAAATCCGATAATCTGGTCCTTGTCCTCCACGGCGACAGGATAACGGGAATGCTTCGTATCACTGATGATTTGCAGGTTCTCTTCCAGCGTATTCGTCGTGTACAGGCAATCCATATCCGTCCGTGGGAGCATAATTTCGCGCGCCAGCAGGTCGGAGAACTCGAAGATGTTGTCCATCAACTTCATCTCGTCCTTATCGATGACCCCGCTTTTGGCGCTCTGATTCATTAATATGCGGATTTCCTCTTCAGAATGCGCAGCTTCTGCTTCGCTGGCCGGATGAACGCCGAACAAGCGAAGCAATCCGTTGGCGGAAGCGTTGAGCAGCCAAATGAAAGGGAAAAATATTTTATAAAAGGCCATCAGCGGAGCGGACAGCAGCAGGGCGGCCCCTTCCGTTTTCTGAATGGCAAGCGACTTGGGGGCCAGTTCCCCAAGCACGATATGTAAGAAAGTAATGACACAGAACCCGAGCACCACGGATACGGTGGCGATGAGCGTTCTGTCGGTAATCCCCATTTTATACATCAAGGGCTCTACCAGTAGTTCCGAAATGGCCGGCTCCCCGATCCAGCCGAGACCGAGGGATGCCAGCGTAATGCCGAATTGGGTAGCGGACAAATAAGCGTCCAGTTTGTTGTTCACTCGGAGCGCATAGCCGGCCAGCCGGTTGCCTTCGCTGACCAGCTGCGTCAGCCGGGACTGCCTCATTTTTACAAGCGAAAATTCGGCGGCCACAAACACGCCGTTAAAAAATACCAGCAGCAGAACAAAAAAGAGGTTTAAAAGCAATTTGCCTATTTCTAACTCCCCTTCCAATGACAACGCCCCATTTCTATAATAAGTTCGCTTTTTTCACGGTAAAATCGGTATCTTTATAATACATGTCCTTCACGAGCAGATTCGGGCCGCAGCAGCCCACAGCGTCGCAATGGCAGTTCACCGTCTTGTTCAGCGGGTGCCCGGTCTGCCACGCATTAAAGATGTCGTCGAGGCGGCCGGTTTGAATATTACCGAACGCCGGAATATCGGAAAAGTCGGTGACGTAGACGTCGCCCGAGAACAAATTGACGTTGACGCGGTTGCGGCCGTCAGGATCGTTGCGCACGGTAACGTTCGGCGCATCCGCAAGCCTGCGAATCAGCTTCAGATCCTCGTGAATATCGCTGCACGCGAAGAACGGGAGCGTTCCGAACAGCATCCACATCTGCGGATCGCGAACATCCAGCAAGCTGTGGATCGCTCTGCGCGTCTCTTCCAAAGAAAGCACCGGAAGCTCCGTGGCAAAATTGGAGGCATACATCGGATGCACTTCATGGCGGCGGCAGCCCATTTCCCCTATTAGTTTGTGAATTCCTGCAAGCTTTGTATGCGTCCGGTAATTAATCATGGACTCTGCCGAAATGAACATGCCCGCTTCGCTCAGCTTCAGGGCGTTCTCCATCATTTTGTCATACATGCGGTAGGCGGTTTCCTTCGGAACCGGATGGTTGCTGTTGGCGAAGCCCACCTCATGGAAATCGTCTCCGTTCAAATAGTTGAACGAAATATGCATCACGTCAAGGTACGGCAGCATCGCTTCATATCTGCTGATATCCAGCGTCAAATTGGAGTTGATCTGCGTGCGGACTCCCCGGTCCTGAGCATATTTGAGCAGAGGGACGATGACCTCTTTCACCGTCTTCTCCCGGAAGGAGGGCTCGCCTCCGGTCAGGCTGATCGTCTGCAGATGCTCTACCTCGTCCAGACGCCGCAGCATCAAATCCAGCGGAAGAAATTCTGCCTCTTTCATGACGAGCATATCGCCGACCGCACAGTGCTCGCAGCGCATATTGCACAAATGCGTCACCGTCATTTCGACACTGGTCAGCACATGTCGGCCATATGTACGAAGGGATTCAATCGGATCCCATGGGTCGTTGCTCGGAGATAAGGGGGCAAGTGCTCCCTGGGTATTTACAGTATTCATTATTTACTCACCTTATTTCTTTATTTAACCCAAAACACGGTTTTTGTGTAACCTTTATTTTCCAGACCGAGAGCAGTCCGGTTGTCTCAGGATGAATATGTCATTCCTTCTATCATACCATGAAGCGCGAAAAATCTCTCTGTCTGAATAGGTATGCCGGGACAAGAAGAAAAAAGACCCCTAAACCGGCGGCTCCTGCGGGCAGCAGGGAAATCGAATTTCCACCGCATCCATTACCGCCCGATACCGCTCGCTTTATGGGTCTTCCGGTCATGACAAATGCTAATTTCTGCTCTCCCTAATCCCCGAGAACGCCGTCAATAATAACGGAGAGCGACTGGGACAGGTCCACCTCGTAAGGTGCCTGCAGCGGCACCCCTTCCGGATCCTGCAAGATGCGGACCACGGGACGATGGGGCATATGGGCGTGAATTTTCGACACCACTCCCGTCTCCCCGGTACTCAGCTTGACCGACAAGCCGGGCGGATAGATCGCCACTTTATCCCGGAACAGCTCCAGCTTCTTTTGGTCGTACAAGGTACCTGCCCCGCCGTACAGCACTTCAGCGGCCTGATGCGGAAGCATCGCAGGCCGATACACCCTGTGCGAGGTCATCGCATCGTAGGAATCGGCGAGCGCCACCCACTGGGCATATTCGTGAATATCATCACCCTTGATGCCGCGCGGATAACCTGATCCGTTAATCCGTTCATGATGCTGAAAGGCGCAGTGCGCGGCCAGGAGCGGAATATTCGGCTCGTCCTTCAGGATTTTAAAGCCGATTTGGGCATGCGCCTGCATGAGGCGGAATTCCTCATCATCCAGCTTTTGCGGCTTGAACAGCACTTTTTGGGGAATTTGGGTTTTTCCGATGTCATGCAGCAGCGAACCCAGCCCCAGCACCATCAGCTGGTCCTGCGTATAACCGCTCGCAATTCCCAGCACAAGTGAATATACGCACACATTTAAGGAATGCTTATATAAGTAATGATCTGCGGTGTTCATGTCCATCAGCATGATCATACAGTCCTCTTGGGAACTGACATCCTCAAGGATGGACTCCATCACCTTGGAGAACTGCTTTCCGAGATGGTGATACCCTCCAGTAATCGGAGAGGCTTCGGATAACCGCTGAAAATTAACGCGAATATTATGAAGAGCCTGACGCCTCGTTTCCTCCCGGAGCATTTCGGGAATATCGATGCCTTCCGTCAGATGATCTTCCACATAAATATAACCGATGTCCAGCTTTTGCAGGCGGCTGATCAGCAAGGAGGTGAGCTCCACGCCTTCCGCGAGAAGCACAACACCCTCGTCGCTGTATATCTTTTTGCCGATTTTCATTCCCTGCTGCAGCATCGGAACGGGTACCAAACGCAACACGATCCACTCCTGCCTAAAATCACGGCCGCCCGGTTATTGCTTCCCAGGTCCGTTTACCTAGTTTCCCCCTGCCATCCTATGTAGCCCATTCACGCTATGCGGAATTAGTCCAACACATTACGGTTCTTGAATCAGCGCATAACGAACAGCCAGAACACGGCGGCAAGCACAAACCGGTAAATGGCGAAATGGGTCAGACGAATTTTTTGAATCAATTTCATAAAAGCAAGCACAACGACATAGGCCACCACAAAAGCTATGATAAATCCGATGACGAACATGCCGATCGTATCCTTGGTCATATACTTGTACGAATCCAGCATCTCATAGCCGGAAGCGGCGCACATGATCGGAATGGCGATCAGAAACGAAAAATCGGCCGACGCCTTGTAGCTTGCCCCGCTCAGCATCCCTCCGGAAATCGTGGATCCCGAACGCGAAAATCCCGGCCATACGACAGATAAAATTTGATAAAGCCCGATCAACAGCACCTGCTTGTACGACAGGTCATCCATCGTTTCTGCGGTGATTCTGGCTTTGGACTTGTTAAACCACTCGGCAAAAATCATGAAGATCCCGCCCACGATCAGCGCCCAGATCACCGTATTTGCGCTGAACAGGCTCTTGATAAAGTCCCTGGCAAAAAAGGCCACAATGAGTGCAGGGGCGATCCCGATGATAACATGCAGCAGATTCAGTTTCTTGCCGGACCGCAGGCTTCCGGATTCGGGCATGGTCCGCTTGATGCCGAGCAGATCCAGAATCCGTCTCCAATAGACGAGGGCGATCGCCAGAATGGCCCCCAGCTGAATAACGATTTCAAAGGTTTTCATGATGGGATCCTGCTCATCATAGCCCAAGAGCTTGGACGTCAATATCATGTGCCCCGTTGAAGAGACCGGAATAAATTCCGTAACCCCCTCCACAATCCCCAAGATAATTGCAGTAATGGTATCCATTTCTTCCTCCTCTGGTCCTTCTTAAACAACCTCGATCCAACGGTGCTTGCCGCAGGTATCCAGACTTCCGGGACGCTGGAGCTCAAGTCTCAGCAGGTCCCGCAAAAACTCGGGAAGCAAGTATTTCGGATCTTCCCCCCGAGAAATCTGCTCATATCCCGTCCCGAACGTAAACATGTCCAACGTTCCAACGGTGTACATCCGGTCGTCCCGCAGCGGCTCTCCCTGAAGCGAAATTTGAACAATCCTATCATAAGGGATGCGGCTTGGATCGTACAAGACTTCAATTCCGTCCACCGCGATATTGCCGAGTACATTGCCGCGGAACCCGAATCCCCGGATTTCCTTGCTCCAATATTCCGGCAGGAGGCTCTCCTCCAGGCTTCGCCGGATATGCTCCCCTTTGAGACTGATCACGCAGGGGTTAATCGGAGATGGGCAGAGCTCGTGAAGGAGTCCCGCCGTAATTTCCCCTTCCGGCAGATCGCCCAGCAGCTGCCCCGTGTTGACAAGCGACAGCTCCGCGCCGGTAAACTGACGGACCGACTGCGCCAGCAAATTGCCGAACGGCGACTCTCCCGTATGCGTCAGGGACAGCGGCCGGTCCGTAACCGCCACAGGCTCTTTCAGGGCTTCTTCGGCCCGCTCGCGATGAATTCCAAGGGCACGGGACACCGTTTCATCCAAAAGACCGGTATCGACCGGCTGGCATCCTCCCTCGATGACACGGAAACGGCCGTCATCCTGTTGAGTCATGACGACCTTACCCACGTATTGACCGTACTTTCCCGCTGCGCACAGCACCGTATCACCGATCCGCAGCGGCTCTTCCAGCAGATGGTGGGTATGCCCGCCGAGAATCAGGTCGATACCCGGAATCCGTTCTGCCATAAGCCGGTCGGTAGTCAGCCCGAGGTGGGATAAAACGATCACGATGTCGGCCTCCGGACGCAGCGCCTCCACCTGCTCCTGCAACGCTTGCAGCGGCTCCAGGGCATCCCAGCCGAGCAGTTTGTAGAAGTCGGCGAACGGGGCCGTAGCTCCCGTCAGCCCGATCCGGATCCCGTCCTTGTTCAGAATGACGCGTTTCTTCATCCATGCGGGTGGCGCCGAGCTGAGCTGCTCATGGATGTTGCAGCAAATAACCGGGGACTGCAGGCCCGCATAAAGGCGTTCCAGCACGTCCGGGGTAAATGTCAGCCCCTCATTGTTCCCAATCGTCACCGCCTCATATCCCGTTAAATTCAATATGTCGATGTTCGTCTGGCCCATCGTCCCCTCGGTTTCGACGGCCGTCCGGTCCATATGATCTCCTATATCCACCAGTAAAAGAGGACTCTCCGCCGCCTGAGCGCGTTCGGCGGCAGCCAGGGCTGCAATGGAACTAACCGTTTCAAAGTGGCTGTGTATATCATTCGTATGCAGGATTGTAATCGATTTTGCCTGGTTCTGCAGCATCATTGGGTAACCTCCCCTTTCACTGTTCTCGCCTTGTCAGGCCCAAATGCTCCTAGGGATAAGCATAACATTTTCAAAGTGGATATGGTATATTGAAGACATGAACTACCACGCCCGAGGAGAGAAAGAAATGCAGCTTGATATTCGATTGTTTGCCGGTCTTGCAGAACGGCTCCAAACCTCTGTTTTACCTTTGTCCGTCGAAGGGGAATCCATCACAGCCGACGGCTTGAAACAAAAGCTGACCGAATTGTACCCGGAGGCTGCCGCGCAGATCTCCGTTTCTTTTGTTGCCGTTAATCAGAATTATGCGCCGGGTGACGAGCTTATTACGGAAGGTGACGAAGTCGCCCTGATTCCGCCCGTATCGGGCGGAGACGGAGGTAGCTCAGTACAGGAAGCATCAGCGGACGGCTTATACTGTATTACCGATCAGCCGCTGTCCGTTGATGAGGTGACGTCCAAGGTGCTGGACGACAACCATGGCGCCACGCTGTCTTTTGTCGGGACAACCCGGGAAATGACGGGTGAGCAGCGCACCGTTCACTTGGAGTACGATGCGTATATCCCGATGGCACTGGCGCAGCTTGAATTGATCGGCCGTGAAATCGCCGAACGTTGGCCGGGCACACGTTGTGCGATTTCACACCGGATCGGTACAGTCGATGTGAAAGAGATCAGCGTCATCATCGCGGTATCGACCGGGCACCGGGAGGCTTGTTATGAAGCGAGCAGGTATGCGATTGAGAAGCTCAAGCAGTCCGTGCCCATTTGGAAGAAGGAAATTTGGGAGGACGGGTCGGAATGGAAGGGACATCAAAAGGGGCCATGGGACCCGACGCTCCCCCCCTCCGTCTAAGAAGAGTTCGTTGATAATCCATATTTTTCTTGCTAATATAGATTTCAAAACAATAGGTTCCAATCTGAACAATGAGGTGACGATCAGTTTTGAGAGTTCATGTCACGGAATTACGGCCCGGTGATCGGCTTCAAGCCGATACGTTTAACGATATCGGGCTTCATGTGCTCCACAAAGGGAAGGAACTGAAGCTTGAAGAGATCAGCAAGCTGATTCAACATGGCATCGCTTATGTGGAGGTTGACCCCTCCCGGCCGGATGAGCCGACCGCTTCATCACCGTTCCTTTCCGGTCAACCTGCTTCCAAGGTGGAAGAACAGGTTGGACAAGCGGTGGAAGGGTTTGAGTCGCTGTATCTGGAAGCCCTTTCGACAGGCCGGATCAACACGACCGTCGTCAATGACATTATGGAGCCGCTGGTGGACCGGCTCAGCACCCATACCGACGTGGTCTCCCTCCTCTTGTCCATCAATCCGGAAGACGAATATACATACCAACATTCCGTTCAGGTCGGCATTCTTTCCTACTACATATCTACCTGGCTCGGGTATGCTCCCGAGGAGGCCTTCGCAGCTGGAAAAGCGGGTTTTTTGCATGACATCGGCAAATGCCTCGTCCCCGCCGAGCTGTTGTACAAACCCGGCAAGCTTACGCCGGAAGAATTTGAAGAAATGAAGCGTCATACCGTCTACGGTTACGATATCATCCGAAGCTCCACCAACGATGAAATTCCCGCGCTGGTCGCGCTGCAGCATCACGAACGTGACGACGGGAGCGGCTATCCCCACCAGTGCGGCGAGCTTGAAGTCCATCCTTTTTCGCGGATTACCGCGGTGGCCGACGTGTTTAGTGCGATGACAACGAACCGTGTGTATCAGACGAAGCAGGAACTGCTGACCGTGCTCCGCGAGCTGTACAGCCTCAGCTTCGGTAAGCTGAGCCCCCGGGCAACCCAGGCGTTTATCAGCCATATGCTCCCGAACTTTATCGGCAAACGGGTCACCTTGACTTCCGGGGAAACCGGCACCATTATCATGACCAATCCGGCGGATTTCTTCCGTCCGCTTGTGAAGACCGAGGACCGGTTCATCGATCTGTCCTCTGACCGGAATATTGCCATCGATCAAATTTATATGTAACCCGTTCAATGCAAAAGAAGCCCTCAACTGAGGGCTTCTTTTTGAATGTGACGAAAAAAATACCTATCGACGGACTTTCATAAAAGACAGGCCGCGTTTATCCGGAGCTTTTCTTGCGATATAAAAGATACCGAGTCTTCGAAGTTTTTACTTTCTTATATCTAATAAGAAAGCGTGCCCGCGAAGCCGCCGTAACGGCTGCGCAGTACACGCTTTGTTTGCTTTCTATTAACCGATGGAGCCTTCCATCTCGAATTTGATCAAGCGGTTCATTTCGACCGCATATTCCATTGGGAGCTCCTTCGTGAACGGCTCGATGAAGCCCATAACGATCATTTGCGTCGCCTCGGCTTCGGTGAGTCCGCGGCTCATCAAGTAGAAGAGCTGATCTTCCGATACCTTGGATACCGTCGCTTCGTGCTCCAGAACGATGTTGTCGTTCTTGATCTCGTTGTACGGAATCGTATCCGAAGTGGACTCGTTATCCAGGATCAGCGTATCGCACTTGATGTTGGCTTTCGCGCCTTCCGCGTTGCGGCCGAAGGAAGCGAGACCGCGGTAGGTGACCTTGCCGCCGTGCTTACTGATCGACTTCGATACGATCGTGGACGTCGTATCCGGAGCCAAGTGGATCATCTTGGCGCCTGCATCCTGATGCTGGCCTTTGCCTGCAACCGCAATGGACAGCACCATGCCTTTCGCGCCGCGTCCTTTCAGCAGCACTGCCGGATATTTCATCGTCAGTTTGGAGCCGATGTTGCCGTCTACCCATTCCATCGTGGCGTTCTCTTCAGCTACCGCCCGTTTGGTAACGAGGTTGTAGATGTTCGGCGCCCAGTTTTGGATCGTCGTGTAACGTACGCGTGCGTTTTTCTTACAGATGATCTCAACAACCGCACTGTGCAGCGAGTTCGTGCTGTAGATTGGAGCGGTACAGCCTTCGACATAATGCACGAAGCTGTCTTCGTCCGCAATGATCAGCGTACGTTCGAATTGGCCCATGTTCTCGGAATTGATCCGGAAGTAAGCCTGCAGCGGAATTTCACATTTAACGCCTTTTGGAACGTAAATGAAGCTTCCGCCGGACCATACCGCACTGTTCAGTGCAGCAAATTTGTTATCGGTAGGAGGAACGACAGTCGCAAAGTGCTCTCTGAAAATTTCAGGATGCTCTTTCAGCGCCGTGTCGGTATCCATGAAGATAACCCCTTGGTCTTCCAGGTCTTTCTGCATGTTGTGATACACAACTTCGGATTCATACTGGGCGGATACACCGGCCAGGAATTTCTGCTCGGCTTCCGGAATACCCAGCTTGTCAAAGGTTTCTTTGATCTCAGCCGGTACTTCTTCCCACGTCTTTCCTTGCTTCTCGGAAGGTCTTACGTAGTACTGGATATCGTTGAAGTCCAGTTCATCCAGGTCGCCGCCCCAGCGAGGCATTGGCATTTTCTCGAACTGCTCCAATGATTTCAGACGGAATTCAAGCATCCATTCCGGCTCGTTTTTGATTTTGGAAATTTCGGTAACAATCTCACGGGTAAGTCCTTTACCGGTTTGGAATACCGCTTTATGTTCGTCGCGGAATCCGTATTTATACTCTTCTATTTCAGGCGCTTTTTTGGCCATGAGTATTCAGCCTCCCTATCGTTAGTGGTTAATGCGTTCCTCGTCAATACCTTTCCGCAGTGCATTCCAAGCGAGCGTTGCGCATTTAATGCGGGCCGGGAACTTGTTAACTCCGGACAGGGCTTCGATATCTTCGTAATCGTCAAAATGAACGTCCTCACCCTGCATCAGCGACGAAAAGCGTGAAGCCATTTCCTTCGCTTCCTCAAGCGTCTTGCCTTTGACCGCTTCGGTCATCATCGAGGCGGAGGACATGCTGATGGAGCAGCCCTCGCCTGTGTATCTGGCATCTTTGACCATGCCGTTATCGACAATAAGCTGAAGCGAAATTTTGTCGCCGCAGGTCGGGTTGTTCAGATCCACCGTCACGGCTTCATTTTCAAATTTGCCCCGATTGCGGGGGTTTTTATAATGATCCATTATGACACGCCGGTACAAGTCGTCAAGTTCCATCATCCAAAATACTCCTTTGTCTGGATTAAGGCGCTGATCAGACGATCTACATCTTGTTCGGTATTGTATAGATAAAAGCTTGCACGGGCGGTGGCACTGGCCTCAAGCCAACGCATGAGCGGCTGACAGCAGTGATGGCCTGCGCGGATCGCAACCCCGCTGGCATCCAGAACCGTAGCCACATCATGCGGATGCACATCTCCCAAATTGAAGGTGACCAAGCCCACTTTACGTACACGCGGACCATAAAGCTTCAGGCCTTCAATTTCCGATAACCGCTCGATCGCATACTTCGCGAGCTTCTGCTCATGCTCCTCGATTTGGTCCATGCCGATTTCCTCGAGAAAATCGATGGCTGCAGCAAGCCCAACCGCTCCGGCGATAATCGGGGTGCCCCCTTCAAACTTCCAGGGCAGCTCCTTCCAGGAAGAATCGTATAGTCCGACATCGTCAATCATTTCACCGCCGAATTCCACCGGTTCCATGGATTCGAGCAGCGCCTTTTTGCCGTACAGTACACCGATGCCGGTAGGACCGCACATCTTGTGGCCGGAGAATGCGTAGAAGTCGCAATCCAGATCCTGAACATCGATCTTCATGTGAGGCGTGCTCTGGGCGCCGTCCACGACCATATACGCGCCGTGGCGATGCGCCAGCTCGGCAACTTCCTTCACCGGGTTAACCACGCCCATGACGTTGGACACATAGCCCATCGCGATGATCTTGGTTTTCTCGGTGACGACTTTCTCGACTTCGGCCAAGGTGACTGAACCGTCTTCTTGTAGTTTAACATATTTCAACGTGGCGCCGGTGGCTTTTGCCACCTGCTGCCAAGGAATTAGATTACTGTGATGTTCCAGCGGGGTCAGGACGATTTCATCGCCTTCCTGGCAAATCGAGCGCCCGAACGAGGAAGCCACCAGGTTCAGGGCTGTCGTCGTTCCCCGCGTAAAAATAATTTCCTTCGTGCTCTTCGCATTAATGAACTTAGCTACCTTCTCGCGCGCGCCTTCATAAGCATCCGTTGCACGGCTTCCAAGCGTATGCACCCCGCGGTGCACGTTGGCGTTGTCATGCTCGTAATAGCGTTTGACAGCCTCGATCACAGCGAGCGGTTTCTGGGAAGTCGCCGCATTATCAAGATATACCAACGGGTGGCCGTTTATTTCCTGATTCAGGATGGGAAACTGCTCGAGAATGTCGCGGTTCATTGTCCCAACTTCCCTTCGATGACCGATTGAAGCTGCGTGCGCAGGCCTTCAAGCGGAATCTGAGATACGACCGGTGCCAGGAATCCATAGATGATCAGGGATTCGGCAACCTCGCGGGAAATCCCGCGGGACATCAGGTAGTAAATTTGTTCAGGGTTGACCTGGCCGACGGATGCAGCATGACCTGCCTTAACGTCGTCCTCGTCGATCAGCAGGATCGGGTTGGCGTCACCGCGTGCTTTCGGACTCAGCATCAGCACTTTCTCCGTTTGCTGTCCGTCAGATTTGGTCGCGCCCTTCTCGATCTTGGTGATGCCGTTGATGATGGCCTGTGCTTCTTCACGCATGACCGCACGGGTAATCATTTGGCTCTCGGAGCTCTTGCCGAAGTGGTTCGCACGAGTCGTGTAGTTCAGCTTCTGAGAACCGGAGCCTACGGCGATGATCTTGGAATCGGACGTCGATCCGTTTCCTTTCAGAATCGAGTAAGTATCGCTGGCGGTATCACCGCTGTTCATTTCGCCGACGATCCATTCCATGGACGCGTCGTTCTCGATCACAGCACGGCGGTAGCTGATGTCCGTCACGTTCGTGCCCATTTGATGAATGGTCGCAAACCGGACCTTCGCTCCCGATTTAGCGAATACCTCAACGGCGCCGTTATGAGTGACCGGTTTACCGGATGTACCCGATACATAGTTATCTACATAGGTTACAGAACTGTTCGTATCGGCAATGACCAGAATATGAGGGGCAAAGGTCGCTTCCTCGTCGTCTGTCAACAGAACGGCCTGCAGCGGTACGGATACCTCCACATTTTTTGGAACATACAGGAACACCCCGCCGTTCCACAATGCGGCATGCAGTGCGGCTACGGAGCTCTCATCCGCTGTAACAGCCGTATGAAGGTGAGCCTTAACGAGATCCTCGTGCTCCTTCACCGCCGTCGCCAGATCGGTGAAAATGACGCCTTGAGCAGCCAGCTCAGGGGACAGCTTCGTATACACGGTTCCGGAATTGCGCTGGATAATCAGGTTGCCCGCTTCCTGGTCCTTGATCAGTTCCCGAATCGATTCAGGAGCTTCAGCCAGGGATGCAATCGGGCTTACCGATTTGAAGCTTCCGTAGTTTTGAATGTCCCAGCGTTCGATTCTCGTTTTTTCGAGTTTCGGCAGCTCGAGGGTTGCCGCGAGTTCCAATGCTTTCAGACGATTTTCCGTGAGCCAGGCCGGCTCGTTGCTGCCCTTCGACAGCGCGCTCAGGCCTTCAGCGTTAACCGGAAGAATGGTTTGTGTTGTCATCTTCGTTCTCCTCCTTCCGTTATCTTTACGCTTCTTGACCTACAGTTTCGTCTTCGATGCCGAGCTCTTCCTTCACCCAATCGTAACCTTCCGCTTCCAGGCGCTCCGCCAGTTCAGGACCACCGGATTTCACGATACGGCCCTGCATCATAACATGTACAAAATCAGGCTTCACATAGTTAAGCAGGCGCTGATAGTGGGTAATAATCAAGAAACCGCGGTCGTCGCTGCGCATCGCGTTTACACCGCTGGCAACAATTTTCAAAGCGTCGATATCCAGACCGGAGTCAATTTCGTCCAGGATGACGATGTTTGGTTCGATCATCATCATTTGCAAAATTTCGTTACGCTTCTTCTCACCGCCGGAGAAGCCTTCGTTCAAATAACGATGGGCAAACTCAGGGTTCATATCGAGTTCTTTCATCTTCGCTTCCATTTGACGGATGAAACGAATCAGCGAAATTTCATTGCCCTCTTCACGGCGTGCATTGATGGCACTGCGAAGGAAGTCGGAATTGGTCACGCCCGTAATTTCGCTCGGGTACTGCATAGCCAGGAACAGGCCGGCCCGCGCACGCTCGTCAACGCCCATTTCCAGAACGTCTTCGCCGTTCAGGGTTACGCTGCCGTCCGTTACTTCGTATTTAGGATGTCCCATCAAAGCGGAAGCAAGTGTACTTTTACCGGTACCGTTAGGTCCCATGATGGCGTGGATTTCTCCGCCCTTCATTTCCAGGTTGATGCCTTTCAGGATTTCCTTGCCCTCGATTGTCGCTTTAAGTCCTTCAATGGTGAAATTAGTAGCCATATTCGTTTTTCCCTCCGTTAAATGTTTTGCCGAAATCAGAAAGTCTATTTCAACAGGGACGCGCTCCCCGATTTCAATCAATCATTATTATCAATTTGTAATGAGTCTAAATTGATTCTCAATGATTATCACAATTTTATAATAAATGGCGAATCATATCAACCGCCCCTCGTAGTAAACCTGGTGTTTCATTACAGAAACAGGCTTCGCCGCGGTTGCAGCCAAGCCTGTTTCCTTACAATATCAAATTTTTCCATGGATGCTGTTCATGACGAACGGTTTCGCGGAAGTTCTGCAGCATCCGGCAACGGAGCTATCGTTCTCATCACCAGCTGGCATTTCGTGAACATTCTGCGATATGTTATGGATTGCATTTCCACATCCAGGGAACAGCAGCATGGAGGATCCTGACAACCGCGCAGACGCTCGGATTCATGACCGGGAACAGCCGCCAGAGACCGGATCCCATTTCTCAATTTCCCGTACGTCCGATTCATGTCTGATTAATCAAAAAGGCAACGCGGTCTTATACGTTATGCCGTCAAAGGTTGATCCGGGACACAAAAAGTGCGCTGGCGGCCAGCGCACTTCCAGGCTTTCGCGAAAGAAGCATCCCTTATCCCAGGTAAGAACGGAGCATCCACATGTGCTTTTCGAGATCGCTCTTGATCTTGATAAACATATCGGCCGTCGGATGGTCGCCGGCTTCCTCCGCCAGGCTGATTCCTTCGCTCATTTCCTCGGCAACGGTGGCAAAGTCCTCGATCAGGGTCTGCACCATTTTGCGCTGGTCTTCATTGCCGGAAGCTTCCTGAATGGTTGCGATGTCCAGGTACTCCTTCATCGTCGCAGCCGGGCTTCCTTTAATCGTAAGCAGCCGTTCAGCCACTTCGTCCATTTTCAGTGTAATATCGTCGTACAGCTCTTCAAATTTCACGTGGAGGGTAAAGAAATGCTCACCCTTTACATACCAATGGTAATTATGGATTTTGACATACAGGACGTTCAGGTTCGCAACTTGTTGGTTCAGGATTTGCTCCAAAGTGGATGTTTTCGATTTGGATGACGTTTTTGCCATGAATATCCCTTCCTTTTTTAAGTATATGGCCTTCCCTCTCCATTGCCGCATACAACGGCTGCTTCGGGGTCCGGCTGGAGTTTTCGTATAAGTATGGGGAGGCTCTTCCGAGAGTAATCTGGGCTGCGTGCCTCCCTGCCCTTATCTTACCCTTCAACCCGCTGCACGAAACAATTGCCCATAAATGGCAGGGTCTTTCGTTTTCAAACGCTCTCACTGAAAAAAAGATTCAAAAGAGGTCGGCAATCCGATATACTGTTTTATAACCAAGTGAACAAGTTGGCTTTATTCGCGTTTCCTTATTATACGGAGGTGACTTCCATGTCCACATATCACCCGCTCACCGTCCAAGACGCCATTTCTCTCGTCCGCGGCATTCCGGGGCATTTCACGCCCAATGCGCAGCTGGAATGCAAAGAAATCGGTGACGGCAACCTGAACTTAGTGTTCCATATTACGGACCGGAACAGCGATAAAAGTATCATTGTCAAACAAGCCCTTCCTTATGCGAAGGTGGTCGGGGAATCCTGGCCGTTGTCCCTGGACCGGGCACGCATTGAACGCGAGGCGCTTCAAGTGCAGTACCGCCTGTGTCCCGGACTGGCACCGCAGGTGTTCTCCTACGACGATGACCTGGCGATAACCGTCATGGAAGACCTGAGCGACCATACGATTATGCGCAAAGGGCTGATCGAAGGACAAGCCTATCCGTTGTTTGCCCGCCATATCGGCGAATTTACGGCCAGAACGCTGTTCTATACCTCGGATCTGTACCTGAACCCGCAGGAAAAGAAAGAACAGGTACGTAAATTCATCAATCCGGATCTGTGCAAAATTACCGAGGATTTGATCTTTGACGATCCATACCGGTTTTCCGATAACAACAACTACCCGGACTATCTGGAGGATGAGGCGAAGGAGCTGCGGGAGAACGGCAAGCTCCATCTGGAAGTCGCCCTGCTCCGTGAAGCCTTCCTGACCCGGACCGAAGCGCTGGTTCACGGCGACCTGCATACCGGCAGCATTTTCGTCACACCGGAATCGACCAAAGTGATTGACCCCGAGTTTGCCTACTACGGGCCGATGGGCTTCGACCTCGGCGCCGTCATCGGCAACCTGCTGCTGAACTACGCTTCCCGGCCAGGCTGGGATGCCGCAGAATCGGAGGTTCTCGGCAATCAAGAGCGTCTTCTGCGCATGGTTTCGGACGTATGGTCCGAATTTGAAATCCGCTTCCGCAAGCTGTGGGATGAGGATGCAAGGGACCCGCTTGCGAAAGCACCCGGCTACCAGGACGCCTACGTGGCCAAAGTACTGCGGGATGCCTGCGGATTCGCCGGCTGCAAAATGATCCGGCGCATCGTCGGCTTGTCCCATGTGGCCGACATCGACACGATCGCGGACGTAAAGCAGCGGGAGAAGGCGCAGCGTACGGCGCTGGCTATCGGCAAACAGCTCGTTCTATTCAACCGGACCATCCAGTCCGGCGAAGACATCGTCCGGCTGGTGAAGGAAGCCGAGCCGCTTAAAGGAGCCGTAAAATGAGTAATGACAACCAAGAACAAACACAACGACGCAGCGAACCGTTAACTTCCGTCCAATGGGGCGGCGACAAGCTGATCCTGCTGGATCAGCGCCTGCTTCCGGACGCCATCGTCTATCTGGATTTATACACGCCGGAAGAAGTGTGGGAATCGATCCATGCGATGAAAGTCCGGGGCGCACCGGCCATCGGCATCGCCGCCGCTTACGGCGTGGTGCTCGGGGCGCGCCAGTATGGAGGCGTCGATGCCGCCGCCTGGGACGACCATGTCGTCAAGGTCAGCGCCTATCTGGCCACCTCGCGGCCGACGGCGGTCAATCTGTTCTGGGCGCTGGACCGGATGAAAGGGAAAGCGCATGAGTTGGCCGGCCGGGGAGGCAGCGTTGCCGACCTGAACGAGGCCCTGCTGGCCGAGGCCAACGCGATTCAAGCGGAGGACGAGGAAGTGTGCCGCCGCATCGGGGAGAATGCACTGCCCCTGTTCCGGGACGGCATGGGCGTGCTCACCCACTGCAATGCAGGCGGGCTGGCTACGGCCAAATACGGAACGGCGACCGCGCCGATGTATTTGGCCCAGGAACAGGGCATACAGCTGAAAGTGTATGCCGATGAGACGCGACCTGTGCTGCAGGGCGCGCGGCTGACGGCCTTCGAGCTCCAGCAGGCCGGAATTGACGTGACGCTGCTCTGCGATAACATGGCAGGCATGGTCATGTCCAAGGGATGGGTGCAGGCGGTGATCGTTGGCACCGACCGGGTGGCCGCCAACGGCGACGTCGCCAACAAAATCGGCACCTACAGCCTGGCCGTGCTGGCAAAGGCCCACGGCATTCCGTTCTACGTCGCCTGCCCGTTGTCGACGATCGATCTGAACACCCCTACAGGGGACAACATCCCGATTGAAGAGCGACCCGCTGAGGAAGTCACCGAGGGCTTCGGGAAGAGAACCGCTCCCGAAGGCATCAAGGTCTACAACCCGGCGTTTGATGTCACGCCTCACGAATATGTAACAGCCATCATCACGGAAAAGGGGATCGTCAAAGCGCCGTTCGCCGAGAACCTCGCCGCTCTTTTCCAAGCTTAATGAGCATGGCCAATGTGGCTTCGTTTCGGGCTAGTGTCTCTAATCGCCGAAATGCCACCGGCTCAGCCAGCCCTGCCCGGGCTGGCTTTTTATTGCTTTCCAGTCGGCGGCCGTGAGGCCATTACACCATTTTTAACAGAGCTTCATGCCCTGGCATGCCCGGAACGATTCCGAGCGCCTCGGCCTCGGTCGTCACCGACTCCAGCGGCGCTTCAAGCAGCTCCTGCAGCGTTTTGACGCCGACAGCACGGCCCGCAATGATTTTTCGCTCCGCCAGTCTCGTGTTAAGCAGGCCTACGTCCAGCGCCCCGCACATAATGTACCCTTTCGGCGAGTTGATCGTGAGCAGCGTCGTCTTGGGCAATTTGACCTCTACCCCAACAAAGCTGTGGCCCCCGACGGTAATCGGCACCATGGTCACCATTCAGCTGTACACCTCCCCAGGCGTGATATCCATCCAGCATCATTGTATTCGCCCTGGTGAGGGGGTGACTGTGCGGACGTCCATAACCAAAATGCGCCGAAATAAATAGGAAGAAAGTTGCTTTCCACTCCGACATTAGGACTATGATTCTATTCACATTCATGATATTATTTAATCACTTTCATATCTAATTTGAACGTATAGTTTGGGGGATCCATGGACAACAATCAATCCAATGACGAATCGGGTTTTTTATTCAACGTCGACATCTTAGTGAAAAGTCCCTCTAATGCCCTGGCGCTTCAAGAACTCCTCGGCATGCTGAACGGCAACGGGCATATTGCGGATTTTCGCATCAAATCGGGAATTGAACTGGGGCGGTTGATTGAATCGATGCTTCAGGACAAGCGCAAATCTCTCCTTTCCAAAGAAGAGCCTTCCCATCCGTCCGTTCCCCCTGCTCCGATCAAGGAAGCGGAGCTGCGTACAGCGGCCGTGGGGAAAAATGCAAAAAGCCAGCCGCCCCGAAACCCGGTGCATGGCGGTTCGGACATTTATGATTGGATTCAGGTATACATCCGTGACAACCGGCTGATCCGGCTGACGGCCAATCGGAGCGGGCAGCACATTCATATGCCGTGCCGGATCCTGAATTATGATGAGGAACACCAGATGCTGAACGTATATCACGTGGATGAGAAACAGGTTTATACCTTTAAGCTGAACGAAGTGGACGAGGTCATCTAGTAGGATAAGGATGCCGTTTCTCCGAAGCTTATAACACTAAAACAAGCCCGTCCCGGCTCACTAAGCCGAAGACGGGCTTTCTTCTGTTCTCCTCCGGTATGGAGGGTCAGGATCGTCTGCGCGATGCGGCTTCCGCAATCAGGCAGATCCAGCCGATGATGAAGGCAACGCCTCCAAGCGGCGTAATGGCGCCAAGCACTTTGATCCCGGTGATGGCGAGAACATACAGACTTCCGGAAAACAGAATGATCCCGGCCAGCAGCAGCCATCCCGCCCAGGCCAGCTTGCGCGAATCCCCCCATAACCCCGCAACGACCCCAATCAGTATGATCCCCAAGGCGTGCGCCATATGATATTGAACCCCAGTTTCATAAACCTTCATCGCCGACTCTCCGACGATAGGTTCCAGCATGTGGGCTCCGAATGCTCCGATCACCACGGACAGCATCGCCATCAGGGCGCCGGTCAATATAAATTTGCGCTGCACATCGACAACTCCTTTGGATGTTCCTAATCTATATAGATTGAACTAAAGCCTGTTAAAATATGATTTTCTTCAGTTCATTCTATCTACTAACAAACTGTTAACTATTTTAACCGATCGGACACCGCCTTTTCCACCACCATGGCACAAGACTGCCCAAATCAGCTTGATTTTTACGGGATCTTATGGAAAAGTAAGAAGCATATCTATCGATTCGAAGGAGAGAGTGATTTCATGGATTCAAACCAGCCTCCGCACCAGCCGGACGGATTCCAGCAGAACCCGGGGCCCCATTCGCCCCATGCTCAGTTCGTTCCCCCTGCTGCGCTGAAGCATTCCGGGCCCGGCATCGCATCCTTTGTCATGGGCCTGGTCAGTTTGCTGGGTTATATCATCAGTGCCGCGGCAGCAGGCGCCATTATGGCTCCTTATCTCGAAGAAGGCATGCTGGACGGTCCGAATTCCAATGCGGTCCTTGGCCTCGGTGTTGTCGGTCTGCTGATGATCGCACTGGTTCTCATCAACGTGGTCGGAACGATTCTGGGCATTGTGGGGACGGCCATCAAGAACCGCAAAAAGATCTTTGCCATCATCGGGCTTATTGTGAATGCCGTCATCGTGCTCAGTATCGGCTTGTTCTTTATATACTTCATGGCCTCTGCCGCAGTCTAGCAAACTTTACCCGCAGTCCAGCAGTCTATTAGAAGAAAAAGGTGATCTTATGTCTCAAGTCAAAATATTTGCCGACAGCACATGCGACCTTCCTCACGATTGGATCAAAGCCCATGACATCGGCGTTATTCCGCTGTACGTTACGTTCGGGGACCAGAATTACAGGGACGGCGTCGACTTAACGACACCCGAATTGTATGCCAAGGTGGAGCAGACGGGCAGCCTTCCCAAGACGGCCGCTCCGTCTCCGTCCGATTTTATCGCGGCATTCACCCCGTTTGTGGAAGAAGGACGGGATATCGTTTATATCAGCCTGTCGTCCGAGCTATCCTCGACTTATCAGAACGCGCTGATCGCAGGTGAGGAGTTCCCGGAGGGACGAATCACGGTCGTGGATTCACGGAATCTGACCACCGGCATCGGCCTGCTGGTCATGAAAGCGGTGGCCGCGGCAGAACAGGGGAAAAGCGCCCGTGAAATCGCCAGCATCGTGGAGACCGTTAAGCCGCTCGTAGAGACCGAATTCGTCATTGATTCGCTGGAATATCTGTACAAGGGCGGACGCTGCACAGGCATGCAGAACCTCATGAGCAGCCTGCTCAAGATCCGGCCGGTCATCAAAGTGATCGACGGTAAGATGACTCCGGCCTACAAGGTCCGCGGCAAGCGGGAAAAAGCCCTGGAGCAGATGGTCAACAATGCGCTGGACAAGAAGGACGAGATGGACAACGATCTCATCTTCGTCACCCATTCCATGGCGGCAGAGGACGCGGAAGCGATCAAAAGGCTGCTGGAACAAAAAACCGGCGCCCGCGAGGTTGCCCTCTCGGATGCCGGCTGCGTCATTAGCTCCCACTGCGGTGCCAAAACGATCGGAATCATTTATTCCAAAAAAGCCTGATTTTCAGGCTTTTTTTCTTTTATATATAAACGATTCCTACTTCTTCGAAGGGTCGATATCCCTCGGATTGAGGCCCGCCCATATATTCGGGATGTCCGCCTGCTCGGGGTGTTCAAACACCAGAAACGCGGTAGGCAAATACCGTTCCCCGTATTCCGATGACGGTTTGTTCACAATTTCATTATCTTTGACGAGGACGGTGGAGGATCCTCCGTCCAGATTGGCAGCGATCACCGCCCCGTGCTTCAGCATGATCTGCTGGACATCGTATAAATTGGCTCCGACGCTGTACGTCGGCTGTCTTCCGTCAATGACGACAAACAGGATGGCCCCGTCCTCACGCTGGCCCATGGCGGTCCGCGGCGCGATGCCCCAGCCTTCGGCGGCATTCTTTATGAGCCCTTTGCCGTTGACGATGATCCGCGGCTGAAACGTCACCGCTTCCTGAACCCCCATCCGATCCAATTCCTTCAGCGAATAGTTGCCGGCGATCATTTTGCCGTCCCGGTCAATGCCTACCACCTGGGTGGTCGCATTTTTTCCCAATCCGTTGTAATACAGCTTCCCCTGCGATATGACGATGCCGATCGGCTTAAAGCCATTCCCTTTCCAGTTCGGGTCGGCGAATCCGCCTCCGTTCACGCCGGCAATCGCGCCGTAGCGCTTGACCATGCTCGAGACCTTCTCGCCTTTGCCGCGCTTTGCGGGAACGCCCAGACGGATTTTTTTCGGATCGTGAACGGTCATTACATACCCGTGATACCCTTTACCCGAAACTTCCTCAATCTCCACAAGGGGCGGCTTCTCCGTCTCCTTGCCGGCTTCGGCGGAAGCTGTCTGGGTTTGCACCGGCAGCTTGATTTGGTGCGTATCTTTTTCGACGCCCATGGCTTCAAACCGCTTGTTGTATTCCGCTACGCGCTTGTTCAGCTCGTCCTGCCCAATAATATATTTCGCCAAATAGCGATGCTGTGTCGTTATGAGCGTATCCGCTATCAGGTAACGAAAATGATTGCCGGATACCGTCAGGAACAACCACGCGGCCGCCGCGGCACCGACCAGAACCAGGCTCCAGAAGAAGCGTATGCTGAACCGACGGAAACCTCCCCTTTTCTTTTTCCTTTTCTGTGTCCCTTTTGGAGCGGACCGTTGGTTTCTTACGCTTGAACGTTTGGGCAGCGATGCTTGCTCCATGGTTACTTCCCCCATCTCATGAACTCGGGTCCTAAGTCCCACGTAGAATAGACGCGAAATCAGGGAGGAAGGTTTCATATATTCGGGCATTATCAACAATTTTATTCAAATATTTTCCATTACCGCTGCCGTAAAGCACAAAAAAACGCCAAGGCACATTGGCCTGGCGTCTTCCTATTCGGATTAGTAAGTGGGCCGCTTCAGTTGGTCCAAGCTTTTGAACTCATAGCCCTGCTTACGGGCATCGTCGATGATCCGGGCCAGCGCCTCCGTGTTATCCTTCGAAATGGAGTGCAGCAGAATGACCGCCCCCGGATGCAGCTGAGCCATCACTTGACGGTAGGCATAGTCAGCCCCCTTCTGATCGTTCACGTCCCAGTCCTTGTACGCTACGGACCAGAATACCGTCGTATAACCTTCAGCGCGTGATGCCGCAAGCGTGCGGTCGCTGAAAATCCCCCGGGGAGGACGCACGTATGCCATCTCCTTCTGGCGGGTCGTCCCGGTTACGCTCTGCTTGACCTTATCCAGCTCTTCCTTGAGCTGCGCGTTGGAAATCTGGGTCATATCCGGATGCGTCCAGGAATGATTGCCCACCAGATGGCCCTCGGTGACCATCCGGGTTACGAGCTCCGGCTTGTCCTTTACATAATGTCCCGTCAGGAAAAAGATCGCCGGCACTTTCTTTTCTTTCAAAACATCCAGTATTCTAGGGGTGAACCCGTTTTCATACCCGTTGTCAAACGTCAAATACAGCTCTTTCTGGGTTGTATCCCCCAGGAAAATTGCACCGTTCTTCTGCAGAATGTCTTTAAAGCCTTCTTCGTTGATGGAAGGAAGCTGACCGTTCCTGCTTTTCTTAAAGCCAAAATGATAAGGGCTGTCCGCAGCCGCTGTCTCCTGGAAAAATCCGCAGCACAGTAACAGTGCGGCAACCGCAGCAAACGCAAAACGCTTCATCTTGAAATTTCCCCCTGCGTTGG
Organism: Paenibacillus sp. S28; assembly: GCF_016624415.1. NCBI lineage: Bacteria > Bacillati > Bacillota > Bacilli > Caryophanales > Paenibacillaceae > Paenibacillus > Paenibacillus sp. S28. The sequence continues at coordinate 68,837 of NZ_JACVTM010000003.1, read as the reverse complement.
ATTATAGGCTACTCAAAGCTATAACGTAATATGCCACATCCGATGCAAAGTTATGTGATATTTTCAAAATGGCAGCGGCCGGAGAATGGAATCGATCACCTGAATAAAGTGCTTAATGTAGAATGGCTTCGTAATGTATTCGATAAAACCTGCCTGTCTCCCCTTGGCGATATCCGACGCCATCGCATAAGAGCTGACGGCCACCACCGGGATTGCCCTTGTCTTCTCATTGGCCTGGAGGCAAGCTAGAGCATCGTATCCACTCATTCCGGGCAGCTGGATGTCCATGATAATCAGATCGGGGCATCTGGCCGTGGCGATCTCTACCGCTTCCTCCCCCGTACAGGCCTCCCACATGGTGGCGTTAGGAATTTTTTTGAAAATATGCCGCATGAGAGACATATTAATTCCGTCGTCCTCCACACATAAAATGTCATAATTGCTCTTCATCTTTAAACCTCCTACCATGAAAAAAAGCCAAAGAAAGAGCGTTCCAGCTCCTTCTTTGGCTTATGTTCAGCTCATGTTCCAATCATGTCTGACCCATTACCGCCTGGTGACCGCCTAATCCTGGAATGTGCAGGCGATCACGCTTTTATCCCTATTAAAATCCCAGTCCACGTAAAAATCGGCCAGGGTCCGGCCCAAAATTCCCCCCAGCTGGGTTTCTTCCTCAAAATACCGCTTCTCAAGCTTTCTCTTGGTTGTCCGCAATACTTCTTCAAAACCGGTACTGATTAATTCCTTCTCGATCAGAATCAGAATTCCTTCCCGGACGACAATTAAAGTTTTGGGGTTCATCCACCAGGAGTACACCTTCCTGGGAACCTTCTGGACGATACCGGTGATCCGGTTAACTTCATTATGTAGAGCTTCCCGACCCGCATAATCCTCGGCTTCGATGGTCTGGTCTGCCTTAAGTCCGACAATGATCCCCGAAGCGTTATGTAATCCCCAGTCGTAGTATACCTCTTCCAAACGGATGTCCATTTCCTTCTCCAAATACGCCTTCAGTTCAGGAAGCAAAGACTCCATCAGCAGCTCGCGGGTATATCGGAAAGCTTTCTCCTCTTCCTTGTTTAACAGGAACTTCTCGACCGGTCCGATGAAATTGCGGATATGGAGTGCGATCGCATAGTTCCCGACGGAGACGTGCACCGATTCCGGCCCTTTGCCGAACCTGTCCCTTAACAGCTTGCCGGTAAATGCCGCGATTTGGTTGGTGTGATTGGCTGTATACAACATGACAGCTCTCTCCTTCTCATCATAGTGCAACGCTTACGTTAATTCAATTGATTTCATCTTGCGTCATTATTAAGAGGTATATACCCAAAAAGATACCGGGCGCAATCAGGTGCGTCCGGCTCATTCCTTCCATCCATGGGATGGCCTTATTTATGGGGGTCGGAATCGGGGTCAGAGTCGGAATCGGGTTGCTTAGGAGCTTCCTCGCTTCGTTCCGCCCGTGTAGGATCCGATTCTTCCTGCTGCTGTTCTATAGGACCGTCTGTAGGACCGGCAGGTCTATGGCGCTCCTCGTTCCATGTCTTCCTCCGCGCGGCGGCTTCAGCCCGCTGCTGCTTCCGGCCTTTGCGGACCATCCAGACGATCAGAAGCACGATCGCAGCAAGAATCAGAACAGGAACGGCTCCCGACAGGATGACGATGATCCACTGGACAATCTGCGTCAGCACGTCCATGCTTCCCTGCAGCGCATCTCCCGCACGCTTGCCAAGGGGGGCCTGCTGGCGATCAGGCTCGGCTTTGGGCAGCGTCTTCTCCGGCTGGTAAATGCGCAGCTCCACCGTGGAATAAGCCACATTCTGATCGATATAACGCATGCGGCCCTTGATCTGCTCTATTTCTTCCTGAACCCTCTCCAGCTCTTTGGCAAACGCCACGAGGTCGCTGGTCTTTGTCGCCTTTTTCATAAAAGCGATATACTGCTCCTCCATCACCTGCTTAGCCTTCAATCTCGCCTGCAAATCCACGTATTCCTCGGACACGTCTTGGCCCTCAATGCTGCGCTGAAGCGAATCATGCTTGATCTGCTCGAGCCGATTCAAAAAGGACGAGAAGCCCGATGCAGGGACCTTGAGGATAAAGGTACCTCCCCGCTCGCTGGCTGAATCCGTTTCGGAAAAATTGACGATATAACCGCCCGACAAGGTCACCATATTTCTCACTTCGGTCTGCGCCTTGGCATAGTCCTGAATCTCCATTACCAGATGCGCCTTATAGATGAGCTTCTTGTTTAACCCGCCGGCCAGGTCCTGGGCGGTGAACCCGGCTTCCGGCGCAGTGTCCGCCTCCAAAGCCTTAACGGTACCGGCCTGCTGCTCCGGCTCCGCCGCCAGCGATGACTTCTCCTCCGCCGTTGATGCTGTAGATGCTTGCTGGTCCTGAACCGCAGCGGTATTCGCCGCATGGTCTGAAGCCGCGGAGCTTTCGACGGTCCCGCCGGCGCTGCTGGCGCTGTCCTTTGAACTCCCGGACGAGCAGCCGGTTACCAACAGAATGACAAACATGAATGCGGCAAGCCATGACCCCCAAGTGCGCATACTTCATTCCTCCTCAGAAATGGAAAATATTTTATATTTTCCTATCTAACGTCAGGAGGGCTCCGAAGGTTGCGGACAAAAAAAGAAAAAAAGCCCTCGGGTGTACCCCGGAAGGCTTCTATGCTTCATTCATGTGTATGGATTCGCAGAATCAAAAATCAGGTCGCGGATACGCCGCCGTCGATGGCCAGCTCGGCTCCGGTAATAAAAGAGGATTCGTCGGATGCCAGGAACAGCACGCCGGCCGCAATGTTCTCCGGTTTGCCCAAGCGAGGCAGCGGCGTTTTGGAGCGGAACCAGCCCGTCATCTGGTCGTTGGCAAACAATCCTTCGGTCATCGGTGTTTCAATGTAACCCGGATGGATCGAATTGCAGCGGATATTGTCCTTGCCGTAATCCACAGCCACCGCCTTCGTTAGCATCCGGACAGCGCCCTTACTCGCGGTGTAAGGTCCTGCTCCGTTGCTTCCCGTGAGCCCGGCAATCGAAGAAATGTTGATGATGGAGCCTCCGCCCCCGCGCTGCATCACCGGTACCACGTATTTCAAACCGAGAAAGCTGCCTGTCAGGTTGATGGACATGACCTTGTCCCAATCCTGCATGGATGTGTCCACGAGCGATTTGGCCAGCGAGATGCCGGCATTATTGACGAGAACGTCGATCGTGCCGAACGCTTTGACCGTTTCGTCCACGATATGCTGCCACTCCTCCTCGGAGGTAACGTTATGACGGAAGCCAATAGCCTCTCCGCCCTGCTGTTTGATCTCTTCCACGACAGCCTGGATTTTGTCCTCCTGAATGTCGGTGACGACCACCTTGGCGCCTTCCTGCGCCAACAGAACGGCGTCCGCCTTGCCCATGCCTCCGGCTGCGCCGGTGACGATCGCTACTTTCCCCTGTACTCTGCCCATATTGTTAAGACTCCCTTTCCCTATTTGCTCCAAGATGATTACGAACGAGGCAACATCCAGCCCATATTGGGCGGGCATGACCTTGTAAAATCAGAGGTCGTGATAGTTGAACTATCATCACAAAACCAATTATATCACCGTTTGTTTTTCCCTTCAATCTTTCCCACAGTCATCCCATTGATTCCCGGACTCTGCACCTGGACAGCGTTGACTTCTACGGGTGGTTTTGATAGCATTTTTTACGATTTTATCTTTTCACCCGGAAGGCGAGTTGACTCACAATTATGGATCCGAAGACAAGATGGGAACAGGAACGGCTGGAAGGTAAAAAAGCGCGCGAGAGCAGCATTATCGAGGCAGCTGAGCGGGTTTTTAATCGCAAAGGGATCGACAAGGCGACGATGCGGGATATCGCTGCGGAAGATAATGTGGGCATTGCTACGGTGTTCCGGTATTTTCCCAAGAAGGACAAGCTGATCGTGGCGGTCGCCACGCATTTGATCAGCCTGGAGGAAGAGGCGTTCCGGGCAATTGCCGCTACATCGGTGAGAGGCATCGAGAAGCTTGAAGCGCTGCTGGATCATTTTCTGAATCTCCAACTGCCGGAATTGAGCAGCAGAAGCCGGTTCCTTGAGGCGTTTGAGAGCTATGCCGCCCAGCAGGCTGAGCCGCTGGAGGATATTCAGCAGTACAACGACGTCCACCGCAAGGTTTCCGAAGCATTCGCCGAAATTATTGCCAGCTGCACCCGGGACGGTTCGGTCCGCTCCGATCTCCCCCTAGAGGAAACCCTGTCGACCGTGGTCAATGCGTTCGGCATTTTTTCGAAAAAGCTGTCGCTGCAGCGCAGCATCGTGATGTTCGAGTCCATCGTCAGCGCGGACGTCCAGCTGGACCTGCTGAAACGGATGTTTCTCGACTATTTGAAGAACCCGGGATCTGCCTCTTCAGATTTATAACATCCCATGAATTTAAAAAGCCTGCTTCCCCGGCTCCCCGGGCTCTAAGCAGGCTTGTTTCAATTATTTTGTGAATGGCGTTGGCGTTTAAAAGTCCCCTGCCCGGCCGGCGCAGCCGCACAGCTGCATTTTCTCAATGACCGCCGCTTTCAGCGCCTTCTTGGCAGGAACCATGTATTTCCGCGGGTCGTTCTCATCCGGGTTCTCGGCAAAGACATGCTTGATGGCGTCGGAGAACAGGATGCGCAGTTCGGTAGCCACGTTCATTTTGGCCATGCCGAGACTGACCGCTCGCTTCACCTGCTCCTCCGGAATGCCGGAGCCTCCATGCAGGACGAGCGGAACATCAACGGCTTCGGCAATGCGCCCGATCCGGTCGAAATCGATATTCGGCGTCCCCTTGTAGATGCCGTGGGCGGTGCCGATCGCAGGGGCGAGCGTATGCACGCCGGTGCGCTCCACGAACTCGGCGCATTCTTTCGGATCGGCGAGCAAGGCGTCGCGTTCGTCGACGACGATGTCGTCCTCGACGCCGCCGACCTTGCCGAGCTCCGCCTCCACGTTGATGCCAACGGCGTTGGCGGCTTCGACCACCTTCTGGGTCATGGCCACATTTTCCTCAAATGGGGAATGGGACGCATCGATCATGACGGACGTATAGCCCGCCCGGATACAGCTGATAATGACGGAAAATTCGTTGCAATGATCTAAATGAAGTGCGATGGGCACGCTGGCGCGGTCCGCCGCCACCCTGGCGGCAGCAGCGATATAATCGGCCCCCAGATGCTTGACGGTCCCCACCGTAGACTGGATAATGAGCGGCGACTGTGCTTCTTCGGCCGCCTCGACCACAGCCTGCAGCATTTCCAGTGTATGCACGTTAAAGGCCCCGATGGCGTAATGTTTGGCCCTTGCTTCTTGCAGTAAAGACGTAGACGAAACGAGTGACATGGTGTTTTCCCCTTCCCGTTTGTTATGCCTTGCTGTCCTGTATCAATCCGCTCAGTGCGGTATATTTATGCTTTGCGTACATAGCGCTCCCGGTCACGCCCGCATCGTCGTTATGCATGGCGGGAACGATCTTGAGCCGATCGCGGTAATCGGGTAGGATCCGGCTCATCAGCTCCCGCTCCAGCGGCTTCAAAATGCGGTCTCCCGCCAGCGCCCCGCCGCCGCCGATAATGATCATCTCCGGGCTGTTCAGCGAAACGGCGTAGGACAGCGCCTGGCCGAGCAGCGAACCCGCCCGCTCCAGAATGGAAACGGCCAGCGCATCGCCCTGATCGTAAGCCCGCGACAAATCTGCTGCCGTCAGCTCCGCGAGGCGTTCGCCCGGAAACCAGCTGCGGAGCACCGTCGGCTCGCCGGACTCTATCGCTTTCCGGGCCTGCCGCACCATACCGGAGGCGGAGGCGTAAGTCTCCAGGCAGCCCGTCAAGCCGCATGGACACGGATCGCTGAGCCCCTCCATGACGATATGCCCCAGCTCCCCGGACATATGGCGGAAGCCGTAGAACAGGCTCCCCTCATTCACCATGGCCGAGGCGATGCCCGTGCCGATCGTCACGCCGATGACGTGGCCTGTGCCTGCACCGGCTCCATACAGCGCCTCGCCAAACACATACGTTCTGACATCGTTATCGATAAATACCGGCAGCTGCAGCCTGGCCTTCAGACGGCTGGCGGCCGGAAGGTCGCGCCATCCGAGGTTGCCGGCAAACTTGGCGATGCCTTCCTCGGGATCGACCAGCCCCGGCAGTCCGATTCCCGCTGCCGCGAGCGTTACAGGCTGTCCGTCTTCCCCGCGGTACGAGGCGACCGCTTCCTCGATCATTGCGGCGATTCTTTCCAGTACCGCATCCGGACCGCGTCCGGCTTCCGTCGGCCGCTTCAGCTTATGAACCACTTGTCCGGCGGAAGATACCAGACCGCATACGATATTCGTTCCGCCGACATCGACTCCCGCAAACACTTCCATGCTGAGCACCTGCCCTTATTTCACAGAATGTTATTGCGCGACATGCACCTGCACCCCGACTTCTTTCAACCGGCCGCGGAGCTCCTCTCCGGGGTCCTCATCCGTAATGATTCCGTGCAGGGCCGCCACGGGCGCCACTTGGAACAGGGAATTGCGGCCGTTCTTCGTATGGTCAAATACGGCGATGGTGCGGTTGGTGCGCTTCATCATGATCATCGCCGTATTCGCTTCTAGCTCGGAATAAGTGCTGGCCCCCTGTTCCGCCGAAAAACCGTCGATCCCCATAAACATCGTGTGAATGTTGATGGCCTCCAGCGTCCGCTCGGCAAGCGGTCCGCACAGCTCGAAGTTTTTGCTGCGCAGCATGCCGCCGGTCAGCACAACCTGAAGGTCTTCGTTCTCCGACAGCTCCATCGCAATATTAACGGCATTGGTCACCACCGTAATATTGCGGCGGTTCTTGAGTGCCCTCGCAATGAGATACGTCGTGGTCCCGCCCGTCAGGCCGACCACGTCCCCCTCTTGCACGAGGGAAGCCGCCATGGCGGCGATTTTTTCCTTTTCCTGGTACAGCTTGTTCTGCTTCTCGTGAAATGGAATTTCCCTTCCGGCGGTGATTCCCGCGGATTTGGCGCCTCCGCCCATCGTGCGGATGACCCGTCCCGATTTCTCAAGCGCCTCCAGATCCCGGCGTGCCGTAGCCTCAGAGCATTTGAAGCGGGCCGTCACCTCCTGAAGGGAAATAGAGCCGTGCTGCAGGATGTAGTCCAATATCTGTTCCCGGCGTTCTTCTTTCGATCCATTTCGTTCACTCAAAGCGATTCTCTCCTTATGGTTTAAATTTTGACCACCTGGGTCAAATTCCGCGGGCTGTCCGGATTTCTCCCCTCCCGCAGTGCGGTGTAATACCCAATATATTGAACCAGCGGCATGTACAGCACCGCTCTCGCCTCATCGGACAGCGCCCGGCCTCCGGTCTCGAACACGAGATCGGCAAAGCCGGTGTCTCCGCCCTTGTCCGCGGTAATGATGACAACATGCGCGCCGTATTCTTTCATCTCCTGCGCTACCTTGATCTCATAGTTCCTTGCCGTTTCCGACAGCAGCAGGCAGACCATCGTTCCCGGCTCGACGACCGATTTCGGTCCGTGCCGGAATTCCATCGTGCCGAAGCTTTCCGTCCATACGCAGGACATTTCTTTGATCTTCAGGCAGGCTTCCTGCGCCAGCCCGTAATAGGATCCCATGCCCAAATATATGAATTTGTTCAGCTCCGGATGGCCGGAAATCAGTTCCTTGGCAGTTTCGTCCGCCTTGGATACCACGCCTGCGCTGAGTTCCACAGCTTCCTGAAGTTCCTTGAGCTGCTCCGTCTTGCCGGCAGCGCGAGCCATCGCCGCTTGGAGCATAAAAGTCATGCTGCTAAAAGATTTCGTCATGACGGTGCTTTTCTCCTTGCCGAGCGGTGACAGTAAGTATGGGGCGAGCTTCGCCATTGTGCTTTCCTCATCGCAGGTGATGCTGCAGATCGTCCAATCCGGCAAATCCTTCACCGATTCCAGTGCGAGAATAACCTCCGTCGACTCTCCCGAACGGGAAATCCCGACGAGCAGCACACGTTTTCCGGGCGGAACCGCCTGCTCCCGGAACAAGAAGATTTCGGATGACGGATAGGCCGCACCGCTGCGCCCCGTCCATTTGCGGAACGTGGATGCGGCGGTCTGCGCCAAATAATAGGAAGTCCCCGACCCGATAAAAATCACTTCATCAAACGAAGAATTGCCGATAAACTGGGAGATCCATTCCTGCTGCGCCTCTAGCTGCTTCCAGGCAGCCGCCAGCGCGTCGGATTGTCCGCCGATCTCTGGATACGTCAGTACGCCTTGAGTCTGTGCCAATGAATATCCACCCCGATCTCATCATATTGGTAGTATTGCGGTTGTTTCTATTGGCATTATATTGCAATACATTGAAATATTCAATCATTAAATTGATGTAAAATTGCAAAATTAGCTCCCAATTAGGATCGACGTACCCTCTTCAAAACTCAGCAGCTCCAACAAAAAAAGGGCAAATCCATAACGTGTATGGATTTGCCCTCTCCTTTTAACTCCTATCCATGCTGCCTCTTTAAAATGCACGCATAATGCATAAGATGGCGGCTAATTTTTCAGCCGTCTATTCCACGAACAGCGCTGCAGCCCCGATAATGCCCACATCGTCTTTGAGCTCAGCGGGTTTGATGGCGTAAGTGCCCCGATAAGGCTCCATGACCAGCTCACCGGTCTTCCACCGGAGCGGCTCGAAGAAGGCGGCCCCGGCGCGGCTGACGCCGCCGCCAATGACGATGCAATCCGGATTGAAGCTGTGAATGATGTTCATGAGTCCAAGGCCCGTGTAATGTATAACCTGCTCCAGCGTCTCTTGGGCCAGCTTGTCGTTCATCGCCGCGGCTTGAAACACATGCTTGGCGCTCAGCGGCACGCCTTCCGCTTCAGCCAGCGCGGTCATCTGCGTCATGCCTTCCGCCGCCGCTGCAGCCGCCTCGGATGCCTGGCGGGCGATGGCCGTCCCCGAAGCGTAGGTCTCCCAGCAGCCCCGCTGGCCGCAGCCGCAGAGCGCCCCGTTCGGGTCGACCACCGTGTGGCCGAGCTCGCCCGCGAAGGAGCTTGTCCCCAGGTACAGCTTCCCGTCAAGAACCAGGCCGGAGCCGATGCCGGTGCTCAGGGTGACGTAAACCATGCTCTGTGCCCCGCGTCCTGCACCGTACACATATTCTCCCCATGCCGCCGCGTTCGCGTCATTGATCAGCTTGGCCGGCACCTGCAGCCGCTTCTCCAGCTCCGCCTGCAGCGAAATGCCGTTCCATCCGGGCAGGTTCACCCCGTTGCGGATGATTCCCCGGCGGGTGTCGACCGCCCCCGGGGAGGCCAAGCCGACACCGGCGATTTCGTGTTCTCCACTCACTTCCGTTATCGTATCTACGATCGCCTGAATGACCTCTTCCGAGCTTTTCAGCCCTGCGGTCGCCTTCTGGCTCCGGGCCAGCATCCGTCCGCTGGCGTCCAAAAGCCCTGTTGCGATTTTCGTTCCGCCGAGATCAACTCCGACGATCATCTTAGGTTGTTTGTCCAATGATTTCACCACAGTAATCGAGTATTTTGTTGTTACCCTGCTGACTTTGCGATGGATTTCACCGTCTGCGCCGCCGCCTTCACCCGTTCGGAATCGAGCGGCAGCAGGTAATTCCCTTCCGCTCTCAGCGCCGAGCCGAAATGGACCTCAGGCACGCCCGTCTTCTGGACGAACTCCGATAGCCCAGGTACGGTCAAGCCGTATCCAGCCAAGATACGGATGCCGGTTCCGGCTGATGCCTCGACCAGTGCTTGGATGCGGTCCGTCGACTCCGGCGCGGGCCGCGGCCCTCCGGAAGTCAGAATCCGGTTAATCTGCGGATATGCCGATAACGTCCGGAGCGCGCCGAGCTGATCGTCGATTTCGTCGAAGGCCCGGTGGAACGTCACGTTCAGACCGTCGGCCTCCTTCAGCAGCATTTCCAGCGCTTCGATATCCACCGTGCGGTCCGGTTTCAGCGTTCCAAGCACGATTCCCGCCGCCCCGCACTCTTTGATAAAGGCGATATCCTCACGCATTGTCAGCAGGTCGTATTGGTCGTAGACGAACGACTGGCTGTGCGGCCGGACCATGACATGGACCGGAATGCTCATCAAGCCGACGACCTTGCGGATCATGCCCGGACCCGGCGTCAATCCGCCTTCCATAATACCCGTCACCAGCTCCAGGCGGTCCGCTCCCGCATTCTCGGCGACGAGCGCGTCGTACAAATTGGTTGCGATCACTTCCAGCTTCACTCCGCAGTGCCTCCATTTCCAGAATTGGCCTGTTCCGTCACAAAATCGGCGAGCAGCCGGACTCCGTAACCGGTAGCCCCGGCAGCTTTATACCCCCGGTCCGCCGGTACCTGGGACGTATTGGCCATGTCGATATGGCACCAGCGCGCCTTAGAGGGCACAAACCGCCGCAGGAACAAGGCCGCCATATTAGCTCCCCCATAAGGGCTGGAGGCCAGGTTGGCCAGGTCGGCGTAGGGGCTGCCCAGGAGCTCCTCGTCCTCATCGACGAGCGGCAGGCGCCAGATCGGGTCGCCGTTCTTGCTGCCGATCCGCATCAGCTGCTCGGCGAACCCGGCGTCGCCCCAGATGCCGGCCACCCGCAGCCCCAGCGCGTGTCCCACCGCACCGGTCAGCGTCGCAATGTCGATGATCCGCTCGGCCCCGCTCCGGGCAGCGTGCAGGATGGCGTCGGCCAGGATCAGCCGTCCTTCGGCATCCGTGTTGACCACCTGCACGGACAATCCGTTGGGATAGCGGATCACATGCGACGGCAGGATGGCGTCCCCATCCGGCACGTTTTCCGCGATCGGAATGAGCGCAGTGATTCTCGCCTTCACTTCCAGCCGGGTGAGTAGATCCATTGCGCCAATGACGGCCGCGGCCCCGCCCATATCGAAGCGGGCGTCGCTCAGATCCCGGGCGACTTTCAGGTTCATGCCGCCCATGTCAAACGTGATCCCCTTGCCGATCAGCGCCAGATGCGGGGCGTTAGAATCGCCGAAGTATTCGATCTCCACCATGGCCGGCGGATGCTTGCTTCCGCTGCCGACAGCCAGCAGGCCGTTCATCTGCCGCTGCTTCAGCTCCTCGCCCTGGTACACGTGAAGCTTCACGTTCCGGCCGGCAAAGACCGTCTTGATCCGCTGCACGAAGCTGGCCGGATGAAGATCATTCGGCGCCTCGTTGCACAGGTCCCGGGCCAGAGCGACCGCTTCGGCCCGCGCGCGTCCGAGCCAGGCCGCCTCCGCATAGCTGCGCTCGGCATCTGACTCGATCCGAATCCAATCCACCTGCCCCTTCTTGTAGCGGGATGTATATTTATCGAACACATATGTGCCCAGAAGCCATCCTTCGACCCAGGCGACGGCCGCCTGTTCGGGCCATTCGCCTTCCCCGAAAATGTCGCAGAGGGCCGTACCGTCGATCGACGCGGTTCTCAAGGACGCTTTGCGGATTTCGCGGCCCGCCCCGCCGGCGGCTTCCCGCAGCGCCTCCATGCCGAATTTGTCCCGGCTGCCCAGACCGACGACGAGAATATCCTGCTCCCCGTGCCGTCCGTAAAACCAATGGACGGCGCCGCGGCCGCCCATCCCTTCGCGAAGGGTGAGCCCGGCGGGTTCGCCTTCGCTGTCCTCAAACACCGGATAGATCGTTACATCCGCCGGTTGCCCTGTTCCTGATATCAATTCCATCAGCTGTACATTCCTTTACAAGAATTTTGGTTAAGCCGCAGATTATAGGTTCAGATTGGCCAGCTCATGCATCGCCCGGGCATAGATTGCCGTCGAGCGAATCAGTGCATCGATGTCGATATGTTCGTTCCTTTGATGTGCCGAATTGCCCATGCCCGGAAATACCGGGCCGAAAGCGACGCCGTTTGCGATATACGCCGCATAAGTTCCGCCGCCGGTTGACAGCAGCTCGGCCGGCTGCCCCGTCTCCGCCTCGTAGACCCGCTGCAGCGCTTCGATCATCGGATGATCGTCCGGCACGCAGTGCGGATGTTTCAAGCTCGGCGGTTCGATTTCAAGGCCGCAGGCCGAGGCCCGGACCCCGATGTTCTCCAGAATATCCGCTTGATTTCCGCAAACCGGATATCTCAGGTTGATGTGAAAATACGATTCTCCTTCCGGATCATACTGCAGCAGCCCTGTGTTGACCGTCAGCGGTCCGGTGATCTGGTCTTCCATTGCAATGCCGAAGGCACGCCCGTGGATATCGCCGTACATCAGCGCATCGACCGTATGGAGATAATGCTCCGCACCCGAAGGGAACGAGAACTCCTTCAGAAAATGGATCAGCTTGAGGCCCGCATTAATGCCGAGCTGCGGCTCCATGCCATGGGCCGTCTTACCGGTCAGCGACAGGCTCGCTGCCTGCCCGTCCGCATCGATCTCAAAGCTTCCTTTCAGCCCTTCCGACGCGCAGTAGTCCTCATAAGCCTTCTGCATCGCACTCAGGCTGCCTGCATCTCCCGCAACCTCGGCGCGCGCCCCTTCTGGCACGCTGTTGGCCACCTCGCCAGCCGTGAACAACCGCAGCCGGTACTCGTAGCCGGACGAATCGCTCTCCTCGATCGGCTTAAAGAGCAGCCGCGTATTGATCTGCCCCTTCTCGGCCCGAACGATCGGAAAATCGGCATCCGGCGTAAATCCGCAAATCGGTGCCGGCTCCAGCTCGTTATATTTCTGCATGCACTTCCCTGTCCGCTCCTCGTCCGTTCCAAAAATAAGGCGGATCCGGTGCTTCAGCGGAAGCCCCATGTCTTTGACAATTTTGAGTCCGTAAAACGCAGCCATCGCCGGGCCTTTATCGTCCTCGGCGCCGCGTGCAAAAATTTTGCCGCCCCGAACGGACGGCTCGAACGGAGGGGTCGTCCACTTCCCGGATGCCGGAACGACGTCCAGATGGCTCAGAACGGCCACATAGTTCTCGGCCGATTCCGGGCCGAATTCGGCGTATCCAACATATCCGTCCAGGTTCCGGACACGGAAGCCTTCGGCGGCGCACAGGTCCAGCATATATTGCAGTGCCTCCGCAACACCTTGGCCCATCGGCTGCCCAGGGCCGCTGGTGTCCGGATCATAGACACTGTCGATTCTCAGAAGTCCGGACAGATCTTCAATCAAGGCCTCTTCCCGCTCTTCGGCCATTTCGTACCAGCTCATGCGCCGGCTCCCTCCTTATTTACAGTCATATTTTTACTTGGATCATACAGATGACACGCTACCCAGTGCCCTTTTTCCGCTTCCTGCCATACCGGCGTTTCCGCAGCGCACAGCTCCGTGGCAAACGGGCAGCGCGTCCGGAATCGGCATCCGCTCGGCGGGTTGATTGGGCTTGGCAGGTCTCCCTGCAGCACCATGCGTTCCCGGCCGCGCTCCAGCTTCGGATCGGGGATCGGGATCGCCGAAAGCAGCGTTTTGGTGTATGGATGCAGCGGATTCTCAAACAGCTCGTCGCTACTCGTAAGCTCCACCATGCCCCCGAGGTACATCACCCCGATGCGGTCGCTGATATGCTTCACCATCGACAGGTCATGAGCGATGAACAAATACGTTAATCCCAGTTCCTGCTGCAGCTTCTTCATCAGATTCACGACCTGTGCCTGGATCGATACGTCCAGCGCCGAAATCGGCTCATCGGCGATCACGAACCGCGGATGAACCGCAAGCGCCCGGGCGATGCCGATCCGCTGGCGCTGGCCGCCGGAGAATTCGTGCGGGAACCGCTCAGCGTGGCTGCGGTTAAGTCCGACCGTCTCCAGCAGGTCGTAGACCATCTGCTGGCGCTCCTTGCGGTTCTTGGCGATGCCGTGGGCGTCAATGCCTTCGGCGATGATGTCGGTCACCGTCATCCGCTGGTTCAGCGACGCATACGGATCCTGGAAGATCATCTGGATGCTCCGGCTCAGCTTCTTCCGCTCGGCATTGGATTTACGGCCGTGCACTGCCTCGCCGTCAAAGCTGACCGTCCCCTCCGTCGCTTCATAGAGACGGATAAGCGTGCGGCCCAGCGTCGACTTGCCGCAGCCCGACTCGCCGACAAGACCGAAAGTCTCCCCCGGATAAATGTCGAACGAGACATCGTCCACCGCTTTCAGAATCTGTCCGCGGCCCACGTCAAAATGCTTCTTCAAATGCTTGACCTCGACCAGCGGTTTTGTCCCCTTCTCGTGCTTCATGGCCGATCACCTCCCGCAAGCGGACTCTGCACTTTCGGCGCCCGGCTGTCCTGCAGCCAGCAGGCCGCGCGGTGCGTCTCCGAGTGCTCTGTATATTCTGGCATATATTCGTGGCAAATTTCCATGGCGTACGGACAGCGTGCCGCAAACGGGCATCCCTTGGGCGGGTCGCTGAGGTCCGGCGGCGTGCCGGGAATAGCCGTCAGCTCCTCCGATTTCTCATTCAGCTTCGGCATGGAAGCGAGCAGCCCCCAGGTATACGGATGCTTGCCTTCGTAAAAGATTTCGTCTACCGTACCGGTTTCCACGATTTTACCGGCGTACATGACCGCTACGCGCGACGCCATATTCGCGACTACGCCCAGATCGTGCGTGATCAGCACGATGGACGTGTCCAGCTCCTCCTGCAGCTTCTTCATCAGCTCCAGAATTTGCGCCTGGATCGTCACGTCGAGCGCGGTCGTCGGCTCGTCGGCGATCAGCACCTTCGGGTTGCACGCCAGTGCAATCGCAATGACCACGCGCTGGCGCATGCCTCCGGACAGCTGATGCGGATACTGCTTCAGCCGCTTGTCCGGATTCGGGATGCCGACCTGGTCCAGAAGCTCCACCGCCCGCCGGTTGGCTTCCGCGCCGCCGAGCTTGCGGTGCTTCTTCAGCACCTCGGTGATCTGCTTGCCGATCGTCATCGTCGGGTTCAGCGACGTCATCGGGTCCTGAAAGATCATCGAGATGTCCCGGCCCCGGATATCCTGCATCTGCTTTTCCGGCAGCGACGCGATATCCTTGCCTTCATAACGGATCGAGCCGTGTTTAATTTTTGCGGACTTCGCCAGCAGCCTCATGATGCTTTTGGAAGTCACCGATTTGCCGGAGCCGGATTCCCCCACAATCGCCAGCGTCTCGCCCCGGCCCAGGGAAAATCCGACGCCGCGCACGGCCTGCACTTCGCCCGCATATGTGAAAAAGCTGACCTGCAAATCCTGCACTTCGAGCAAGTTGTCCATTCTCTCTTCCCCCTATTTCCGCATTCTCGGATCCAGCGCATCCCGCAGCCCGTCACCCAGAATATTGAACGTTACCATTATGAGGACGATGACAATCGAAGGGTACAGCAGCAGGTATGCCTGCGTATTCAAGGATGCGAAGCCGTCGTTAATCAGCACCCCGAGCGAAGACATCGGTGACTGAAGTCCAAGGCCGATAAAGCTCAGGAACGCTTCGGTAAAGATCGCCGACGGAATCGTGAACATCGTGTTGATGACGATGATGCCGATTGTATTCGGAATCAAATGCTTAGTAATAATGCGCCCGGTGGACGTGCCCAGCGTACGGGCCGCCAGGACGAATTCCTGCGACTTCAGCTTCATAATGTGTGCCCGGACCAGCCGGGCCATGTTGACCCAGCCCGTAATGGACATCGCGACCATGATGGTCACGATCCCCGGCTTCATCACCATCATCAGCAGGATGATAATGATCAGGCTCGGAATCCCGGTCAAAATTTCGACGATCCGCTGCATCACGTTATCAACCCTTCCGCCGAACAGGGCGGAAATGGCGCCGTAGGCAACCCCGATGACGAGGTCGAGCGCGGCGGCGAGCACGGCGATCAGGAGCGACACGCGCGTTCCCTGCCATACGCGGGCCCATTGGTCCCGGCCGAATTTATCGGTGCCGAACCAATGATCGGCGTTCGGTTTTTGATAGACGGCATTATAATCGGTAGAGTAATAGTCGTGATGTCCGATCCACGGACCAACGATCGCCAGCAGCAGCATGATGACCAGGATGACCAAGCTGACGATCGCTGCTTTATTTTGACGAAGCCGCCTCCAGCTGTCCTGAAAAGCCGTCAAGGATTTGCCCGCGATCTTCTCCCGTTCGTCCGGCTTTGCGGCGGCCGGCTTAAACAGCGCATCCACGTTATCCATTTGCGTCATGTCCTCACTCCTTTCCCGATGCCAGACGGATCCGCGGATCCACCAGGCCGTACAGCAGATCCACGATCAGCATGACGAATACATAGAAGGCGCTGTAAAAAATCGTGATCCCCATAATCGTGGAATAATCGTTCATTTTGATCGAATCGACGAACAGGCTCCCGATCCCCGGAATCCCAAAAATATTCTCAATGACGAGCGAACCTGTCAGCAAATTGACCACGATCGGACCAAGAATCGTAATGACCGAAATGAGCGAGTTGCGGATCACATGCTGGAACATGATGCGCGCGAACCCAAGCCCTTTTGCCTTAGCCGTCGTGACATAATCCTGCTCAAGCACCTCCAGCATCTCTGTCCGTACAAACCGGGCGATCAAGGCGATGACGCCGACGCAGAGCGCAATGGACGGCAGGATGGAGCTGGGATAGCTCTCCCAGAATGCGACCGGCAGAAGCCCCCATTTGAGCCCGACAAAATACTGCAGCAGCGCCGCAAGCACGAAATTCGGCACCGACACGCCGAGAACGGCGATAATCATGGTGGCGTAGTCCCAGCCGGAGTTATGGCGGTAAGCGGCGATGATCCCGAGGATCATGCCGATGGCCAGTCCCAGCAGAACCGCTTGCAGACCGATCAAGGCCGAAGGTCCGATCCGGCTCATGATGATGTCCTTTACAGGTTGACCGGTGTAGAAAAACGACGTTCCCAAATCGCCTTTGACAATATTTTTTAAATAGTTCACGTACTGCACGCCAACGGGCTTGTCCAAGCCGTAGCTGGCATAAATCATCTGTCTTTGTTCCTGCGGCAGCTGCTGAAGCTTCTCTTCATCGAACGGAGTGCCAGGCAGTGCTTTCATCAGGAAAAAGGTGGCGGTCGTAATAATAAACAACGTCAGCAGTAAGTATACGATCCGGATGCCGATATACCGTTTCAATGTTGCACCTCCCAATACGCGGGGCCTTCAAAATTTTCATTACGTCCCGGAGCTTGATCCAGGAAAGGGAAAGAGAGAAGCCGCGCTTCTCTCCTCTCCCGATACATGCCCATGTGAAGCGGCATTACTTGATGCTTGCATATTTAAAGTCAACCGGGTTGCCGTATGGATGGTAGTCCAGTCCTTCGACTTTATCGCTCAGCAGGTAGGAGTATCCGCCGAAGTAGATTGGAACGACCACGACGTCTTCTGCCGTCAGAATTTTTTCGGCAGCCAGCAGCATGTCGATCCGTCTTGCTTCGTCCGTTTCTTTCTTGGCGTCAGTGATCAGCTTGTCGTACTTCGGATTTTCATAGTTACCGCGGTACGGTGTGTGGTTTGCCCACAGATCCAGATACGTCATGGCATCATCATAATCGGCGCCCCATGCGGTAATCGCCATCTGATACTGGCTGTTGTCCATCAATTGTCCGCGGGCTTTCGCCGTTTTGGTGTCGATGGCCACGTCGATGCCGAGGTTTTTCTTGAACTCGCTCTGCATAAAGGTAGCGACGTCCTTCGTTTCGGAGGTGTCCGCTACGAGCATCGTAATTTTAGGCGCTTTACCCAGCTCTTTAACCCCTTGCTCCCAATAGGATTTGGCTTTGGCCGCATCCGGCGTGATCAGGTCGCCCTGCATTTCGCGGAAGCTTTTGCCTCCCGTTGCGCTCATTTGGTCCGGAATCAGTCCTGTAGCGGCTTTGGAACCGTTGTTCAGCACCTGGTCCGCCAGCAGCTTGGAGTCGAAGCCGTATTCCAGCGCTTTGCGGATGTTGATGTTGCTCACGCCGTCTGCCTTCAGGTTGAACTGCAGGTACGTCGTTCTGAAGTTGATGCCTGTTCCGAATCCAGGGTCGGACTTGGATGCATTGACATCGGAAGACTGCAGCAGCACGCGGTCAAGCTGTCCGGCTTTGTAAGCGTTCAGCGCCGTGCTCTTTTCCTTGATGACTTTCAGGTCTACTTTATCCACCTTGACGTTCGCAGCGTCCCAGTAGCCGGCATTCTTCTCGAGCACCGCACCGCTGGCTGCATCGACCGAAGTCAGCGTGTAAGGACCGTTGAACAGCATGTTTTGCGGGCTCAGCGCATAGCTTTCGCCTTGGGACTTCACGAATTCCTCTTTCATCGGGAAGTACGGAGCCAGCGAAGTCAGTCTCAGGAAGTAAGGCGTCGGCTGCTTCAAATGAACGACCAGCGTCTTGTCATCCTTCGCTTCGATGCCGACTTTGTCCGCCGAACCGCCTTCTGCGTACTCGGCTGCACCAACAATGTAGTCCGTCATAATAAAGGAATAGCCGTTGGTTCCGGTTTTCGGATCCATTTCACGCAGCCAGGCGAACTTGAAATCGGCTGCCGTTACCGGCGATCCGTCGCTCCATTTGGCGTCAGCGCGCAGCTTGAATGTATATGTCAGTTTGTCTTCGGACAGCTCCGAGCTCTCTGCCATGGCCGGCTGTGGCTCGTTCTTCGGATCGAGGCGGTACAGCCCTTCTCCGATATTGTTCAGCACCGTAAACGATACGTCGTCGGATGCCGCCCATTGATTCAGGTCTTTAATTTCGCTTTCTACGGACAGTCTCAGCTCTTTGGACGCCGTCTGTGCGGCATTGCCCGTGTCCCCCGTCGTGCCCGAGCTCGCGCCTTTACTGTCGCCGCCGGTGAACGAGCATCCTGTGAAAATGGCTGATACGACGAGCAGCGTCGCCAGCAAGCTTACCTTTTTCCTTTTCATTGCATGTCCCACTCCTTTATGTCCCCTTTGTGAATGTATGATTGCACCGCCGTTTCCGAAGGAAGCCGCGGGTGAATCCGAATCTCTTGTGCTCATTCATGCTGAAGAACTTCCGGTACTGCGTGTCAATGGCAATCAGGTGCTTGGTTTCTCCTGCTTCCTCTATTCGTTACTGCCAAATTGCTAGTTTCGTAGATCGAAGCATTTTTCGAAAAAGGAGAGGATTACTTCAATTAGAAGCTTGCGTTTACTTACCTGCCAGGGTAAAAGCGGCTCTGCGCTCGCCGACTACAATGTGGTTGTCGTTCTTGATTTCCTTTGGAACGACCGTATACAGACGGTCAATCGTGGCCTGGTTGCTGTATCCGATTTGCTCGAGGATCGAAGCAACGGTGATCGGCCACGGTGTCTCCGAGCCGTCGATCACTTTCAGCGCAAAAGCGACGCGTTCCCGAATTAAAGAGAAGCAGTAGACACCTTTGGCTCCTCCCTTGGCGACGATGTTGTCGTCCCGCAGCAGCTCCGAGCAGATAAACTGATGGCTCGCGATACTGTCCGGCGCCGCGTGCATATAGCGGACCATACGCTGCACGGCTTCCCGCGTCCCGGCATCACGGATCAGCTCTGGGCAGGCCAGCTTCAGGTATGCCGTGGCGATCGATTTCAGCGGCAGCGCAAAGATCGGAAATCCGCAGCCGTCAACGCCTACTTTAATCTGATCGACCGGATATTCGGCCATGTCCGCGAGCGTGTGAAGGATGTCCTGCTGCAGCGGATGCGATGGCTGCCAGTAAGTCTCGGTCGGCAAGCCCATCTCCCTCGCCGCGGCCAGAATGCCGAGATGCTTGCCGGAGCAGTTATGATACAGCTTGCGCGGCGGTTTATTTTCCCGCATGAGGGCGAACTTCGGCTCATCGTTTAGCGGATAGGTCGGGCAGCACAGCAGCTGCTCTTCTTTGAGGCCGGTTTTGGCCATAATGGATTCCAATGCTTCGATATGATACGTTTCGCCCCGGTGGGAGGCGGCGAACATGGCGGCTTCCGCATCCGTCAGCCCGTACTTTTCGGCGATGTTCTGCTTCATAACCGGGATCGCCTGGAACGGCTTGGCCGCCGAACGCAGGAAGGTCATATGCTCCGCATCGCCCACCTCATAGATGACTTCTCCTTGATCCGAGACGCCGCACAGCACGCCGAGATGCACGTTCTCCAGCACGCCGCCGCGGTATTCCTCCACCAACGGTTCCAATTTCATACGTCAACACCCGCTTCGTTAAATTTAGTCTGCCTGCTCCATCTGTCTGTCGATGTCCAGGAACAGGTTTTGGGCCAGTATGCCCGATCCGATCACCACGCCGTCGCTCTCCAGAGACGAGTAGACGATCTGGAAGGTTCCGCGCAGCGGCTCCCACACAAATTGATCCATGCATTTGTCCGAAATGAAGTCCCGGACTTCAGGGAAGCTTTCCACCAGCTTGCCGGTCAGAATCACCGTATCCGGGTTGTATACGCAGGCAATGTTGCTGACCGTGACCGCTACGAAAGTCATGGCCCGGTCCACAATGCTCGCCGCCCAATACTCTCCGTCCTTCCTCGCCTGGAACAATTCCTCCAGCGATCCGATCGGTTTGATTTTGTTGGCCTGCTCAACAAGCGACGCTTCGGCGATATAGGTCTGCAGGCAGCCGACCTTGCCGCACTCGCACAGAAGGCCTCCCGGGTCTACTACCGTATGCCCGATTTCCCCGGCACTGTTCGTCTCCCCGCGATAGATTTCCCCATCGATGATCAGGGAGGAGCCGACCCCGCTGCCGAAGCCGATCAGCACCGAGCGGCTCGATCCTCTCGCCGAGCCATATTGGTGTTCGGCCAGCGCACGGACTTTCAGCTCGTTATCCACGGCGACCTCAAATCCGGTCAGCCGCCGGAGCTCCCCGGCGATGTCGGTCTGCTTCCAGCCAAGCTGCGCGGACAGTACCACGCTGCCCCCGGCGTAGTCGACAATGCCCGGCAGTCCGACGCCGATGCCGACCACCTTGCGGCGGTCGATGTCCTCCGCCTGGATCAGCTCCTCTATGGCCGAGGCGATACGCTCCAGCGTTGCCTCCGGCGTTTCGCGGGAATCGCGCGTCACCTGCGTACTGTGGACCACCTTGCCATCCAGGTCCACAATGCCAATCCGGATGCCGCCGCGGTCGATTTCAACGCCCACGGAGAGCACCGAGCCGGGATTCACGTGCAGCATCACAGCTTTACGTCCGACGCCGGTCGTCGTCTGCTCGATCTCATGCATAAAGTCCTGCTGGTACAGCTCGGAAACGATCCGGCTGACCGTCGTTGGACTCATTCCTGTCAGTCTGGCGATCTCGGCACGGGACAGGGGCGAGTGTTTACGGATCAGTTCAAACACCGTACTTCTGTTTTTCCTCCGGATATAATCCTGATCGTGCTTCTGCATCGGAGACGGTCCTCCATTTTAATTAATTTCACCTATGGAGAAAATCTTGGCAGGAAAATGGAACACAGTGGATTTAAACTCGGCATTTAGGGATAATTACCCGAATTGGCGTCCGACTTTGGTCTTATAATTTCTCCAGTGATGTTATTAATTGAACTTTAATAGAATTGAGATTTCGTGTCAATATATATGTCATGTTTTTGTCGAAATTCGTCTGAATTTCCGTTTTTGAGGAAATTCCATCGAATGAAATGCAAATTTTCAGATTTAGGTTTTCAATGAAAATACCAATTAAACCGCTTACTATAACACTTTGTGTCAACTTTTTCTTTCAAAGATTAGAACGTTTCTGCCCTTAACAAACACCTTATCTAACTAGTACCCGTGAAACTTTTTCTGAAAATCCCCTGTTTTCCTGTTACTATGGAGGAAGAACATTATCCGGACGGCGACCGTCTGGTTTTCAGAAAGGTTGAAGCTGCAGCATGAATTCTACTTCTACTCCAGATTTCCATTCCCGTACGGCGGCAAAGGGCAAGGAACCCTTTCCTGTCTCCCTTCTGTCGCTGACGGTGGGCGCCTTTGCGATCGGCATGACCGAATTCGTGATCATGGGCATTCTGCCAAATGTAGCCGATGATCTGAACGTAAGCATCTCCACAGCCGGGCAGCTGATCACCAGCTACGCGCTTGGCGTGGCGGTCGGCGCCCCGATCCTGACCATCTTAACTCACCGGCTTCCGCAGAAGCTGCTGCTCTGCCTGTTGATGGCGCTGTTCATTCTCGGCAACGGCATTGCCGTCATCGCACCGAACTATACCGTGCTGATGGCAGCCCGCCTCATAACGGCGCTGTGCCACGGCACCTTCTTCGGCGTCGGCGCCGTCATCGCTTCCGGCCTCGTCAAGCCGCATAAACGGGCCGGCGCAGTATCCATCATGATGGCGGGCCTGACGATCGCCAACATTATCGGCGTGCCGGTGGGCACCTTTGTCGGCCAGCACCTGGGCTGGCGCGCCTCCTTCGGCGCGATCATGGTGATGGGGATCGTGGCCCTGATCGGCATCGTCCTGTTCATCCCGCGGATCCGCCGCGATGAGTCGGCCAGCCTGGGCAAGCAGTTCAGGGCGGTAGCCCAGCCCAAGCTGCTGATCATCCTGCTGGCCTGCGCCGTCGGCAACTCAAGCTTGTTCGCCGTCTTTACGTATATCGCCCCGCTGCTGGAGCAGGTGACCGGATTCCATGAAAGCAGCGTCACCTGGATTCTCGTCCTGTTCGGCATCGGGGTCACGGTCGGCAACATGCTGGGCGGCAAGCTCGCCGACTGGAAGCTGATGCCCGCGATCCTGGGCATCTTTCTCTCCATCTGTGTGCTGCTGACGATTTTCACTTTTACCGTCAAGAGCCCAGTTGGCGCAGTCGTTACTATCTTCCTGTGGGGAGCCGCTTCGTTTGCGGTCATGCCGGGCATTCAGGTGAAAATTATGAACCTGGCGCAGGAGGCGCCCGCGCTCGCCTCGACCTCCAATCACTCGGCCGGCAACCTCGGCAACGCGTTCGGCGCCTTCTTCGGCGGTTGGGTCATCGACGAGATGGGGCTCACCTCCCTGCCTTGGATCGGCGCCCTGCTCGTCGGGCTCGCCTTCCTGATCGTGCTGGCCGTCTATATGCAGGAGCGCAGACGGCAGACGGTTCCGGTGGCAGGAACGGTTAGCAAATAAGACCAGGCTTTTGAGCATTGAGCATGTAATCGGGATTGCAGAGATAAGCAAAAGAACACCTCCCTTGGATGGGAGGTGTTCTTTTTTTAATTACATATCGTTCCCGCTTAACGAACCGGCGGGCTGAAATTATCATCCTATCCCACCGTTTAGTTTGCACCGTTTAATGCGCCAATTCGCCTACGAAGGTTGTCACGCTTTGGGCAGGAAGCTGGGCCGTAAAAGAACCGCCCTTTACTTTAATCGAAGATCCGGCGGTCATATTTCTGCTGGCGTCCGTTACCCATGGGGTGACCTTAGACGCCTTGCCGTTTTGCAAGGTGAAGGTTTGGCTTACCGCTGAGGTGCCTTTGTTAATGGCCACAATCACGACCTTGTTGTTGCCTTTATATGCAGAAGTGTAGACGTTGGTATCGGGGTTCTTCGTTGCATCGACCCTGACATAACCGGGGCGGACAAATTTGGAGAAATGAGCCATATTATACCCGCGCTTGCTTATCGTACCGTCCTCTTTCATAGGACCATACTGCCTGCGGATATACCACCATACGTAAGCCTCGAAATCTCCCTCTACCATCGCATTATGAATATGATAGGACACGTCAAGCGCCTCGGGCCACCGATCTGCAGAGTTAGCCTCGCTGTTCGGATAGTATACTTCCGTCATCCACAGTTCTTTGCCCGCTCCCTTTTCCTTAAAGAGAGGATACGCGAAATCGCTGATCTGCGTCCCGTACAGGTGGGTACCCAAAATGTCCATATTGGCCAGGGCCTGCGGATCGTTCAGAATAGGTTCGGACATGTTTTTCAGGTATTGAAACGATTCCGGCGCGATAACCCGGCAGTTAATGGAACCTGCATTTTCCTTCATAAAGCGAAGCATCTCTTCAGGGGTCCACCACGTCCAGGTATGGGCATAATCAGGCTCATTCTGGACGGATATCGCATATAGATCCACACCGTTGTTCTTCATGAAAGTAACGAAATCGTTAAGATACTGGGCATAGTCGGCATATTTGTCGTATCTTAGGCGTTTGGCCGACGTATCTCCGTTCCGGTTGAACGTCTCTGTCATATCGCTCGGCGGATTCCAAGGAGATGCAAACACAATGGCTCCATGTGCAATCGCACTCTTGGCCGTTTCGACTTCCTTGCTCCAATTGTTCCGATCTTCATCCACATGAATTCTGAGGATGGAAAAGCCCAGCTGGTTGTCCCCATTGCCGAAGGCCGTTTCTCTTTGGGCTTCCGTCAAATCCCCGATCCAGACGGGGTGGTTGATTCCCCCAAAACCGCGAATCACCTGTTTTTCCGCCGATAAGTTGATGGTGGCGTTACTTGAAGCCGACACCTGAGCCGGCCCCGGCACGGCCAGTACGATCGACAGGGCCGCTACACCGGCTAACCATCCGCAAACCGATTTTTTCAGACGTGACCACGTTGCGTGCATTTCTATCAATACCTCCATTCTCTTGATAGAATCATTTAGCTATATAGATTGAACAAAAGGGTTGCACTAAAACTTCCTGTTATAACGGCCCAATACGGCCTATAACATTCTTTGTTTAGTTCATTCTATATTGCCGGACTAAAATTCGGTTTCCTCTCACCCCCCTGTTTAAGTCTTGATTTCCCCTTCATCTCAGATTCGGATAACCATCGATGGGCGAGACCCCAATCCCTCGCTCAGCCAGCCGCTCTTTGATATCAATGCTTCCCTGTCGGTAAGACGCATGACGTTTCTGCCCGAACCCCATCGAAGTTTCCATGCTACGAATGTATTCCGATTTAGAACATCCCATTGGTAAAGGAATGAGCCGTCCCCCGTAGATCATAGGAGAACGGCATCATCGAATACCAGGCGCTTGCTTGCTGCAAGCTGCAAGATTCCGCTTCTTCGCTATTTTGCGTTTCCGCCTACTCCGCAAACAACGCGGCGATCCGGTCATAAGCCAGCTTCGGACGGTGCTGCGCATCGAACAGCATCGGCCAGTTTTTGCGGCCGCGCACCGGAAAATCGTCCAGCCACGTATAGTCGTCGGCCGCCCCCCAGAAGGTCACCCCGCTGATGACGTCGCGGTACTCCTTCAGCAGACCGAACACGCCCTCGTACAGCTCCGCCTGACGCTCGAGCATGCCCGGCTCCGGCGAAGTCAGATCGGCCCGCCTGTCATCGAAGCGGAAGACCGACACGTCCAGCTCGGTGAGCTGCAGCTGCAGGCCGAGCGAAGCATACTTCTCGATCGCCGCACGGATATCATCCAGGGACGGATCGAAGAGGTTCCAATGGGCTTGCAGGCCGATGCCGTGGATCAGCGCGCCTTGCTCCAGCAAGGACTTCACCAGCGCGTAGATTTTATCCCGCTTGGCGGGATGTGATTCGTTGTAGTCGTTGTAGAAGAGCAGGGCGTCCGGATCGGCGTCATGGGCGTATTCGAACGCCCTGGCGATAAACTCCGGCCCGGCGATGTCCAGCCACTTCGACGGACGCAGAAGCGCGTCGCCTTCGTCGGCGATAACCTCGTTGACCACATCCCAGGCATAAAGCCGGCCCTTGTACCGCCCCACCACTGTATCGATATGCGAGCGGAGCCGCTCAAGCAATAAGGCCTTGCCTGCCGGCCGTCCCTGGCTGTCCTCGAACAGCCAGTCCGGGGTCTGATTATGCCAGACGAGCGTATGCCCGCGCATCGCCATTTGGTGCCTGCCGGCGAAATCGGCCAACAGATCAGCATCCTCAAACGTATACACGCCTTCCTCCGGATGAACGCTGACGAACTTCATTTCGTTTTCCGCGGTAATGCTGTTAAAATGGTGTGCCAGCAGCTGCTCCTGCGACCGGATCGTCCGCGGATTGACCGCCGCTCCGATCCGGAAATGCTGCGCGAAAAGATCCTTCAGCGCCTGCTCGGTATGCGTACCCGTTGAATTCATGACAGACTCCTCCTGCCTATGGGTGTTAATTTGGACTTTAGTGAAATCTGGCGGCCGCTACCATGACCGCTTAGGAGGCCACTAAAAGGCCCCTATGCGGTTCCCTTAGGGTTCGAAAAATCGCCATCCACGGCGCTTTTCCGTTTTTTGACTCCGTTACTCTTTCACGCTGCCGACATTGAGCCCGACCACAAAGTACTTTTGCAGGAACGGATAGACCACCAGAATCGGAACGGAGGCTACAATCGTTATGGCTGCGCGGATCGAGAGCGGCGTCACCATCGATACCGCGGTTTCCTGGTTCACGCCGACGCCTGCCGCCACGTTCGGATTGCTGTTGGAATTCATACTCGACGAGAGCAGTTTCATCAGCTCATACTGCAGTGTACTGAGCTCCTGTCTGGAGGAGGTATACAGGAATGCGTCAAACCAGGAGTTCCATGCGCCTACGGCCACAAACAGTGCGATGGTGGCCAGCACCGGTGTACACAGCGGGAAAATGATCCGCAGGAAAATTTTGAAATCCCCGGCGCCGTCGATCTTGGCCGATTCGACCAGGCTGTCCGGAATCGTTCCGATATAGGTGCGGATGACGATCATGTTGAACGCGCTGATCATGGACGGGAAAATATACACCCAGAAGCTGTTCAGCAGGTGCAGGTCCTTGATCAGGAAGTATCCCGGGATCAGGCCGGCGCTGAAGTACATCGTCAGCACGAAAATGACGGTGATCGGCTTGCGGAAGACGTATTCCTTCCGGCTCAGCGTATACGACAGCATCGTTGTCAGGAAGATGTTCAGCACCGTGGACAGCACGGTCCGAGCCACAGAGATCCAAAACGCGTCATAAATCGTGCCCGATGCGAACACCGCCTTGTAGTTCTGCAGCGTCCATTGCCGTGGCCATAAATAAATGCCTCCGCGGATCGTATCGTTGCCCGCATTCAGCGACACGGCGATCGTGTTCAAAAACGGATACAGCGTGACAACCACCAAAAAGATCATAAAAATCGCATTAAACGTATTGAACAGCACCGGCTCAACCTTGCTCGAGCGCATGCTTTTTCTTATCGTAACACCAGCCGCTCCCTGCGGGCTGATTTGATGATTTTCCATACTCATAACAGCCTCTCTTCCCCAAGCCGCTTTGCGGTCCAGTTGGCCACCAGTAACAGGGCGACACTCACGACCGTTTTAAAGATCCCGCCGGCTGTGGCAAGTGAATAGTTTCCTTGAGCGATCCCGTATTTCAAGACAAAGATATCGATCGTTTCAGCCCAGTCCACGACCAGCCCGTTGCCGAGCAGATACTGAACCTCAAAGCCAGCGTCCAAAATATGGCCGATGGACATGATGAGCAAAATGACAATCGTGGATTTGATCCCCGGCAGAGTTACATGAAGCATCTTCCGGTAGCGGCTGGCTCCGTCCATCTCCGCCGCTTCGTACAGCGCGGGATCGATCGACGCCATGGCGGCCAGATAGATGATCGTATTCCAGCCCACTTCTTTCCACACATGGGAAGCACCGACAATGCCCCAGAAATACTTTCCTTCGCTAAGCCATAAAATCGGTTCCTTGATCAAATGCAGCTTCATCAAAATATCGTTGACAATGCCGTCGGAAGCCAGCGAGGTGGCTACGATCCCGGTCACGATAACCCAGGACAAAAAGTGCGGCAGGTAAGAAATCGTTTGTACCGTCCTTTTCCAAATGACCTTTCGAATTTCGTTGAGCAGCAGCGCGAGCACGATTGCCGTTACGAAACCAAGCACGAGATTGATAATGCTCATACCGAGCGTATTACGCAGCACCCGCATGAAATCGTCATCGGTAAACAAAAATTTAAACTGCTTGAATCCGACCCAGTCCTGCTGGCTGAAGGAACGCGCCGGTTTGTAGTTCTGAAATGCCATCGTCCAGCCCCAGACCGGAACGTAGGCAAATAAAATGATATACAGCGTCAAGGGCACGGACATCCAGATCAACTGCTGCTGGCTCTTCAGCACAGCCCAGGTCAGCTTCCGTTTCTTCTCTGGTTTCCGGACAGCTTTCTTATTGGTTACAGTCACAGCCATACGTTTGCTCTCCTCACCATATTCAAATTCCGGAGCGGGTATCTATAAAGCGGAAGGCGCTCATTCGCGCCTCCCACTTTCTGTGAACCCTTATTTGCTCCAATTGTCGATTCTCCACTTGATTTGCTCGTTGATCTTGTCTTCGTACGCCTTGACATCGACCTTGTGAATTTGTGACGTGTACTCATTCCATACCGAATCAAAATCGGACGGGTTCGCCAAAACGGCTTTCGGCAAATACTTGGTGGACAGATCGTTCAGCTTCGTGTTCGCTACTTTGGCTGGCGATCCTTCGACCAGATCGATGGACCAGGCCGGGTAGTAAATTGGATTCTCCGGCGGCTCGCTGAAGAAATCGACGTAGCTGTCAAAGCCGTAGGCTTCCAGGAATTTTTTGTCGTAATCGTTCAGGCCCGCTTTGTATTCTTCCGGCTGTGCAGCGGCGTCGGTGGAGTTGCCGTCGCTGAAGCTTCCCTCGATTTTCGGCAGGTTTCCGAAAAGGGCGTCAGCTTTGTTCGCCAGCTTCCATGTTCCGTCCGACTGCTTATCCCGCTGCTCCTGGGTTCGCATAAAACGGCCCTGCTCGTTGACGATGTAGTCCTCACCTTCAATGCCCCATGAGAACACTTTTTGCCAATCTTCCGTGATCAAGGTGTCGAGCAGCTTGATGATCTTCACAGGATCCTTTGCATTGACGCTGATTCCGAAGCCGTTGTTCAGGTTAAGCACAGCCCGGTCGCGATAATAGTCCTTCGTGCTTGTGTCATATACGAGCGGAAGTCCCACATACGTCCGGTTAAACTTCTTCTGGGTGATCAGCGAGTTCTCGGCATTCTGGAAGTTCCAGTGCTGGTCGAACATGCCGAGCACCGTGCCGCTGGACAGTTTGGCCAGGTACTGGTCAAAGTTCTGTACGAACGTCTCTTTGTCGATCAGCCCTTGCTCGTTCATTTGATTCAGCTTCTGGTAATATTGCTTGGCATAATCCTTATCGGCAAAAATTTCGGCTACACCGTTGTTCACAACAACGCCGCCGTCGTTCGGATGACCAATCAGATGCTGAGGCGGGTTAAAGAGACCCCAGTTTTTCCAGTCATAGTTCAAAATCTCAAAACCGATCGTCGGGCTGCCGTCGATGGTCGGATGCTTCGCCTTATACTTGGCGATCAGGTCGAAGTACTCGTCCAGCGTCTTCACCTTCGGATAGCCGGCCTCAGCCAGCACGTCCTTCTGAACCCAGAACGCCGGCCCGGAATACCAGGTGCTGTTCAGCTTGCCGTTGTATACTCCATAGTTCGGCAGAATATAAATGTGCCCGTCGTTCGGGTCCTTCATCATGTTCCAGTATTTTTCATAATGCTTCTTCAAATTTGGCGCGTACTTCTCGATCAAATCCTCCAGCGGAATATAGGCTCCAGCCGCTGTCAGCTTCGTGTTGCCGGTCATCAGATCCGGGTAGTCGGAGCCGGCAATCATGACGCCCAGCTTCTGGTTAATGTCGCCTGCCAAAAACTCGAAATTAAACGTGGCTCCCGTCTCATCCTTGATTTTTTTGTAAATCTTGTTGTCCGGAGTGGGCTGCTGCCCGGCTTCCCCGATGAAAACGCTCACGTTGAACGGCTCCACCTTTCCGTCGCTGCTGCTGCCCGTCGCTGTCTGCCCTGTAGAGCTGCTGCCGTTGTCTGCGCTGTTGTCTTTGCTGCCGCCGCAGCCGGACAGGACTACGCTGAACGTCATCGCCATGAGTATGCCAAGACGAACCAGCGGTTTAAATCTTCCCCCCATGTAAAGCACCTCCGTCAAATTTTAGCCACACCAAGCTTTTTATTGTAAGCCTTTTCATGTAACTGTCTTTATTGTAAAAGCGCTGCCATAGCCGAAACTATATCGGAATTAAAGGAGTCACCTTCAAAACTTTAGAACATCCTTTTTTTGTATTCATTGGGGGACACGGCATGCCTCGCTTCAAACTGCTTGAGGAATTGGCCGTAATGGCCGTACCCGACGCGCTCCGCAATTTCGCTGTTCTTCAAACTGCTGTTTTCCAGAAGGCGTACAGCCTCTTCAATCCGCAGATTATGCAGCATTTCGTTAAAGCCGATGCCGTTCTTCTTCAGCAGCAGCTGGCCGAGATAAACGGGATGCAGGTAGAAGACCTCAGCCAGCTTGCGGATCGTCAGCGGCTCCCGGTAGTGCTCGCGGACGTAGTCGATAATTTCCTGGGCAATGCCCTGGGACTGCCGCTGCTGTTCCCGCATAAAAAAGTCAATGCAGCCCTCGGCGCAGGACAGCAGATCGCCGATCACGTCGCCAAGCGTCATCACAGTGCCGGATATCCGAGGAATGTTGTACTTTTCGATCCAGGGCTCCGCTGCAGTGCCGGCTGCTTCGCGCATATGGCTCATGATTTGATACATGACATGGATAGCGAGTTTTTTGACGATGTCCGGATTCGGCATGGACTCCCGCAGACTGGAATCCGCTAACTGTACCGCCTTTCGCAAAGCCGGCATGTCCAGCAGCGACACAGCCTGGAGCATTTCTTCAAACAGATCCAACCGCTCGAAATGATCCTCAAACTGGAGATGTTCCACCTGCTCGTAGAGGATCAAGCCCGGAGCATGATCAAGGTAAAAAGCATATTGTATGGCCTTCTTCGCCGTCTTGCAGCAGCGGCTGATCCGAAGCAGGCTGTTCTCCGCCTGCCCTGACGCCATAAACACCCGTTGTCCGTCCGCGCTATCCGCCAGCAGCTCCTCCGGCATCGCGCAAGCTGCCTTATCGTTATCCTCTGCCGAGTCCCAACCATACACGATCCCGAAGCTGCTCGGCTCCAGATCGACCAGGTATATGTATTCGCCCGCCTCTGCCATTGCGGCAGCCTTCGTCCGCAGCCGGGCAAGAGGATCCGGCGCCGCCTGCACCAGGCACATGTTCCATGCCGGCATGGCATCTGACAGGCGGGTTACCTCCTTCTCCCTGTCGTCCAAGGCGTCCGGGCCGCCGCTCAGCAGATCTTTAATCATTGAAACCGCCTCTTCGTAAGAAGCCATCCTCGTCAGGCTCTGTTCCTCCCGCTCCCGCACGAGCTCCCTCCGAATGTCCCGGATCTGCTCAGCCGCCTCCTCCGGAATGACCGGTTTGAGCAGGTACGCATTGACGCCGTATCGCAGCGCCTTCTGGGCGTATTTAAATTCGCCAAATCCGCTGACAATGGCGAATTTGACCGGCGCTGTCCCCTCCCGGCTCCATGCCTCGATCATTTCAAGCCCGTCCATCAGCGGCATCCGTACGTCGGTGATGACCAGGTCCGGCGCCAGCTCCCGGATTAAATGCAGCCCTTCCTTTCCGTTGCTTGCGCGGCCGCACACCTCAAAGCCCAGCTCCTCCCAGTCGATCCACAGCTCCAGCCCCTCCAGGGCAGCGGGTTCGTCATCGATCAACAACACTTTAAATGTCATGGTTCCCCTCCTGTATTACGGATCGATCAGCCTGCCATACCGCTTAGAAACTTGATCGGAATTTCAAAAAATACGGTCGTGCCCTGCTGCGGGCTGCTTACGATATCAAAGCGCACCTGATCGTGATAGTACAGCTCAAGTCTCCGGTACACGTTGCGGATGCCGATATTGGCGCCGGACTCGTCTTCGGTCTGTACCGCCTTTTTAATTTCCTTGAGCCGCTCCAGCTCCATGCCTTTGCCATTATCCGCAATAACGATGCGCAGACGCTCTTCGGTAACGTAAGCGCTGACCGTTACGATGCCCTGTCCGTCGATCGCCTGAAGCCCGTGTTTACAGGCATTTTCCACGAGCGGCTGAATGCTCATTTTCGGAATTTTATACTGCAGCGCGTCCGGATCGATATCGAAACGGTATTCGAATTTGTCACGGAACCGGAACTTCTCGATTTTGAGATACATGTCGATAAACATAATTTCTTCCTCCAGCGTCACGATGTCTTCCTTCCAGCTGAGGAGCCGCCGCAGCAGCTTGGACAGGCTCTTGATGATGTCGGTTACGTCCGTGTAGTGGTTTTTCGTACAGACGACGAGGATCGCATTCAGCGTATTGAACAGAAAATGGGGATTCATCTGGCTCTGCAAAAAGTTCAGTTCGGCCCGCACCCGCTCCATCTCCAGGTTTTTCTGCTGGATTTCCAGCTTGTAGACGTTGTTGATCAGGAACTTGATCCGGCCGGTCATCTTGTTGAAATTGCGGATGAGTCCGCCGATTTCATCACGCCCCTCGTCGATCTGGATCAGGTCGAACTTCTCATTCGTCACCTTCTGCATATGCCGTGCCAGCCGCTTCACGCGGTAATTGTAGGATCTCAGCATAATGAAAATAAATCCCGTCGTGAACAGGGTAATCCCAGCTGCAACGATTCCGACGTACAATCTCATTTCGTTCATCGCATTGGTGATGCGCACACCCTTGGTGATCCCGATCAGCCGCCATCCCTTGACGTATTTGGCGGTGCCGATATTGACCGAATGAACGTCCTGTTCCTTGTCCTCAGCAGACAGTTTGAACACCGGGTACGCGTCCGTCGTGCCGGTCTGGTATCCGCTCTGGGCCGACATAATGATTTGGTTCCGCTCATTGACCAGGTAAAGATCCAGGTAATCTTTTTCCCGGACAATCACGTCATAAATTTTGTTCAGGTCGATGTCGATTCGCAGCAGCTTCTGATAGTGGTCGTAGTTATCAAAATAATCCATCCGCTCGATCACGCTCAAATAAGGAGCCATAAACACGCTGCTGCTGGCTTGGTTGGCCCGGTACGCCGCAACGAACACCGGATTCTGCGAGTCCTTCCACAATTTATACCAGTCGCTCGCCCGGACCTCGTCATCGATGATGTGGTAGTTCCCTCCGTCGACGATCGTCGGATTATCCGTGAAAATGCTGATGCGTTCGATTTGGTTGTTCACCGGAATGTAGCTGGTCACCCGGTTGCGCAGCTGCTCGTCAAAGGCGTCATAAAAATCGATCTGGCTCGCATATTTCCGGTCGAGTATTTCATACAGCGTCTTATCGCTGCTTAAGGCATGGCTGACCGCTACCCCGCCGTCGATGAAATCGTGAATATCCTTTCTCGCCCGCTCGATCGAGATATCAAGGTTCTGCTCCTCCCGCGCTTTGATCAGGTCCGACAGGCGGTCCGTCACCACCAGGTTGATGACGATCACCGGGAGCAGCACGCCGACGATAAAAATGAGCAGAAATTTATAATTCAGCGGAATATCATTGACGATCTTCCGGAGCTTGAATTTGCGCGTGGACATCATTTCATCGCTCCCCCATCGGTCCATCCGGCGAATTTCCGGCATCCTGCTTGTAGGCCGAAGGCAGCATGCCGGTTTTCATCTTGAATTTGTTAATAAAATAGTCCGTGTTCGGGTAGCCCACCTGAAGCGCCACGTCGGAGATTTTGAGCGGGGAGCGCTTGAGCAGCCTTTTCGCCTCTTCGATCCGCTTGTCATTGAGGTATTCGTTAAACGGCTTCCCCGTCGTTTTCTTGAACAGCTGGCCCAAGTAAGTCGCGTTCATATGAAAATGCCGGGCCAAATCCTGCAGCTGCAGCCTTCCGCGGAATTCGCGGTCGACGTATTGCACGACCTGGTAAATGGTGTTGCTTTCGCTGCTCAGCTTCAGTTCGGACATAAGGGCCCCCGCCTGAAGGCAAAAACGCTCCATATAGGCCTGAAGTGCCCGGTAATCCCTGATTTCACCAAGCGTGCCAAGCTGCCTTTCCTGCGCCTTCATCAAAGCGGCCGGGTCGCCGTTCAGGTCCTTGATCAGGCCGCAGACGGACCATTCCATATCCGCCACATGGGTCTTCACCCATTCCAGCTCCACAGGACCCGCGGCAATCCATGCGAAAGATTCCCTAACACAAGCGGTGATGCCTTCCGGATCCCCTTCCTGCACCGTTTCCAGAAGCGTTTTGAATGTTTGCAGGAGCAGCTCCCGGTTTACCGGACGGATGCACTCCTGGTAGAAAAACACCCCGCTTTTCCCCAAACAGCGCTTCCGCTCCACGACTTCCACCGTTTGGGCATACAACTCCCGGATCGAGCGCAGACTGCGTTTCGGCTCGCTGACGGCAATAATGACCGGCCCGTCCAGCCGTTCAGTCAGCTCCCGGTGAATCTGGATTGCGGCTTCCTGCAGACGGCCCGAAACTGAGGCGCCGGACTGCACGACAAATCCCATTCTTCCGCATCCGTCCTGAAAAAGACAGCCTGTTTCCCCCTCAAATCCTCGAGTCAGCAGCGGACTTACCTCAGCGGGATCGAATACGTTTTCTATCCATACCAGCAAGCATTGCAATTCTGAATTGCCCTCCAGCTTCAGGGAGCGCTTGATCTGCTCCTCCATGGCTTCGCCGTGCTCTCCCTGTATCAGCCTGTTCATCATATGGCTGACGGCCAACAGCTCCTTTTTCGCCTGATGATGCTCTGCTTCAATTTCATCGCCGATCTTCCGGCTGAGCTTGACGAGCAGTTCGCCTATCTCCTCGTCATCCACCGGTTTAAGCAGATATTCAGCCACCCGCTGCCGCATCGCCGCCTGGGCGTACGAAAAGTCGTCATAGCCGCTCAGTACGACGAATTTGGGTGGTTTGGCCAGCAGCTGATTGGACTGCTCGATCAATTCAATGCCGCTCAGCACCGGCATGTTGATGTCGGTGACCACCAGCTCCGGACGATGCTCCTGAATGAACCGCAGCGCATCCGGCCCGCTCTGTGCCTCCCCGCAAACCTGAAAACCGTATTTGTTCCAGTCGATCATCGTCCGGAGGCCCTCAAGAACCCACGGCTCATCGTCCACCAAAAGTACGTTCAACATCATCCTCGCTCCTTACTCATTGACCCACCGGTTGTAAGCGCATTCACAAAGGTGTGTATGGCAGGTTTCCCTCTATTACCTTCTAAGTTAGCCTGATTTTAGCAAAAGAGTTGTAAAAAAGAAACCGTTCTCTTTCTGCATCTTTACGCCATGCCCGCCTGAAAAAGGATAATGACAGAAACCGCTGACTTAGGTTACATTTCAACTATGTCATTCCTCTTCCATACCACTCTCCGTTCAGAAAGGTTGACCCTGATGCGAACGAAACTGAACCGGTTCAACACGCTCCGGAACCAAATGCTCTTCGGCTTTCTGTTTGTGATGCTCATTATTTTGTCGGTTGTGGGGATCGTGAACTTCGATACAGTCTCCAGGCTGCTGAAAAACAACGCGGAGAAGCACATTCAACAAACGGCCATTCAGGCGAGCGGAAGGCTTGAGGCCGTTCTGAACCAAATCGATTCCCTGACCACTCAGGTCGCCACCAATACCTACGTTCAGCAGGTGCTGCTGAACGAGTCGGCAGGCAGGCACGCGACGTTCTCGGAACGCCAGTCCTTGCTGAACAGCATCAAAATCGTTCAGACCTATGCCGACGGCGTCAACTCGGTCGAGCTGTACAGCGGCAGCAAACGCAGGCTGTTCCCGCTGGATGAAGGCCATCTGAACAGCAGGATCAGCCAGAAGTGGATCGATAACGCCCGCGAGGAAAAGGGGCGCATCGTCTGGATCGGGATCGATCCGCTGGATCCGAATTCCGTGCTGGCGATCCGCAGCGTCAGTCTGATGGACCAATGGTTCAGGCCGGGCGGGTATCTCCTCATCCGGATGAACCGTGAGATTTTTCAAATCGACGAGGCGCTGAACGAGGATGGCGGCCGCGAAACGATGCTGCTTGCCGACCGGAACTACAGCCTCATCGCCGTGAACGACGACCAGGTCACGCCCTGGCGCATCAAGTCCCTGGTGGATACGAACGACGCGGTCGTCGCCATCGACGGACAAAAGTACATGCTCGTCAAGCAGCAGTCCGCCTTGACCGGATGGACACTGCTGATCCTGACGCCAATCAGTGCGATCACAAGCGGCATTTCGGTACTGCGCACCGCGATCCTGGTCTCCGCGGGCATCGGCAGCATCCTGTTCATCCTGCTGTCCTTCCTGCTGTCGACCCTGATCACGCGGCCGGTCTTCCGCCTGATCAAGACGATGCGCAGCGCCCGGCTCAGCGGCCTCAAGCCGACGGTGCAAATTTCGTCCACCATTGAAATCAACGAGCTGAATCACTCCTACAACCAAATGGTTGAGCATATGAACGAGCTGATCGGGCTCGTTTACGAGAAGGAAATTTTGCAGAGCCGCACGGAATTGAAAGCGCTGCAGGCCCAAATCCATCCACATTTTCTGTTTAACACGCTTGAAGCGCTGTACTGGTCTCTCATGGAAAAAGACGAAGACGAGCTGGCCGAATATGTCGTGGCGATGGCCGATCTGTTCCGTTATACGATCACCGGGCCGGGCAAGGAGGAATGGGTCCGGCTCGAAGATGAGCTCGAGCATATCGAGCGCTACCTGCTTATCATGAAAATGCGGCTCGGCGACAGGCTGTCCTGGTCGATCTCGTCGCCGCCGGCTTTGGCATCGGTGCCGATGCCAAAGCTCCTGATCCAGCCCTTGGTGGAGAACGCCATCCTGCACGGCATCGAGGGCCGGATCGGCCCCGGCAAGGTGTCGGTCGGCGTTTCCCTGTCCGCGGATCAGATGCATCTGGTCGTCACGGTGACCGACGACGGAAAAGGCATCGACGAGGACAACCTCCGCCGAATCGTCACGGCGCTCCAGACCGGAATGACGCCGCCCTTCAAAGGCTCCGGCATGGGGATTTTTAATGTCCAGCAGCGGATCAAGCTCTACTACGGCGGGGACCGGCCGGATGAATCCGGGCTGGCGATCGACAGCCAAATCCACCGGGGAACCCGGGTAAGCTTAACCATTCCGATCCAGACAGGAGAGATATAACGATGGTTAAATCGAAAACGATTTTAGTCGTAGATGACGAACCCCGAACGAGACAAGGATTGACCCGCATGCTGGAAACCTGGGGGAACGGCGCATGCAGCGTCATTTCGGCGGACAACGGCCGCGACGCCCTGTACCTGCTGGAGCGCGAGGCGGTCGATCTGCTTATTACCGATATCCGCATGCCGGAGATCAGCGGACTCAATCTGGTGCAGCAGCTGGAATCCGGATCAACGGCCGCCCAGCCGGCCATTATTCTGATTTCCGGCTACGCCGAATTCGAGTATGCGCAGCAGGCGATCCAGCTGGGCGTCGTCAATTATTTGCTCAAGCCGATCCGCAAGGACAAGCTGTTCGATGCTGTAGAGAAGGCGCTCCAGGTTCAGGAGGAACGCTCGCGGATGAACAAAATCCAGCGCATGGTCGACAGCAAGCTCCTTGACGCCACCGGGGACGTGAATACGCTGGCAGAGCCGGTCCAAGAAGCGCTTCAATACGTGTCGCAGCATTTGGATCAAGGCTTCGGTCTGCGGGAGGTGGCCGATCACGTCCATTTGAACCCCAGCTATTTCAGCGTCCTTTTTAAGGAGCAGATGGAAATGACCTTCATCGAATATGTCACCCGGCTCCGAATCCAGAAGGCCAAGGAGCTTCTTCTGCAGACGAAGCTGCCGGTCTCGGAAATCGCCGAACGCGTCGGCTATCAGACAACCAAGTATTTTAACAAGGTCTTCAAGGACTACGAAGGCGCAAGTCCTGGCGCCTACCGCAAAGGTGGTCAGGCAGCACCCAAATAAAGTGGAACTATACCCAAACGCTGTGCCCTTATGTCCTCCTAATACGGGATGCTACACTTGGCTTCAGAGGGAAAGCGCATACATCTCTCGCGATGATACGAAGGGGGAAACGGGCATTTATGAAAAAGAAATGGTTATCCGCATCCATGCTGCTGCTGGCATTGACACTCGTGCTGTCGGCCTGCGGCGGAAGTAAAAACAGTTCGGACGACGGCAAGACGGCCGCCGGCGGCGGGAGTTCATCCGGTGGTTCCGGTGATAAAGTCACGATCAAAATGATGCACCTGTGGCCGGATGGCAGCAATTCCGCCCAGAACAAGCTGGCGAAGCAAATCATCAGCGAATACGAGCAGGCCAACCCGAACGTCAAAATCGAAACGGAAGTGCTTGAGAACGAGCAGTACAAAAATAAACTGAAGGTCCTCTCCGCCTCCAACAGCCTGCCGGACGTCGGCTTTACATGGGCTGCCGGATTTTTGGAGCCGTACGTTAAAGGCAACATGTTCGCCCCGCTGGACGACCTGCTTCAAGGCGACCTGAAAGACAAATTTGTAGCGGGAACGACCGAAGCCTACGCCGTGGACGGCAAAACATACGCGCTGCCTGTCGAGCTGAACATCGTGCCTGTTTATTACAACAAAGAGATTTTTGCCAAATACAATCTGCAGCCGCCGAAAACCTATGAAGAGTTCAAAAATATCATCAAAACGCTGAACGATAACAAAGTCACTCCGATCGCTCTTGGATCGAAAGACGCCTGGACCGGCTCCTTCTGGTACATGTACCTGGCTGACCGGCTCGGTGGTCCGGACGTGCAGGATCAGGCGGTAGCCAGCAGCACATTCAGTGATCCAAGCCTGATCCAGGCCGCCAAGGAAGCCCAGGATTTGGTGAAAAGCAATGCCTTTGTAAAAGGCTTTAACGGGCTGTCCAACGACGAGGCCAAATCCGAATTCATGAACGAGAAAGCGGCCATGTACGCTATGGGAACGTGGGAAGTGCCAAACTATACGACCAATCCGGATATCCCGCAGGAATTCAAGGACAAGATCGGCTTCTTCAAATTCCCGACGATCGAAGGCGGCAAGGGGAACATTAACGACTGGGTCGGCGGCGTCGGCGTCGGTATGTTCGTCTCCGAAAACTCCAAGGTCAAAGAGGATGCCAAGAAGTTCGTCAACTACTTCGTCAAAAGATGGGGTGAGTTGTCCGTGGTTGACGCAGGCATTATCCCAGGAACAAAGGTCGACACCTCCAGTGTCAAGCTGCCGCAAATGTTCATTGACGTCTTGAACGAACTGAATAACGCCAGCAAAGTCATTCTCTATCTGGACGTACA
Source organism: Paenibacillus sp. S28 (assembly GCF_016624415.1). Lineage (NCBI taxonomy): Bacteria > Bacillati > Bacillota > Bacilli > Caryophanales > Paenibacillaceae > Paenibacillus > Paenibacillus sp. S28. Next base: position 29,750 of record NZ_JACVTM010000003.1, on the reverse strand, counting down.
AATGAAACCGGGTGCCGCAGAAGAACATTACAACCTGATTCAGGCACTGCTCGGCAATGCCATCACACCGGAGGAATTCGCCAAAAAGCAGGAAGAGGCGTTAAAGACCGGCAAGTAACCGTCATGGTAGGGGATGAAAGGACGAACCGGCGAGCTCCGACGGGGCGTCCTTTTCTCGTATCCGACTAGCATCGTAAGGAGGCTTCCTAGTTATGGACAAAGTGATGTCGAACAAAAAGATCATCGCCCTATACGTGCTGCCGTCCCTGCTTCTGATTATGGCCATCATTTATATTCCCATCGTTCTTACCGGATACTACGGCCTGATGAAATGGGATGGCGTCAGCAGCATGAGTTTTATCGGGATGGAGAACTACGCCAGCCTGATGAAGGACAGCGCATTCTGGAACAGCGTGTACCATTCATTATTATTCGCGGTACTATCGACGGTGAGCCTGGCCGTTTATATGATCGTTGCACTGATCCTGGCCGGGAACATCAAGGGGGCGGGACTCCTCCGGAAAATCTATTTGATTCCGATGCTGCTCTCTTCGGTAGCCATTGCCCAGCTGTGGCTGAAAATCTACCATCCGACAAACGGCATCCTCAATACGTTTCTCGTGTCGCTTGGCGTGGAGGATCCCCCTGCGTGGCTGTCGGATCCGAAGCTCGTGCTGTACGCCTTGTTCATTCCGATTCTATGGCAGTACGCCGGTTTCTACATCCTGATCTACTACGCCGCCCTGAAAAACATTCCGGCATCGCTCATTGAAGCAGCCCGGATCGACGGAGCCAATCCGTGGCAAATTGCCCTCCGAATCAAGCTGCCGCTCGTTTCCGAGGTTGTCAAAGTCACGATTGTGCTGGCCGTCGTCGGCTCGCTGAAATATTTCGATTTGATCTACGTCATGACAGACGGCGGGCCGAACGGGGCCAGCGAAGTAATGGCGTCCTATATGTATCAAAAGGCGTTCCGCGGATTCGATTTCGGCTACGGCAGTGCGATCGGCTTCTTCCTGCTGATCATCTGCATGGTCGCCACCTGGGCGATCCGCAAGGCAACGGCCTCCAAAGACACGATTCAATATTCCTGATAAGAGGAGGTGCTTATGATGAGAACCGCAAGTCCGGCCGTATCCGTTCCCGTGATGCGGTCTTCCCGGCCTGTTGGCGCCAGAATCGGCTCGGGCCTGCTCTATGTCGTGCTGATTGCGGGAGCGGTCCTGCAAATTTTGCCGCTGGTATGGCTGCTTTTGTTTTCCTTGAAGAATAACCAGGAGGTATTCAATCTTCCTCCTTTCGCCCTCCCCAGCCATCCCAAATGGGAGAACTATGAAAACGTATGGCAGCAGGGAAATATCGGCCGTTATTTTATTAACAGCGTCCTGATCACCGTCATTGCCGTCGTGCTGACGATTCTGCTCGCCAGCTTCGTGACCTTTGCGATCACCCGGATGCGCTGGAAGCTCAGCTCGCTCGTCCTCGGCCTGTTCATGGTGGGCATGATGATCCCGGTGCATTCGACCCTGATTCCCTTGTTTATCCTGTTTCAAAAAGTGGGGCTGACGGACAACCAGCTCAGCATCATCCTGTCCTACACCGCCTTTAACCTGCCGATTACGATCATGATCCTGCTCGGCTTCTATTACGCGCTGCCGCGGGAAGTGGAAGAGGCCGCCATTATGGACGGCTGCTCCGTGAACCGCATGTTCTTCCGGATCGTGATGCCGATGACGTTCTCCGTTATTGCCACGGCTGCGATCATCAACATGATTTATAACTGGAACGAGTTTATTTTCGTCAACACCTTCATCAGCTCGGACAACCTGAAGACCTTGACGGTCGGCGTCCAGAACTTCGTCGGACAGTACACGACCGACTGGGGCGCCATCGGGGCGACGCTGATGATCAGCATCCTGCCGATTCTCGTCATCTTCCTGGTGCTCAGCAACCGGATCGTGGAGGGCATCGCCGCCGGGTCGGTCAAAGGTTGATACATTTAGCGCACAAAAAAAGGGCTGTCCCCAAGGTCAAAACTGACCTAAGGGCAGCCCTTTTATACTGACTTTCCGTTAATGCGGCACCTGGCTGCTGAAGTCATCCCTGCTAGATTGATCGGTCTGGTAAAAGACGACGTCGCCGTCTTTTAGCGCAAACCGGTTCCCGTAGGCATCCTGGATGTTCCGGTTAAAGCCCTCCATCTGCCACTGATTCATCAGCGGGGCGTAAATGTACTGCAAATGCGGATTTTTCAAGTCGCCCGCCTGAATGGACTCGATATTGAAGTTCACGACGATGTAGCCGTTCTTCAGAAAAATCGGGGACTTGTCGTCCAGCCCGCCATGCGTGCGCCCGTATTCCGCCACATTCGTGCCCGCTTCAACCACATAGGGATCGGCCGGCAGGCTGTACTCGCCGTACCATTTCTGGATCGATACGTCAGCACGTTCGCGGTCCACCGATTCGGGTACGGGGTCCTTCAGGCTGAGAAACGTCCGCAGCTGTTCAGGTAGAAGCAGCAGACTGTAGCTCCCGACCGGCGTCTTTTGCTTCGTATACTTGTTTACATAGCTGCTGATGTATTCGTTCCGGTTCTGCCCCCCGGCTGCGCCGCCATGATTAAACTTGTAGCCTGCCGTATCCCGCAGCTCCTGCGCGGGCACGTTCCGCAGCCGGTCATTTAAGATGACGTAACGCTGAACCTGATCCGCGGACGAGCCGATTTTCACAAAATGCTTCGAGCTGGTGCTGTAGTACAGATCCACCGGAATCCGCGTATCCCCGCGGCCGTTGACGGCCTTCCCGTCTTTTCTGACATAATAGAAGGTTGGCGTAATGCGGATGCCGTCCAGCGGGCCGAACATATTCCCTTTCGTTTTAAAATCAAACTTGAAGTGGTACCCGGTCTTGACGGACACGTTCTTGAAACCCTGCAGCGGGCTGCTTCCCGGACGGATCGGCAGCGTAAAGACGGCTGCATTGCCACGCGGATCGCCATCGATCCCTTTCTGACCAACCCAATAGGAGACGCCCGTCTGGATCGCGCTGCCCTTCTGGGACCGGAACACGGTCTCCCAATTGTAATCGGCAATATCGGTCACATGAAAATCGTACAGCCGTCCAATGACATCAACCGCCACCTCATCGTATGCGGCATGATGCACCAGGCTCGTATTGGCGTCATTTTGCTGCGTATAGTCGGCCGGGGCATTTTCGGCAATATTGCGAAACGCGATCTGGTATGGACCTTCGTCCACCCATACCGGCAAATAAAATGTCGTGTCCATCTGGCCGACCGGAATGTCCACCCATGTATTTTTCGGAATAAAGGTGGTCCGGTTCCCATCATAGACGTCAAAAGGGAACTTGACCTGCTTGGTGCGGAAATACTTGGCGTAATCCCGGTTGCCGTAACCTGGATAGCTGACATGCTGCCCGCTCGTCGGAATCCGGACCGTGAACGGGCGTTCCAGAATCAGGGCGGACCGGCCGGCGTCCGGATTCGTTTTCTGGTTGTGGGCCGCATCGTCCGACACGGAGGAATAGTTGACCACAGGCGTATGGACCGTCACGGTGTTGATGCCGTAGATCGGAAACTCCTGGTTCTGCCCGCCGTTTATATTTCCCGGCATCAGGTCATATTCGATTTTACCCGCGCTCGGCGTATCCTTTTTATTGGTTTTGCTGCGATCGATCAGATTTCCCGGGCTGTACAGCACATTATCACTGATCTGGGGCGGCTCAGGAATTTGAGACGGGGTCGGGCCGGATTCCTCAACCTTCTGGTTGTTCATAATCGTCTGTCCGTTAAAGACCAGCGAGTCATTCGTCACCTGGATTTTGCCGACGGCTTTCTCCGCTTCCCCTTTTAGGGCGCCTTCGTCATTCGGCACCGCCGGCTTGGACTTGCCCCCGGTCAGCGTCTGTCCGGCAGCCGTAAGCTCTCCAGGCGGAGCAGGCGGATCGTAATTTCCAGTCGTCGCAGCAGCATAATACGGTGGACTGTAACCACTCGGCTGGATGGCAATCCGGCCGCCCGGCAGGGCGTAATTGTCGAGAATCGCCTCGCGGATTTGGTAGACTTCCAGGTTATCGATTTTCCAGAAAGCATACCGCCGCTCAATTTGGTAGGTATACGTTTTGCTTTCGGTCTCGCTCTGCGGATCCGGCTCGATATGCGTTCCTTTGCCGTCGGCGTTCGGCACTTCCTTGCCCGGATCCCACTTCAGCGTGTACTCCTTGGTTACGTTAACCGTATATGTACACGTCCCGGTCATCTGTACGAACTTGTCCTGGTACAGGTGATTCCGGGCGAGCACATTGCCGTATAGGCTCTCGGAGGTCGGAATGCCCTGAAGCACGTCAAACCGCTCGCTGCCGCGGGCATCAGCTTTGATTTTGGCTGTCACGACGGGGTCCATGTATTTGCCGGTCATCGATTGACCCGGCGCCGGCTCGGTGCAGCTTACCTCGGGATCCGGGGGATCGACCGGCGGCGGTCCGTCCCCGCCCCCATCGCCGACAGTCACGGTGGCTGTGCCGTACAGGTAGTAGAGGCCGCTTTTCCATATGGCCGTGATTTTGGCCGTGCCTTTGCTTACGGCGGTCACGTTCCCGCTGCTGTCCACCGTCGCCACCGCGCTTTTGTCGGAGCTCCACACCGTCTCGGTTCGGGTGGTCACATCAACGAAATCGCCGAAGCTGGTATCTCCTTTCACGCTGAAAGGCTTCGTGCGCACCTCGGCTTTAAAGTTCTTCTTCTCCCCGGGTTTCATCGATGCACTCGCGGGAGTCACCCGCATTTCCTTGATTTCTTTGGCGATGCCTTCCCATTTAAGGTCTAGATCGATATCATATTCAACAAGAAATTTTGGATATCCATTTGGCCTTTTGTTGATATCCAGTTTCTCTCTATGAGTAAATGTTTCACCTCCAGTGATAACCCACAGAAAGAGACTTGTATTATCTTCGAGAAATACTAAATTGGGTACATGCTTAGTGCCTGGCTTAAAATAAATACTATCAGTAAACTTTGTTCCGTCTTTCATCAATTTCAGGTTTTCCACAGCACCTTTGGGAACTGGTTGACCGGCTAAATCTAAAAAATCACTCGGGGAGTAGTCCAATGTATTGATTTTAGCACCAGTTTCCGTCTCCAATGGGTATGGTGCATTGTCTTTCCCTCCCATAGCAGCAATATCAGTGATTCCATTATCATTTCTATCTGCTTGAAACGAACCGTCATTTAATTGGTACCAATATACTCCCGGATTAGCATGTGCCTTAGCTGTCACCGATTTTGTTACCACTTGGCGAATCTGAGGCCCAGTGGGAGGAGAAACAATACTGTCGGACGGGTAACTTTCAGCGGAGTATATATGTCTAAAAGGGAGACAACCAATCACTACTAAGGAAAGAGTAAAGATTATTGATGTTTTTTTTATGGACTTAACCAATTCGATAGCCACTCCCAACTATCATTTCTGCAATAAAATGGCGCCATAAGAGCCATCGTCTGCAAAGACACTTTCAATTTCTGAATTACCCGTCGTTAGATTTCTCTCTACCGAAGATGAACTCCAAAATCTAGTCTCTACTCCCTTTTTAAACATATCAACTGGCCCTTCACTTGGAAGAGTAGTGTAACCAAATCTATCTGAAGTCGAGCCAAAAACTCTGCTTCCCCCTTGTAGACGATATTTAAGTCCATTTGAATAACTTCGTAAGTCAAAACCTTCTTTGTTTGCAATTACTGACGAATCTATAAACACTAAATACGAATTTTCAAAAAATATTTTATTTGTATCCACAAACATCCGCCCATAAATACTTCCCGTTTGGTCCGCGCTCAGCCCACTCATGAAAATATAATGATATATTTTCACTTTTCCAGTATTGTTTCTTAAGCTTACGTCCTTGCCCAGAATCGTTTTAAGCTCATGACCCTCAGCATACTGGTACGCCGGGATCACCGTCCGGAGATTCGTCCCCGTCGTCCCCACTTCCCGCATTTCATTCAACCCTTTAAAAGCGCTTGGCGCCTTCGTCTGCGTCGTCTCGTAACGCTGAATAATCACCGCGACCTCCGCACGCGTGGTCGTTTTGCCGCCGCCGAAGCTGTCGTCCGGGTACCCGGACATCAGTCCCGCTCCCAGCATGACCGACACATATGGATAGTCGGCCTTGTTCAAGCCGCCCTTGTAATACTCCGTCACCGGAACGATGGTGTCCTTCGTGTCCTCGATCGCCTGCTTGTACTCTCCGTCGCGGGCCGCCAGTCCCGAGGCCATCCACTTCGCCATTTCCACCCGCGTCAGTGGAGTGCCCGGCTTAAAGCCGTTTGCATAATCGGCCGGACTGAAAAAGCCCTTCCCCGCTGCCTCGCTCACTTCCTTTTCGCTCCAGTGCCCGGTCAAATCGGAAAATGCCGCTGCTCCGCCAGCGTTTTCGTTCGTCGACACCCTGGCCAGAATTGCTGCAAACTCAGCCCGAGTAACCGGGTCGTTTGGTCTGAATTTTCCGCTGCCATCACCTTTGAGATAACCTTTGGATACCGCATCGTTAATGGCCTGATACGCCCAGTGGGACACAGACACGTCCTTAAAAGCCGCCGCCGCTGCGGCCGGCACCGGCTGCTCGATTGCTCCTGCCGTTCCAAGAATCATCGCCCCGGCAAAAATGGTCATCAACATCGCTTTGAACATACTTCTTCCGCTCCTGTTCTCCTAAAATATGATGCTTTGCATTTACTAAATCTCTTAACTTCCCTGATCCCTTCTAACTTTCTGACTGTTTCCGATACCCAGGTACCATCTAACTTACTGACTACCAGGTAACCTCCTGACTTCCTGACTGTTCCAGACAACCTGATACCAACTGAATCCCTGCTTCTTGTGTTGCTCTAAACTCTCTTGCTAAAAAATATGTTTTCTTAACCGACGGGACTGCTTGCCCACGCGTGGCCCTAAGCAGCCACACCTCCTTATGTATTACTGTGAAACTTCTTTCCTATTTAGCATAGGACTACTTGCAGTATACTACAGGATTTTCGCAAAATTTGTCATTAATTGTCACTAATACATCATCACTTCAATTATATGGGTTTAATGGATATATAAGATGCACGTGCTGCAAATAGCTTTTGCGACGCCCGACACAAAAAAACAAAGCAGGAATGCATTCCTGCTTTGCCATGTGCTTCATGCCAAACGAATAACTTTATATTGTCCGTACTTTTATTAGCTAGAACAATCAATATTTAACGACGTCAATCCTTTATTTTGTCCGAAAAAGCGCCCGCCTGCACCTCACCGAACCGGTTCGGCCGGAACGCTCCACACCACTCCGGCAGCGGCTTGCCCTCCACGCTATCGGCGATCAGCGCGGCCGTGACCGGGCTGAGCAGGATGCCGTTGCGATAATGACCCGCGGCCACAAAAATATGGCCGGCGTCGTCCAGCCGCCCAATCAGCGGCCGGCCGTCCAGCACCGCCGGGCGCAGTCCCGCCCAGCGGTGAAACGGCTGCACCTCACTAAGAACAGGCAGCACTTGCTTGTTCCACTCCGTCAGCCGCCGGATCCCTTTGTCCGTGACGGACGTGTCGAACCCGGCGATATCCTCCGAGGCGCCGCACACGAGCGTTCCGTTTGCTTTTTGGACCAGGTATCCCTGGCTGGTGAACACCAGATGCCGAAGCGGCTCGCGCTCCTCGTTCCAAGTGTAGGCGCAAATTTGCCCCCGGATCGGATGTACAGGAATCCGGATACCGAGGGGTTCCGACATCTCCTGTACCCATGCGCCGGTGCTGATCAGCAGCCGGTCCGCTTCAAACCGCTCGCCACTCTGCGCCCTCAGCGCAACCCGCTCCCGCCATTCAGCCAGCTCGATCCGGCCAAGATGCTCATGAATCTGCACGCCGGAGGCCAGGCAGGCCCGTTTGACCGCTTCCGTCAAATCCGGGGCATACACATGGCTCTCCACCGGAGTCCGCAAGGCGGCAACTGCCTCGCGGGTCAGTCCCGGCTCGGCATCGAACAGCGCGCTCCCCGTTAATATTTCGCCACCGGAGCACCAGCTCCGCTGCCATTCCAACCGGCTCTCCAGCGCAAGCAAATCCGCCTCGTGCCTCGCGATGTACAAGCTGCCGGTTTCGGCATATTCGAAGGAGACGCCGGAGATGTCCTTCACCGCCTGCTGCCATTGCGGATACAGCGACAAGCTCTCGCGGCACAACCGGAAGAACTCGTCCGGCGACTCCACGTTCTCTGAATACGGAGCGAGCATCCCTGCCGCCGCGCCGGAGGCCTGCCCGCCGCAAGGTCCTTTTTCGAGCAGCGTGACGTGCAGGCCGCGGCGGCGCAGCTCCAGCGCGCAGGATAATCCGATGATGCCGCCGCCCATGACGATGATGTCTCCGCTCATTGTTACAGCCCCCCTGTCCATCCTTTTTTATTCGATGACGAGCGATTCCAGGCCGCTGCTGGCCGAAGCATATTTCTTCTTCGGAATCCGCCCGGACAAGTAAGCCAAACGCCCCGCCTCAACCGCCAGCCTCATCGACCGGGCCATCATCACGGGGTCCTTGGCTTTGGCCACCGGGGTATTCATCAGAATGCCGGAGACTCCCAGCTCCATCGCGAGCGCCACGTCACTGGCCGTCCCCAGCCCCGCATCCACGATGACAGGGACCGACAGCTCCTCCACGATCAATCCGAGATTGTACGGATTCAGAATGCCGAGGCCGGTCCCGATAGGCGCTGCGCCGGGCATAACCGCGGCTGCCCCGGCATCCTCCAGCTTTTTGCAGATCACCGGATCGTCGGAGATATACGGCAGTACCGTAAAACCGTCCTTGACCAATATTTCCGTCGCTTTTAACGTTTCAATCGGATCGGGCAGGAGCGTCCGCTTATTGGCGCTAATCTCCACCTTGATCCAGTCGCTGAGTCCCGAAGCCCGCGCCAGGCGGGCAATCCGGACCGCCTCATCAGCCGTTGTCGCCCCGGACGTGTTGGGAAGATAGATGTATTTCTGGGGCTCCACATGCTGCAGAATGGAGTCATCCTCCACCGAATCGAGATGGATCCGGCGGATAGCGAACGTCAGCACCTCGGTTCCCGAAGCTTTGATCGCCTCCATCTGCACATAAGGATCGGGGAACAGCCCGGTCCCCAAAAATAACCGCGACGACAGTTCCTGTCCGCCAACCTGCCAATTATCTCTGCTCATTTTTCCCCTCAACCTCCCGCTACGAAATGGACCAGCTCCAGCTTCATTCCAGGCACAACCGGAGTCGTCTCCCACTGCTCGATCTTCAGCACCTGTCCGTCCGCTTCCACCATGACCGGCCTGCCGGACAGCCCCAGCAGGCGGAGGACATCGGCTACCGTCTCGGCCGCCAGCTCCCGCTTTGTTCCGTTAATGACCAGTTCCATCCGCCGCTCCTCCTCTACCTTCAAGCTTGTGAATGAACGCCCGGCATACCGCTTCCGGGTCAGGGCTGCCGACGATTTCGCTCACCGCGCAGACGCGGCTCGCACCGGCCCGGATCACTTCGTCCACGTTGCCCAGCTTGATGCCGCCAATCGCCACAAAAGGGATCTTGATGACCCCGGCGACTTCCCGAATGTACGAAAGACCGACCGGATCCACCACATCGGCTTTCGTAGCCGTCGCATAGATCGGCCCGACGCCGATATAATCCGCCCCTTCCGCTTCGGCGAGCTGCGCTTCCGAAATTGCATGGGTGGATATGCCGATGATCTTGGAGCCGACAAGCTTTCTGGCTTCCGCGATCGGCATATCACCTTGACCGAGGTGAATCCCGTCGGCGTCCACCTCCATCGCGATATCAACGTGATCGTTCACGATAAAAGGAACACCGTAGCGGCGGGTCAGCTCCCGCAACTCCGCCGCCTTGCGCAGCAGCTCTTCCCTGCCGCTTGTTTTGTCGCGGAATTGAACGATATCCGCGCCTCCCCGAATGGCTTGCTCCATCACGTCCACCAGCCGGCGTCCCGGATGGAACGTCTCGCCGGTAATCGCATACAGACGAAAATCGACCATGACTGCTTCTCCTCTCTTTCCTTTGCCTTTCCCTCCATTTCATGCCGGCTTCTATCATCGCGAAGGGTAAGCCCTCATTTTGCGAAAGCGCCCTCTTACCCGGTTAACACAAAAAAACCATTCGAGAAATACACGAATGGCACCGCAATTCGAATGATATTCTCTACGCCAGCATTACCTGGATCAGATTAACGGTCCGCAGCATAAGGCTGCCATCTCAGCCGGACTTCATCCAGCACCCGCATTCCTATTTAATTTCACAACCACTATAGCCCAAACTGCTGACTTTTGGCAATAGCCAGAGTGAGATCACCGGCATCGGAACGCCTATCTCATCCATAGCAGCGATTCTCGCAAAATTTCATATATTTGGGTGCGGCAAACTTCTTATTTTATCTCTTGCGTCATCACATATCATCCCCGCCCGTGAATATAAATGTTTAACAAGCCAAAGTTTGTGCTGAGTATGGGAACATGGGAGGTGCCTGAACATGCCATCAGACGATCATTCGCTGTTTGTGGTGTCCAAGGAGGACTGGTCACTGCACCGGAAAGGGTACCAGGATCAGGTCCGCCATCAGGAGAAGGTTAAGGAAATCATCAAGCAGAACCTGCCCGACCTGATCACAGAAGAAAACATCGTGATGTCGGACGGTAAGCAAATCATCAAGGTACCCATCCGGAGCCTCGATGAATACCGTTTCATTTATAACTACCAGAAGCAAAAGCATGTCGGCCAGGGAGACGGCGACAGCCAGGTGGGAGACGTGCTGGGCAGGGATCCGGTGCAAAAGCCGGGTCAAGGCGAAAAAGCCGGCGACCAGCCCGGCCAGGACATTATGGAAGCCGAGGTCAGCATGGAAGACTTGGAAAATATGCTGTTCGACCAGCTGGAGCTGCCGAATATGAAGCCGAAAGAGCAGCAGGAAGTCGAAACCGAATCGATCACGTTCAACGACATCCGCAAAAAAGGCATGCAGTCCAACATCGACAAGAAGCGGACGATCCTGGAAAACCTGCGGCGCAACGCCACCAGCGGCAAGCCGGGAATTCACCATATCAGCCCCGACGATCTGCGTTACAAAACGTGGGAGGACGTCGTCGTTCCCCATTCCAGCGCGGTCATCATTGCGATGATGGATACGTCCGGGTCGATGGGCACGTTTGAGAAATACTGTGCGCGCAGCTTCTTCTTCTGGATGACCCGCTTCCTGCGCCGCCAATACGAAAAGGTCGACATTGTCTTTGTGGCCCACCATACGGAGGCCAAAGAAGTCACCGAAGAAGATTTCTTTACCCGGGGCGAAAGCGGGGGCACGATCTGCTCGTCCGCCTACCAGAAAGCGCTGGAAATTATCGACCGGCGCTACCCGCCCGCCAAGTACAATATTTATCCGTTCCATTTCTCGGACGGCGACAACTTGACTTCTGATAACGAACGCTGCGTGCGGCTGATTGGCGAGCTGCTTAAAGTCAGCAACATGTTCGGTTACGGGGAGGTCAACCAGTACAACCGGAGCAGCACGCTGATGTCCGCGTACCGGAATATCAAGCTCGACCAGTTCATGTATTACGTCATCAAGGAAAAGGGCGAGGTCTACCAGGCGCTGCGTACGTTCTTTAAAAAGCAGGAAGGCGCACTGACCTAAGCCGAAGGACCGTCTCCTGGAACGCAAAATTATGGCATATAAAAAGGTCGTTGTCCCGTTACGCTGAGTAACCAACAACGACCTTTTTGCATGGCCGGGTGACCTCTATATAGCATGACCCTCGATTTGCAGCCTTTTTCCCACAATCGACTGATCCTGACTCCTGCCAGGCTCCTCACTGATGGCATGCTCATCATTGCCAACGTGCTCCTCATTGCCAGCGTGCCCTTACTGCTGCCAAGTTCTTCACTCCCGCTAGGCCCCGCACGCACGACGTCCATGTTTCGTACTTCCGCTAGGCTTCTTCCGCCTGCAGCCGGTCCCGAACCTCCATCAAGGCAAAGCCAAGCAGGTTCTTCCCTTTCCACAGCAGCGGGTTCAGGACCGCCTCGTCATCTGCGGCCAACCCCACGCCCCAGATCGAATCCACCGGACTCGCCTCTACCAGCACCCGCTGCCCGGTGCCCAGCAGAAATTGCTTCAAATCGTCGTTTTGGGAAAACTTCGCTTCGTTTCCTCGGACCACAATGGAGTACCCTTCCCGGTCCCATACGGCAGGATCGAATCCCCTCACCTTCCGCCCCAGATCTTTAGCCTGCTTCGGGTGCTTGGCTGCGAGAATCTGTTCCCGGATCTCTTCGTCACCGAACAGTCTGGCTTTCTCGGCCATCATATAATGCTCGGCACTTGCATATTCCACGCCGTCCACGGTAAACTTCGCTTCCCACCACTGGCTGAAGCAGCTCTTCGTAATAGATCCGTCCGCCGCGGGCTGGTGCCCCCAGAAAAAAACATATTTCAGCTTGGTCCCTTTCCGGAATGCCTTCCGGAGTTCTTCCAAGGTATACATCCTCTTCCCCCTATATAAGAGCATCCCGTGCGCTTAAGTCCTACAATCATTGATAAAGGCCCTGTGACCCGCATGCCCGTTGATCACAGCCTCAGGCATCCAGGCTGGCCGATCCCTTTCGGTACGCTGCTCGTTCGCCTCCCGGCTCAAGCGGAATATCCCATGGCGCCTTCCGGGAAGCGAAGGTACCCATCCCCAGCAGCGTCTGTCCGCGGGTCATGATATAGACTACATTTGCAAACTGCTCCTCCGGTTTCCAAAAGCGGCTGGCGGCCATAAATGCGATCAAATACTCTTCCCAGCTGCCGTAATGCTGCTGCACATACCCGGCCGCTTCCAATTTAATGGCCCAGGCCTCTTCCTTCGTCAAATATCCGTAAGCGAGCCCAACCCGGCTCAAGAAAATCGCCCATCCGCCCCCGAAGGCGGCTATTTCTCCGGCGGGCAGCTGCGGCAGAAACGTATGAACCATGCTCATCCGGGCATACTCCGGATGGTCTTTGGAGGCCTCCATCCAGTTTTGCCGTGCCTGTTCCGGCAGCGCCGACAGTTCGGCGTGCAGGGCCTTATAATCGTCACGGTTCCCGTCCTCCAGCAGCCAGCGAATCCGGGTCTTTAAGGTCTCGGCGTCCTTGATGTCCCAGAGCCGCAGCCCCTTTTTCAAAACCCGGTTCCCGAGGTAACGCTCAAATTTCAAAAACTCGTAAGGCACATAATAATAAGCCAGCACGCTGTCGATGCATACGCTGGAGAGACAGCGGAAGTACAGCTCCAGCTGTTTGATTTGCTTCTTCTTGTAATCGCTGCGCATGTCGTCCTCCATTATCTAGGTTGATAGCACCCGGTGTGCTCTTAACGTTCTGTATAAATACCACAGCAGAATGGCCACGAACACCCCCGTGACGATAACGGGCACGTCAAAAAACAACTGCAGCACGATATACACAAAAATATAAAGCCAAGTTAACCGAAGAAATAAAAAACCGTCGAATATAATATTGTTTTTGACCACCTTGCGGTGCTCGGCCGGGTCGATCTTCCCCTGATCGTGGTGATGCTTATTTGCGGTAGACGACCAGTACATCAGGGTGCTCATATGCTGATTGTTTATGTCAAAAGAACGCTTCATCCGTTCCTTGGCCTCCGATATCCGTCCCATCGCGGTGAGGCACCGTCCCTCCAAACAGAGCGCATCCTGATCGTCCGGATGGGCAGCCAAAATGCGCTCGCAATCCGAAAGCGCCTCTTCATACCGCTGATCATCGTATCGAAGCCGTGCCGCGTACCGGTAAGCCTCCAGATCATCCGGCTGCAGCAGGATCGCATGGACGAAACATTTCAGCGCTTCCTGCCGGTTGCCCGCGGCCAGGTTATATTTTCCCAACAGCAGCTGCAGATCCAGATCGTCCGCAAACCACGCCGAAGCTTCGGTCAAGCACGCTTCCGCTTCTTCCAGCTCGCCTTCCATCAGCATATCCAGCGCAGACTCCCGCAGATCCAAAAATCTTTCAATGTCCGCGGCATCCCCTACGGGAGCGTTAGCGAGCGAGTCATAACGCAGCTCCCGTGATCCGTCCAGCTGCTGCAGGATGTATTCGGCAAAATACGTCGGATACCGCTCCCGCAGTTCTTCGGGATCTTCCGTAAAGTAAAACGTGCCGTCCAGCAGCTGCCAAACGTCTCGCGGGAGATGCCTGCAGGACATCAGAAAGGACACGAACGCATGCTGCAGTTCCGGCCCGCGATCGACGTTCCATACGATATCCTCGTTCAGCAGCCGCTCCCACGACTCCACCCGAATCCGGGCCGGAAAGTCGTCGTACAGCTCCCCTGCCTGATGAATCCACAGGCTGACCGGATCTGCGCTTGCCGTAGATTGGAATATTCCATTTGAATATGTGGTTTGTGCGTTAAGCTCGCTTGGTTGATCAACTTCCCCTTTGGTATCCTCCAGCGGGTAGATCGGCGTGGAAAGTTTATCCTCATTCTCAGCCGGCTCGCGTACCGTTGTACTGGCCTCTTTGGCGAACTTGGATGCCGCCTCATAAGCTTCCCGAAGCTGCTGATAGCCCTCGGGATCGTCCTCGGGATGATGCTGCTTCAGCTTGGCGGCATAAGCTTTCTTGATGATGCGCAGCTCCGTGGTCCGCTCGATCCCGAGCCTTTCCCAGATGTTCATGTGAAGCTCATCCACCTTTCCAGCTGTTCCAATCGATCCTTGAAGACCTCGGCAGCTTTTTTGATTTCGCGGTCATCCTGGGTATGCAGTGCCTTTTCGAACTGTCCGATATAGGCAGCGATCACTTCCCGGCTCTCGCCCAGCGCCTCTTCGTACAACCGCTCGCCCCTTGCCAGCAGCAGTCGGTTTTCCGCCCGGTCTCTCGGGTGAATTTTGATATCCTGAAGCTCCAGCAGCCGCGCCTCGATCTCTTCCTTCGTCATGCTGCCGGCGTTCTTCTCGATGACGGCGCGCTTCTTCTCGCCGGTCGCAACGCTGGCCACCTCGACCTCCAAAATCCCGTTAATGTCATAGGTATAACGGACGTCAATCTTCTGTTCGCCGGCAGGGGCCGGCGGCACCTTAATGTGGATCTCGCCGAGCTTGATGTTGTTCTCGACGCGCCGGCTCTCGCCCTGATAAATATCAACGGTTAGCCGCCGCTGGTTGTCAGACACCGTGCAGAGCCGCTCAATCCGGCTGACCGGGATCGGTGTGTTGCGCTCGATGATCGGGAAGAAATGTCCTGATGAGAATCCTCCGTTACCCAGTTCCTGTACGATGCTGGTACCCAGGGTATAAGGGCACACGTCGGTAAGGATCATCTCGTTCAACGCCTCGTTCCGCTCCTTCAGCGCCGACTGGATGGCTGCACCGACGGCAACCGTCTCATCCGGATTGATGTCGCTGTACGGCATGCGTCCGAACATGCGGCCGATGACGCTTTTAATAAGCGTCATTCGGGTGGCTCCTCCGATCAGGATCACCGCATCGAGATCGGATGGGGACAAGGACGCGTCTCGCAGCGCCCGCTCGATCGGCTGGCGCAGCCTCAGGAGCAGCGGATGGGCCAGCTTTTCAAATTCGTTACGGTCAAGCCGCACTTCATACCGGGTTCCATCGATCGTCAAAGCCATTTCAGCCGACGCCTCCCGCCCCAGGGCAAGCTTGCAGCTCTCCGCCTGTTTATGTATAGCCGATCTTGTTTTCGGGTCCAGCGCCTCCCACTCCATTTGGTGCGTCTCCAGAAAATGCGTCACAAGCAGCTCCGTAAAGTCCTCACCGCCAAGGAAATTGTCCCCCGCGATAGACTTCACCTCCATGACTCCCTCGAACAGCTCCAGGATGGAGACGTCAAAGGTTCCTCCGCCCAGGTCGAATACGAGGAACTGGGTTTCCGGCTGCTCCTGGTGCAGGCCGTAAGCCACCGCCGCCGCGGTCGGCTCGCTGATCAGCCGCTCGACACGCAGTCCGGCGATTTCGGCGGCATGCTTCGTCGCTTTGCGCTGGGTATCGTTGAAGTATGCCGGGACGCTGATCACCGCCTCCGTCACGGGTTCGCCCAGGTAGCTCTCGGCGTCCTCTTTCAAGGCCTTCAATATAAAGGACGACAGTTCCTCCGGTGTAAAGGAGTGAGGGCCAAGCTCGTACTTTTTCTCCGTTCCCATAAACCGTTTAAAAGTGGCAGCCGTCCGCTCCGGATGGGTAATCAAGCGCTCCTGGGCAATCCGGCCGACCACAATTTCGCCGTTTTCGTCCACGCTGACGATGGACGGTGTCAAATGTTCTCCGAGCACGTTGGGAATGACCACCGCACGGTCTTGGGCCCAGCAGGCCACCAGGCTGTTGGTCGTTCCCAGATCGATTCCGATCACAGCCAATGAAATCCCCCTCTTTCCTGTTGAATGTTGCCTATTCATTAGCCGGCCCCAGCCTTAAGCTCCAGGCCAATCTAGCAATCCGTTCTCTATTCTACCAGCAGCCCCCTCTTTAATCCAATAAATGGGCTGGCTTAAACAAGGCTTCCAAAATAGTTGCTGTACGGAACAAACGCCTTCAGTACCTCCTCGACCCGCTTGATCCGCTCCTCCAGCGATCCCCTCAATGGGATGTAAGGAATCCGGCGCTCCTTCAAATCGGCGATAATCTGCTTGTGGAATACATGCCGCTTCTGGTCACCGCTGCGGTCCCACGTATCGTCATATGGGATATCGTCCTCGCACAGGAAAAAGAGATCGTATCTGCCGGCGTTCTCCAGCGCCAGCCGGGTCAGCAGCTCCGGAGCCCGGCCGTGATAATCCAGCGCGAACATATAAGTCGTGATGGCGTTCGTGTCCACGAACAGATACCGGTTCGCCTCCAGCAGCGCCTTCTCTTCGCGCTCGATATGCCCCGTCGCAATCTCATCAAAAGCATCGAAGCTGATCCGCCGGTCCACCTGATGCTCCGTCCAATAATCCCGGCCGTACTCGCTGGCATAAGTTGTGTTGTATTTGCCGGCCAGCGCCTCCGTCAGCGTTGACTTGCCGGTCGACATCGCTCCGACGAAGACCACCTTCGTAATGAGATCACGGTATACGATGTCGCTTACAAATTGCCGGTGTTTATACGGGTCCTCCCGGATCATCGTCGCCGAAATCGGCACCACGCCCCTCGCCTCATCGACGCGGCGGTCCACGGCGCCAAGCGCTTTGCTCATGTGCTCGCCGTAAAACTCGCTCGAAAAGAAATGCGTAACCTGCTCGCCGTCAAGCAGCCCCAAAATATACTGCTCCTCCCGGATTTCATGCTCCCGGTCATTCGAATAGCCGTCCGGACCGTCCCACGCTTCGATCACCCTGACGCCCGGATACAGCTTCCGGATCCAGCCGGCGCGGATATGCAGCGGAATCGTCGTAACCGTCGTATCGTAAATGACCACGATCAGTTCATCCACCTCCTTCAGCGCCGTCTCCACCATGTATTGATGCCCTTTATGAAAAGGGGCGAATTTCCCCAACGTCAGTCCCAGCTTTTTCATCAGTAAGCCTCCTTTGCCCCTTTGTTCCAAGTGTAATAACCGTATGCTGCATTGATGAGATACGCGCTCCACATGACGATCATGAGCAGCCCGTCAGGACTGCCGTCCAGGGTACGCAGCACCCACAGCAGCACGGTAAAAGCATTCAGCACGATATACACCAGCCATTGTTCCTTATAACGCCATACCATCAGGAAGGTTGCGACAACCGACAGCACGTTGGTGATCGCATCGATGTACGGCGAGTTCTGCGTCGGTATCAGCGACAGGAAAAAACCGATCATCACGCTGCCCAGCACGCAGGCGGCTCCGGTCCACAGAATCCCTCGAAGGTTCATGCGGCGCATCTCAAGCTTGCCGCCGTCCTGATGCTTCCGCCATAGGAAGAAGCCGACCACGTTCATCGGAACGAAGAACAGCAGATTCAGCAGCATCTCCCCGTAAATCCCGTTCGTATAAGCCAGGTACGCGTACCCGAACGTGTTGTACATGCCGAATACATAACTCATCAGGTTGCCCTTCGCCGCCAGCACCACGCACAGCACGCCTGTCAGAAACACGGTAAACCCGAACAGGCTATCCTTCATAATCACCGTAAGTCCGACGGCAATTCCGCAAAACACGCCGAGCCATACCAGCTCGTAGGCGCTCCATCCTTTAAACCATTTCCCCATGTCCGTTCCCTCCAGCTGCTCCATTACGCCTTCACAGATCACCGTGACCGATGAGGGTAATGATGAGATTTCAATAATATCAAATTGATATTATCAATTTGTTGTTTACATCTTAGCAGGATGCTCTCCCGGAAGCAATGTTTTTTTGGAAAAAAACAAAAAAAGGGCCCCGGGATAAATC
The DNA here is from genome assembly GCF_016624415.1 of Paenibacillus sp. S28. Taxonomy (NCBI): domain Bacteria; kingdom Bacillati; phylum Bacillota; class Bacilli; order Caryophanales; family Paenibacillaceae; genus Paenibacillus; species Paenibacillus sp. S28. Next base: position 11,312 of record NZ_JACVTM010000003.1, on the reverse strand, counting down.
CCGGGACCCTCGCTCCTCTGATCAGGCCGGCTTATTGAGCGCTTCCGCTCCAGAGCTCGACTCTTTCCTTGATCAGTTCTGTATATTGTTTTTCGATTTCTTTAGCACCTGCAGCATCCAGCTCTTTCAGCATGTTGTCATAAATGCTGTCGAACTGTTCCGGCTTCGCGAGGATAGCTTCCGGAATCCGCTTGCGAATAATATCCTGCGTTTTTTGGTAGATAACATTATAATTGCCGTCCTGAGGAGTAGCCATGTTGTAGGCTGCGCCCCAAGGTTTGACCGGGAAGTCCTTTTCAGACGGGAACAGGTCTTTCCAGGTTGTTGCGCCGTATGCTTTCAAGGTGTCTTTCTCCGGCTGTGTATAGGAAGCTACGATTTGATCCGGGAAGTTCGTCGTGTAGTAGTTGCCGGATGGATCTTTCACGCCGTCGCCGTAGTGAGCGGAGAAGGTGGTGTACAGTCCGATGCCGGACGTTTTCGTAAAGTTGGTGTTATCGTTAACTTTCTTGTCCTGTACATCATCAGGGATAACGCGCTTTCCGTCCACCATGTTGTAGTGCTTGCCTTCGATACCCCAGTTGCGCAGCACTTGGCCTTCGTCGGATGCAAGGAAGTCCAGGAACTTGATCAAGCGGACCGGATCCTTACATGCCGTTGTAATGCCTACGCCCCAACCAGCTACGAATCCGGTATCCTGGAAGGAATGGTCTTTATATTCATCCGACAGCGTTACAGGGAAGTGAGCATAAGTGCGCTCCGCTTTGCCGGCGGTCTTGAGCGCATTCTCGGCGTCGGAATAGCCCCACTCTTGGTCGATCAGACCCAGGACGCGGCCGCTGGCGATCTTGGATTTATATTGGTCACTCTTTTGCACAAACGTATCCTTATCCAGCAGACCCACATTGTACATATGGTTGAGCCAGCGGAAGTATTCTTTCTCTTCCGGACGCTTGTAGTGCAGCTGAGCTTCGTTGGTTTCAGGGTTAATGAAGTATTCGCCGTCATCCGGAGCTCCTGTCGTCAAGAAGGCCGGGTTCGTTACGGTGATCATGATTCTCCAGTCATCCGCGTCCAGTGTCAGCGGAATCGTCGGCTTGCCGTCGATCGTCGGATGTTTGTCTTTATATTGCTGGAGAACGTTTTCAAAATCCTTAACGGTTTTTACTTCCGGATAGCCGAGCTCTTTCAGCACGGCATTCTGGATTTCAAATCCGCCACCGGCGTCAAAGTACTGCTGATCCACCGCCCCGTTCGTCGGAAGCACATAGATGGCTTTATCGTCGTTGCTGTAAGGCAGACGGTTCATGTACTTGCCGTATACCTTCTTGAGGTTCGGGCCGTACTTGTCGATCAAATCAGTCAGGTCGATCATCGCGCCGGCTTCCACCAGCTTGTCGACGTCGCCTTTGGCAAAGATAAAATCAGGATAGTCGCCGCTCGCAGCCATCAGGGATATTTTATCGGTGCCTGCGCCGGATACGGCATACTCCGCATTGATGGTCACGCCAGTTTTCTTCGTAATTTCTTTACCGACTTCATCCTGCATCTTGTTCCAGTTCGGGCTGGCGTCAGCGCCAAAGAACGAGAACGTGATCGGGCTCGTATCGTCTGCCTTCGCATCCTGCGCTGCATTGGAAGACGAGCTGCCGGAATCGGCGGATTTGCTGTCGCCCCCTGAGCTGCTGCAGCCTGCGGAAACGAGCAGCACACTGGCGAGGAGCAGCATTCCAAACTTCTTCTTTGTGTTTCCCTTCATGTGAATCATATCCCCCTTCATTACTAATGGAATTACTTCGTGCTGCATTCAAGAGCCGGCATTGCATCAACGTCGTACGGACGCTGGGCACTGCCGCATGTTGTGCCGAAACCTAGATGAATTGAATACGTTTACAAAACTCAGATAACTAAACTTCCTCACATCACATCTCTGGTTTCTTGTTCGACTCCACCTCTTTGTTTAAAACGTTTTCGAAAACAGCCTACAGGGAAAATGTGTAATGAAAGTGCTTTCATATTTGAATCATAAAAGATTTAAAAACGACTGTCAAGTCATTTTAATACATATTTTTAAATTTAATTTTTAATGCGTTTACGATCACAAATACCCGTAATAATGCTAATAAAATAGTCTATTCCGGCATTTATATTATATAAGGTACAAAAGCAAATGAAGTCACAAAAATCCATTACAAATAGGACCTACTGCTATGAGCAGGCCCTACCTGATGAAATTATCGCTCTTTTTTAAAAATTCGAATTACTTCGCTTCGGTCGTTCCGCCCCACAACTCGACACGGTCCTTCACCAGCTCGGTGTATTGCTGTTCCATTTTTTCCGCTCCGGCGGCGTTCAGTTCCTTGATCATGTTGTCATAGACTGCGTCGAATTTGTCCGGCGTCGTCAGGATCGCTTCCGGAATGCGCTTGCGGATAATGTCCTGCGTTTTCTGGTACATTACGGTATAATCTGAGCCCTCTTCAACCGAGATGTTGTACGCTGCTCCCCAAGGCTTAACCGGGAAATCCTTCTCTGAAGGGAACAGGTCCTTCCAGGTCGTAGCGCCGTAAGCTTTCAGCGTTTCTTTCTCGGCTTCCGTGTAGCTGGCTACGATTTGATCCGGGAAGTTCGTTGTATAGTAGCTGCCTGATGGATCTTTCACACCGTCACCATAGTGAGCGGAGAAAGTCGTGTACAGGCCAATGCCCGATGTTTTCGTAAAGTTGGAAGCGTCTTTGATTTTCTTATCCTGAATTTCTTGAGGAATGACGCGCTTGCCATCTACAACATTGTAGTGCTTGCCTTCGATACCCCAGTTGATCAATACTTGCCCTTCGTCGGAAGCGAGCCAATCGAGGAATTTAATCGCCCGAACCGGATCCTTACAGTTGTTCGTGATACCGATGCCCCATCCGGATGTAAAGCCTGTGTCCTGGAAGGAGTGGTCCTTATATTCTTCCGACAAGGTTACCGGCAAGTGAGCGTAAGTTCTTTCATCCTTGCCAGCAGATTTCAATGCGTTCTCTGCGTCGGAATAACCCCATTCCTGGTCGATCAGGCCAAGCACGCGTCCGCTCGAAATTTTGGACTTATACTGGTCGCTCTTCTGTACAAACGTTTCCTTATCCAGCAGGCCTTCGTTGTACATATGGTTCAGCCAGCGGAAGTACTCTTTTTCCTCCGGACGCTTGTAGTGCAGCTGAGCCTCATAGGTTTGCGGATTGATGAAATACTCGCCGTCGTCCGGTGCTCCAGTTGCGAGGAACGCCGGGTTCGTTACGGTGATCATAATTCTCCAGTCGTCCGCATCCAGCGTCAACGGAATGGTTGGCTGGCCGTCAATCGTCGGATGCTTCTCTTTATAAGCTTTCAGCACGTTTTCAAAATCCTTGACGGTTTTCACTTCCGGATAGCCCAGCTCTTTCAGCACGGCATTCTGGATTTCAAAGCCGCCGCCGGCGTCAAAATACTGCTGGTTCACCGCCGCATTGGTCGGCAGCACATAGATGGCTTGGTCATCGTTGCTGTACTTCAGACGGTCCATGTAACCGCCATATACCTTCTTCAGGTTTGGCGCGTACTTGTCGATCAGATCGGTCAGGTCGAGCATCGCGCCGGCATCCACCAGCTTGTTGACGTCGCCTTTCGCGAAGATCAGGTCCGGATAGTCACCGCTCGCGGCCATCAGGGAAATCTTATCCTGACCTCCGCCGGATACGGCATACTCCGCGTTGATCGTAACCCCTGTTTTCGCTGTGATTTCCTTGCCGACTTCATCCTGCATTTTGTTCCAGTTCGGACTCGCATCCGCACCGAAAAAACTGAAGGTGATCGGCGATGTCGTATCGCCTGTATCTTTGGCCGCGGTATCCTCCTTGCCTCCGCCGCAGCCCGCAACCGCTAGCATTGATGCGATGATCAGAGAAATCGCGGTTACCTTGAACGCTTTCTTTTGCATTGCGTAAACCCTCCCCATGATGTCTAATCTTTTTCTTTATCTATTTTGTATAACAGGCTAGCCTGCTGATACCTCTATATAAGAATGTAACTTCTGAAAAAGCGTTTTTTTACGATTTGACCGCGCCCAGCGTCATGCCGCTCACAAAATATTTCTGCAGGAACGGATAGACGATCAGGATCGGCACGGTCACGACGATGGTAATGGCCATCTTGATCGATTCCGGCGAAATCTGGGCCATTTGCTTGGCCATATCGTTGGCGTTGATCGCTCCGCCGCCCTGCTGCGTGCTCTGCAGCACCTTCATCAGCTCGTACTGCAGGGTGGTCCAGGTGGCGTTGCTGCCGTTGTACAGGTACGTATCGAACCAGGAGTTCCACTGACCTACGGCAAGGAACAGCGCGATCGTCGCAAGAACCGGTTTACAGAGCGGTAGGATAATGCGCCAGTATACCGTAAAATCGTTGGCTCCGTCCAGCTTGGCCGATTCCTGAAGGGCATAAGGCAAGCCGTCGATAAAGGAACGGACGATAAATACGTTGAATGCACTGACGAGACCCGGCAGAACATATACCCAGAACGTGCCGATCAGGTTCAGGTCGCGCATCAGGATGTATCCCGGGATCAGGCCGCCGGAGAAGTACATCGTCATCGCCAGGAATGTCGATACGAACTTCCGGGCCTGAAAATCAGGCCGGCTGAGCGTATAGGCCAGCATCGATGCGCTGAGCAGCCCCAGAACAGCACCGACGATCGTACGCAAAATGGAAATTTTCAAGCCTTGAAGCAAAGTGTCATAAGCAAATATCGTCTTATAGTTTTCAAATGTGAACGCACGCGGCCAGATGGTGATGCCACCACGCACCGTATCGATGGAATCGTTCAGCGATATGGCGAGCACGTTCAGAAACGGATACAGCGTAACGATCAGCACGATCGCCATGAAGATGATGTTGCATATATCGAAGATCTTATCGGATCGGGTCGCATTAAACGCTTTGTTTGGCATCTCGACTTCTCGCCTCCTACATAATGCTTTCTTTCGTAACCTTTTTGAAAATGCCATTAGCCGTAAACAACAGGATGATGCTGACTACAGAGTTGAATATGCCGATGGCGGTACCGTATGAGAACCTGCCCATATTCAGACCGTAATTCAGTGCGTACAGATCGAGAACCTCCGAGTAATCCGTCACCAGGTTGTTGCCGAGCAGGAATTGTTTCTCGAAGCCGATGCTGATCAAGTGGCCAATCGACATAATCAGGAGTACCGAGATCGTCGAACGGATGCCCGGCAGCGTAATGTGCCACATCTGTCTCCAGCGGCTCGCGCCGTCGACGCGGGATGCTTCGTACAGCTCCGGGTCAATCCCTGTAATCGCTGCCAAATAGATGATCGTATTCCAGCCTGTTTCCTTCCAGACATCGGAACCGGTTACAATGTACCAGAACCAGTTTCCCTTCGCCATGAACTGTATAGGTTCGTCCGTGAGGTGGAGCGCCATCAGAATCTGGTTGACCGCACCGCCATCGATTGAAAGCATTTTCGTAATAATGCCTGCTACAACGACCCAGGATACAAAGTGCGGCAGGTAAGAAACCGTCTGCACGAACCGTTTGAAGAACATACCACGCAGCTCATTAAGGAGAATCGCGAAGAAGATCGGAACCACGAATCCCAGAATGAGGCCCATGAAGCTCATCGCCAGCGTGTTCCGCAGCACCAGATAAAACCGGTCGTCTTGGAACAGCTCATGGAAATATTTAAATCCTACCCATTTCTGCTCGGAGAATGACCTTGCCGGTTTATAGTTTTGAAAGGCCATCGTCCAGCCCCAAAGCGGCAGGTAACTGAACACGAACACCCAAATGACAAAAGGGAGCGACATTAAATATAAATATTTTTGCTGGAGCACCGTACTCCAGAAACCCCCCTTTCGTTTACGCTTTGGAGCTTTAGCAGTATCTTGACCGCTGCGGGGAATGGTGTTAGGTGTGAGCGCTTCCATTCAATAACCCCTCCTCTAATTGATAACTCAATCTTACTAAATGAAGCGCTTATAAAAATACCCATCGGATTTCACCTAAAATCATATAAAAATTAGATATAACGCTTTCAAAGTCGAAATGTGACATGACTTTACACAAAAATTCCCCCAAAAATCTAATTTTCAGGGGGAAATTCGCCTCGAAAACGTTTTTGAAAGACGGTATAGCCAAAATCATCCCGCAGGATCTTGAAAGATAAGAGACTACTCGGAAGGCTCCTTTTTCCGGAATGACGACGGGGACGCCCCGACGTATTTTTTGAATTTGCTGTGAAAATAGTCCACGTTCGCATATCCGACACATGCCGCCACTTGATGCACCTTGAGTCCCTGGGATAACAGCTCTTTCGCGTGCTCAATCCGCACGTTGTCGAGGAACGCATTGAAATTCTCGCCTGTATAGTTTTTGAACATTTTCCCCAAGTAAGCGCTGTTGTAATTAAACACCTGAGCCAGGAGCTCCAGCTTCAGGTTCTCCTTGTAGTTCCGGTGAATAAAATCGATCATCTGCTTCAGCACCGCATCCTTGCTCCCGCCACCGATCCTCTCGATCAGGCTGCTCAAATGGGCGGCCGCTACCGCTTTCAGCTGCTCCCATGTCGGCTGGCGGAATGCCTCCGTAATGAAGAGCGGCGCATCCTGCAGAAGTGGATACAATGCCTGGTTCTGTCCCGACAGCTTGTTGATGGCCATGGTCAAAATATGGGTCACCGCCGACTTCACGGCCTGCTCAGCCTGCCCGAAACCGACAACCCGCTCCTCCAGCTCGTCAAAAAAGCGGCCGACCGCTTCCATGCTCCGGATGTCCAGCGCATAATACAGCATATCCGACAGTTCGATTTCTCCAGTTGGATCGAGCGGCGCCTTCTCCGGGTATGACTCTGCCATTAGGGTCAAATCTCCGGGCAGCATCAAACGCTCTTCATGGAACAAAAAACGATGGTGCAGCAGCTCGGCGGCCTCCGCATACGATTGTCCAATGAGCGAGATATCGGTGACCGTTCCCCCGGCGGCGGCAAACCAGCCCTTGTTATCCGGCAGCAGCGCATTCCATACCGCGTAACAGTGGGCAGCATCGTCTTCCCGGGACATCCCCCGGTCCCACAGCAAAGCTTCATATGCCCCCGCTGGAAACACAATGACGCGATCCGCTTCGTCAAAATGGCCCGACAGCTTTCGTCTTAAGGCGGCTAAAGGTGCATCGTCCGCCGATCCATGGATTTCGAGCAGGACGATCTGATACCTCGTCCAGTCCAGCCCCAGCTGCATGACCGTCGCCGGATCCCGAAGCGCTTCTTCCTGCAGCAGAAAGGATTCAAGCAGATGCGCACGGTAGACATGGTCCTCTTCCGCGGAACGATGCGATTGCTTCTCCCGGGTCAGAATCGCCCCGATCCGCTGCAGCTCCTCCCCGAGCTCCTCCTCATCCAGCGGCTTCAGCAGGTATCCGTTTACGCCGTAACCGATCGCCCGCTTGGCATAATCAAAATCGGCATATCCGCTCAAAATTAGAAAATGCGTCGAGATCATGGCGGCCCGGGCCTCTTCAATGACGTCAAGACCGGTCATGCCCGGCATGCGGATATCGATGATGGTCAGATCGGGCTTCAGCTCTTTGATTTTATCCAGCCCATCCCGGCCGTTGGCCGCCGTATCCACCACCGTAAACCCGAAGCTCTCCCAGTCGATAATCGTCTTGAGACCTTCGCGGATCATCGGTTCGTCATCCACAATCAAAACGTTAAACATGCATTTCTCCCCCTGTTGGTATCATGAATTCCATCTTGGTTCCCTGTCCCGGGATACTCGTAATATGCAGTCCGAAGTCGTCTCCATACGTCAGCTTAATTCGCTGATGGATGTTCCGCAAGCCGATGCGGTTGCCTTCCCCTTCTTCCGCATCCAGCGTCGCCAGAACAAATTGCCTGCGTTCCTCCGACATGCCGGCCCCGTTATCGATAACCTCGACATGCAGCATGTCTTCCTTCATCGAGCAGCGGACGCGCAGCATCCCGTCCACTTCCTTGCCTTCCAGGCCATGGATAATCGCATTCTCCACCAGCGGCTGAATGATCAGCGGCGGAAGCAGCACCCGTTCGGTTTCCGGCTCGACGATCAGCTCGTAGCTCAAGCGGTCCTCATAGCGGAATTTCTGGATTTCCAAATACGCGCGGACAATGTCCATTTCCTCTTTCAGCGTTTTTTTCACACTGCCGATTTCGAGATTTTTGCGCATCAGCTTGCCCAGCAGCCGCACAATGTTGGCGATCTCCTTCTCCCCGTTCAAATGAGCCTTCATCCGGATCGATTCCAGGGCATTGAACAAAAAGTGCGGGTTGATCTGGCTGGCCATCATTTTGAGCTTGATTTCTTTTTGCGCAACCTCAAGCTTGGTGTTTTTCTCATTGCTCTCATACACCTGGTTCAGCAGGTCGTTGATGCTTCGGACCATATAGTTGAACTGGCGGGAGAGCTGCCCGATTTCGTCGTTGCCATCCAGGAAGGAAATTGTATCGAAGTTTCCCCTGGCCACCTTGTTCAGCTGTCTGCTCAAATGCAGAAGCCGGTTGGTCGTCAGCTTGGATACGACGAATATCAGCGTGAGTGCCAGGATCAGCACGCCGATCACCAGCGCCATGCCGATCCATCCGACCTTTTTGGCGTCCTGGACAATGCCCTGAGTCGAAAAGACAGATACGACGCTGAGGCCGTTCAAGCTCGTCTGCGGCGTCAGCTTGTCCACGATAATGTTGGAGGACACCCCGTTGACGCGCCGGCTGATCGTCTGTTCCTGTCCTTGATGCATATCGATGTTCAAATCCAGCTGTTTCAGCGTTTTGCCGACGTTCTGCGGATTTTTGGCGGCCACAATGTATCCGCTGTCATCCGCAATGAGCGTATTGAACGTTTCCTTGCTCAGGATCGAGTTCAGCATGCTCTGGTTGAGCGTAATGACCAGCACTCCCGGGGTTCGGTAATCCTTGAACTTGATCCGGCGCACCAGGCTCAGCTTCTTTTCGGTGCCGATGTCGCTGCCCTCCATAAAAAACCAGCCGATCCGCGGGTTGTTCATGGCCGTTTGGAACCATTCTTCCCCCTCAATCTTGGCGGTAACGTTAATAAACTGGGTGTTGTTGATCATCGTCCTGTTGTAATGGTAGAAGCGGACGTTGCTGATTTCGTTATAGAGCCGTGGAAGCTCATCAAAATCGTTATATTTCGAATAGGCCTGCACCATTTGCAGAATGGTCGTGTAATTTGTATTGACCAGGTCCTTCAGGTTATCGTCCAAGTACAGCTTGTTGGAAATCGAGATCGGTACGGACAGCATGGTGGACAGCTGGCTTTTGATTTTATCCACATCGTTGGCTGTCTGCTCTATCGCATTGTCCAATGCATCCTGTCTGAAATAGGCGGTAATGATGCCCCCCACGATCAGCACGGGGATCATGACGACGAACAGGTAGGAAAAGATCAATTTATTCCGGATCCTCATGTTGTTGGTAGCTTGCACAAAGTACTTCCACATGGTAACGCAGTCACCGCCCGCAAAAATATAAAACGCTTTCGTAAATAGGAAACCTCAGAGTCATGCTCTTATATTCTAACATAAATCGACATGAAGACTGCATTAATTTCCGGGCTGCTGGGATTTGCCAACAACATGATCCGGGACCGAATCCGGACTTTCAGCCGGCCATGTCAGTTCATACTTGAGGTGCTGCTGAATATATTGAAATATAGTCCCGATATCATATTTTATTCTTCCGCAGAAGGAAGGAGCAATGAACGAATGAGCGACGAGATCAAACAGCTGGAATACGCCATTAGTGAAATTATGGAGATCGCTGACGGCTTCGGCCTGGATTATTATCCGATGCGCTACGAAATTTGTCCGGCGGACATTATTTACACCTTCGGTGCTTACGGGATGCCTACCCGTTTTTCACACTGGAGCTTCGGCAAGACGTTCAACAAAATGAAAATGCAGTACGACTTCGGCCTGAGCAAAATCTATGAGCTGGTCATCAACTCCAATCCGTGCTACGCCTTTCTGCTCGACGGCAACTCCCTGATCCAGAACAAGCTCATCGTGGCCCACGTCTTGGCGCACTGCGACTTTTTCAAAAACAACTACCGCTTCTCCGCCACCAACCGCAACATGGTCGAGAGCATGTCGGCCACCGCGGAACGGATCAGCCAATACGAACTCGAGCATGGCACCGAAGTTGTGGAGCGTTTCATCGATGCCGTGCTGGCCGTCCAGGAGCATGTCGACCCGCAGCTGATCAAGCCGCAGCATCTGGATAAGCAGCGCTATATGGAAATGAAGCTGAAAGCGCAAAAAGAGTCCGGCAAAATCCAGACCCAGCCCGGCGAATACGACGACTTGTGGAACCTCGATCACAAGCCGGAGCCTGAGTCCCAGGAAAGCACGACTAACCGTAAATTCCCGCCTGAACCGGAAAAGGACATCGTCTGGTTCATCCAGGAATTTTCCGAAGTGCTGGAGGACTGGCAGCGCGACATTATGACGATGCTCCGTGACGAAATGCTCTATTTCTGGCCGCAGATGGAGACCAAAATCATGAACGAAGGCTGGGCTTCGTACTGGCATCAGCGGATCATCCGCGAGCTGGACCTGACGAGCGACGAGACGATCGAATTCGCCAAGCTCAACTCTTCGGTCGTGCAGCCGTCCCGGCACAGCCTGAATCCATACTATTTAGGGCTGAAAATCTTCGAGGACATCGAGCGCCGCTGGGACCATCCGACCAAGGAGGAAATCGAATTCGGCGGCCGCAAACCCGGGCAGGGCCGTGAGAAAATTTTCGAGGTGCGCGAATTCGATTCGGACATTTCCTTTATCCGCAACTACATGACGAAGCAGCTGACCGAGGATCTGGACCTGTACGTCTTCGAGAAAAAGGGCCCCGAGTGGAAAATCACCGATAAAAGCTGGGAAAACATCCGCGACCAGCTCGTCTTCGCCCGAGTCAACGGCGGCAGCCCTTACCTCGTCGTCGAGGACGGCGATTACCTGCGGACCGGCGAGATGGTGATCAAGCATATGTACGAGGGCATCGAGCTCGACCTGAAGTACATGGAGCGCACGCTGCCTTATGTGTATCAGCTGTGGGGCCGCACCGTGCATCTCGAGACCATCGTCGAGGACAAAAAGGTAATGTTCTCCTACGACGGCAAGAAGCTGCATCGGCGGTTCGTGTGAGGGAGGTTCTAAGCCGCTCATTGGAGCAGATCATGTAAATGTTGAGCTTCGTTGACCGCTCCGATGCCGGATCGTT
>NZ_JACVTM010000039.1:0-1620 GCF_016624415.1 Paenibacillus sp. S28 | reverse complement strand
TTCAATGCTATGGGGCGTCATAGCCACGCTGGTTGTTCTTTTCGTGACCGGACCAAGCATTGCAGCCGAACTGGTTGTTCCCATATACTCGCTTACGAAGTATGTCTCCATTCTGAATTTTGTTCAGAATATCGATGCTATTTTCATCCCCCTCTGGATTATCGGTGCCTTCATTAAAGTATCGGTATGCTTGTTCATCCTAAGTTACGGGTTGTCGGAATGGACCGGCTTTAAAAATTGGAAGCGGATCGGCTGCGTCATCACGGTGATTTGGCTGGCTTACGTACTCTATAGTTCCCACAATATCCGGATCTCGAATACGCTTAGAAGCACGCTTCTCGTCTCCTTCTTTTACCCGATGGTTTACTTAGGAATACCACTGATCTTGTGGTTCATCGGCAGCATAAGAAAACATTGGAGGGCGTGACTGTCACAGAATTCATTGGTGTGTTGTCATATATATGAAAGGCAAACAAACCCCATAGATGGGTAACTAATTAGGAGGGTCAACATGAAGATTGTAGTCATTGGCGGCAGTGGGCTAATTGGAGCCAAACTCGTGAATAACCTAGAGGTTCTCGGCCATGAAGTAGCAGCGGCTTCGCGTTCTTTGGGTGTAAATACCCTCACAGGTGAGGGACTAGCAGAAGCACTTCATGCTGCTGAGGTCGTTGTAGACGTTTCGAACTCGCCTTCGTTCGAGGATAAGGCAGTTTTGGAGTTTTTCGAGACATCCACACGCAATCTCCTTGCCGCCGAGTCAGCTGCTGGCGTGGGACACCATGTTGCATTGTCGGTCGTTGGTACCGAGCGACTTCTTCAAAGTGGATATTTTCGTGCGAAAATGGCTCAAGAAGAGCTGATCCAGGATTCCAAGATTCCCTATACGATCGTCCGCGCGACGCAGTTCTTCGAATTCCTCGGCGGTATTGCCGATGTGGCCACCGAAGGAGACATCGTTCGTTTGCCTCCTGCCCTGATGCAGCCTATCGTTTCGGATGATATCGCCGCCGCGCTGGTTGACTTCACACTTGGAACGCCCGTGAATGGCATTGTAGATGTGGCTGGTCCGGATCAGTTCCGTATGGATGAACTCATTCGGCAATACTTGAGCGCCATTCAAGATCCGCGGCAGGTGGTCACAGACAAAAACGCGCTATATTACGGATCCGTAGAGGTAAATGATCAATCTCTCGTACCAGATGAGCAAAGTGCGCGCATTACAACGACACATTTTCAAGATTGGCTTAGCAGTTTAATATCTCAGAGGTAATTTCCCAAAATTCAAAGTTATATTTTGTAAAGCAAGGCTTAACTGATTTCATGGACGAATTACATTGCCACCATGACATTGCGACTGTTCTCGGTACTCCACTGAGAAACGGTCGTTTTTTTACTTCTGCAAGCATTCGACAACGAATAATGAGTGTTATTTTTCATCAGCAAAAAGCCACTTCTTATTTTAGAGAGAGTGGCTTTAGCATTTCTCCAGCCTTCAAGCAGCCTGTAGTCACATTATAATCCGGTCTTATATGATTAATTAACTTTGTTCCAGTTCCTTATTCATGGATTCAACTAAATTGCAAACTCCGTTTCTTATCCGCTACCCTAATAATATTA
>NZ_JACVTM010000038.1:0-2020 GCF_016624415.1 Paenibacillus sp. S28 | reverse complement strand
TAAATGTTGAGCTTCGTTGACCGCTCCGATGCCGGATCGTTCTTCCGATCGTTGTTGCCCCCAGATTTCCTGAATCGGTAACATGCCTAGGTGGAAATCCGGGGACAAAGGCGAACGCTACCCGCTTCTCCAGAACGATTCCGTCCTCTCCGCTGACCACTGCCTTTAAGCTGCTCTTAGGAGCAGATCTTTTAAATGCATACATTAATCCTTGAAGCCGCTCACTGGGCAGATCATGTAAATGTTGAGCTTCGTTGACCGCTCCGATGCCGGATCGTTCTTCCGATCGCTGTCGCCCCCAGATTTCCCGATCGGTAACATGCCAAGGTGGAAATCCGGGGACAAAGGCGAACGCTGACCGCTTCTCCAGAACGATTCCGTCCTCTCCGCTGGTGCGTGCAATCCGGTACGTGTAATTAACATCAAATACCTCTCGACCAAAAGAAATCTTTACGCAAAAACCTCTCAAGCTGCATGGTGAACCCTATGCACGCTTGAGAGGTTTTTTTGATTTGTAGGAGGCCGAGCCGCTGAGCTAATCGATGGATACGATCTGCCATTCACCGCTTTTATCCTTTTCAAAGTAAAACGTATACCCCATTTTCGATGGATCTTCCCCTCCAATTTGCATAACTCCCATGACAAGAGCCAGAATGCGCACTCCTTCTTCATGCACCTCATCGATATCGGTGAACTACACGGGATTGTCTAACAGGTAGTCATGCCCGGTACCGACATTCGGACCGAGACTTTTATGGAATGCGTCTACATCCCTAGCTACGATCGCATCCACGGTTATGATTCATGCGTAACCTTTATTCCTCCCTATTGAAATGTAGCTTCTGACTTCCCAACTTTTTTGGGCTTTATTCTTATCCCCAAAATGATAAAGGCCACATAAATGACGATCGCAATTGAGTCGATTAACGTATCCGTAAGGGACGAAGCGTCTTGAAATGCGGTTACGCTAAGAATGACCATCAGCCGTACGATCAGAAGCGACACGATCATCCAAGCGGCAAACTGGACCTTCGCTCGATCGCTTTGGAATGACATCCAAATAAACATGACCCCGAAAACCAGATTTTCCGCCGTGATGATGTGCCAAACATACATGAATACCGTCCGTGTCCCCATGGTGATCGCACCTACCTGGAGCTCCGGAAGAACAGCGGATTGCCCGTTCCATGCGTGCGTAACGGCAAACAGTACCGCAAAAATGCCTGCGATCAGGTAATAAAAATTGCTAACCTTGATGCTCATCACATCCCTCCATGAAAATTTCCGTTTCCTTCTTACGGATACCCTGATAAATTTCGCGCACGATCTCCGCCAGCCGCTGGTCTTTTTCTGGATTGAAGTCTCTTAATGTATCGGCGGCTGCGTCGAGCAGCTGACTGACCTTCTGAAGATGGTCAATCTTTTTGCGTGTCTCGGCATTCTTGGCATCAAGGAACGCAGCAACCTCTTGGCAGTAAGCAGGTTCCACCTTCTCCATCCTGTGGAACCCCAACTTCCCCTTGATTTCGTCAAGAGATAAGTCTGCGTACTGCATAATTTGAATGTTCATCAAATCGATGAGATCGTTCTTCGAGTACCTGCGGTATCGATTGTTTTCCCGCGTCGGAGAGACAATTCCGAGACGGTCATAATAGCGGAGTGTATCCTTCGGGATCCCCAGCATCCGTGAAGCTTCTTGTATAGAATAAAGTTTTTCCATGAATTCACAATAACATTGGAGCAGACTCCAAGGTCAAGTCGGTTTTTACATTTTTTTCTTATAAAAATAAAGTGATCCCTGAGTGAATTACAAATCGTGATGGCCTCGCACAAATACAAAAAAGTCACCACGTTGAGTGGTGGCTTAAATTCTAAATATAACTACCATCGCCTTGAGCATAAAGCCTAATCAGCACGTTCCATGTTTCCCCTGCTAACATGCCCGCTACAAAGCACTGTCCTTGCCTCCCCCGTCCTTGCGGTCTGCACAGCCACCGTAAGGACCTTACTCCCCCACTCG
>NZ_JACVTM010000037.1:0-4105 GCF_016624415.1 Paenibacillus sp. S28 | reverse complement strand
ATTGGCAGTACCCTTATCAATACGTTCACGGTTTCGTCAGATCAAACGCCGCCGCTGGAGACGACGGCTGAGGTCGTCGTAGAATCGGCACTTGGGGTGGATACGACGCTGGAAGTAGTGAAGCTTCCGGACCGCAATGAGGCAGCGCCAGGCGAAACGGTTCATTATACAGTACTGGTCACGAACACCGGCATCAACCCGGCGACGAATGTGGTCGTCAACGATTCGCTGACGGAAACGGTGGAGACAATTGCGGCGATCGCCCCGGGCAATACGGCAGTGGTAACTTTTGCATTTACGATCCCTGTAACGGCAGTGAACGGAACCGTCATAGCGAACCGCGTGACCGCTACTTGGGCGGAGCAGCCTCCGGGTTCTCCTCCAGTGCAAAGCGAAACGCGCGTCACGGTCGCCGAGCCGATAGCCTTGCTGGAATTGGACGTTCAGGGCCATCCGTCAACAGCGAACCCGGGAACGACGGTGATCAAGACGATCACGATCACGAATGTAACAGGCCGGACGGTTACGCACATCCGTGTCTCCGATTCGCTTGTCGGCTTCCGGACCGTCATCGCGTCACTGGCGCCCGGCGAGCAGCGTGCGTTCAACCTGCCCTTTGCGATTCCGGCAGGGACGACCGGCGGGACGGTATTCCCGAACATCGTCACGATCTTTTCCGATCAAACCCCGCTGCAGCAGGAGACGGTATTCATTAACACGACAGTGATCCCGGATGCCGAACTGACTGAAACGGTCGACCGGCCTCAAGGTCGGCCAGGGGAAACGGTCATTTTCACCATCCAGGTACGCAATACGGGAAACGTCGCGCTTACCAACGCAGTGCTGACTGCCCCGCTGCTGGGCATCCAATTTCATATCGCACATTTCGACGTTGGTGCAATTGAAACCATCCAAGTACCGTTCGTCCTTCCGAACGTGAATCAAACCACAGTGATTATCAGTCCGGTCACGTTCTCATCGGATAACGGGCCGTTCAGAACGGCAAGTGCATCGGTCGAGGTGATTGTGGAGGCCCAAGTAGCCGATGCTCAACTGACCGAAACGGTAGACCCGAATCAAGGCCGGCCGTGGGAAACCGTGATTTTCACCATTCAAGTCGTGAACACAGGAAACATCACGCTCATTAACGGAAAATTAATCGCTCCGGTGCTGGGCATACAACAGCAGATCGACCGTTTGGATCCCGGCGCGAGCAAAACGCTCCATGTACCGTTTATCCTTCCAGATGTAAAAGAAAATACTACAATTACGAGTCCGGTGACTTTTACTTCAGACAACGGGCCGATCAGACGGGCAAGTGCCTCTGTGATAGTAATTACGGAGGAAGAGGAGTAAAGAAGGGATACGGGCGGAACAATTGCCCCCGCTGCTCGGCGATCACGGCCTTATCACGGACCGTCACCTGCAGTTGTTCAGCCAGCCTGGGACGAAGCTTCACCTTCTTTGATGAGTCGCGCCACTTCCTCGTCCTGCTGTTTCAACTCCTTGCGCAGCTCCGCCAGTTCCTGTTCCTGGCCAAAGATCACGTCCGCCCGATCTGCCAGCGCCTGTTCATGCTGCTGAGACAATTGCAACCGCTCAGACGCTTCCGTCTCGACCATACCCAGAAACGGTTCAACGTTCAGGCGTGAATGGTCCAGTTGCTTTCGGTACCCGGCTGCCCCGCTCTCTTTCAGCTTCTGCATTTCATACAGCGCCGCAATATGCCATTTCACCAAATCTTGTCATATTCTGTATAGAGAAGACGACGAACATAACAGAAAATATATGATGTTACGAAAGAAGTGTTAAGAAAAAAACCTTCATTCCCTCTCAGTAAGAGGTTGAAGGTTTTTACGCATTTTTTATTATTGAACTAACGTTCCCCTTCGTATTATGAGGTCAGCCAGTTTTTACTGGTTGACCACTTTTGTTATGGTGGTGTATTTCTCAGTAGTCGGGCAGATCGGACGTTCCCCTGGGTCTGTAACCCGTCGCTAAAACTGATCGCCCCCTACTTGTAGAAACCATGTTTAAGCTGGTTGAGACGACCTAGATCTCGCATAACAAGCGATGTTGTGGAACTATGAGCTATTTTAGGGGTACCGACATTTTCACTTTTAAGGGAGGGAGTATTTCATGAATCCAGTCATTGGTCTGGATATTTCAAAAGGTAAAAGTGATGGACAAGTTTTCTTAGACAAAGGGAATCCCATGGGACACCCTTTTTGTTTTCAGCATAACCAAGTAGGTCTTAGCCAACTGCTAGATGTCGTTTCAACTGTACAGGAGACAGCAGGCAAAGCTCCAGTTGTGATTCTGGAATCGACAGGACATTACCATCAGGCTGTAATTCAGTTTCTAGAAGAACACGATATCCTATTCTTAGTTGTGAATCCTCTCATTTCACATCAAGCCAAAAAGTCAAGTCTACGGAAAGTGAAAACAGATGCAGTCGATGCCTATCGGCTCTGCGAGCTGTACTACAAAGAGGAATTTGAAGACCATATGCAACGAGGGGTTCAACTACTAAATCTTAGGCATCTAACGCGTCAGTTTGACTCGCTCACACAAATGTATGTACAGGTGAAGCTTCAGTTTCAGGCCGTTCTAGATCAAGTCTTTCCGGACTATAGAGGTATTTTCGGTGACCTTTATTCAAAAGTTTCATTGCTCCTTTTAAAACAGTTCATGACTCCTGGGGCATTTCAAACAGCTGGCGTATCAACCGTAACACACACAATTACCTGCCTCTGCCCTAGTCGATCTAATCATTGGGCTAGTGACAAAGCAAGCTGTATCATGGTTGCTGCAGCCAATAATCCATTTCCAAAAGTGAGTTATAGTAGCCATCTAATAAGCTTAGCACTATTCATTGACTTACTTCTTCAATATCAAGAGCATCTTTCCCGCCTGCAAAGTCAGATCGATGCCCTTGCTGAAGAAGTTGAATCTTATCAGATTATCCAATCGATTCCCGGAATAGGTAGCAAAATCGCTGCAACGATTTTGTCCGAGATCGGGGAAGTCCATCGGTTTAATCACGCCAAAAAGCTAGTAGCTTTCGCAGGAATTGACCCTAGCGTCTACTCTTCTGGTAAGTTCACAGCGACAACCAATCGCATTACCAAACGCGGGTCTAAGAAGCTGCGTCATGCCCTATATCTCGCTGTACTATGCGGTCTAAAAAAGACCGGAAGCAAGAGGTTACGTGAATATTACGATAAGAAACGCGAAGCCGGAAAGCCTTACCGGGTTGCCCTCATTGCCTGCGTCAACAAGCTCCTTCACTGGATTTATGCCCTTCTAGTGAAGCAAGAAAGGTTTGTCGATTTAGATTAGTTAACACATTTTTCATCCGGAAGAACAGCTTTCCAGCATGTACTGAGAAGGTTATTTAGTGCGCCTATTTTTCAGTATACCGTCATCCCACACTTAATTTAAGAGAAAAATGTTGACAAGATATTAGCTGGTTTTAGTTCAAAACCAAATACTATAAAAATGACATATATACGCCCTTACCTTGTATTAACTTAAATCCAAGTTGCTTGTACAAAGAACGAGCAGGTGCATTATCATCATGTGTTTCTAGCTGTAATCGTGTGGCTTTTTTTGATTTAGCTAAATTAATTGCATGCTCAATTAACTTCCTGCCTATGCCTTTATTTCTATGCTTTGCTGATGAGTATAAGGCCTCTATCCTTAATACTGGGAACCCTTTGCTTATTGAAAAGCTCCATGATAGGATGATGAACCCAATATACTCATGATCTTTCTTGGCCAAATAACAATAAGATGAGCTGTCATTAGTAAAACGGTATAAAATTTGTTCACATTGTTCTAGAGCTTAATGAAATTCCATGGAAACCCAGTTAAATACTTATCTAATCGGTAATCGGCACATGTTCTTGTCCTTTACGGCAATCGGTACAAGTTCTTGTCCCGAGTCGAGGACAAGAACTTGTACCCATAAAACAAATAAGCCGCTAAAATAGCGACTTCAAATGGGACCATGTTCTTGTCCCCCGACAAATAGAGATCTACCTACCCGTTGATCCACTGGCACTTAAATTTGCTCCCTTGCCACAGTAGAAGAAATTCTTTT
>NZ_JACVTM010000036.1:0-7672 GCF_016624415.1 Paenibacillus sp. S28 | reverse complement strand
CTAAGAAGCCAGACCGCACTTAACGGAAGTTTTTCTTGCGATATAAGGAAGTGCTCTTTATGACTTAACAAAATCAGCAAAGGACGTACGGCCCCATTCCCAAAGAAACGGTATGGGGCTGTACGTCCTTTTGACTGGCTATATAAGGAAATCCGAAAACAAGAATGATCGCAGGGACATTTTACGTACTTGCCCCATCATCCAATTCAATTTTTCAACTTATATCACGTTTGATATCAAGGATTCACGTTGATGGTAAAGGTCGACGTATTGTTTTTGATCGGCGTGGCCGTGTTCACAATTTTCAGATTGTTGAAGGTCACCGATCCGACCGCCGGCCCCTGATTTTGCTCAGGCATTTCGTTGGCCCAGATGCCAAAGCCGGACTTGGCGTCAAATGCGTCACCGCTCTTCTGTGCTCCGGAAATCGTAACGTTCGTGAAAATGGTGTCCTTGATTGGATTTTGCGGCTGTCCGTTAAAATAGTTGGTCTGGAACATGATGCCGTGATAGGTCGGGTCCACGATATCCAAGTCGCTTACCCGAATGCCCTGGAACACTTTCGATGCCGAGAACAGCCACATCGCCGGGAAGGTCTGCTGGCCCCAGAAGTGCCCGCCGGCCCGGACGATCGATATATTCTCGAAATTAGTCGTCGGCGAGGCGCCGAATCCGTTCATCGGGTAGCCGAAGTCCAGCGAGCTGATCGTTACGCCCGAGTAGCACAGCGTATCGGCAATGTAAATGTTCCGGAAGGTGTTGGCGTATCCGCCGTAGACGGCGAGGCCTGCGGCACGCCAGGTCAAGAGCGACGTCAGGTTCTCGTAGACGTTGTCCTTTTCGTCCGCCCCGCCCGCGTCGATCGCCGAGAACAGCGCGAAGCTGTCGTCGCCGGTAGCCCGCGCCTCAACGTTGCGCACCAGATTGTTCGTGCTGCCGTTGGTCATGTTGATACCGTCGGCAAACGTGTTGCGGATGCGCGAATTGGTAATCGTCATGTAATCGGTATTGGCTCCCCAGTACATACACACCTGATGCTCCGTCCAGATGTTGTCGATTGTCATGTTCGCCACGTTCGAGAAGTCGAACACCTTGCCCGGACCGTCGATACGTGAGGTATAGTTGCCGAAGTAGGCAAAGTTCGCGAACGTGGAGCCGTTCGCCGTGGAGTTGGCCGTAAATCCGACATCTGTGTTGGATTGGTTCGCCGGGGCCACGAAGCGTGTGTACCATGGGCCGGCGCCGACGATTTTAATTGGCTTGCCGTAGACCTGGAATTTGTTCGAGGTCTGATACGTTCCTGGCGGCAGGTATACTCCGACCAGATTGCCTGTCGTATCCATTCGCACTTTATCCAGCGCATTCTGCACGTCCTGATGCGTGAAGCCGGCCGGCACCGCGTATTTGGCCGGATCCGGATTCGGAATCGGCGCAACCTGCTCCAGACTGATGAAATCGATCGCGTAGTTCGTCGTATTGGCCGCATCCTTCTGGAGGCGGATTGTGCTGCCTTTCGGGATGGTGCTGTCGAACATGATATTGGCCTCGTCATAAATATGCCTTGGCGCACCGGCTCCCGGGCTGTTGCTCGGGTTCGCTTCGTCTCCGTACAGCCAGGCGTAGCGCGATGTCAGATTGATCGTCTTGGCGAAAGTGCCGTTGACGTAGACGTTCAGCGTCGCATCGATACCACCGCCCCCGGATGCATCCGGGATGGAGAACCGGGTCACCAGCGTGTTCGTATTGGCTTTGGTCGTGAACTCAACGTAGCTGCCCGTGCTGTTTAACGTCACCGCTTTACGTCCCGAAGCCTCGCCGGCGAGGTCGCCGATGTTCCGGTTCGGACCGACGATCGCCGCGCCGCCTCCAATAATGCCGTCTTCGGCCTCATACATGTCGTACGGCATGTTCGCGCCGCGGCCGACAAAGAAGGACTGCGTTGTGACGTTGTTGCCCTGTTTCACCGGCAGTTCGTTGCCGTCAACGGCGATTTCCGTCTTGACGTTATACTTCCCATTCGCCGCTGTCCAGCTGCCTAAGCTGACCGGTGCAGCCGAAGCCCCGCTGGCGATGACACCGCTGACCGAGCCGGTCAAGGTCTTGATCACCGCGCCGGTCGTCGCATCGGTTAACGTCAGCTTGATATTATGAGCGCCTCCCGCCGAGGCGGCGGTTCCTTGATTTTTGACCGTCACCGTAAAGTTCACCGTGTTGCCGGCCGAAGGGTTGCCCGGCGTCCAGGTCACCGAAGAAGCTACCAGATCGGAGCTCGATACCGGTGCAATCACCAGTGGGGATGGATTGGTGAAGGCGTTATTGTCTTCGTTTTGCTCGATGACCGACTTTTCTTCATCCACCTTGGAGGTCAGTTGGTAGCTCCCGGCGTCTTTGGCGCCAATGGACAGGGTTACGTTCGTGGAAGCTCCTGCCGCCAAAGCGCCCACCGGTGCGGAACCGACTTTGGTCGTGCCGAGGTAAAAGTTCACCGTCGTTGCTCCGGAGGAAACCGTCCCCACGTTTTTGACCGTGGACGTCAGCGTGACCGCATCGGTCTCTACCGGAGATGCCGGCGTCCAGGACATGCCCGTGATCGTCAGATCCGGATTCGGAGCGGGCGTTCCGATGACCTGCAGCTCCGCCACTTGGCCGCCGGTCGAACCCGAGTTGGCGGTGAATTTCAGCTGGATGTCGCTGGCGGTAGCCGTCACCGGAATCGTCACGGTGTTGCCGGACGCCGGGCTGAAGCTGTACTGCGCAGAGGAGACCAAATTCGTGAAGCTGGTCGAATTCTGGTCATGGCCCAGCACCTGAATCGTTTGGGTGCGTGGTCCCCAAGCGCTGTCCGGATTCAGCTTCAGCACGATGGACGAAATATTCACATTCGCGCCCAGGCTGAGTGTCAGTGTATTCGGGTACGCATTGGCAGCTCCTTCCCAATAGGTGGTCAGGCTGCCGTCATTGGCGTTGGCCGGCACGTAGATATATTCATTCGAGGACGCGGTGATCGGCTTGTTCAGCGCCAGATTCGTGCCTGTGCCCCCACCCGTGCCGGTTCGGGTCACGGTATTGCTGGCCGCGGATACGTTGCCCGTCGCATCCTTGGCTTTGACGTAATAGGAGACGGTAGCCGATGCCGGCTGGTTGTCGGTATACATCAGAGCACTGCTGGCAACGCTCGCACGCAAGGCGTTATTCGCGTAGATATCATATCCGGTTACGCCCACATTGTCCGTGGAAGCGGTCCACGTCAGCTTGATCTGTCCGGAAGCCGGCTCGGTAAAGGCCAGGTTTCCCGGGGCGGAAGGGGCCTGCGTGTCGCCACCAGCGGCGGAGCCGTACACCTCAAATTCGGAAATCTGCCCAGCAGGCCAGCCCGTATTTGCCGTAAAGACCAGCCTGACGTATCTGGCAGGAGCCGCGGTAAAGCTGACCGTCACCGTATTGTTGCCGGCCGGATCGAAAGTGTAGCTCTGCGAGGCGGCCAAATTCGTAAAGTTTGCCCCGTCCGCGCTGCCCTGGACCGACAGCGTCTGAGCTCTTTTCTCCCAGCCGCTGACCGGAAGCTTCAGGACCACTTTGTTAACATTGTAGGACCCGCCAAGGTCAACCTGAAGCCACTGCGGAAAAGCGTTATTATTACTCTCCCAGTATGTAGCCTGATTGGAGTCGCCTACATTCGCCGGCGCGTAGGTCTGGGTATACGAGCTCGCGCTCATGTTCTTGCCCGCCGCCAAATTACCCGGCTCGGCGGCCGCAGCGGCGCCCTCTGCCGTTGCTGCCGGCTCAGCGGAATTCAGCCCGCTGGCGGAGCTTCCAGCCGGCGTATCCGCAGCTCCATCGGCCGGATTGCCCGCGTCTGCGGAGCCTGCAGCCTCGCCAGGAGAATCAGCAGGGCCCTTACCGCCGGCCGGATCCGGAGTGTCATTGCCGCCTGGCTGCTGGCTCCCGGAGGCAGGTACAGCCCCCGCGGGTTCTGCATAACTCCAGGACGGGGAATAAAAAAACTGCGAAATGAGAAACACGAAGATCAGCGCATACAGAGCCGCCGTTTTCCGTAAAGCCTGAAAATGATGAGCCGTCATAATCATCCTCCTGAATGGGATACTTGGACCTGGACTACCTGCGACAGGAACTGCCCCGTCTTTAAAAATAAACCGCTTTCATTTTTCTGGGAACCCGGTAATTTCTGGAGCTCACCTCCTTAGCAGCATGGACGGATATTGGCGTTTGTTCGGACGCCCTTCTCGGGATGGGATGGTATGGGCAGACAGGCTGGGACGAATTGTTGGAATGCGAAGGGGTTTTGATTTGCTGCAGGGTCCACCGCTACAAATGGTTGGGTCTGTGGCCGGGCCTTGGTGCCGGATTTGTGTTTCCGGGAAGGAGATGTCAAGTTACGCATTCACTATACTGGAAAAATCTTACGTATGACGATGCGTGTTTGTAAGCTTTTTGTGTCTGTTCCTATGATTTTGGTGAATTCAACCGTACGGGAAACATAAAGACCGGCAAAGGGTGTCCCCCTTACCGGTCTTCGCATGACTTGATGTACTTGCGGCTTACCCAAGCGTCTGAAATCACCTCGGTCGGAATGATGAATACCACGGAGAGTACATAAATTATTCGTTGAATGCCATAAGGGTCTTTACAAGCAGGGTAGCGTAAAACTCCGAACCACTGCGGTTCAAATGCACGCCATCCCGGGAAAAGAAGCCGTCTTTGCCTTTGCTGGCCGAATACCAGTCTACTACCGCAGCATTGCTGAATTCATTGGCAACTTCTGCGATATCCCTGTTAACGGCAGCTTCCCATTGCCGCGGAACACGCGTATTCACCAGCAGGACCCGCTTGTCGCCGCCCAGCGACTGCAGCAGAGATCTTAATTGCTTTTTGTTAAAAGGCCCGTTGGTGCCGAGCTCGATGATAATCCGGTCGCCGAGCCGGCCCTGGGCTTTCAGCCGGTCGACCGCCTCCCCTGCCTGACGCATTTGCCGGCCGACCTTGCCGTCCACGACGATGCCGGGAAGCATCTTTTCCAGGAAAGGCGCGGCGTCCAGCATGACGGAATCGCCGATGGCGGTGATGCCTTTGCCGGAACGCGGCAGCGGATCAGTGGTCTTGGCTGCGCCTGAAGCCGGCCGCCCGTTTGGCTCTTTTGCTTCCGTGGCCTCAACCGGCTTGTCCGCTCTGTTGTTCGGTGCGATCGCCTCGTTGTCGGTCTTGTCATCCTTCTTTTCTTTCACCTTTTCATTCATTTTCACATTCGTCTTTTCTTCGTCAGGCTCATATGTACGCTGCACCGGTTGAGCCGTTGTTCTTTCCGCTTCGACGACGACCTGTGCGGCCGGCTCTGTCTTGTTCAAGACGTAGTAACCGCAAGCGGCCATGATCAAAATCACGGGAATAAGAGTACTTACTACGATGGGGCGAATAGTTCCTTTTCCGGCAAAAAACAATCGGTTTCTTTTCAATCTGAATCCTCCTCTATGAAACGGTACTTCTTCGATATATTGATAGGAGCATCGAAGGCAGCCCAAAACTTTCGAAGTAGGATACTTTATGATAGATAAGCCACTAATTATTCATATGAAATAGCAATGATAGAAAAGCTCCTTACAGATCCTGTAACTTGCCGGACTCAATCAGTAATAGCCATAGGGCAACGAAGGCAAGACGCAGAATGTTATATTTCCAGGCGCTAGAAAATCTTCCAACAAAACGGTATCCGAAACGTTATAATAAATAACAACCGATTGAAAAAGTGCCGGATATCCCTTCCCGTCGCCTGAGCCAGGCACTAACAAGGGCCGGATCATTTCCAACCGAAAGGAGAATGGCTATGGATTTTCGCAACCCTCCCGGACAGTATGACCCCGACGTTCACAAGAAGCGCCACGATGAAAAGGTAAATCAAGGTGCCGGCCGCGGGTTTCTCTGGAACCTGGTCAATCTGCTGATAGGTCTAGCCATTGTGGCCGTGATCATCCTGCTGGTATGGCTGTTTTGATGACGGAACTAATCGGTGGGAAACGCCGGGCCTGTCCGCCACCCGGACTACCGGAAGGAATGCAAAAACGGGCTTACCCCGTCTCTGCCATGAGGCAGCAGAGAGGTAAGCCCGTTCATTTTTTACATCACAGCGACGCCTTTATTTGAATTCAGGCAGCCAGCTGCCGTGCGCCTCGATGAGATCGTCGCACAGCGCCACGATATCGTCGATGGACAGCTCCGCAGACGTGTGCGGATCGAGCATGGCCGCATGGTAGATGTGCTCTTTTTTCCCGGTGACGGCCGCTTCGACGGTAAGCAGCTGCGTATTGATGTTCGTGCGGTTCAGCGCGGCCAGCTGCGGCGGCAGATCGCCCACGTACGTCGGAGTCACGCCGGAGGCATCCACCAGGCATGGCACTTCGACGCAGGCTTCCTTCGGCAGGTTCGTGATCAGGCCGGTGTTCATGACGTTGCCGCCGATTTTGAACGGCTGGTTCGTCTCCATCGCTTCCATGATGTAGGATGCATACTCCTTAGAACGGCTGTGACCGATGCTTTCGCTGGCAAACAGCTTCTCGCGCATTTCCTTCCATCCGTTGATCTGGTTAACACAGCGGCGCAGGTATTCGTCGAGCGGAATGTTGTATCTTTCAATGAGTTCTGGATAATTGCGTTTGATGAAATACGGATGGTATTCGGCATTATGCTCGGACGATTCCGTAACATAGTAGCCAAAACGCAGCATCAGTTCAAAGCGCACCATGTCATGATGCTTCTCCTTTTGCTTCTCGGCGGCACGGCGCTTGATTTCGGGGTACAGGTCCACCCCGTCCTTCTTGACCTCGAGCAGCCAGGCCATATGGTTGATGCCCGCGATTTTGGATTCCACTCCGGTCGGATCCATTTCGAGCGTTCTGAACAGGTCGGATACGCAGTGCTGCACGCTGTGGCACAGACCGACCGTTTTCACACCGCCCACGGTGTTCATGACGTTGGTCAGCACTGCCATCGGGTTTGTGTAATTGAGGAACCAGGCGTCCGGACAGACTTCCTGAATGTCCTTCGCAAAGTCCAGCATGACCGGAATCGTACGCAGGTTGCGGAAAATCCCGCCGATGCCCAGCGAGTCGGCAATCGTCTGGCGCAGGCCGTATTTCTTCGGCACCTCAAAATCGGTGATCGTACAAGGGTCGTACCCGCCTACCTGGATCGCGTTAATAACATATTTGGCGCCGCGCAGCGCTTCTTTACGGTCCGTGTACGCCTTGATCTGGCATGTGCTGCCCAGCGTCTCCTTGATGCTGTTCAGGAGCCGTTCCGAATCGTTCAGCCGCTCCATGTCGATATCGAAAAGGGCCAGCTCAAACCCCTGCAGCGCCGGAGTTGACATGACGTCTCCAAGCACGTTTTTTACAAATACCGTACTGCCTGCACCGATAAACGTAATTTTGGCCATATTGATTCAATCCCTCCCGTAAATGTTGGCTTTCTTCAAGCCCGTCGCATGACCTAAATATATAGGCCCGGCCTTGGAAATAACATGGAGCAACCCCTGCAATACCTGTCATAATCCCATTTTAGAATTCGCTTTCATCTCGTTTTACAGCCGTTTTACCTGTTATAATGTAAAAAAAACGTCTATCGACGTACCTTCACAGAAGACAGACCGCGTTTAAAGGTA
>NZ_JACVTM010000035.1:0-11558 GCF_016624415.1 Paenibacillus sp. S28 | reverse complement strand
AAGCCCCGCAAATTCGTCACGGTCAGCGAATAGGTGATCGTCTCGCCTGGCGCGGCCGTATTCCGATCCGGAAGCTTTTCGATAACAATCGCAGGACCCGGTGGCTCAAGCACAACCACCTCAGCGATTGTCTCCTGAAGCGGCGTCTGGTCAGAGCTGACGGTAAACTGATTCAGGAAAACGGTGCCGGGGACCGCATCTGCGGGAATCGTGAACGTAGCCGTACGGGTAATGGTCTCATTCGGCTGGAGTACGGGGATCGTCTCACTTATGCCCAGCAGACTATCGTTCAGCACGACATTCGTCTGCGGCTCATTCAGCAAATTCGTCACCGTCAGCGTATAAAACACCGTCTCGCCCGGGATGGCCACTGCACGGTCTGCCTCCTTCAGCAGAGACAGTCCGAAGCCCGTAACCGTAACGAGCGATTCGACCTCCTGTGGTCCGGTTTCAGCGGATTCAACCGTGAGAATGTTAACGATATCAGATCCGATCGGGGACTCCCGCGGGATGGTAAACGGAAATGCAAGTTTACGAACTTCCCCTACCTCCAAATCGGGCACCAACAAATCGAGACCAAGAACCGGATCCAAGATACGAATACCAGTCAGCTTTACATTCCCGATATTCTCCAAAATGAGAGTATACTGAATCGTCTGTCCCGGTGCAACGAAGGTCGTATCCGGAATCTTCATGATCCCCAGTCGAGGGACAGCAAGCACCGTCACTTCCTCATTAGCGAATACAGGCTCGGATTGATCGCTGAAGGCAACCGCCGTATTCGTAAACGTCTGTGGAGGTGTCTCCAGCGGGACGAAGAATGGAATCGTAAAAATTTGGCTTTCTCCGATTGAAAGCACGGGAATCGAAATTTCAAATCCGGTGAGATCGTCCGTTACATGGACATTGATAATATCCGTATTCCCGGTGTTGATTATCTCAATCGTAAAGATGACCGTTTCGTCCGGAAGAACGAATCTGCGATCCGCCGTCTTATGGATCTCCAGCCTGGGAACGGGCAGCACCTCGACCACCGTTCCCACTTCCTCCGGTTCCGGCAGATTAAGCGCCGTTATCGTCAAGATATTGGAAATCGTCAGACCGGCCTGCGCATCCGGAGGAATAACGAAAGGCCAATCAATGCTAATCACCGCCCCGACGGGAATGTCGCCGATCAATTCTTCCAGCCCGATCAACGGATCAACGAGGTGGACATTGAGCAAGTCGGCCGTGCCGTGATTTTCGAGAATAATCGTAAAAATGACCGTCTCCCCAGGGGCCGCAGCCGGTGGATTCACGATCTTGGTCGCTACCAAGACGGGAGAACCCGTCACGAGAATTTCCGTCTCTGAGGTGAAGGGTTCTCCGAACTGATTATCGGCGGTGACCCTCACGACATTTCGGAATAACCCAAGCGGAAAGTCGACCGGAATATCGAACGGGAATTCGAATATTTGAAACGAAAAGGGAGGGATGTTAGGAATGAAATGTAAAATGCCAATCAACGGGTCATCAATGATCACATTTGTAAATATGAAACCCGTCGGATTATGGATTTCGATAAAATAGGTCACTCGTTCCCCCGGACTTACTTCAAAGCGATCCGTAAATTTTTTGACCAGCAGTTCAACGCCAAACTCGGTGAATTTCATGACAAAGGCATCGCCGCTTCCGCGCAGGAACGGCTGAACCACGCCGGGCGTAATCGGAAAATCGGGGGAGAACGTCTGACCTGTTAAATAAACGTTGTTTTCGTTATCAACCGCGACGGCACTGTCTGCGTCGCTCGAACCGCCGCCAATGAAAGTGGAGAAAACGAGCGAACCGCCGTCTATGTTTAATTGCGTAAGGAAGCCATCTCCGCCCTCAGTAAAATGGCGGATGGCGTCAGGCGTAATCGGGAAATTAAACGAACTGGTACTTCCCGTTACAAAAGCGAAGCCTGAGCGCACGGCGATGCCGCTGCCTGAATCCGTCCCATCTCCGCCTAGAAAAGTCGAATAGACCAGATAGTTGCCTTCTGAACTCAATTTCGTAACAAAGGCGTCGGAAAGTCCGCCGCCGTAAAAGGGCTGGAACGCGCCTCCCGCAATCGGAAAGTCGAACGAAGTGGTGCTCCCCGTCACGTAAGCCTGACCAGACTGATCCACCGCTATGCCCCGGCCCTCATCGTCACCGCTGCCGGAAAGGTAGGTCGAATAGATGAGATCAGACCCGTTTTCATTGACTTTCGATACGAAGGCGGCTATTACACCAGTTAATGAAATTTGGAACGCTCCAGGTGACGTCGGAAAGTCCGCGGAGGTGGTTATCCCTGTTACGTAGGCGTTGCCTGCAAAGTCTACCGCGATGCTGCGCGCCACGTCCGTTCCGGAGAAGCCTCCTACAAAAGTGGAATACACAAGGTCCGTCCCGTTTGGATTCAACTTCGATACAAAAGCGTTTTCCAGGGTACCGGCAAGACCGGGCTGGAACGCGCCGGCTGTAACAGGGAAATCGAAGGAATTTGTCGAGCCCGCCACATAAGCGTGGCCAACACCGTCGAGAGCGATACCGAATCCGGTATCCACTCCCTGTCCGCCAAGAAACGTCGAATACACGAGGAAGCTGCCGTCCGGGCTTAATTTGGTTACGAACGCATCTTGATTCCCGCTTATAAAGTTACGAAAGGCTCCCGGAGTAGTCGGAAAATCGGGGGATAGAGTCTGCCCGGTCACGTAGGCGTGGCCCGAGTCGTCCACCGCAATGCCGTTGCCTTGATCCGCGCTGCTGCCGCCGAGATAAGTTGAATATTCTAGCGCGTTTCCAAACGGATTCAATTTCGAAACGAATACCGTTGTAGATCCGTCTTTAAAGGGTTGGAATGCCGGGCCGGCGATCGGAAAGTCGAAGGAGGCGGTTACCCCCGTCACATAGGCATTGCCGAATGGATCCGCTGCGATACTAAGGCCTGCATCACTCTCGGATCCTCCCAGGAAAGTGGAGTAGAAAAGCGCTGGATCGATGACTAACTCATAGTCCGAACGATACCCTTCGCCGACTTCGAAGCCGTAAACGCAAGCTTCTTGTCCGTCCTTCAATACGAATCGGCTGTCTATGGCAACCTTTCGGCCATCGATCACCTGATAGCTGACAGGTTTCTCCTCCGCCAAATCGCCATACAAGGTGTGAATCTGGAGATCCCCTTCCTTGTTCAAGGATAACGCTTCGGCACCGCGGTAAGCCAACCGGACATCGCCAAGTTTGGCACCGGGCTTCACAACGACATCGTATTTGAACTTTCCGTGTGATCCATAGAATACCAGGTCGATTCCCTGCCATAGCTCCCGGTAGACGATCTCTTGATAGGTCGAAAGGCCAGTACGCCACTTCGAAGGATCATTGCCTATCAAATAATGGACCTTTT
The DNA here is from genome assembly GCF_016624415.1 of Paenibacillus sp. S28. Lineage (NCBI taxonomy): Bacteria > Bacillati > Bacillota > Bacilli > Caryophanales > Paenibacillaceae > Paenibacillus > Paenibacillus sp. S28. The sequence goes on along the minus strand of NZ_JACVTM010000035.1, from coordinate 8,152 downwards.
CCTCGGCTTGCAGGCGCCCTTCCATTTGCACGGCCTTGTTCGTGTTAAGAAATCGCAGGGAGAGCCCCCTCGCCTCTGCTGCTTCCGGTTGATTTCCAGTGAAATCAAAGTGAACTTCTTCTGAGGAAAAACCGATTCGGCATCCGGGCTTATTGGATAAGTAACGGATGTCTTCACGAGACTGCCCCACGTTTGCCACAAATGTCAGCGGGAAGTTCCAAAGCGCCCCCAAAGGCGTTTGCTTGTTTACATTCGGTAACATAGGTTCACCTCTTGTTATCATATTTTTCGTTAAATTGCTTACCGGTTTGATTCGGTTCTATAAAATCATCCTCCTCGCTTTCCACGTACTCTCTTTATCCCTTTTTATAATCAAACGGAGATGAGGTATGTGGAGAACAGAAAATGGCCCTAACTTTTATATATGATCCAGATTTTAGCATATTGCTTTTCTGCATTTGTAAAATTATTGGATATTGTTGAAGCCTACAAGTGCAGTCAATTCTGTCAGTGAGCCTGCCATGGTGATAAAAGCGAGGATAACGGACGGCAGCCAATTGATTACTGGCCGCCGTCCATTCATGCATATTGAGCCATTCGTTTGTTGAACGAAGGATCCAAAGCAACTTGAGGAGGAAGAGGATGTTTGACGCAATGGCTGATCCCCTTACAAAGTACTAACCTCTTATTTGCATGAGTACCGGGCCATAAAATTTCTCGCCAGGATATAAGGCTGAACTGTACAGCCCCTTGGTCCGCGGCAGCGGTTATTCCGAGCCTTGGCTTAAGCTTAGTTCACGGTAACTGAAGTTATATATGGAGCTCATTTCTGACTTTTCATAATCGAACCCTATGTGCGGAGAAGTACAAAGGAGCTCCGATCAGGAGCTCCTCTTCGTTTGTATGGACAGTTAGGGATCTTTATTTAGCTATTGTATCCCACCGTCTTCCTTAAAGCATTGCTTCAGAATGTGTCAATAACCACTCACTGAGACGCAAAAGGAGCAATCGCTGTTTTACGGATTTAATGGAATCAGCTTTAAATCCGTCACTTGCAACATGGTAGAGTCACTGCTGCTGTGTAGGGTAAAAAAGTTCTTCTTTCATCAACAGTGATGCGAAAATTCACAGCATCTTCATATGCTTCAATAAATTTTAGTATATTATTCCATATTGAGCATTCGGGGTCTTGGTGTGCATTAACTTTGAGAAACATGAAAGCCATGGAGTAGGATAGCTCATGGATTCGCTGCCTATGGGCAAAAAACCGAAATCCAAGTAAACCGCACCATACAAGTTCTTGTCTTTTTCGGCAAACGATATATGTTCTTGTCGTCGGGTTTTGACAAGAACATATATCGTTAAAAAAAAAAGCCGCAGCTACGCGGCTATTTAAGCATGTATGTTTTTGTCGTCTTACATTTTTTCGCAAGGGTACGCCCATCTTCTGCATACATTTCTTCGATTTGCTTAACACTTAGGTGTCCAAAATTTATTTCTCATACGCTGGTCCTGCGTCAACAATTAGACGTAAGACCTCTACGTAATCTTTAAACGCAGTTCGTCCGGTTTCGGTGATTGCAAGCCAAGTTCTTGGTCGTTTTCCCACATATCCCTTAATTACTTCCACGTATCCAGCTGCTTCAAGGACACTAAGATGTTTAGATAATAGGGAATCGCTAACCTCAATTGCATCACGCAAAAATTGAAAGTCAACTCGTTCCGCCGGAGCAAGTGTTGCCATAATAGATAGCCGCACCGGTACATGTATCAATTCATCCAACTTATGCCGAAAATGGTTCTCCGATGAGTTCATGAACGCCACACCCGCCAAGCTCCATACCAACATGGTATTGCTGGCAAAACTCCCAGAACTACTACCCAAATGGAGAGGTGATCTGGATGCGCCAAAAGGCGAAAAATCACATCCACCAAAACCAACCCGCAAAAAATCCAGGTAACAGGAAATTGAAGCCGCCAATAGACTTTACTGACCACTTGTTGCCTGGCAGCGAAGAACAGTGCGAATAAGCCTAGAATAGGCACTGCAAGTGTAACAACATATTGCAGCCATCCAGTTGTTACGGGAGGAGCTAACACGCCGAAAGCAGCGATTGCGATCCCCAACATAAACCATAACCATCCCGTCCAATGACCTCCGAGTCGAACTTTATGTTCCAGCCGTTTGATTTCAGTGAGTGCATCTTGGGCATCAATATTATTTTTTTCATGGACCACAACATCCCCTCCATTCAATTAATTGAATATTATCACATACTTTACTATTATTCAAGTAATTGAACAGTCTAATTATGAATAAGACTGCAAGCCGGAATTGAGGCTAATGACTCAGTGACTACCTGACTCCCGGACCTGTCTTCCTCTTCTTGCTTGTGTTCCTGTGCGCCGACATTTCCCATCCGTTCCAGCAGCGCGGCGTAATAGGCCTTCTTCTCCAACGACAGCGATTGGACAGTCTTGAGCTGGTTCATCTGTTCTTCCAGCTCTCCGATATGGCGGTCCAGAATCTCGATTCGCTTATGCAGCGTCTACGATACGTCATATTCCGGCATGTCGGGATTCGTCAGCAGGCAGCCGTCGCCCGTGAATCCGGCAATATCCTCCAGTTTCATGCCCGACAGCTTCAACCCATGGATGAACCGGATCATCTGCAGGTCGGCTTCGCTGTACGTGCGGATGCCCGCGCCCTCTCCGTTATGCCGCCGGGGCTTCGGCAGCACGCCGATTTTCTCGTAGTACCGCAGCGTAAACGCCGTAATTCCGGTCAGTTTCGCGAGTTCGCTGATGGCGTACATTGGCCTGCACCGTCCTTTATAACGATTAACTTCCGATAAGAACGATTTTACCCGCAGTTTGCGACGTTTCCAAGAGCGCGTGCGATTCAGCGGCGTCGCGCAGCGGGAAGCGGGCTGCGATTAGCGGATTGATTTTGCCCTCGGCCAGCAGATCGAACACCTGCGCCAAGTCTTCGCGGAACCAGTCGGGGCGCTCTTTCCTCAGTGTCGTGATGGAATACAGGGAGGCCGGATTGCCATGCGGCGTCCGCTTCTTCTCGGATAAGGCGGATAAGTAATTATCCCCGTTACTTCTGAAGTGAAGTTTTTTTGTTGTCTCGAATAGCATGTTTTTTGAGACAGGAAATAAGTATAAAAAGGCAACTGAGTGTTCTCAGTTGCCTTTTTATACTTATTTATAATTACGATCTCTTTCTAGCCCATCTAAAGTATCCCCGAGACATTATCCCCGTAAGTTACTTATAAGCGTACCATATTTATACCAATATGGTGTAATTTGTATGAAAATAAAGTTTTAGACTGAACAACTTGATCTAACGGGGCTTATGAGGTCAAAAATAGTTAGCTTTCAACAATTAAGTATTAGACTAGCACAAAAAATCAAACAGCGGCGGACCAAGACTGAAAAATAAAGTCTTAGACTACCGCTGTTGTCATTCAACTCCCTCGGTACGATTTAATTTTCTCACGAATGCTCGCTTATTCGCAGGATTTCGCCCGGTTGGTTAAGGATAAAAGACATGAAGGGGAACTCCGTGTTAGACTTCGGCAACATGAAGGCGCACGGGAATAGAGGGGAATATATACTGCCCCATTTAATTCCATTTACTGCATGCTTTCTCAACGCCGCCAGTTACGGGTCGATGCCCTTTGGTTGAATATATCCGGTACTCCGTGCTTTTTTAAAATCCTGCGAATAAGCCAAAATTTGTACGACGAAACGGTTAATTATGTTTAAGCTGCCACTTGAATTGGCTTCTTTTTATGCGTATTGTAAGCCTCATTGCTACGAGCCATTCCGACGAGACCCGTGCCAATTTACCACACAGTTTCATCAAAGACCTTATTTTCTTCATCTTTTTAACCTGTACATATTGTATGCATGCAACGCTTTAAACTCTGGATTGTTTCCAACCAAACTCAAGGTCATCATCATATGCATATGGACAAATCCTGGGAAATTTAACCTGACCAGCATTTCGAAGTTCGATAAATTGCTTAATGCCAGGCTTAGAGCAATTCGATCATTCCTCATCATTGCCACAGAGTGTTTTTCCTATGTCCACTATAAGGTGCACTTCATGTGAACTAGGCTTTTTTTGACGACGTTGTAGTAAAAGCACATGGACGAATCACTAACTAAGATCCGTTTACATACTCTAGACTACTGTAATCTTCAATTATTTTTTTAGGGAGAGGTACTCAAAATATGCCTGCTATTTTGAAAAGCGGTCTAAAAGTTGCGGAGCCTGTCATTCATTTACCCAATTACTTTGTTCCGAATATCGGACAGGTAAATGAACCAAGGATTCGATACGTATCGAAAGGCTCAAATGTTCAAGCTTTGTTTACGTCCAGTGAAGTCATTTTTACTTTTTCGGATAGTTCACACCATAAAGTAAGAAAACAGCCGAAGATCGAAATACCACACCAGGAGAGAGAGGTACGGAGCACCCGTCTAGATTTCCGCTTCCTGAATGCCAATCCAGATGTTCATCCGGAAGGAACCGGGGAGTTGAATAGCAAGATCCATTACTTTAGAGGCTCGGATCCTTCTAAATGGCGTACTGATATTCCCACGTTTCTACGGATCATATACCCGAAACTATGGCCCGGGATTGATCTGGTATTTCGAAGCGAGGGGCCAAACATCAAATATGAGTTTATCGTTCAACCAGGAGCCAATGAAGATGCTATTCAGTTTGCATATGTGGGAGCGGAGAAAATCTCGCTCGATGAAGAAGGAAATTTGGTTGTCGATACCTCAATTGGTGCATTAATTGATCCCTGCCCGGTCTGTTATCAGGAGATGGATGGACAACGAATAGAAGTCCCGGGCTCGTTCATCCTTGTACCCGATGATAAAAATGGTCTCACGATTGGGTTTCAAATTGGCGAGTCCTATGACCGTAGCGCTCCTCTTATTATCGATCCAGGATTAATCTACTCCACCTACTTGGGCGGTTCAGGCAATGATGAACCATTTGGGATTGCGGTAGATGTCTCTGGCAATGTCTATGTTACTGGTATAACGACATCTACAGACTTCCCGATCACGCCAGGCGCTGTACAAACGACATTCGGCGGGGACCGGGAGGTGTTCGTAACCAAACTAAATCCAAACGGAACCGCTCTCGTTTATTCCACTTATCTAGGCGGTTCGGCTAGCGATTCAGGACAGAATATCGCAGTTGATAGTGCTGGAAACGCCTATATCACGGGACGAACGTACTCCGACGACTTCCCGGTTACTCCCGGCGCCGTACAGACGATGTTCGGAGGTTCTAGCGATGTCTTTGTGACCAAGCTGAATGCCGCCGGAAATGCACTTGTCTATTCCACCTATTTAGGCGGAGACGGAGATGATTATGGTCTCGGAATAGCAATAGATAGTACGGGTGAGGCGTATGTTACAGGATTAACAGCTTCCTCCAATTTCCTGACGACGCCCGGCGCTATTCAAACTGTTTATGGAGGCAATAACGACGGGTTTATTTCCAAGTTGAACACCACAGGAACTTCGCTTGTCTATTCCACTTTCCTTGGTGGATCAGGTGGGGATAATGGCACGGCAATTACGGTAGATAATGCAGGAAATGCTTATGTGACAGGGAATACGGCTTCTATTAATTTTCCAACGACCCCTGGAGCTTTTCAAACTTCGAGAAGTGGCACCGGCGATGTGTTTGTGACCAAAGTAAATCCCTCTGGAAGTTCCCTCGCCTATTCTACTTACTTAGGTGGATCGTTGACCGAATATGGGTACGGCATTTCGGTCGATGCCACAGGAAATGCCTATGTGGGAGGATACACTCGTTCTACTGATTTTCCAACCACCCCCGGAGCCTTTCAACCGACGTTTGGTGGTACTAACGATGCATTTATGACCAAGTTGAATCCGGAAGGAAACTCTCTCGTCTATTCAACCTATCTAGGCGGAACCAATACCCAAATCGCTTATGGCAGCGCCCTTGATCCATTCGGCAATGCCATTCTTACAGGTTACACGCTTTCGGACGATTTTCCGACTACCCCCGATGCGATTCAATCGACAATCGGGGGTCCAAGAGATGCATTCGCAACCAAACTTAATTCTGATGGTAATGCCCTGGTCTATTCCACCTTATTGGGAGGAACGGGAGTGGATAGCGGTGCTGCTATCGCAGTGGATGCCTTAGGTAACATGTATGTTACGGGCTATACCCTTTCATCCGACTTCCCGGTTACCTCAGGAGCCTTTCAGACGAGACCAGGCGGTTTGGTTGATGTGTTTATTTCCAAGTTCGGTTTAGTACCTGATCTAAAGGTTGTCAAAACCGCCGATCGATTCGAAGTCCGGCCGGGAGAGACGGTGACCTTTTTTATCGAAATAACCAACCCAAGCGTCGTGACGCTTACGAATGTAAGGATTGAGGATCCGCAGCTCGGCTTTTTTACGGTTCTGCCTGAATTGCCTCCATTTGCAGTGCAAATTTTCGAGGTCTTCTTCCATGTTCCGCCGGAAGCACCTCCGGGATTTATTACGAATGTCGTAACGGTAATATCCGATCAAATTCCTGAGCCGCAATTTGCAAAGTCGGAAATCCTCGTCACGGAAGCACCTGCCCTCCTGCTTACCAAGACCGTGAACCCACCCGCCGCGGCCCCGGGAGAATTGGTCATCTTCACGATTACCATCCAGAACATGGGGAATGTCGGCTTGATCAACGTACGGATTACCGATCCGCTCATCGGGCTGGATGAAACCATCAACGAAATTTTGGTGGGGGAAACGGTCACGATCAATTGGCCGTTTGTCATCCCGCCTGAAGCGTTGGCCGGAATCACGATTGCCAACCTGGTACAGGTTACCGCTGACAATCTGCCTGAACCCGAGACCGTGGGTGCGGTTGTCGAGGTCCTAGCCGTTCCACGCCTCACGCTGACTAAAACCGCAGACCGCACCGCGGTGCCTCCGGGAGAAACGGTTACGTTCACCATTACCGTATCCAACAGCGGGAACAGCGATTTAACGAACATTTCCCTCACGGACGATTTAACCGGATTTAGCACCGTTATTCCCCTGATTGCGGTCGGGCAGACGGATATTTTGCAGGTGCCGTTCTTTGTTCCGCTGGAGTCGCCGCCGCAGACGTTCATCAATACGGTTACGGCCGTGAGCAATGAGACGGAACCTGTAACCGCCAGCGCCGAAGTGACCGTATCCGCCCGCCCGCTGCTTGGGGTCAGCAAGGTGCCGTCATCCTTAACCGTCACGCCGGGCGAGACGTTTACCTACACGATCACGCTGTCGAATATCGGCAACGTTCCGCTGACCAGTATCCGGCTCGCCGATCCGCTCCTCGGGCTTGATCAGACGCTCGGGACGCTTGAAGTCGGAGAGACCACGGAGCTGACGATCCCTTTCACCGTACCGCAGGGAACGCCGATCGGATCGGATATCGTCAACCTGCTTACGGTTACCTCGGCGGAGGCTGGAACGCAGGAGGTCGAATCCACCGTAACCGTCACGGGCGCCGGGCTTTCACTTAGCAAACAGGCGGACCTGGCAGTGGCCTTTCCCGGCGAAACCATCACTTACACGCTGACGGTCACGAATCTGCTGGTCGGACAACAGACGAATGTGGTATTAAGTGATGCGCTGCTCGGCCTGAGTGAAACGGTACCGATCTTGCTTCCTGGCGAAACGATTACCCGAACCGTGACGTTCACCGTGCCATTAGATGCGCCTGCTGGCAGTGTCATCACCAACGCGTTTACGGTTTCGTCGGATCAAACGCCGCCGCAGGAAACGACGGCCGAAGTGGTCATACGAGCGTTTCCCGTTCCGTCTCTGGTCATTCACAAGCTTCCAGACCGCAATACGGCTTTTCCTGGCGAGACGATCACGTACACGTTGACGGTTACGAATTTGCTGTCGATTCCGCAGACGAATGTAATCCTGGCGGACCCACTTCTTGGCCTAAGCGAAACGGTACCGGTCCTGCTACCCGGGGAGACAATCACTCGCACCGCCGCGTTCCCCGTTCCTCCGGATACGCCAGCCGGCAGTGTCATCACCAACACGTTTACGGTTTCGTCGGATCAATCGCCGCCGCTGGTTACGACGGTAGAGG
>NZ_JACVTM010000034.1:0-18104 GCF_016624415.1 Paenibacillus sp. S28 | reverse complement strand
CCCAAGGACAAGCACCTGTGTTCTGATGACTTCGCGTTGCAATTGGCTTTCCATATAACCCCTACTTTCTCATTGGATCTTCGCGGATGAACACGGCCCTTTAAGCCATGCACCGCTTAAGAAGCGTGAATTGGTTTTCATTATACGAGGGGCGAAGATGCATGAACATGCAGTAATCCTTCATTGGGGATGCACTTTGTTTCAGGGATGGGAACGGGGAGGAGACAACATTCGGGATGCTTCTGCAAAACTTGACGTTCCGGCAACAAGGCCCTGACTTTGCTGAAACAAAATACATGTACAGTAAAAGAGCGTGCATGGACTCATCCGAGCGGAGGTTGCTAACATGTGGGTGAAAGCTATCCAACATGTTGTTCATGTCAAAACAAGCCTTGAGGAGGAATACGATCGTGAACATGCGTAACAAACGTGCAGGTTCCATGGCGGCCGTGTTAAGCGCCATCCTGCTGCTGGCCGGCTGTTCCGGGGGCGGCGATTCGAAGGGCGCGTCCGCGGGCTTTCATGAGACGGGGCTGCCGATTGTCGATAAGCCGATATCCCTGACCATTGCCGGTACTTACGATGAACGAACGGGAACGAATTGGAATGAGCTTGAGACGATTAAGGAAATCAACGAAGGGACCAATGTACAGATTAAGTGGAACCTCAGCCCGGGCACCGATTGGGCGACAAAGCGCAACCTGATTATCGCCAGCGGCGATCTTCCCGACGTGCTGCTGGAGCTCAGCAGCTCGCAGGTCGTGACGGGAGGCGCAGACGGCATGTTTATTCCGCTGGAGGATCTCATCGAGAAATATGCGCCGAATTTGACGGATTTTCTGAACAAATACCCGGAAGTACGGCAGGCGATCACAGCTCCGGATGGGCATATTTATTCCCTGCCGATGGCCAACATGTCGGAGTATAAGCATGCCGACGGGAATACGCTGTGGGTGAACAAGGAATGGCTGAAGAAGGCCGGCTTGGAAATGCCGAAGACGACGGAGGAGCTCGCGAAGGCACTCGAGGCATTCAAAACGATGGACATGGACGGAGACGGCAATCCGAATAACGAAATTCCGCTGACCGGCGTCTTCGGCGACTCGCAGTATGGGTTCGGCTACCTGTTCGGATCCTTCAATACGATCGACGAAACTTTTATCGTGCAGGATGACAAGGTGATATTCGTCAGAGCGACGGAGGAGTTCAAAAATACGGTCAAGTACCTGCACTCGCTGTATGAAAAAGGGCTGATCGATCCGGACAGCATGACGCAAAACTCCACCCAGCTGATCGCCAAGGTCTCCTCCGGCAAAAAGGCGTCTGTTGGAGCATTCTTCGCCTGGAGCGCCGACCAGATCACCAACGCGGACTACCGGTGGGATTACGGTTCGCCGATGATCCCGCTCGCCGGGCCGGACGGCTCGCAAATCACCCCGCGCAACAATTTGCAGATGACCCCGGGTATGTTCGTTATCACAAAGGTTAATCCGTACCCCGAGGCGACGATGAGATGGGTCGACCGGGCTTATGAGCCGGAAATGTCCATGAAGCTTCGCGAAGGACCGAACCGTCTGAAGAAGCTGGCTGACGGCACGTATGACACCATCCCGAATCCGGACAACTATACGGCCGGCGAATGGAAGGTCAAAGAGACGCCTTATAATGACTTCGTCTACGGCTTCTCGCAGGAAATGCGCGACAAGCAGATTTTGCCGAAAGCGGAGCCCGGGCAGCTCGATCCCGATTTTGACGAGTGGTACGAAGCTCTGGTTCCGTACATGAAGCCTTGGGTGTACCCGAATATTATGTTCACGGACGCGCAGTACAAGAGCATCGAGCAGTATCAGACGGATATCAAAACGTACACGGACAAAATGGAAGCCCAATGGATCGCCAAAGGCGGCATCGACGAAGAGTGGAATACGTACCTGGAGACGCTGAACAAAATGGGGCTGAGCGATTATACGAAGGTGTACCAGGACGGCTACGATACGAATAAAGCGAACCTGGCCAAATAGAAAACTGCCCCCAACATCCGTTAGCGAGCTGGTTTCCGGCCCGCGTAACGTAAAGGACGGTTGATAACGATGAACACCAAAATCGAAAGGACGGCGCTCGCGCAGCTGGAGAAGCCCGCGAAACCGAAGGCCGCTTCGCTGTGGCAGCGGGTCATCCGCAACTGGCAGCTCTACGTGCTGCTGCTGCCGCTTTTGCTGCATTTCGCGATTTTTCAGTATGCGCCCATGTACGGTCTTCAGATCGCTTTTAAAAATTTTCGCGCCATTGACGGGATTTGGGGGAGCCCCTGGGTGGGGTTCGAGCATTTCGAGCGTTTCTTCCGGTCCTATCAATTCTGGAATACGCTCAAAAATACGCTGCTGATCAATCTGTACGACCTGGTCTTTGCCTTCCCGATCGCGGTCGTGTTCGCGCTCATGCTGAATCAGGTCGCCCGGCTCCGCTTCAAGAAATGGGTGCAGACCATTACTTACGCCCCGCACTTTATTTCGACCGTCGTATTGGTCGGCATGCTGTACATTTTCTTGAATCCGCGGACGGGGATGATCAACAATTGGATCGACCTCTTCGGCGGGGAAAGGATCAATTTTTTCGGCGAAGCGGCCTGGTTCAAACCGATGTACGTCATCTCGGAGATTTGGCAAACGACGGGCTGGAGCGCGATCATCTATTTGGCCGCCTTGACGTCCGTCGATCCGCAGCTGCATGAAGCCGCGATTATGGACGGGGCCAATAAATTTCAAAGGGTGCGGCATATCGACGTGCCTACGATCATGCCTGTCATTATGATCATGCTCATTCTCAAAATGGGGCACTTTGCTTCCCTGGGCTTCTCGAAAGTGCTGCTGATGCAGAACTCCTTGAATATCGATTCGTCGGAAGTGATTCAAACCTATGTGTACAAGACCGGCTTGGTCGGCGCGCAGTACAGCTACTCGGCGGCGATCGGCCTGTTCGACAACCTCATCAATTTTACCCTGCTGCTGACGATGAACCAGCTCGCCAAAAAATTGAAGCAGCAAAGCTTGTTCTAGGAGGGAGCGCTCATGGCTAAAACGGATGCACTCGATCATACCGCAAGGATTGCCCGTTCCCGTGCCGACAAAGTGTTTGACCTGTGCAACTATACGATACTGTCCGCTATTCTGCTGATTGTCCTGTATCCTTTGTATTTCATCGTCATTTCCTCGTTCAGCGAACCGACAGCCGTCAATTCCGGAAACGTCAGCCTTTGGCCCAAAGGGTTTACGCTGGAAGGCTACCGCATTATCCTGCAGAACCATGACGTATGGAGAGGTTATGCGAATACGTTCCTGTACACGGTGATGGACGTCGCATTAAGCTTAGCGATCATGATCCCGGGCGGCTACGCCCTGTCGCGCAAGGAGCTGGACGGGCGGAATGTGTTCATGGTGCTGATCGTCTTTACAATGTTTTTCAGCGGGGGCATGATCCCGACCTATATGGTGGTCAAAAATTTGGGCATGGTCGACACGATCTGGGCGCTGTTTGTGCCCACAGCCGCATCGGCGTATTACGTCATCGTGGTGCGGACGTTTTTCCAAAATACGCTGCCGGAGGAAATGCTGGAATCGGCCAAGGTCGACGGCTGCTCGACCTTCCGCTTTTTCTTCAGCATGGTCATTCCGCTGTCGGCGCCCATCATTGCGGTCATGGCGCTGTTTACTGCGGTATCCCAGTGGAACTCCTTTTTCAGCGCGCTGATTTATCTGCACGACGCGGATCTGTATCCCCTGCAGTTAATCCTGCGCAGCATCCTGATTTCCAGCCAGATGTCGGCCCACGGAACCGATGCCGTCGTTGACCCGGAAACGATCGTGGAAGCCCAGCGGTACGCGGAACTCATCAAGTATGCTCTCATCATGGTCGCCAGTGTTCCAGTACTGGCACTCTATCCCTTCCTGCAGCGTTTCTTTGTGAAAGGGATGATGATCGGTTCGGTCAAAGGGTAAACATAACAACGAACTGCCGCGAAGTTGAAGTGCATTTCCAACGATTAGCCGATGTCGAACCATTGGGGGTACTGTTCAAATGCGGCAGTTTTCGTGTTGGACGGGAAAAGATTAACGCGATCACGAGCGGGCTCTAGCTCTCCAACACCGCATGGGGGACGAGATTGCCTAACTTGTTATTTTCCACAAATTGCTGAAGAAGGGAAATAAACGCCCGGGCCGCGTGGCTTAAAAATTTATCCTTATTCATAATGATGACGATCTGCCGGTATAAGGTGGGATTGACGATAGGGATTGCGGATATCGCACCGTCACGGTTCAGATCGATCAGCGATTTGGATAAGATGCTGACGCCGGCACCCGATTTAACCAAATTGAAGATGGTACTAATGGAATTGGTTTCGACGAAGGGGGTCATCTGATTGCCGGTCATGCGGCAGGTCGCGTCCACTAGCTGGCGGCACTTGTGGTTCTCGGGAAGCAGGATCAGCGGCAGCCGGTCCACTTCGGTAAAGCTAATCTCTTTTCGCTGGGCAAGCTCATGGCTGGAGGAGACGGTTAAATTAAACTGTTCGAAGTATAAAGGGATTGTGTCCAGCCGGTCATCGTCGACGGGCAGAATGGTCACGGCCGCATCGAGTTCATTATTCAGTACCTTCTCCGTAACGTTTCCGGATTCAACAATTTTGACCGTAACGTTCGGATATTTCTGGTTGAAATCGACCAGAAGCGAGGACACCAAATGATTTAACTCCCCGGGGGGAGAGCCGATGGCGAGCGTTCCACGATCTCCGCTTTGCAGCTCGTTCATTTGGTCCTTTGCGCTTTGGAGTGCGTTGAAAATGACAGCCGTATGCGACTTCAGGATCTTCCCCGCCTCGGTCAACGCGATTTTCTTTCCGATTCGGTCAAAAAGAGGGGTGCCGATTTCGTCTTCAAGCGACTTGATCTGATGGCTCAGCGTAGGCTGGGTCACATTTAATTTATCTGCGGCCCGCGTGAAGTGAAGCTCCTCGCAAATCGCTTGGAAATATTCCAATTGCCGTATCTCCATGATTCGTTTCCTCCCGATGTGTAGGATGGCATGATGAGCGTATGAATGCTCTGAGCGTCCAAATGATGTGTTTTATCTATTATTATTATAGAAATCATAACATTGATCTATTATACAGTGCATTTTACAATGAGGGCATCAACAACACAATCCTTTTTTGCGAGGTGTATGACAATGTCCTTATCTATCGGTCATGTAAAAATACCGGACAGCGCATTAGCCAGACAGGCTGCCGAGCTGCTTCGGGATCATGGGGATGATTTGCTGTGGAACCATTCTCATCGGGTATATCTGTTTGGTGCCGTACAGGGGGAGCAGGCGGGAATAACGTATGATGCCGAGCTGCTGTATATCAGTGCCTTGTTCCATGATTTGGGATTAACCAACCACTTCAGCAGTCCTGACAAGCGGTTTGAGGTTGACGGAGCCAATGCGGCAAGAAAGTTTTTGGAATCGCATCAGGTTCCGGAGGAGTCGATCCGGCGCGTCTGGGATGCCGTCGCCCTGCACACGACGATCGGCATTGCGCAGTATAAGGAGCCGGAAGTTGCGCTGATTTATTCGGGTGTCGGTTATGATGTCATGGGAGAAAATTTTGATGCGATTACGCCGGAGATTCGTGAACAAATCGTAGCGGCGTTCCCCCGGAATCAGTTCAAGAGCAAGATCCTGAACGCTTTTCTGGAAGGCTTCAAGCATAAGCCGGAAACGACATTCGGGAATATCAAATCGGATGTATGCGAGCGGCTGCTGCCAGGATACAAAAGCCCAAACTTCTGTGATTTGGTTCTTCACTCGCATTGGGACGAGTAAGAGGATACATTGCCTTTCCGAAAATAAACCGATGCCTTGCGGCATCGGTTTTTCATGCATTAGCCTTTTTCATTTTAATTGAAGGTTTACGCCAACAACTCAGATTTTACCGCGTTCTATTTATATATACTTCATAAGAATGGCGAGGAGGGATTCCAATCAAGAAGGTGCTCATTGGTTTATGCATCGTTACTTTTACGATGTTATCCGGATGTCTAAGTCATCCTTCCGTAATTCAATTTACTGGCGAAAGTAAAACCTGGTCTGCTAACTATACGATTACCAAACTGAATCGAGAAGATCATATCAGCCGGCTCCAAATCCGGTACAAAGGGAAAGACCCTGCAAACGTGGGGAGAATCAAATATAAATTTACCGGCACAACGATGAGTGGAAGCGGGGAACAAAAATTGTCAGGGAACAGAGACATCGTTAGCGGATCCGGAGGCAACGGCGCTATTCCGCTGGAGGACTCAACCATTCAGGTTACCGTCGAGTGGAAGGGCCACAAGGAAGAGATGGAGCTTTCGACCGGCGCTTCCCGTAAATAATAAGCCCCTATCCACAAGGGACAGGGGCTGTGCCAGGGCAGAGGAACTTAAAGCTTCTTCCCTTTGCCGTGCAATATTTTCAATTCTCCGTTCTCATACCCGACCGAATAGCTCATCCGGTAACCTTGATAGACGGTGCCGCTCTTACGCCGCTCCTCAGCCGTAATATCAACGCTGACCAAAGCGCCGTCGTCCTGCTCTTCAAGCGTCAGTGAGCCAAGCGTTATATCACCGGTATTCAGATAACCTGCCCGGAAATCCTCATAACTGATTCCGCTCTGCCATTCGCTGCCGAGCAGGGAATACGCCGTAACGTAATCGCCGTTATTCAGGCTTTGATAGAAGTAAGCGACAATGTCCCGCTCGTCCGCGACCGTTCCGTCGCTGTCCGTACCGTACTCATCTCCGCCGTCCCCAGCCGGAAGCTCGGTCATCGGGGTCTTGGACCATTCCCTGGCCTGCTGAAGAATGCTGGAGATCGGAATGCTGAACCCGATTCCCGGTCCCTCGGACACAGCCGCCGAGTTGATACCCAGCACTTCACCCGTTTCTGCATTGACCAGCGGTCCGCCGCTGTTGCCGTGGGTAATCGGCGCAGAGATTTGGTACAGATTGCTGTAGGTGTACGGATCAATGTCGAAGCTGCGGCCGAGTCCGCTGATAATCCCCGTCGTTACCGTATTTTCCAGACCCAAAGGGCTGCCGAGCGCGAGGATTTCGTCCCCGACCTCCGCCTTGTAGTCTTCGGCTACGGAAAGCGGGGCGAGCTTCTTAAGCTCAGGCACGCGAACGACCGCAACATCCGTATCGGTTCCGATCCCGATGACGGTTCCTTTATATTCTTCGTGATTCAACGTCCGCACTGTTACCTGCTGTGACCCGGTTACGACATGGGCGTTGGTTAACAGGTCACCTTGATCGTTATACAGAAATCCGGAGCCGAGTCCGTCTCCGCTTTCGATCGTGACGACCCGTTTCTGGCTGTCCTCGATAATCTCCTTGCGCGTCTTTTTTTCTTTCGTCACCGCCGCTGCATTGGCTGCATTGGCTGCCTTTTGCACTGCGAGCAGCGGCTGCCCGCCAAGCTCGTTCTCGGCCGTCCTGTGAATGAAATACGTCCCGCCGCTTCCCAAGCCGAGGATGATCAGGGAGGCCAGTGCGCTGATCCAAATGCCTTTACTCATATTCCGTCCCCCTATTCCAAATACCAGGATGCATTATCAACCGAGACTTCCGCTTGTTCGTAGACCCCATAGTAGGATGTCGAGAAGCTCCCGGATTCCCCCGGCTCCAGCCTGAACGGCGAAACGTTGGCATAAGCATCGCCGATGAAGGCACCGGAGGAGCTGCTGTAAATGTTGAGGTAAACGCTGACCGAATAGATCGGGCGGGTCGCGGTGTTCGTGACCGTCCCGGAAATGGTCAGATCGCCGTAATCGTCCAGCACGGCCGTAACGCCGGATACATCAACGGCCGCGGTCCGGTTGTTCAATTCTTCTTCGGCGGCCTTCTGCTGGGCCAGCTGAATACGCTTAGCTTCAGCCTCCTCAAACTCCCGCTTCGCTTCCGAAATTTGCTTCCGGTACGACGTCAGCTTCGGATTGTCCGCAGCGTAGGACAGCCCGTTGTCCACGGCTTCCAGCGCTCCGGCAAAATCCTTTTTCCGCAGCTTCTCTTCGGCTGACGAATAGCTGATCCCGGCGATTTTGTTGATAATCTGCGCTTTGACGGCGGCCGCTTCCTGACCGCTGAGGCCGCGGACCGTAACGAGCTTATCGGCCAGCGCATCAACTGTAGTCAGCTTGTCCAGCTGGCCTTTGATGCGAAGCACCGTCAGCATAACCTGGTCCGCCGCCAGCGATTTCTGAAGCGGCGCGAACAGCGGCTCCTGCCGCTTGCCGATCATATCCGCGATTTGCCTCAGCGCTTTTTCCCCTTCATCCAACTTCTTGGCCTTAAGCTGTGCCGAAGCGCCGTCGAGTTGATTTTTGAGCTGAGCGGCCTTGGCCGCAAGCTCCCGGTCCCGGGTCAGTGCGGCGAAGCGCGGCCGTTGTTCTTCGGCCCGTTCCAACAGCTGGACCGCTTCCGAATACCGTCCTGCCAACGCCTCTTTCTTGGCTTGCTGCTGAAGCGCCATCACTTCCTGGTTTACGGACTGCTCATACTTGTAATAGAGCGTAAGACCCAGGGCAACCACTCCGGCAAGCAAAAAAGGGATGATCCACTGGAATACCCGGCCGCTTCCTCCCTTGGTGACGGCCGCCTGTGCCGGGCGCTGATCATCTCCCAGTTTACCTGCTGCAGCTTGAGGCAGCCGGATGGCCTCGGTGCCCGCGGCTACCTCAAGAACGGCCTGCCGTACTTCTTCCGTCAATAATCTTGCTCCGCACTTTCCGCATATTTTCTGTTCCGGAGCACACTTTGCCCCGCACTGATGACAATACACCCTGTTCCCCCCAGCGTTCATGTATCGATCCGGCTGCGGTAATTGAAAGCCGGTTCCATCAAAATATCTAGGTCTTCAGTGAATCTTCTGGTTCCATAGACCTAGATTACTAGTTTTTACTATACCATAATATGGATTGATGCGAGAAGAGGATTTTAATAGCTTGGAGTCAGCCCATCTTTTAACGGCTGCCGGGTGTCCGATTGCTTTTTTAGCTGAACGGGATAAAAGCAATTCGCAAGAAATAACAGCCTGATAAGTGTGCTACGATGACGTTAGTAAAACATGTGGGCTGATGGATCCATTTTTGTGAAATTGGAGGTTGGATACTCATGACCAATCATTCGAGTAACAAGAGAATCGACACTGCCTCGAGGACGATCAAAGCATCGCCGCAAACGATTTATCATGCGTTCGTGGACCCTGAGGCTTTAGTAATGTGGCTTCCTCCGGAGGGAATGAAAGGCCGAATTTTCGAGTTCAACCCCGTGGCGGGTGGAACTTACCGGATGTCGCTGACTTATTTAGAGAACGACGGCACAATGCAAGGGAAGACCTCTGACGATACAGACGTCGTCGAAGGAACGTTCCTGGAGCTCGTCCCGGACGAGCGTATTGTACAGGCTGTTGTATTCGAGTCAGATGATCCTGATTTTGCCGGAGAGATGATCATGACATGGACTTTAGCAGCCAATCCGAAGGGCACGGTGGTTACGATCGTATGCGAGAACGTGCCGGCAGGGATCCGGAAAGAAGATCACGACGTCGGTTTAAGGTCCACTTTGGAGAACCTGGCATTATATACGGAACAATAGTTCGTTTCGTTGAACGAGTCAAAATCGGTTTGTTAAAAATTTATAGAAAAAAACCATAAAAGATCGTGTATTTGTCGATTATGGTGAGCCGCGTTCGTTGTATTGGTAGAGGACAAAAAACGAAGCAAGGAGGCTTTGCCTTATGAGAACGGTCACTTCGAAAGACGGCACGATTATTGCTTACGACAAGGTTGGAAGCGGCTCGCCGCTCCTGCTGGTCGATGGCGCGCTGTGCAGCCGGGGGAATGGCCCCAGCAGTGCCTTGGCAGCTGCATTGCAGCAGGATTTTACCGTGTATACCTATGATCGTAGAGGGCGTGGCGAAAGTGGAAATCATGCTATTTATGGAGTTGATCGCGAGATTGAGGACCTTTCTGCTGTGATTGAAGAAGCAGGAGAGGATGTATTTGTATACGGCGTATCCTCGGGGGCAGCGCTTGCCCTTGAAGCGGCAAATCAGCTTACGTCGATAAAAAAACTGGCGTTATACGAAGCGCCTTTTGTAACGGACGGTAGCCGTGAAGCTGTGCCGGATGAGTACGCTGCACAAATGGATGAACTGATTAGAGCCAATCGCCGGGGTGCAGCAGTCAAGCTGTTTATGAGAAAAGGAGTCGGACTGCCGGCCCCGGTCGTGGCCATGATGCCGATGATGCCTGCCTGGTCCAAGCTTAAGTCGGTCGCCCATACGCTTCCTTATGACACCATACTGACGATCGGGCAGCAGAAAGGGAGTAAGGAGACGCTGAAACGATGGTCGAGCATCTCTGTCCCCACGCTTGTTGCCGTTGGCGGCAAGAGCCCGAAATGGATGCGTAATTCCATGAAGGAGCTTGCACAGGTTTTGCCGAATGCAACCCATCAAGTGCTTCCCGGTCAAACGCATATCGTGAAACCGGCCGCATTGGTCCCTGTATTGGTCGACTACTTGAAGGGATAAAAAATATATTGAGGAGGTTGCGATATGGTAACATTTACTGCCGAACTGCAGCTGCATGGAAAGACCGCAACAGGCATTGAGGTGCCGGAGGAAGTCGTCAGAAGCTTAGGCTCTGGAAAAAAGCCTGCGGTTCGTGTTACGATCCGGGGGTACGCGTACCGGACTACGATTGGAGTAATGGGCGGACGATTTTTGATTCCGGTCAGCACGGAGCATCGGAAGAAAGCGAAGGTTGCCGCCGGCGACGAACTCGAGGTTCAGTTGGAGCTGGATACGGAACCGCGTGAATTAGCCGTGCCGGACGACTTCTTGTCAGCATTGTCGCATAACGGGGTGGCGAAGTCTGCTTTTGAGAGCATGTCTTATAGTAATCGACGGCGCCTTGTTCTGGGCATTGAGGATGCCAAGACACCGGAAACCAGACAGCGGCGAATAGAGAAAGCTTTAAACGAGTTAAATGATTCCCAAAGTAAAAAGTGACATAAGCAGCGGTTAAGGAGGAAATCATGCACTCTCGACACGATTATAAAGAATTGCGTCAAACCTTTGAGCAGGCGGCCGATCTGTACCAGCAGGCACGGCCGGAGTACCCGGAAGCTTTGCTGGACGATCTGGTACAGGCGGCTGATTTGCATCCGGGGGATCGTCTGCTGGAAATCGGTTGTGCGACAGGAAAGGCGACCCTACCGTTAGCCAAACTTGGATTCAACATGACATGCGTGGAGCTTGGAGCGGATCTTGCGGAAGCTGCCCGCCGCAACCTCACCGGAATGGATGCCGAAATTATAACGGGGGGCTTCGAAGAGTGGCAGCCCGAGGCCGAGAAAAGGTTCGATTTGGTATTTGCCGCCACCGCGTGGAGCTGGATTGATCCGAAGGTTCGGTATTCCAAGGCATGGCAGGTCCTACGTCCCGGCGGACATTTGGCTTTTTGGAACGCCACTCACGTTTTTCCGGACGACGGGGATCCGTTCTTCCGTGAAATCCAAGACGTATACGATGAACTGGGCGAGGGCAAACCGAAAGACACCGACTGGCCAAGGCCGGGGGAACTGCAGGAGCAGCGGGAAGAGATCGGGCAAAGCGGCCTGTTTGAGGTCGTTCATGTTCGGCATTTCGACTGGGAACGCATCTATCATGCGGAAGAATACATTAACCTTCTGAAAACGTTCTCCGACCATATTCTTATGGAGGAATGGAAGCGTGAGAAGCTCTTCAGTGAAATCCGGGTTCGCCTGAACAGCCGTCCGGACTCGTCGGTCCGCCGCCATTGGGGCGCTGTTCTTCATGTCGCCCGGCGTTTAGACTGAACGGAAAGATAAATCTAACAAGCGGAATAATTGAAATGACAAAGCTCCGATCGGATACTGGGTTCAACAGGCCAATCGGAGCTTATTGTTTTTATTATGATTTTTCCGGGTCACAGGCTGTTTGGTTTAAATCGGGATTCGCAAGGATCAGGTTTGAACTCCCCGAAAGCAGGACAGTTTGGTTATAGCCATTCAATACCTGAAGCTTATGGTAAAATTATCAAGTATGAATGCGAGCCATTGGAGGGAGCCCATGTGGAATTACAGGAAATTAAGTTTTGAGGAAGCTGAACTCATTAACGGTATGAACCCATCTCAATATATTAAAAATGCCATTGGATCAATTATTCATTACGCTGGAGCATAGAGGTAAAGGGATCGGTAAAGAACTGTTCGCGATCGCGGCTCATCAGGCGAGGGAGTGGGGAGCTGAGAAATTGTATATCTGCGCAGGTTCAGCCGAAGAAACGATTGCCTTTTATGGTGCAATGGGATGCCGGGAAGCGGCGGAGGTTAGCCGGAAGTTGCTGGAGAACGATCCAAGGGATGTACAGTTGGAGTTCGTTTTATAGTTTCCGAATACTCCATAAGGAGCTGTGCAAGTATGCATGAGAAATCGAGTATCTCCGAATTTCAAAAATTGTGCCGTGCGCTGAAGCTAGGCGAATTGCAATCGGCCCCTGTACCGGTTACCGGTGGGCTGCTTCACAAAATGTACGCGGTGGAAACTGCGACAGGCAAATATGCCGTGAAGGCTTTAAATCCGCAGATTATGACCAGACCAACTGCAGTGAGCAACTACATCATGTCTGAGCGGATTGCGAATTACGCGGCAAAATTCATTCCTGCGCTTCCCGCAAAGAAGTTTGACGGGGAGTCGCTGCAGCGATTAGAGGACAGGTATTATCTTGTTTTTGATTGGACCAGTGAGAACAGCCTGAAGCATGGTGAAATAGACACGACTCATTGCGGAAAAATGGGTGACATTCTAGCAAAGCTGCATCGGATCGACTTTTCAGTTTTAGGAATCGAAGCTCCACTATTCTCGAATTCGGCTTTAACGGATTGGAGCCTCTATTTGGAGAAAGGACAAGAAAACCATGCCGAGTGGACCGGTCAGCTGCTCGAAAGCATGGAACATTTACATCGATGGAATGCAGCCGCCATCGAATCGGTGAACGGGCTTTCTTCTGAATGGGTGATTACGCATGGGGACTTGGACCCGAAAAACGTACTGTGGTCAGGTCATGAACCCATACTGATTGACTGGGAATCCGCCGGTTATAAAAATCCGTCGCTGGACTTACTGGAAACCGCTGTTTATTGGTCCGAAAATGAGACGGGTGAGATACAGAAGGAGAAATTTTTAGCCTTTATACAAGGATATAAAACAGCTCAGGGGCGCATTTCATCCGATTGGAGGCTGATTCTGGCTGGTGGGTTATTGTCCAAACTAGAATGGCTGGAATATAATCTAAAACGGTCTTTGTGGATCGAATGTACGGATGAAGAAGAACAGAAGACCGGAACAGAGCAGGTCTCCATAACCTTGGGTGCTATTAAGCATTATGCAGAATCCATCCCCAAGATGGAAGAATGGCTTGAATTGCAGAACCTATAGAGAAGCACAGGATATGTTGATGCTGACTGGACAGCGGCTCGAGTTCGTTCCAATGGGCGTGCTGTCCAGTATACCATGGAGGGTTTAAATGGTCATTTCTTTTGACATCAACAAAGAGGATTATTGGAAATTCAACAAGCATGTCATCATGAACAATTTGAAATACAAGCGGCGGTTTCTCACTAGTCTGATTCTCCTTCCGGTCGTGATGAGCATTATTTTTATGCTGATGCAGCTGCCGACATGGTACTCCTGGACTGCTGGAATAATCCTGGGACTTGGTGTACATGTTTACTCTTACAAGCGATTTAAAAGGCGGGTCTTGTCCCTGCTGGACGATAAACCCGGGCTGCTGGGAGAGCATACGATTACCTTGGCAGATGAAGGAATCATTGAGAATACGTCTGTGAACGAAAGTATACATAAATGGCCCGGAATCAGAAGCATCGAGCACAATGATGAGTATATTTTCATATTCCTGAATCAGACGATGGCGCATATTATTCCCAAAAGGGCTTTTGAGAGCTCCGAAACCGCTGCTGTTTTCCTGAAAGAGGCGCAATCCAAGTGGGAAAGGGAATCCCGACGAACTGCATAATCAAAAGAATGAAAAGATTTATCCACGCGTTAACAAGGCGAATGCCGATCCTGGCGATTGCAGCTGCATTTCGCTGATGACGCAGGCAAGCATGATGGATTCCTGAAGGCGGCTTCGGCTGATATCTCCCAGATCAATAACCGTTGACCAGCCGAGGTCTTTCAACAGAGTCCTGACTTGCTCTTTGGACTCCAAGTTGTTGCCGGACATAAACATGACCGGGGAGCCTTCGCTAAAATGCGGGTGAACCATGATTTGATCGCTGACGATATTGAGTGTTTTAACGATAGAACTGTCAGGCAGCAGCTGCTGGATGATTTCCCCTGCAGATGTTTCGTTATGGAGCAAACGCGGCCCGCCGTCAAAGGATACGGCATTGCTGACGTCGATGACGGTTTTATTTTTTAAACAGGCGGGGTCGATGGATTCCAGCACGTCTTTCAAACCATTCCAGGGAAGCGCCAGAATCATCGTCTCTCCAAACCGGGCGGCTTCGTCAAAAGTGACCATTCCGACCGAACTGCCGGTCTCTTTTTTCCAAGATGCGTGTTTCGGATGATCGGGTTCCCGGCTGCTCACGACAACGCGATGGCCCGACACCGCTAAACCTTTAGCTAACGTTTTACCTACATTTCCGGATCCCAAAATTCCAATTTTCATGTTCGATTCCCCCCTCACGAGCCATTATAGAGCTGGGGCCATGCCGGGAACAATAAGGCACTTTTTTGTATCCAGGCATGCGCACGCAGCTTGGTGTATAATGTTGGGAAAAAATAGGGAGGGAGTCCAATGCCTGTGCAGCTGAATGAGTGTCCGGTCGAGGTGGTCATATCCAGTCTAAGCGGGAGATGGAAGATACCGATATACCGGTATTTGTACAAAAACGACCAGCCCGTGCGTTACAGCGCATTGCAGCGCCATTTACCGTCCATCTCCAAGAAGGTACTGACAGAACAGCTCCGCGAGCTGGAGCGTGACGGCATCATTGAACGGAAATCGTACCCGGAGCCCCGGCCCAGAGTGGAATATGCGCTGACTTCGGCGGGACGGTCTATGATTGAATTTCTGGATCAGATCGGCGAGTGGGGCGTGAAGCACATTCTATCAAACAAGAAACTCAGCAAAGCTGATTTGGATCTTGATTAAAAACCGATGATCAAATATGCAACAAACGCCAAGAAATCGCTGTGCTAGTAGCAGAGCGATTTCTTGCGCATATATTACTAATAATCTTGGAGCTGCCAATAGGTTGTTTAGGCGGACGCCAATTTTTCAATGACAATCGAAGCGCTAGTTGTAGGCGTTCCCCCGCCTATGCTGGCCTGCAGTGTTTGAGTTCCCGTATTATCGATCCGGTTCAAAGTCAGGACGCCTCCCGCCGTTAATCGTGCTACGACTTGACCTTGATAAGGGTTATTGCCCGCACCGGAGCCATAGTTGCTGCAAGGAACCAGCGTGGCCGGCAGCGGTCCGGCGGCATCCGGATCGAAGAACAGGCCGAATGCGCTGTTTCCGGCAGTCGGGAATACTTCCCAGCTGATGTTATAGAAACCAGTTTCCAGGATGTTGACGGTGGATGGGCTGGTGAAGGAAGTGGCAGTCCCGTTAATGACAGAGTTATTAAAGGTAACGGCGCCGCCTTGGCCTCCGGGAGTAGGGGCTGCGGCAACGGTTTGATCGACCGTGCTGCACAAGAATGCAAACGAAGCGATGCCTCCTGCTGGACCCGCAGGGCCTTGCGGTCCGGCAGGGCCTTGTGCTCCGGCAGGCCCTTGAGGACCAGCAGGACCTTGTGCGCCGGCAGGACCTTGTAGTCCGGTAGCACCTTGAAGTCCTGGAATACCCTGTGCTCCAGGAAGACCTTGTGGACCTGCAGGACCTTGCGGGCCTTGCGGACCGGCCGGAGCATTTACTTTAATTTTCGGGGGAGGACAGTTTACCTTTACAACTTTTTTAATGACGC
This sequence comes from Paenibacillus sp. S28, assembly GCF_016624415.1. Lineage (NCBI taxonomy): Bacteria > Bacillati > Bacillota > Bacilli > Caryophanales > Paenibacillaceae > Paenibacillus > Paenibacillus sp. S28. Next base: position 1,998 of record NZ_JACVTM010000034.1, on the reverse strand, counting down.
GGTGTTTCTTATTTCTATGGTGGTGAACAACTTTAGCTTTGCAGCACTTTTTTGAAAATTCCAATGATATGCACCTCCTGTCGATTTGTCTACAGAGTATGGGTTTGCTTCACATTTGGCATGGACTGATAACTATCATTTGCTAGACTAACGGCTATATTTTGAGAAAACGGGCATATGCGGGGTATTTCTTGGGACAAGCGGTTTGTCTGCCAATCCATAGGAATAAATTGATAGATTGGTTTACATATTCGATATTTTCAGAAGGCGATGCTATTTTGACGCATTATTAAAAATGGAGAGAGATAGACAATTGAGAGCACAAACGGGCGAAATGGATACGGCATAGCTGAAAAAAGTGCCCGGACTTAGGCAGGAGTGCGATGACTATTAAGGGAAGGCAAAGGATGGGAATGATCCAACATAAAGAAGTGTATATCTTTGCGGGGTTTATCTGGTGCGTTCTGTTTGCGATCATTAGCTTTTACTGGGCAGGCGGAGGCATGATTGGCGTAAATACATTAGGAGGGTTCATCTATAATCAAGCCATAGAAAGGGAAGCATCGTTCATAGCCATGGTCTGGCTTACTGGATTCGTGAAATTGTGTGGGGGCTTATTTTTGCTGCTGTTTCTAAGGCCATGGTCCAGCATGACGAACTGGGTTTTATATGTTCTAGGGCTACTAGCGGGGATTTTGCTATTCTTATACGGCCTAGCCAACGTGATTTCTCTTATTTTTGCCTGCATAGGGCTGCTGTCCCTGCAGATTGACGATTTTGCGCTCAGGTGGAGGCTCTTTTTTTGGGAGCCATTTTGGATGCTGGGAGGAGCGTTGTTTACCCTTGCTGCATCAAGTTTAAAAGTGAAGTCAATTCATGAGCCTTTTATTCAGCAGCCGTCTTCTCAGCAGTCGGCCGCTTTTTTTCATTTCTGAAATTTCATGGAAAAATTTGATGGTATCTGCAGGTTTGATTTCATGCTAAACTCAATCGGATTCAATATAGGATAGGGGAAGTTTAGGATGGAATGGTATTTAAAAGCATTGAAAAATTACGCGGAATTTCAGGGAAGGGCGTCCAAAAAAGAATATTGGATGTTTATGCTGTATGAAGGAGTAATCTACCTCGTGCTTTCCGTCGTCGAGGAAATCGTGGGGCTGTCTTACATATTATCCGCGATCTATTTTGCTGCTACCTTCTTGCCGTCTTTGGCGGTTGCATGCCGCAGACTCCACGATACGGGAAGAAGCGGTTGGTGGAACTTGATCGCCCTGATACCGATCGTAGGCATCATTATTTTTGTTGTGCAAACCTGTCAGGCAAGTCAGGAGACGGATAACCAATATGGCCCCCAGCCTGTGAAGTAATGTTTGGGAAGGTCGGCGAGACATAAGGATAACATCACAAGAGGAAGGCTGCCGGCCGATTGAGCCGGGAGTCTTTTTTGCTCGGCATTCTTCTTATAACTAAATCATGTGCAGCTTGGCGGAAAGGTTTGAATGGTCAGGTACAGCAGACCGGAAGGATTGGGGAAAAGCTACTTGCTTGCATGGGCTTTGCCGCTCGGTTGGTCAATTTTGATATGCCGCCCATATCCCGCCGGATCACTCAAAAATGACACATTGTCCGCTTGTCCAAGCCGCTTGTCATCAGGCCGCAGGCACCTTGTTACCGGGGGTTAGGGGCAGCAGCTAAAATGACATATTTACGAGCACTGCTCCCTGGGCTATCGTAAAAATGTAAGCGTTAGCACACCTGACATACTGTGGCAACGATGGGTGGAGCAAAAACCATTTATCAGGAAGGGGTGATCCTATGCAGGAAACCAATACGGCGTTTGCCGGCCGCCCGGCGGCGGCCATGCCGACAAAGAGAAAAGGCAAAGGTTTATGGAAGCGCATCATTATGAACTGGGAGCTGTACCTGTTTATTGCGCCGGCCTTTTTGTACTTTCTTATTTTCTGTTACGGGCCGATGTACGGCATCCAGATCGCGTTC